>NZ_JBWKLQ010000002.1:531306-840464 GCF_056429965.1 Streptomyces sp. NPDC046122 | reverse complement strand
AGGGGGGGGTGATGGGGGGGTCCGTTGTGTTACGTTAGGTGTTCTCCCCTCTCCCCCCCCCCCCCCCCCCCCCCCACTGCTGCTCCCTCCGGTGCGGGGAGGCAGCCGCGGGAGCCGGTTTGACCCTCCCCCCGGTGGACCGTACTCTTGACCGTCGGCGTGTTTCTGTGCACGCCATCTCCTGAGCACCTCCCTTCCGGCTCTCCTTCGGGGAGCCGTTAGAGGCCGCTCGTCCATTCGGATGCGTCACGGGCCCACGGCCCGTGCGAGCGGCTGGCATCAGGGGTCCCGTCCCGAGCGAAAGAGAGATCAGCGTGTACGCCATCGTGCGCAGCGGTGGTCGCCAGCACAAGGTTGCTGTCGACGACATCGTTGAGGTTGACAAGATTCCCACGGCCAAGGTCGGCGACACGGTCGAGCTCTCGACCCTGCTTGTGGTCGACGGCGACTCCGTCACCAGCGACCCGTGGGTCCTGGCCGGCATCAAGGTCACCGCCGAGGTCGTGGACCACCACAAGGGTGCCAAGATCGACATCCTTCGGTACAAGAACAAGACCGGCTACCGCCGTCGCCAGGGTCACCGCCAGCAGTACACGGCGATCAAGGTCACCGGTATCCCCACGGCTGCGAAGTAAGGGACTGAGACATGGCACACAAGAAGGGCGCATCGTCCACTCGGAACGGTCGCGACTCCAATGCCCAGCGGCTTGGCGTGAAGCGCTTCGGCGGTCAGACCGTCCTCGCCGGTGAGATCCTGGTCCGCCAGCGCGGCACCCACTTCCACCCGGGCACGAGCGTCGGCCGTGGTGGCGACGACACGCTGTTCGCACTCGCCGCCGGTGCGGTCGAGTTCGGCACGCACCGTGGCCGCAAGGTTGTGAACATCGTTCCGATCGCCGAGTAATTCCGGCTTTCGTCGAGCGGTAACGCACAGCACTTTCCGAGGGCGGACGCTCTTTCCCGGGTGACGGGGAAGCGCGGCCGCCCTTGGCGTGTTACGTATGTAGACATTTCCGTATGTACTGGAGGACCCACCCATGACCACCTTCGTGGACCGCGTCGAACTGCATGTCGCCGCGGGTAACGGAGGCCACGGCTGCGCCTCCGTACACCGTGAGAAGTTCAAGCCGCTCGGCGGCCCGGACGGCGGCAACGGCGGGCGCGGCGGCGACGTCACCCTCGTCGTCGACCAGTCCGTGACCACCCTGCTGGACTATCACCACAGCCCTCACCGCAAGGCCACGAACGGCCAGCCCGGCGCGGGCGACAACCGCTCGGGCAAGGACGGCCAGGACCTGATCCTGCCCGTGCCCGACGGCACCGTGGTCTACGACAGGGACGGCAACGTCCTGGCCGACATGGTCGGCCACGGCACGACGTACGTCGCGGGCGAGGGCGGCCGCGGCGGCCTCGGCAACGCGGCGCTCGCCTCGGCCCGCCGCAAGGCGCCCGGCTTCGCGCTGCTCGGTGAGCCGGGCAAGTCCGGCGACATCGTCCTGGAGCTCAAGACCGTCGCCGACGTGGCGCTGGTCGGCTACCCGAGCGCCGGCAAGTCCTCGCTGATCTCGGTGCTGAGCGCGGCCAAGCCGAAGATCGCGGACTACCCGTTCACCACCCTCGTCCCCAACCTCGGTGTCGTCACGGCGGGTTCGACCGTCTACACGATCGCCGACGTCCCCGGTCTGATCCCCGGCGCGAGCCAGGGCCGCGGCCTGGGCCTGGAGTTCCTGCGGCACGTCGAGCGCTGCTCGGTGCTCGTACACGTACTGGACACCGCGACGCTGGAGTCCGACCGCGACCCGCTCACCGACCTCGACGTGATCGAGGAGGAGCTGGCGCAGTACGGCGGTCTGGGCGACCGGCCGCGCGTCGTCGTCCTCAACAAGATCGACATCCCGGACGGCAAGGACCTCGCGGACATGATCCGCCCGGACCTGGAGGCACGCGGCTACCGCGTCTTCGAGGTGTCGGCGGTCGCGCACCTGGGTCTGAAGGAGCTGTCCTTCGCACTGGCCGAGGTCGTCTCCAAGGCGCGCGCCGCGAAGCCCAAGGAGGAGTCGACCCGTGTGGTCATCCGTCCGAAGGCCGTCGACGACGCGGGCTTCACCATCACCGAGGAGGACGGCGTCTACCGCGTGCGCGGCGAGAAGCCGGAGCGCTGGGTGCGCCAGACCGACTTCAACAACGACGAGGCCGTGGGCTATCTCGCGGACCGCCTCAACCGCCTGGGCGTCGAGGACAAGCTGATGAAGGCCGGCGCCCGTGCGGGCGACGCGGTCGCCATCGGCGCCGAGGACAACGCAGTCGTCTTCGACTGGGAGCCGACGGTGATGGCGGGCGCGGAGATGCTCGGCCGCCGCGGCGAGGACCACCGCCTGGACGCCCCGCGTCCGGCGGCCACGCGCCGCAAGGACCGCGAGGCCCAGCGTGACGACTCGCAGCGGGAGTACGACGAGTTCAACCCCTTCTAGGGGTCGGGGCGACCACGCACTGTGGCATCACTCACCCCCCATGGTGTGAACCATGAGGCCCTGCCTGACGTCTCACTGACCGCGGGGCGGACTCAACAAGTCGAGTCCGCCCGGTGGTTGGCGAACGGGGCAGGTTTCGTACAGGTGTCGGCAGAGGTACGTCCACCTTGCGAGACGGTCACGGAGAGTGCGACCATCGCGTTGTCCCCCAGTCCCCGCAAGGTAGGTCGTCTGTGTCAGTGCAGCCCATAGCCAAGACCCGAACCACAGCAGTCGTGCTCGCCGGTGGTACCGGTCAGCGTGTGGGTCTCTCGATCCCGAAGCAGCTGCTGAAGATCGCGGGCAAGGCGGTCATCGAGCACACGCTGTCGATCTTCGAGCAGGCAGAGGGCGTCGACGACATCATCGTTCTCATGGCGCCGGGCTATGTGCCCGACGTCGAGAAGATCGTCGCGAAGGCCGGCCTGACCAAGGTCGCCAAGGTCATCGAGGGCGGCTCGACGCGCAACGAGACCACCGAGCGGGCCATCTCCGCGCTCGGCGAGGGCCTCGCCGAGGGGGAGGACCGCAACGTCCTCTTCCACGACGCGGTGCGCCCGCTGCTGTCACAGCGTGTGATCCAGGACTGCGTCGACGCGCTGGAGCGCTACGAGGCGGTCGACGTGGCCATCCCGTCGGCGGACACGATCATCGTGACCCGTACGCACGGCGGTGACGGCGAGTTCATCACCGAGGTCCCGGACCGGTCCCGGCTGCGCCGCGGCCAGACCCCGCAGGCCTTCAAGCTGTCGACGATCCGCAAGGCGTACGAGGTCGCGTCCGGCGACCCCAACTTCCAGGCCACCGACGACTGTTCGGTCGTGCTGAAGTACCTGCCGGACGTGCCGATCTACGTCGTCGCGGGCGACGAGTACAACATGAAGGTGACGCAGCCGGTCGACGTCTTCATCGCCGACAAGCTGTTCCAGCTCGCCTCCACCGCCGCCCCGCAGCAGACCGACGAGGCCGCGTACCGCGAGCTCCTCGCGGGCAAGACGCTGGTGGTCTTCGGCGGTTCGTACGGCATCGGCGCGGACATCGCCGCGCTCGCCGAGCAGTACGGCGCCACGGTGTACGCGCTGGGCCGTTCGACCACCGGTACGCACGTGGAGAACCCCGAGCACGTCGACGACGCCCTGTCGAAGGCGTACGGGGAGACCGGCCGCGTCGACTACGTGATCAACACGGCGGGCGTGCTCCGCATCGGCAAGCTCGCCGAGACGGAGAACGCGACCATCCAGGAAGCGCTCAACGTCAACTACCTGGCCCCCGTGCAGATCGCCCGCGCCTCGCACAAGTACCTCGCCGAGACCAAGGGCCAGCTGCTGCTCTACACGTCCAGCAGCTACACCCGCGGCCGCGCCGAGTACAGCCTCTACTCCTCCACCAAGGCCGCCATGGTGAATCTCACCCAGGCCCTCGCGGACGAGTGGGCGGCGGACGGGGTGCGGGTGAACTGCGTGAACCCGGAGCGCACCGCGACCCCGATGCGCACCAAGGCGTTCGGCGAGGAGCCCGCGGGCTCGCTGCTGTCGTCCGAGGCCGTGGCGCGTACGTCGCTGGACGTGCTGCTCTCGGAGCTCACCGGTCACGTCATCGACGTACGGCAGGTGGACCCGACCCGTGGCGCGTCCGAGGCGTCGGGCTTCGAGCAGGCTCTCGCGGCCGTATTGAGCCGTCAGGAAGATGTGTAATACTGCTTGACAATTGAGAATTCGGGCCTCTGTAGTCGCCAATACAGCGAGTGCAGAGGCCCGACTTCGTGAATGCGGAATTCATCATTCCATCGCACCGTTTTCATTGCACCGTAAATGACCGGCACCCCTCAGGAGCAGGTTCTTCGTGATTTCGACCGCCATCCGAATGGCCCGCGTGGGCAGCGGGTCCGAACTGGCCGCCGCCGCCGTCATCGGCCTCGGGTATCCGTGCGTCATGCTGGCCGCGTTGATCCCGAACCTCTGGTTCTTCGCGGCCGCCGTCGCCGCGACGTACCTCGCGGACCGGCACTTGCACCGGCGCGGCAGCTACCTGATCAACCGCCTCGGCAAGGTCCGCGCGGGCCTCTCGATCCGCTTCCTGGTACGCCAGTTGCTGCTGATCCTGCTGCTGGCCCGCATGCAGCTGGCCGAGCAGACGATCTTCTACGTGACGATCGCTGCCCTCCTGCTCTTCTACGCGCTGCAGGCCCCGCACGGCGCGCTGGTCACCCTGATCCGTCTGCGCCGCCGGATGCCGGTCGTCACCCGCAACATCGACCTCCGGATGCTGCACATCCCGCCGGCCCCGCCCAGACGGCTGCTGAACCGGTCCGCCGAGAAGATGCTGCACCTCGACGTCTTCGCCGTGGCGGGCGTGCTGATCGCGGTCCAGAGCGGCGAGTACGCCGTCGGCTACGCGGGCCTCGCGCTCACCCTGGCCCTGGCCGTCGCCTACGTCGCGGTGCTGCTGCCGTACCTGCGGCGCGGACGCCGCGTGCCCCCGACGGACACCGTCCTGGAGGGCGTCGACGCCTGGCTGCGCGACTACCGGCCGACCACGGTCCTGTACTTCTCCGGTTCCCGCGAGTCGGCGTACCAGGTCAACATGTGGCTCGACACCATGAAGCAGCTCGACGGCAGGCCGCTGATCATCCTGCGCGAGCGCCACATCGTGCCGCAGCTCGCCCCGACCTCGGTACCGGTGATCTGCGTCCCGAGCGCCACGCACCTGATGAACATGGATCTCTCCACGGTCCGTGTCGCGCTCTACGCCGCCAACGTCGGCAAGAACATCCACATGCTGCGCGTCCCGACCATGAAGCACGTCTTCATCGGGCACGGCGACAGCGACAAGGTCGCGAGCATCAACCCGTTCAGCAAGGTGTACGACGAGGTGTGGAGCGCGGGCCGGGCCGGCCGCGACCGCTACGCCCTCGCCGACGTCGGTGTCCGCGACGAGGACATCGTCGAGGTGGGGCGCCCGCAGCTCGCCCCGATCAAGCCCTGGACCGGCACGCCGAAGAACCCGGTCCCCACCGTCCTGTACGCCCCCACGTGGGAGGGGTGGGACGACAACCCGGGCAACACCTCGCTCCTGCTGGCCGGCGAGAACATCGTCAGGCGCCTCCTGGAGGCCCGTGAGCCGGTCCGGGTGCTCTACAAGCCGCACCCCTTCACCGGGACGCGCAGCCAGGCGGCCAAGGAGGTCCACGCCCGTATCACCGCCCTGGTGGAGGAGGCGGCCGCCGCGCGCGCCACCGACGCCCGCTGGGCGCAGGAAGCGGCAGCGCTCCGCGCGGAGCAGGCCGCCGCGAAGGCCGAACTCGACCGGATCGAGACCCGTCTCGGCGAGCTGGGCGGCAAGGGCGGCGCCAAGAACGGCAAGGACGAGGCGGAGATGTCCCGCGACGCCCTGCCGGACCCGGCGTGCGAAGCCGAGCTGGCGCAGCTCAGGGACGAGTGGAACGACGCGTACTGGCGTTCGTTCGGCTGGTGGGAGCACCGGGTCGTCACCGGCGCAGAGCCGCGCCTGTACGACTGCTTCAACGAGTCGGACGGCATGGTCTCCGACATCTCCAGCGTGGTGTCGGACTTCATCGCGAGCGGCAAGCCGTACGCCGTGACCGACTCCGCCGAGCTGGGCGCCGAGGAGTTCAAGCAGCAGAACACCGCCGTGCGCGCCGCGGTCATCCTTGACAACGATGCCGGGCAGCTCGGCGAGTTGCTCGCCGCCATCACGGGCGGCGAGGCGGCCGACCCGCTGGCCGCGGCGCGGCGCGAGCTGAAGGCGTACCTGCTGGGCCCCGACGAGCCCGCGTCCATCGTGCAGTTCAACGACGCGGTACGGGCGCTGGCGGCCAAGTCCGAGGCCCGCAACCAGGGTGTGGCGCAGCGCACCGGCGTCGAGGTCGCCGTCACCGCGGCCGACCCGAGCGACTCCGCGCCGGAGGCCAGCGGGGTGGACTCGACCGTGGCGGGCTGAGGCAGGGAGCCGGTCGATTGGCCGATTCCCGGACATGGGTGCGGAACCGGCCCGGCAGGGCGTCTTTCGAGACGTTCTGCCGGGCCTTTCGTGTGTGATGTGGCGAGCATCACGTGGAAAAGTAACGATGGTGAACAACCCACACCCATGTGCCGACTGTCTTGGATGTCGATGAACGAGAACGAGACGGGCATGGCCGCAGTCGAGATTCCCGATGTAACCGTGATCATCGGTGCGTACGAGGCGATGCCCTACCTGATCCCCTGCTTGAAGTCGGTCGAGGCTCAGACTCTGGGCGCCGACCGCATAGAGATCGTGGCCGTCAACGACGGCTCGACCGATGGGACCGGAGACTATCTCGACGAATTCGCAGCCAGGAGCAAAGTCGCCACACGCGTCGTTCACCAGGAGAATTCCGGTGGACCCAGTGGCCCCCGCAACGTAGGTCTCGACATGGCCCGCGGCCGCTATGTCTTCTTTCTCGACGCCGACGACTACCTGGGCGACGAGGCGCTGGAGCGCATGGTCGCCATGGCCGACCGCAACGGCACGGACGTCGTGCTGGGCAAGATCGAGGGCGTCGGGCGCGGTGCGCCGAAGTCCATGTTCGGCCGCACCCTGGAGCGCACGGACCTCTTCTCTTCCAACATCAAGTTCACGCTCAGCGCGGAGAAGCTGTTCCGGCGCGAGCTGCTGGAGAAGCACGGAATGCGCTTCGATCAGCAGCTGTATACAGGCGAGGACGCGCGCTTCACTCTTGAGGCGTATGTGCGAAGTTCCGGAGTGTCGATCGTCGCCGACTACGTCTGCCTCTACATCGTGCGCCGCGACGACGGCAAGCACATCACGCAGAGCGGCAGTTACGAGATGCGCTTCGACTCGGCGACTGCCCTCATGGATCTCATCGCCGAGTTCTTCCCGCCCGGCGACCAGCGGGACGAGCTGATGATCCGCCCCTTCGTGATCACGCTGCTGCCGCAGTTCGACCACCGCTGGCTGAAGGGGAAGCCCGCCACCCGGCAGCACAAGATCGAGCTCGCGCAACCGCTGACCGACAAGTACTGGACGCCCGGCGTGGCCCGCCGGCTGAAGGTGCCCGAGCGCCTGCGGATGCACTACGTCGCCGAGGGGCGGGCCGATCTCCTGGAGGAGCACCTGAAGTTCCTCCAGGCCAAGGAGGTGCCGGAGGTGGTGCGCAAGGGCCGGCAGGGCAAGCCGTACCTGGCGTACCCGCACTTCGGCGACAGGAAGGCCGGCGTGCCCGACGAGATGTTCGCCGTCACGGTGGCGGAGTGGGTCGACGGGGTGCGCGTGAGCGCGCCCCACGCCGGCAAGCCGAAACCATCCTTCGCCCGGCGCGTGGTGCGGAAACTGCGCCGGATGGCCCGCGGCGCGGTGTCGGGCCGCCCGGTGCGTTCCTGACGGCCGGTCATCCGCGTGCGCGCCGCGTCCCGTTGTCCCCGGCAGGGGCGGCGGGACGCGGCCGTTCGGGCCCGGCCGCCGGCCGCCCGGCGGGCCGCGGGCCGTCCACGGGGCGAAATGCGCAGGCGGCGTCCGGAGCGGCTCACGTACATTGCGGGGAGAACCGGGCGAGCAAGAGTGGGGACTGTACGTGTCAGGGGCAAGGCAGGGCGTCGCAGAGGCCCGCAGGATCGTTGTGAAGGTCGGCTCCTCCTCACTCACCACGGCGTCGGGAGGGCTGGACGCGGACCGGGTCGACGCGCTCGTCGACGTACTCGCCAAGACGCGCAGCGGCGGCGAGAAGGAGATCGTCCTCGTGTCCTCCGGCGCCATCGCCGCCGGACTCGCGCCGCTGGGGCTGGCCCGCCGCCCCAAGGACCTCGCCAGGCAGCAGGCCGCCGCCAGCGTCGGCCAGGGCCTGCTCGTCGCCCGCTACACCGCCTCCTTCGCGCGCTACGGCGTGCGGGTCGGCCAGGTGCTGCTCACCACCGACGACACCAGCCGCCGCGCCCACTACCGCAACGCCTACCGGACGCTGGACCAGCTCCTGGCCATGGGCGCCGTGCCCGTCGTCAACGAGAACGACACCGTGGCCACGGACGAGATCCGCTTCGGCGACAACGACCGGCTCGCCGCCCTGGTCGCCCACCTCGTACGGGCCGACCTGCTGGTGCTGCTGTCCGACGTGGACGGGCTTTACGACGGCGACCCGAGTCTCCCGGGCGCCTCGCGCATCGACGAGGTGCGCGGCCCCGCCGACATCGCGCACGTGTCCATCGGCAGCGCGGGCAAGGCGGGCGTCGGCACCGGCGGCATGGTGACCAAGGTCGAGGCCGCGCGGATCGCCGCCGCCGCCGGCATCCCCGTCGTCCTCACCTCCGCCAGTCACGCCGCCGACGCCCTTGCCGCCCGCGACACCGGCACGTACTTCCACGCCACCGGCCGCCGCAGCGCCGACCGGCTGCTGTGGCTCGCGCACGCCTCGACGCCGCAGGGCGCGCTCGTCCTCGACGACGGGGCGGTACGGGCCGTGGTCGAGCGGCGTACGTCGCTGCTGCCCGCCGGAATCGCCCGCGTCGAGGGCGAGTTCAGCGCTGGCGACCCGGTGGAGCTGCGGGACACGGCCGGCGTGGCGGTCGCCCGCGGACTCGTCAACTACGACTCCAAGGAGATCCCGCAGCTGCTCGGCCGCTCGACGCGCGACCTGGCCAAGGAGCTCGGTCCCGCGTACGAGCGAGAAGTCGTACACAGGGACGATCTGGTCGTTCTCCACACCTGAATCGGCTGAAAGACCGGCCCCGCGGCAGAGACCTTCCGGAAAACCGCCCCGCGCCAGGCCCAGGACTGGTCAACTTTGTTGCGGGAGAAACAGCGCGGGGTACGGCACAGCAACGCATTACAGGAGGCCGCCGGTGAGACGAGCGCGTCCGGGGGCGCTGCCCCGAGGGACGGCCGAACGAGCCCTGACCAGTGTCGGGGCGGGCGCGGACTTCGGTGACGCCCCGGAGCCGGACCAGGGGCCCGTACCCGTCCAGGAGGTCCAGGGCACCCGGGAGGCGTCGAGGCTCTGGCACATCACCCTCAGCGTCTCGGGCGCCGAGGCGCCGCTGCAGGAGGTCAGGCGAGGGCTCGAACAGCTCGCCCACGACCACCCCTTCCTGCTGACCAGCAGATACGCCAACGATCACGCCGAGATCCGGTACTGGGAAGAGGCGCGCGACCTGCACGACGCGGCGGCCGTCGCCCTGCGGCTGTGGGGCGAGCACCGGTCGACGTCGAAGCTGCCGCCGTGGGAGATCGTGGGCCTGGAGGTCATCGACCGCGACACCTACCACCAACGGGTCGCGGAGGGGTACGGTCCGCCGCCGGCGGCGCCGGTCGGGGTGCATCCGTACTGACCGGGGCCCGTGACGGGAGTGACGCCTGTCCGCAGGCCGGGCCGCCGTGACCACGGGGGCCGCCGGGGCCGGCGGGCGGCCGTGCCGCGCGGGGCAGCGGTCCTGCGGGGCAGCGGTGACCCCCGGGCGGCGGTGGTCGCGGGCGTCTCGCGGAGCGGGATAGCCGGTGAACGCCCGCAGCGCGCGCATTACCCTGCGGGTATGACCTCGCACACTCCTCTGGCCGGCACCGACACGACCGTGGCCGCCGAGTCCCCCGTCACGCTGACCGCCCGGCGGGCCCGCGTCGCCGCCGACGCGATCGCGCCACTTCCGCGCTCCGCCAAGGACGCCGCGCTGCTGGCCGTCGCCGACGCGCTGGAGGCCCGTACGGACGAGATCGTCGAGGCCAACGCCCAGGACGTGGCCAAGGCCCGCGCCGCCGGCACCAGCGAGACGGTCATCGACCGGCTGACGCTGACCGCCGAGCGGGTCGCCGCCATCGCCTCCGACGTCCGCGACGTGGCGGGCCTGCCCGACCCGGTCGGCGAGGTCGTGCGCGGCTCCACCCTGCCCAACGGGATCGACCTGCGGCAGGTCCGCGTGCCGCTCGGCGTCGTCGGGATCATCTACGAGGCCCGGCCCAACGTGACCGTGGACGCCGCCGCACTCTGCCTGAAGTCCGGCAACGCGGTGCTGCTGCGCGGCTCCTCGTCCGCGTACGCCTCCAACACCGCCCTGGTCGGCGTCGTGCGCGACGCGGTCGTCGCGGCAGGTCTGCCCGCCGACGCCGTGCAGCTCGTGCCGGGGGAGTCCCGCGACTCGGTGCGCGAGCTGATGCGCGCCCGTGGTCTGGTCGACGTCCTGATCCCGCGCGGCGGCGCCTCCTTGATCCGTACGGTCGTCGAGGAGTCCACCGTCCCCGTCATCGAGACGGGCACCGGCAACTGCCACGTCTACGTGGACGCCGCGGCCGACATCGACATGGCCGTGGACATCCTCGTGAACTCCAAGGCGCAGCGGCCCAGCGTCTGCAACGCCGCCGAGACGCTCCTCGTCCACCAGGACATCGCGGGCGCCTTCCTGCCGCGCGCGCTGGACGCGCTCGCCGAGGCGGGCGTCACGGTCCACGGCGACGAGCGGGTGCTGCCGTACGGCGAGGGCTCCAAGGCGGCCGTCGTGGCCGCCACGGACGACGACTGGGAGGCGGAGTACCTCTCGTACGACATCGCCGCCGCCGTCGTCGACTCGCTGGACGGGGCCGTCACCCACATCCGCCGCTGGACCTCCGGGCACACCGAGGCGATCGTCACGACGTCACAGGCCGCGGCTCGCCGGTTCACCCAGTTGGTGGATTCGACCACGGTCGCCGTGAACGCCTCCACCCGCTTCACGGACGGCGGTCAGTTCGGTTTCGGCGCCGAGATCGGTATCTCCACGCAGAAGCTGCACGCCCGTGGCCCCATGGGTCTGCCCGAGCTGACCTCGACGAAGTACATCGTGACGGGCGACGGCCACACGCGGTAGAGAACACGGTGGACCGCCCCCGCGGCGTTTGCGGGTTCTCTGCCCAAAACGACCGTCCAGGTCTACGCTGAACGAGTGCCGGACGACGTGGGGGGCAAGCCGTTCCAGGACGGCTGGGAGCCCGACGACGACCGCGGAGGCGCGGACGAGGACTTCGCCCCCGTGGTGTTCGACGAGGACTTCGTACGGGCCGCCGAGATCCATGAACCGACCGCCGTCGAGCGGCTGCTGGCCGCAGCCCAGGCGCGTGCCGAGGCCGAGGCGAGCCGGGCGAGGGCCGGTCACGTCCCGCCGGACGACGACCTGTACGACGACCTGTACGACGACGGGTACGGCTCCCGGCAAGGCGGCCACGACGGCGCGTACGGCCCGCTGGACGGCGACGACGCGTACGACGGCTCCGCGGGCCCGTACGGGCGGCACGGCGGCGCCCTGCGGCCCTACCGGGGGCGGGCGCGGTGGCACCGGCCGGTGGCCTGGATGCTGGCGCTGCTGATGGGCATCGGGATGGTGGCGCTCGCCTTCAGCGCGGTCTACCGCGGCGCGTCCGGAGGGCGCGAGGAGCAGGTGCCGCTGCCCGCCACGAGCGACAACTCCCGGCCCGGCGGCCCCGTGGGCCCCTCCGCGTCCGCGGAGCACACCCCGCCCGCCGCGTCCGCCGTTCCGCGCACCACGCCCTGAGCGGGGCCGGCGCGCGGCTGTTTCCGGAGCCCTTCGGGCCGGACCTCAGCCGATCACCCGGCGTGAGCGAAGCCGTCGGAACTGTCGCGCACCAGCGCGTTTACCTTCCCTCCCGCCGACCTACTCTGAAGGTATGGCAGGGCACGGAGAGCCGCCTGAGGGGGCGCCCGACGGCCTCCCGGGCGGCAACGACGACGAGTACCGGTCCGTCGTCTTCGACGAATCGTTCGTCCGGGCTGCCCGCCTCCAGGAGTACTCCGCCCAGGAGCGCCTGAGCGACCACGAGAAGGCCGTTCGCAGCCGGCCCGCGTGGACCGGTCGGGAGCGCGGCGGCGGGCGCGGGGGCGCCGGGATCAGGCAGGCGCTGGTGCTCGTCCTGCTGGTGGCCGTCGCCTTCGGCACGGCGGTCTACATGGGCGTACGCCACCCGTACCAGCCGCAGCCCGCCACGCGTGCGGGCCTGCTGAGGACCACGGTGATACCGCTGGCCCCGGAGGGCGCGGTGCCGGGCGGTGAGCCCGCCGAGCTCTTCGACCGCAGCCCCGCCGCGCAGTTCCGGACGGGCGCCGACGGCATCACCCTGCCGCCCGCGCGGCGCACCGCCCACTTCTCGGAGGGGCAGGTGATGGCCGCCCTGACCATCGCGAAGAACTACCTCACCGCGTCGTCCCTCGACCCGGACGTGCTGAAGGGCTCCACGGTCCGCCCGGTGCGCGCCCTGCTCGACCCGGACCAGCTGGCCCAGTTCGACCGCAGCTTCGCCACCCCCGCCGACGACGGCAGGCACGCCGCCACCGGATGGCTGGTCCGCTTCGATCCGGCGAAGGTGACGCTCGCGGCCGCGCGGCCGCGTGTCGAGGGTGTCCTGCGCGTCGAGGAGACGGAGTCCGGCCGCCTCGAAGTGACCTCGGACCACACCTTTGTGTACGCCCTGCGTCCGGCGGCGGGCGCGGCCGGGGACGGGCGGGCGGACGGCGCCTCGCTCTTCACCGTCCGCCGCGAGGTGCACCTGCGCTTCGACCGCGACGACCTGCGGACGCACCGGGCCGAGCTGCTCGTCTCGTATGCCCAGGTCGGGCCCCAGGCGTGCTCGGCCGACGGGACGAGCCATCTGCGGCCGGTGCTGGCCGGGCAGCGGGCCCCCCGCGGAGGGCCGGCCGGGACCGACCCGTACGCGACGGGTCCGGCCACGGCGGCCCTCTGCGGCGCGCTGGCGCCGGGCGCGATGCCCAGCCCGCCGGGCGGCGGCTAGCCCTTGGCGGTGCCGGTAGTGCCGTTGCTGCCGCCGGTGAACCTGTCCCGCAGCTTTCCGCCGAGGTCGCCCGCGCCGCCCGCGATGTCGCCGACCAGCTTCATCAGCGGGTCCTTGCTCGTGCGGACCGTGTCGGCGTAGTGCGACGCGGACTCGCGGAAGGAGTCCGTGACGGAGGTGTCGCCGTCCTCGTCGCGCTTCGGGTAGTGGCCGTCCATGATCCGCTGGTGGTCGCGGCTCTCGGCCCACTTCTTCAGTTCGGCGGCGCGGACCGTGGTGAACGGGTGCGAGCGGGGCAGCACGTTGAGGATCTTCAGCACGGAGTCGCGCAGGTCGCCGCCCGCCTCGTACTCCTCCGCCTGCGCCAGGAAGGCGTCCACGTTCATCTCGTGCAGGTGGTTGCCGCCGGCGATCTTCATCAGACCGCGCATCGACGCCTGGAGGTCCTGGCCGACCAGCAGGCCCGCCCGGTCGGCGGAGAGCTCCGACTTGCGGAACCACTCGCGCAGCCCCGTCACGATCGCCATGATCGCGAGGTTGCCGAGGGGGATCCACGCGACCTTGAGGGCCAGGTTGGTCAGGAAGAGGAGGATCGTCCGGTACACCGAGTGGCCCGACAGGGCGTGGCCCACCTCGTGGCCGACGACCGCCCGCATCTCCTCCTCGTCGAGCAGCTCGACCAGGCCCGTGGTGACGACGATGATCGGCTCGTCGAGGCCGATGCACATGGCGTTCGGCTTCGGGTCCTGCGTGACGTACATCGGAGGGACCTTCTCCAGGTCCAGGATGTAGCAGGCGTCCAGCAGCATCGTGTGCAGGTGGGCGAACTGGGCCTCGCCCACCCGCACCGAGTCGGAGAGGAACAGCAGCCGCAGGCTGCGCTCGGGAAGCAGTCCGCTCATCGCCTTGAACACCGTGTCGAAGCCGGTGAGCTTGCGCAGGGCCACCAGGGCCGAGCGGTCCGCCGGATGTTCGTACGCCCGGGACGAGATGCCCGGGAAGCGCCGGCGATTGCGGCTCGGTACGTTCTCGTGATTGCCGTCGGTCATGGGTGGCCCCCTGTCTACGAGTGTTTCCCGTCCCCCGGACCGCCTCAGCGTATGTGCTCCCGCACGGCACGCTCGGACGGTTCGCCGGGCCGGACATGGCGTGAACGACTGAGTCGGCGTGAGCGTGCCCGCACCGCCCGCATACGATGTCCGCGAAGTCTCCGCTCCGACTCCCGATAGGTCCTGCCGAAGATGAGCCTCCACAGCACCGCTGCCTCCCTCGTGACCCTCGCCTCCGGTGAGGGCGGCGAGCACGGCGGGAACCACGAATCCCTGAACCCCTACCTCACCGGTGGAGGCGCCCTCCTCGCGCTCCTCCTGCTGCTGTGGATCACCACGCGCTTCAACCGCGACCGCTGAGGCGGAGCCGCGAGACGGGGCCAGTAGGCTCTGCACGCATGGGAGAGCAGCAGAGGCCGAGCGGTTCCGGCAAGCGCCGACTCGGCGTGATGGGCGGGACGTTCGATCCGATCCATCACGGACACCTGGTGGCCGCCAGTGAGGTGGCCGCCCAGTTCCACCTCGACGAGGTGGTGTTCGTACCGACCGGGCAGCCGTGGCAGAAGAGCCACAAGCACGTCTCCCTCGCGGAGGACCGGTATCTGATGACGGTCATCGCGACGGCGTCCAACCCGCAGTTCTCGGTCAGCCGGATCGACATCGACCGCGGCGGTGCGACGTACACCATCGACACGCTGCGTGATCTGCGCGCGCTGAACAGCGACTCGGATCTTTTCTTCATCACCGGTGCCGACGCGCTCGCCCAGATCCTCACCTGGCGGGACGCGGAGGAGCTGTTCTCGCTCTCCCACTTCATCGGTGTGACCAGGCCCGGTCACGACCTGACGGACGACGGCCTGCCGAAGGGCGGCGTGTCCCTGGTGGAGGTGCCGGCCCTGGCGATCTCGTCGACCGACTGCCGGGCGCGCGTCGCGGCGGGCGAGCCTGTCTGGTACCTGGTTCCGGACGGTGTCGTCCGCTACATCGACAAGCGCGCGCTGTACCGCGACTGAGCGGTCGGCCCGGCCGTACGGGGAGCACAGACAAGCAGGGAGAGGGGCACCGGTGAACGACCGAAACCACCCGTACGACCCGTACGCGCAAGATCCGTACGCGCAGCAGCCGGAGATCGTCGGCTACGACGCGTACGGGCAGCCGGTGTACCAGCAGACCCAGCAGCAGGCCCAGCCGCAGGCCCCGCAGTACGGGCAGCAGCAGTACGAGGCGCAACAGCAGCAGGGGTACGGCTACGACCCGTATGCCCAGCAGCAGCCGCCGTACGACCTGTACGGGCAGCAGCAGGACCAGCAGCAGTACGGGTACGACACCGCCACCGCCCAGCAGCAGTGGATCCCTCAGCAGGCCGCGCCCGCCCCGGCGCCCGCTCCCGAGCGCGAGCCCGAGCCGGTTCGCGAGCCGGCTCGCGAGTCCGCCGCCGTTCCCGAGCAGCGCCGTCCCGCGAACGAGTACGCCACCGAGCAGTTCTCCTTCGTCGAGGAGCCGGACGAGAACTCCGAAGACGTCATCGACTGGCTGAAGTTCACGGAGAGCCGCACCGAGCGCCGCGAGGAGGCCAGGCGGCGCGGCCGCAACCGCGTCGTCGCCCTGGTCGTGGCCGTCGCCCTGGTCGTCGTGGGCGGTGTCGGGTACCTCTGGTACGCGGGCATGCTGCCCGGTCTCTCCGGTGAGAAGGCCGCCGCGCCCGCGGCGTCGGGCCCCCAGAAGCGCGACGTGATCGCGGTGCACCTGCACACCACGAAGGGCGCCACCTCGACCGCGCTGCTCGTGAACAACGCCACCACGGGACAGGGCACCACCGTGCTGGTCCCGAACTCGCTCTCCGTCACGAACGACGACGGCACTCCGACCACGGTCGGCAAGTCGGTCGACGACGACGGCACGGCCGGCACGCGCGAGGCGATCGGTTCGGTGCTCGGGACGAGGATCGGCGGCACCTGGCGGCTCGACACGCCGTACCTGGAGAACCTCGTCGAGCTGGTCGGCAACATCGACATCGACACCGACATCGACGTGCCCGACACCAAGAAGGGCGCGTCGCCCGTGGTGCGGCAGGGCGAGCAGCAGACGCTGAGCGGCCGGATGGCCGTCGCGTACGCCACGTACCGGGCGCCGGGCGAGGCGGAGGCCGAGCAGCTCCAGCGGTTCGGGCGGGTCCTGCAGGGCGTACTGAAGAAGATCTCGGACGACCCGCAGGCCGCGACCACCACCGTCCGCACGCTCGCGCAGATCCTCGACCCGTCGCTGCCCGAGAAGGACCTCGGCGCCTCGCTCGCGAAGCTCGCCGAGCACGCCAAGAGCGGCGACTACGAGACCGCCCTGCTGCCGGTCCAGCCTGACGGCAAGCTGAGCGACTCCGCCGCCGAAAGCGTGGTGAAGGACGTCCTCGGCGGTACGGCCAGCAGCCCGGAGCAGGGCGCGGCCGTGCGGGTCGGCGTCCGCAACGCGCACGGGGACACGGACGCCACCGAGACCGCCAGGATTGCCCTGGTCAACGGCGGATACACCTTCGTGGACTCCGGAAAGGCCGGCACGCCCATCACGTCGTCGCAGGTCAGCTATGGCGACGCGGCCCAGAAAACGGCGGCCGAGGAGGTCGCGAAGACGCTGGGCCTGCCGCCGGGCGCGGTGCGCAAGGGCAAGGCGGCCGCGACCGCCGACGTGACGGTCGTACTGGGCCAGGATTTCAAGGTGAAGTAATGCCGTCGGGGCTGTCGGCGGTCCGTGAGACCCTGGAGGTATCTCTGACCGCCGACGAAAGCCTGCTAGTGACCGCCACTGACCGTTCCATCGAGCTCATCAACGCCGCCGCCCAGGCGGCCGCCGACCGGCTCGCGCACGACATCATCGCCTACGACGTGAGCGATGTGCTGTCCATCACCGACGCCTTCCTGGTCGCCTCGGCGCCCAACGACCGCCAGGTCAAGTCGATCGTCGACGAGATCGAGGAGCGGCTGAACAAGGAGCTCGGCGCGAAGCCCGTGCGTCGCGAGGGCGACCGCGAGGCCCGCTGGGTGCTCCTCGACTACGTCGACATCGTCGTCCACGTCCAGCACAGCGAGGAGCGTGTCTTCTACGCGCTGGAGCGCCTGTGGAAGGACTGCCCCGAGATCACGCTCCCCGAGGACGCCGTGAAGACCCGGGGCCGGGCCGAGGAGCACGCCAAGCTGCGTGCGGCCGGTGAAGTGGACGGAGACCTGAGCTGAACGGCAGCGACGCCGGAACCGGCAAGAAGGGGCGCGGCCGCCGCATCGTCCTGTGGCGGCACGGCCAGACCGCGTGGAACCTGGAGCGCCGCTTCCAGGGCAGCACCGACATCGAGCTCACCGAGACCGGCGTCGCGCAGGCGCGCCGGGCCGCCAGGCTGCTCGCCTCCCTGAAGCCGGACGCGATCATCGCGTCCGACCTCAAGCGGGCGGCGGCCACGGCCAGTGAGCTGTCGGCGCTGACCGGCCTCGACGTGACGCACGACGCCGGTCTGCGCGAGACGTACGCGGGCGCCTGGCAGGGACTGACGCACGACGAGATCATCGAGCGGTTCGGCGAGCAGTACGCGGCGTGGAAGCGCGGCGAGGCCGTGCGGCGCGGTGGCGGCGAGCTGGAGACGGAGGTCGCCGACCGGGCGGCTCCTGTCGTGCTCGCGCACGCCGACAAGCTGACCGACGGCGGCACGCTGGTCGTCGTCAGCCACGGCGGCACCATCCGCACCACCATCGGCCGGCTCCTCGGTCTGGAGTCGTACCACTGGGAGGGTCTCGGCGGGCTTTCCAACTGCTGCTGGTCGGTACTGGGTGAAGGCGCGCGCGGCTGGCGGCTCCTGGAGCACAACGCCGGGACGCTTCCGGAACCCGTGCTCGGGGACGACGACTGACGGATTTCACTTTCTGGCAGGTCGCAGGCTAAAGTTCTTCTTGTTCGCAGCGCACAGCGCGGAGAACAGCGGGGCTATAGCTCAGTTGGTAGAGCGCCTGCATGGCATGCAGGAGGTCAGGAGTTCAATTCTCCTTAGCTCCACAATCGGATCCCGGTCCCTCCTCCAGGAGGGGCCGGGATTCCTCGTTGTACCGGTCCGGGGATCGCTTCCGCGGTGCCGCGACCCTTTCAACCGGTGTACGGGCGGAGGCGGTTCGGGGCCCCGGGGGCCGGGGCGCGCGTACGGCACCTGCGCCGTCGTCCTCCCGTCCGGACCGAATGAGCCCGGACGCACGCGTACGCCGGTGCGCTGTGGGTATGTGCTCCTGCGGCCGCCGCGGCACCGATCTTCGAAGCTGTGGCGGACCTCCTGCGCCCACGCCGCTGCCCCCCTTGCGGAGCCATGGCAGAATCGGACCCGCCGGAGGGGGACGACGGTCTGATGGGGAGGGAGAGCGCGATGCCCGCGAGCATCCTCGATGCGGTCCGTGGTCTGCCCGGCAGCGACAACGGAGGTATCTCGTACGTGTGCACGGCCTGCCGCCACAGCTGGACCTGAGTGATGGGCGCACACAGGCGGAAATGCGACTGGTGCGGCAGTGGCACGCCCATCGTCAGGGACATGGAACCCGTCAACGCCGACTATCAGTACTGGTGCGAGGAATGCGCCCGGGCGCTGATCATAAAAGGCGACCCCATCGAGACGTACCGCGAACTCGAAGGGGAGCCGATCTACGGACGGCTGCTCGACGAGCACTGCACCCTCAAGCGCTTCTACTCGTTCGCCACGGCCTGACCCCGCCGGACGCCGTCAGCACCGCGAACAGCGCGGCGAGGGCCACCAGCGGGTAGAGCGCCGACAGGGCCATCTGGCCGGGTCCCTGGGCGAGTTCGAGCCGGCCTGGGCCGTGCGGAACCCACCACAGCGCGTACGAACAGAACACCGCGGCCGCCGCCACCGCGCCCCCGGTGCGGCCGCGCGCGGCCAGGAACAGGGCCACGGGCACGCACCACACCCAGTGGTGCGACCAGGACACCGGGCTGACAAGCAGCGCGGTCACCGCGCAGGCGACCACCGCCCCGGCCCGCTCGCCGCGCAGTTCGGCCGCCACGGCGACCGCGACGCCCGCCACGGCCGTCAGGCCGGCCGCGACGGCCCACCACACACCTGGATCGCCGGAGTGCAGCAGCCGGGCCAGCACGCCGCGCAGGGACTGGTTGGCGGTGTCCTCGGCGTGGCCCACCCGGCTCGCCTCGAAGATCATCCGGGTCCAGTAGCGGTACGAGTCGTACGGCAGGACGGCCGCCGAGGTGACGGTGGCGGCGAGGAAGACGGCGGCGGCGGTCCCGGCCTGCCGCAGCCACGGATTGCGGGCCGGGCCACGCAGGGCGCCGCGTGACCGTACGAGACCGGTGATCAGGAGGAAGACCGCGAAGAGGGCCGGTGTGAGCTTCATCGCGGCGGCGAGCCCGATGCCCGCCCCGGCCCAGCGGTGGCCTTCGCGGCGGGTGAGGTCCCACAGCACGGCCGTCGCGAGGAGCAGGTTGACCTGCCCGTACCGCAGCGTCGTCCACACCGGTTCGCACCAGACGGCGAGCGCGGCGGTCAACAGGACGGCGGCGCCGCTCTCGCGGCCCACCAGGCGCAGGGAGAGGCGTACGAGGCCGACGAGCAGCAGGAGGTTCGCGGCGGTGGCGAGGACGCGCATCTCGGGAACGCCGAGGAGCGTCAGCGGGGTGAACAGCAGGGCGGCGAAAGGGGGGTAGGTGTTCGGCAGGTTCGCCTCGGTGGCGCGCATGGCGTAGAGGTCCCGGCCCGCCCGTACGGTCTCGCCCTCGGCCCGGTAGACCATCAGGTCGATCATCGAGACTCCGGCGGCGGTCTGGGCCGTCCAGAAGGCCGCGAAGGAGAGCAGACAGACCGAGCCGGCGACGATTATCGGCCGCCGGGCGACGGTGGGGCGGGCGGCTGCGGTCTGCGCGGTCACGGTCACGCTGGCTGACAGTACCGGGCGTATGGGGACAGAACGGGTGTGCGGACAAAGGATTTGGTGGAGCACCCGGGGGACCGTGTAATGTTGGCGGAGCCGCCGGGGAAACCCGCAGGGCGGCAGAACGCAAGGGGCTATAGCTCAGTTGGTAGAGCGCCTGCATGGCATGCAGGAGGTCAGGAGTTCAATTCTCCTTAGCTCCACAGGACGAAGGTCCCCCGGTCGAATCGACCGGGGGACCTTTTCGTGTCCGGGTCAGCCTCTGCCGCTGCCCAGGGCCTTCCGGCCGCCGGGCGGCAGTGCGGGACGCGCCGGGCGCTCCGGGGCCTCCTGCTCGATGCGCAGCGCCAGCTCGGGGCAGCGGCGTACGGCACGCTGCGCACGGCCGCGCAGATGCACCGGAACCGATGCGTCCGCGAGCGCCGGGTAGCCGTCGGGGCCGAGCCGGATCAGCTCGGGTGCGATGTCCGCGCACAGGCCGTGGCCCTTGCAGAGCGTCCAGTCCACCGCGAACTTCTCGCCACTCGGGATGCCCTCCTCCTCGTAACCGGGACCCGGCAGCGGCAGTACGCCCATCGTCTCGCGGCCGCAACCGCCGCCCAGGACGTGCGCGGCCAGGTCGTCGGTGAAGGCGTTGAGGGTGGACACGAAGAAGCGCACCGAGCCGTCGGGGTGCTTGCACGCGCCGCGGCCCTTCACGGCCTGCGTCACCTCGCGCAGCGCCTCCAGGGCCGCCTGGCCGCCGCCGTTGAGCACGTCGGACAGGCCGCCGGCGGCGGCGGGCAGGCCCAGGCGGCAGGGGCCGCACTGGCCCGCCGTCTCGGCGGCCAGCCAGTTCGCTACGCGCAGCGACTCGCCCAGCGGACACGTCTCGGGGCCGATGGGCAGGATCGCGCCCGCGCCGAGGGCGCCGCCGAAGGAGGCGAGGGACTCCCGGGAGATCACGGCGTCGTGCGCGGCGACCGCGTCGATCCAGTTGCCGTGGTAGCCGCCTGTCAACACGCCCTGGGGGAGCGGCGGCGCGCCGGCCATCTGGAGGACGTAACGCAGCGGCACGCCCGTGGGGACCTCGACCACCATGGGGCGCGAGACGGCCCCGGAGACGGTGAGCATGACTGTGCCCGGCTCGTTCTCCAGGCCGGTGTGGCCGTACCGGCGGGCGCCTATGCGGGCGGCGACGGCGAGCTGCGCGAAGGTCTCCGTGTTGGACAGCAGTGTCGGCGCGCCTCCCACGCCCGTCTCCGAGGCGCGTTCGCGGCGCCCGGGCGGGAGCGCGGGGCCGCCGTTCGCGGCGCGGATCAGGGACGACGCCTCGCCGGAGACCATGCGCTCCGGGGTGCGGACGATCCGTGCGCGCAGCTGCTGGCCGCGCCGGTCGGACAGGCCGCGCTCGGCGAAGGCCGCGCGTATGGACGCCTCGGTCGAGTTGCGGGTGACGCCGACGATCAGAGTGCGGGCGCCGAGTGCCTCGGCCGCCAGCAGGGCTCCGTCGAGCGCCAGGTGGGGGGCTCGGTTGAGCAGGACGGTGTCCTTGCGGCAGGCGGGCTCGCCCTCGCTGCCGTTGATGACGACCACGGGGCGCACTCCGCGCCGGATGGACGCCTTGGCGACGGCCCGCAGTTTCCTGCCGAAGGGGAAGCCGGCGCCGCCGCGCCCGGTCAGCGAGATCTGGTCGGCGAGCTCGGCCAGGCGCTCGCCGCCCATCGGCTCCAGGGGGCCGTGCACCTTCAGGTGCATGCCGAGGTCGAGACGCTCGACCAGGTCGAAGCCGGTGGTCAGCTGGGGAAGGCCGACTACGCGTACTTCGGGGACGTCGGGAAGGGGGACGTTCAACGTCGGTCTCCTGCGGGTGCGTGCCAGGGCTCTCCGGCGGCGGGCCGGTAGAGCGGACCCGGCGCGGGCTCGGTGGTGTCGAGGGGGTGGGGAAGCGGTCCGGTGGGGGTGGCCGGGGCGTCCGGGGTGTACGCGGGAACGCCGGGTGCGGCGTTCCGGCTGTTCCAGGGGGCGTCGGTTCCGGGCGTGGAACCGTTCCAGGGAACGTCCGTTTCCTGGGACGGGCTGTTCCAGGGAACGTCGGTTTCCGGGTTCGGGCTGTTCCAGGGAACGTCGGTTTCCGGGGAAGCGCTGTTCCAAGGGGCGTCGGGTTCGTGGTTCGGGCTGTTCCAGTGAGCGTCGCTCTCGCCGTTTCGGCCGTTCCCGGGAGCGTCCGGTACGCCGCCGGGGGCGTACCCGGGCAGGTCCGGCGCCGGGACGGCTCCCGGGCCGTACGCCGCGCGGTCCGGATCGTACGGGGGGCGTGCGGCCTGCGCGGGGGGCGGGGGCGAGGGGGTGGGCCAGCGCGGAGGCGCGGGGGCCGTCTGGACGGGTATCTCCTCCGTCATGGGGATCTGCTCCGCGAGGGGGATCCGCTCGGTGGGCGCCGACGCGGCCGAGGCCGACACGGCGCGGTACCCGGCGGATATGCCGGTGCCTGTCCCCGCGCGTAGACCGTCCGAGGAGCGCCCCGCCTCGTAGAGGGGTGGCGCCGGTGCCGCGAGGCGCTGCGGCGCGGCCGGCGGGTCCTCCCGGAACAGCTGCTCGGGCTGCGGCCGCGGCGGCTCCTGCGGCGGTGCGAACCCGCCGCCGGGCAGCGGGGACACCGAGGAGTCCCGGGCCGCCGCTTCGGGCGCCGGGGCCAGGGAGCGGGTGGTGACGAGAGCCACCATCCGGTCGGCGATCGTGCGCTTGAGCGGCGGGGGCAGCAGGCGCAGCGAGAGGACGCCGACGACCGCCGTGAGGGCCAGGGCGTACATCGTGACGACCCACCCGGCGGCGGGCCGGCCCGCGAACAGGCCGTGGACCAGGGCCGACGCCCAGGCCGGGTACGCCACCATGTGCAGCGACCGCCAGCGGCCCGCGATGCGTCCCGGCGTGGCGAAGGCACTGCGCATGGCGCCGGTGGAGGCGGCGACGACCATGAGGATGCCGGCGAGCGAGCCGAATCCGATGAGGCCCGACGTACCGCTGACTCCGAGGCCGAAGGGGATCAGCGCGCCCAGGAGGGCGACGTGTCCCAGCGCGACCTTGACCGTCACGTGCAGCAGGAGGAAGCCGATGGACGCGACCGCGGTGGCACGGTGGACGCCCTGGGCGAGGAGCCGGTGGCGCGGCCGCAGCAGCATCCGGTCCGTCGCGATCAGGCCCCAGACGACGGCGGCGGTCAGGGAGACCAGGGAGAGGACGCCGGTGGTGAAGTCGAGTGCGGCGCGCAGACTGTCGCTGCCGAAGACGGCGAACAGGGGTATGAGGATCAACGCCGCGGCTGTGAGGCCTCCTTGTGCGGCCCGGCTCAAGGGAGGGAAAGCCAGGGAGGTTTGAATTTTTCGGTGCGGGTTCATGAGGGGCGACTCCGAATGGTTCGGCAAAGTGTCCCGTTGCCGCATGCTAGGTCGGCCCATACCAAGCAGTACGAGGTTTGGGGGTTTGGCGTTCAGGAAGAGGGAAAACTTGCTCGGACGCTGCCCCGGATAGGGCCGATACGCGGAGTAACCCCGGTGGCAAGGGGTGCCCGGTGCGTGGGACGGACAGTCGATGCGTCCCTCTCGGCCGCTGCGGTACCCTGACGCCATGCGTGCCGTACGCCTTCTGCTTAGCGAGCCGCGCTGATCAGTCCCGGCGGATGAGAGATCCGGTCGGAATCGGCGCGGCGTCCCCTCCTGTGCGAGGGGATTTTTCATTGGCTGAACGTCACAGTTCATTCGCTGAACGTCACAGCCTGAATGTCGCAGCCGCTGGCAGAGACGATCGATGGAGCTTTGAGGATCATGAGCGAGACGAATTCTGCTGCCGAGGTGGCAGCACCGCACCGCTACACGGCCGCGATGGCTGCTGACATCGAGGCACGCTGGCAGGACTTCTGGGACGCCGAGGGCACGTACGAGGCGCCGAACCCCAGCGGGGATCTGGCGGGCGACCCGGAGCTGGCCGCCATGCCCAAGAAGTTCATCATGGACATGTTCCCGTACCCCTCGGGCGCGGGACTGCACGTCGGTCACCCCCTGGGCTACATCGCCACCGACGTGTACGCCCGGTACCAGCGCATGACGGGCCACAACGTACTGCACACCCTGGGCTTCGACGCCTTCGGCCTGCCCGCCGAGCAGCACGCGGTCGCCACCGGCACGCACCCCCGGGTGTCGACCGAGGCCGCCATGGACAACATGAAGCAGCAGCTGCGCCGGCTGGGCCTGGGCCACGACAAGCGCCGCTCCGTCGCGACGATCGACCCGGACTACTACAAGTGGACCCAGTGGATCTTCCTGCAGATCTTCAACTCCTGGTACGACAAGGAGGCGGACCGCGCCCGGCCGATCGCGGAGCTGGTGGCGCAGTTCGAGAGCGGGGAGCGTGCGACGCCGGACGCGCGCCCGTGGAGTGAGCTGAGCGCCGCCGAGCGCGCCGACGTCCTGGGCGGGTACCGCCTGGCGTACGCCTCCGACGCGCCCGTCAACTGGGCGCCGGGCCTGGGCACCGTACTGGCCAACGAGGAAGTCACCGCCGACGGCCGTTCGGAGCGCGGCAACTTCCCCGTCTTCAAGGCCAAGCTGCGCCAGTGGAACATGCGCATCACCGCTTACTCGGACCGCCTGCTGAACGACCTGGACGGCCTGGACTGGCCCGAGGCGATCAAGCTGCAGCAGCGCAACTGGATCGGGCGCAGCGAGGGCGCGCGCGTCGACTTCGCCGTGGGCGACGACGCGATCACCGTCTTCACCACCCGTCAGGACACCCTGTTCGGCGCGACGTACATGGTGCTGGCGCCCGAGCACGACCTGGTCGGGAAGATCGTCCCGGCGGCCTGGCCCGAGGGCACGCACGACGTGTGGACCGGCGGTCACGCCACCCCGGCCGAGGCCGTCGCCGCGTACCGCGCACAGGCCGCCTCCAAGTCGGACGTGGAGCGGCAGGCCGAGGCCAAGGACAAGACCGGCGTCTTCACCGGCGCGTTCGCGGTCAACCCGGTCAGCGGCGAGCAGGTCCCCGTCTTCATCGCGGACTACGTGCTGATGGGCTACGGCACCGGCGCGATCATGGCCGTACCGGCGCACGACTCCCGCGACTTCGCCTTCGCGCGCGCCTTCGAGCTGCCGATGCGGTGCGTCGTCGAGCCGTCGGACGGGCGGGGCACGGACCCGGCCGAGTGGGACGACGCGTTCGCCTCGTACGACGCCAGGATCGTGAACTCCGCCGGCCAGGACATCTCGCTGGACGGGCTGGGCGTCGTCGAGGCCAAGGCGAAGATCACCGAATGGCTGGCCGCGCGCGGCATCGGAGAGGGCACCGTCAACTACCGGCTGCGCGACTGGCTGTTCAGCCGTCAGCGGTACTGGGGCGAGCCCTTCCCGATCGTCTACGACGAGGACGGCATCGCCCACCCGCTGCCCGAGTCGATGCTGCCGCTGGAGCTGCCGGAGGTCGAGGACTACTCGCCGCGCACGTTCGACCCGGACGACGCGAACACCGTTCCGGAGACGCCGCTGTCGCGCAACGAGGACTGGGTGAACGTCACCCTGGACCTGGGCGACGGTCCGAAGAAGTACCGGCGCGAGACCAACACCATGCCCAACTGGGCGGGTTCCTGCTGGTACGAGCTGCGCTACCTGGACCCGAACAACAGGGAGAAGCTGGTCGACCCGGCGGTCGAGCAGTACTGGATGGGGCCGCGCGAGGGCATGCCGCACGGCGGCGTGGACCTGTATGTCGGTGGCGCCGAGCACGCCGTGCTGCACCTGCTGTACGCGCGGTTCTGGTCGAAGGTGCTGTTCGACCTGGGACACGTCTCGTCGGCCGAGCCGTTCCACAAGCTGTACAACCAGGGCATGATCCAGGCGTTCGTCTACCGTGACTCGCGCGGCATCGCGGTGCCCGCGGCGGAGGTCGAGGAGCGCGACGGCGCGTTCTGGTACCAGGGCGAGAAGGTCAGCCGCGTCCTGGGCAAGATGGGCAAGTCCCTGAAGAACGCCGTCACCCCGGACGAGATCTCCGCCGAGTACGGCGCGGACACGCTGCGCCTGTACGAGATGGCGATGGGCCCGCTGGACGTGTCGCGGCCGTGGGACACCCGTGCGGTGGTCGGCCAGTACCGGCTGCTGCAGCGGCTGTGGCGCAACATCGTCGACGAGACGACGGGCGAGGTCACGGTGGTCGACACGGAGCCCGACGAGGACACGCTGCGGGCGCTGCACAAGGCGATCGACGGCGCGGGCCAGGACATGGCGGGGATGCGTTTCAACACCGCCATCGCCAAGGTCACCGAGCTGAACAACCACCTGACGAAGGCCGGCGGCCCGCTGTCGCGGTCGGTGGCCGAGCGGCTGGTGCTGCTGGTCGCGCCGCTGGCACCGCACATCGCCGAGGAACTGTGGCGCAAGCTGGGGCACACGGACTCCGTGGTGTACCAGGACTTCCCGGTCGCCGACCCGGCGTACGTCGTGGACGAGACCGTGACGTGCGTGGTGCAGGTCAAGGGCAAGGTCAAGGCGCGTCTGGAGATCTCCCCGTCGATCGGCGACGACGAGCTGGAGAAGCTGGCGCTGGGCGACCCGGCGGTAGTCGCGGCGCTGGGCGGCGCGGGGATCCGCAAGGTGATCGTGCGGGCCCCGAAGCTGGTCAACATCGTTCCCGCGTGATCGCGGCGCCGGGCTTCGCCGGGTAGGCGGGGCCGGGGCGGCCGGCTTCGCCGCGCACGCGGCGGCGGGGACCGGCGGGTGCCAGGGCTTTCCCCTACGGGTAGGTCGAGGGTTGCGATGGAACCCTCGGCCTGCCCGTTCCGTTTACGGTGGAGAGACCACACGCGAGCCGAGTGGACCGACAAACGGAGGGGCGCTCATGGACGCCGTCACGCTGATCCTCATTCTGGCGCTGCTTTGCGTGGCGTTCGTGTCGGCGGGGGTGTACGTGAGCGTGAAGGCGGTCGGCGCGGCCAAGCGCGGCATGGACCGCAAGATCACGCAGGCGCGGCGCACCGTCGAGGACACCACCCTGCGTGCGAAGAGCTTCGGGCAGGTGGGGGTCGCCGGGGAACTGGCACAGCTGAGGCTCGACCTGCGTACGTCGATGAGGGCCACCCGAGAGGCGCTGAACGCGGGCGTCGCGGAGGACGCGTCCCTGTCGGAGTCCGTCGCCCTGTTCGAGCGGCTGAGCGCCCACGGACACGAACTGGACGACGACCTGAAGCGGCTGGAGCGCGAGCCGGACAAGGCGCGGGTCGGGGAGCGGCTGCCGGAACTGCGGGAGCGTACGGAACGGGTGACGCACGCGGCCGATTCCCTCCGGTGGGCGGCGCGGGACCGGGCCCAGCGGTTCGCCGACGACGACCTCGCGTCCCTGAGCGCGCAGATCGAGGTGGAGTCCGGGGCGCTGCGGCACTGGGCCACGGGGCCTGACGCCGATGCTTCCCGGGCGGCGGACGAGGCGGGTGCGGGCACGGCTGAGGCTGCTGGGGCCGGCGGGCCCGGTGGGGCCGGCAAGGGTGCCGGCCGCCGGGCGCAGGGGTCCCAGGAGGATGAGGCGGCGCGCCGGGCGGCCTCCGGGCCCCAGGCGATCACGGCTCGTGACCCGCAGTGGCAGCCGACGTACCCGTGGGAGAAGACGGCCCGCCCGGAGGGCACCGTCTGAGCCTGTTTGGGGGACTTTCCGAGAGCGTCCCGTGCGTACGGTCCGAGACCGTCGTCCGCAGGGAGCCGTCGGAGGCCGTCCGTCGGTTCGGCACCGGTTCGGTGGGCACTGTCCCCGACTGCGCATGTGGCGCCGTCTGCAACCTTCCGAGGCCGTTCCGGGACAGTTCCGGCACCCGGGCGGATCATTGGGCGGGCCCGGACTGCCGCCGGGCGCCCCCGCCGGGTAACCTCCCGCTCATGTCCCGCCATGTCGCGATCGTCACCGATTCAACGGCCTACCTGCCGCAGCAGACGATGGAGCGGCACGGCATCACCGCGGTGCCGCTGACCGTCGTCATCGGCGACCGGGCCCTCGAAGAGGGCACCGAGATCTCCGCCCGGTCGCTGGCCCAAGCCCTGCAGAAGCGCCGGTCCGTGACGACGTCCCGGCCGAGCCCCGAAGTGTTCGCCGCCGCCTACCGCGCGGCCGCTGAGGCGGGGGCGCAGGGGATCGTGTCGCTGCACCTGTCCTCCGAGTTCTCCGGCACGTACGACGCCGCCGTGCTCGCCGCCCGGGACGCGCCGGTGCCGGTGCGGGTCGTGGACACCGGCATGGTCGCGATGGCCCTCGGTTTCTGCGCGCTGTCGGCGGCGGAGGCGGCCGAGGCGGGCGGCACGGCCGACGAGGCGGTGGCCGCCGCGGAGAAGCGCGCGGCAGGGATGTCGGCGTACTTCTACGTGGACACGCTGGACTACCTGCGCCGCGGTGGCCGCATCGGCGCGGCGCAGGCGCTGCTGGGCTCGGCCCTCGCCGTGAAGCCGCTGCTGGAACTGGACGGCGGTCGTATCGAGATGCTGGAGAAGGTACGGACGGCCTCCAAGGCCATCGCCCGGCTGGAGGAGCTCGTCGCGGAGCGGGCGGGCACCCGACGCGTGGACATCGCGGTGCACCACCTCGCGGCTCCCGAGCGGGCCGAACGGCTGGCGGAGCGGCTGCGCGTCCGGATCGGCGGCCTGGCCGAGCTGCACGTCAGCGAGGTGGGGGCGGTGATCGGCGCGCACACGGGACCGGGGCTGCTGGCGGTGGTGGTCGCGCCGCACTGAGGTCCGGCCGCGCCCCACCGGGGGCTGGGGCGCGTGTTGCCGGGGTCCGGGTTGCGCGTCACCCGCGTCGTGGTTGCGCGGGCTGAGGCTGAACGTCCGCCTTCCGGGTGGCGGAGATATCCACAACCGCGGGGTTCTCCACCGGAATTGACCATGATCAGCGGGTCCGGACGGATGTGCCTAGCGTCTCGTGGCATGGCTCCTCACACACGCTCACGTTCACATTCCGCCACCAGTGGCCCGGGCCGCGCCCCTGCTTCCGACAGCCGGGCCTCCGACGGCCGCGCTTTTGGTGCCCGGCCCCGCCCGGGGGCCGGCCGGGGCGGGCGGCTTCTGCGCCGCCGCGTCCAGGAGGCCGCCGCTTCGGCGGCGTTGCGCCGCCGGGCGGAGGCGCTCTTCGAGCCGCCACCGCGCGGACGCCCACCCCGGGCCGACAGGCGTACGACTCGTGCGCCGATCGTGCCCCTGCCGGTTTCCCGAACGCCGCTGCCTGCTGCGCCGGGTGCACCCGGGCGGGTCGCTGCCGACCCGGGCCGCTCCTCCTCGCTTCCCGCGGGCTCGTTGCCTTCCGGCTCGGGAGCTTTCTCGCGGGTCGGGGCGCGTGCGGCGCCTCCTCGGACCCCGCCGGGGCCGGCGCGCGCTGCGGGCATCGGGCACACCGGTGGGGTGCGGGTGGTAGCCGCCGGGGCGGGGCGCCCGGATCCGGTGCCCGGGCCGGTGGAAGCGGGGGACGGGGGCGCCGAAGCGCCGGTGGATGTTCCGGTGCCTGTGCCGGCGCCCGACGATCGTGCGGGCGGTGAGGCACCGGCACGTGGCCGCGGCATGGGGCGGGCGCGGGCGGCCGTGGTGGAGCGGTTGCCCGTGTGGGTCCAGTCGCGGTGCGGGTGGGAACCCAGGACGCTGGCCGCGTTGGCGGTCGTCCTCGTCGTGGCCGCCATCTTCGCCGTCCAGCATTACTGGACGGGCAGGCCCCAGCCCGTCCGGCCTCCGCATGTGGTCGGCGAGGGCCAGGTCGCGGCGCGCCCGGAGCCGTCACCGGGACCGCCTCCGGCGCCGGCCGCCGGTGAGCCGGGCCGGGCGGCAGATCCTGGCGGCGAGGGGCGCATCGTCGTGGACGTGAACGGAAAAGTACGCCGGCCCGGCCTGCACCGGCTGCCCGCCGGATCCCGGGTGGCGGACGCCCTGAGGGCCGCCGGCGGCGTCAAAGCGGGTGCGGACACCGCCGGACTCAACCGCGCGCGCCTGCTCATGGACGGCGAGCAGGTGGCCGTCGGAATTCCCGGACCGGCCGGCGCGGCCGGTCCGGTCGCCCCCGGTGGTCCGGGGGCCGCCGGCGCGGCGACGGGGCCGGTCGGGCTCAACGCCGCCACCGCCGAGCAGTTGGAGACGCTGCCCGGGGTGGGTCCCGTACTGGCGCAGCACATCATCGACTACCGCACGGAGCACGGCGGTTTCCGCTCCGTCGAAGAGCTCCGCGAGGTCAAGGGGATCGGCGACCGCCGGTTCGCGGACCTCCAGCCGCTCGTACGGCCATGACGCGCCCGGTGGTTCACGTCGCGTCCGGACATCGGCTCGGGGCCTCCGACCCCGGGGAGGAGGGGCCTGCGGATCTGCGTCTGGTGCCGCCCGCGCTGGCCGCCTGGGGTGCGGCTGCCGTCGCGCTGGGGGCCACCGGGCGCCGGGCGGCGGTGTTCGCCGTGCTGTGCGTGGGGACGGCGGCCGGACTGCTGGTGGTCAGGGCCGTGCGGCAGGGTCGGGTGTCCGCGGTCCGGGGCCGGTGGCCGGGCGTCACGGCTGTCGCCGCCGTACTGCTGGGTGCGGCGGCGGGGGCCGCCTCCGCCGGGCTGCACGCGGCCGACCTCCACCGTGGCCCCGTGCCCGGCCTGGCGGGCCGGTACGCGTACGTCACGACGGAGTTGACGGTGACCTCGGACGCGCGCACGGTCCGGCCCCGCGTGCGCGGCGACCACACGCTGCCGAGGCTGCTCGTGCTCAACGCGGACATCACGCGCGTCACCCGCCTCACGGGAGGCGACCGGGCGGCGACCGACGTGCGCACGCCGGTCCTGCTGGTCATGCGGGCACGTGGGCTGGCGGCGGCCCACTGGGAGCGGTTGCTGCCGTCCACCGGGCTGCGGCTGACGGTGCGGCTCGCACCGCCGACGGAAGGCGGCGGCGACCGTGTCGCCGCCGTGCTGCGCGTGCCGGACGGCGCACGCCCGGAGACCGTACGCCCGCCGAGTGCCGTACAGCGCACCGCCGGTGGGCTCAGGGCCGGCCTGCGCGAGGCGACCGACGGGCTCGCTCCGGACGCGCGGGCCCTGCTGCCGGGGCTGGTCGTCGGCGACACCTCCCGGGTGCCGCCCGAGTTGCAGGAAGCCTTCGAGGTCACCGATCTCACTCACCTTCTCGCGGTGTCCGGCAGCAACCTCACCATCATCCTGGTCCTGCTGATCGGGCCGCCCGGCACAGCGCTGCGGGCCGAACGCGGCGGGCTCGCCCCGCGCCTCGGGATCCCGCTGCGGGCGACCGCCCTGCTCGGCGGGGGACTGACGCTCGCCTTCGTCGTGGTGTGCCGGCCCGAGCCGAGCGTGCTGCGGGCCGCCGCCTGCGGGCTCATCACACTGCTGGCCATCGGCACCGGCCGCCGCAGGCAGTTGCTCCCGGCGCTCGCGGCCGCCGTCCTGCTGCTCGTGCTGTACGACCCGTGGCTGGCCCGCAGTTACGGGTTCCTCCTCTCCGTACTGGCCACGGGCGCCCTCCTCACCATCGCCCCGCGCTGGAGCGCCGCGCTGCGACGGCGCGGCGTGCCGCCGAGGCTCGCCGAAGTGCTGGCGGCGGCCGCCGCCGCCCAGGCCGTGTGCGCGCCCGTCGTCGCGATGATGGCGGCCCGGGTGAGCCTGGTGGCGATCCCGTGCAACCTCTTCGCCGAGTTCGCGGTCGCTCCCGCGACGGTGCTCGGGTTCGCGGCGCTCGCCACGGCTCCGGTGGCGATGCCCGTCGCCGAACTGCTCGCCCGGTGCGCCGGCTGGCCGGCCGGATGGATCGCGGCTGTCGCCCGCGCGGGGGCCGCGCTGCCCGGCGCGGAGGTCGACTGGCCCGGCGGCTGGCGCGGCGGGCTGCTGCTGGCGGCCCTGACGGTCGTCGCGGTCATGGCCGCCCGCCGCCTCCTGCGTCACCCGTGGCTGAGCGCGGCCTGCGCGCTGCTGCTGGTGCTCGCCGTCCTGCGGCCCGCGCCGCTCACGCGGGTCGTCACCGGCTGGCCGCCGCCCGGCTGGAAATTCGCCATGTGCGACATCGGCCAGGGGGACGCTTCCGTCCTCGCGGCGGGCGAGGGAACGGGCGTCGTCGTCGACGCGGGGCCGGACCCCAAGCGGGTCGACCGCTGCCTGCGCGCGCTCGGCGTCACCCGGGTCCCGCTGGTGCTGCTCACCCACTTCCACGCCGACCATGTGGCGGGGCTGCCGGGTGTGCTGCGCGGACGCTCGGTGGGCGAGATCCGTACGACGAGCCTTCAGGAGCCAGCGGAACAGGCCGCGTTCGTCCGCAGGATCGCGGCTGCGGCGCGCGTACCGCTGCTGGAGACGGCGCCGGGGGAGCGGCGCCGAATCGGCCCGCTGTCCTGGCGGGCCCTGTGGCCGCCGCCCTTCCCCGCTCCGGACCCAGGGGAGCCCAACGACGCCAGCGTCACCCTCATCGTCCGCTCCGGCGCCCTCAGTCTGCTGCTCCTGGGCGACCTCGAACCCCCGGCGCAGCAAGCCCTGCTGAGGGCCCATCCGACCCTTCCGCCCGTGGACGTACTGAAAGTCGCCCACCACGGCTCGGCCTACCAGGACCCGGCTCTGCTCGCCCGCGCCCGCCCCCGGCTGGCCCTGGTGTCCTGCGGCCGTGACAACCCGTACGGCCACCCCTCGCCCCGTACGCTCACCGCACTGCGCACGGGCGGAGCAACCGTGCTGCGCACGGACACGGACGGGGCGATCGCGGTGACGGGGGCGGGGCCGGACCTGCGGGCGCTGGCGGAGGGGGGAGACGCCGGCCCGTAGAACGAGGCCGGCACCTGGACAGGGCGCCGGCCCCTAGACGAGCCAGTTCCCGTCCCGCATCAGTTCCCGCTCGGCCAGTTCGTTCTCCTCGCGCCACGCCTTCACGGTGCGCGGTGTGAGGCGGAGGTACACCCAGGCCCTCCGGTCGCGCGGGTCCCAGCCGCGCAGCTTCGCCGTGAAGGCGTCGGCGGAGCCGGTCGCCAGGTCCGAGCCCTCCACCGGCTCGACGGCGCCCTCGATCAGGACCACGTCCCTGGTGTGGCCGAGACTGACGCGTGCCTCACCGGCCGGGGTGAGGTTGCGTGCTGTCGGGTTCGTCCGCCGGGTGCACATCAGGATCGTGCCGACGTCCCAGACGAAGGACAGCGGCACCAGGCAGGGCACGCCGTCCGGTGAGGCAGTCGCGACCCAGAGGTCCTCGTCCTTCGCCAGGCGGTCGAGGACGTGCTGCTTGCGCTGTTCGCGGGGGCGCGCCGGTTCCGTGATCGTCATGCCCGCACGCTAGCGACGTCCCACCCGCACGCGCCTCGGCCGAACGGCCTAGGACCGGGGGCGGGGAGGGGAGAGGCGGCGGCCGCGCGTCAGGGGCGTTCGAGCCAGCCCTCGTACTCGCCCGCCAGTGCGTGCAGCGCGTCGTCGTCGAGTCGTGCGCCCGGGTCCTCGACGACGACCAGCCACTGCGCGTCCTCGGCGTCGTCCTCGCCGGCCAGCGAATCGCGTATGAGCTGCGGTTCCTCGACGGCTCCGAAGCGCTCGCAGACCGCCACGGCCACCTCCTCGGCGGCTTCCCGGTCGGGCAGGACGAGTACGTGTCTCACATCGCTCACCTGCCCATTCTCCAACACGAACGTCTCCCGGCACGCGAGGGGCCGTCCCCGCGAGTGCCCGTCCGCGCGAGGGGCTGTCGGTGGGCCGTGGGATGCTGGACCACGATGGCCACCAGGAAGAACTCGACCGACGATCCGCTCGCCCCCCTCACCCTCGCCGTGGGGCAGGAGGACCTGCTGCTCGACCGCGCCGTGCAGCAGGTGGTGGCGGCCGCCCGCGCCGCCGACGCCGACACCGACGTACGCGACCTCACGCCCGACCAGCTCCAGCCCGGCACCCTCGCCGAGCTGACCAGCCCGTCGCTCTTCTCCGAGCGCAAGGTCGTCGTCGTGCGCAACGCGCAGGACCTGTCCGCCGACACGATCAAGGACGTGAAGGCGTACCTGGACGCCCCCGCCGAGGAGATCACGCTCGTACTCCTCCATGCGGGTGGCGCCAAGGGCAAGGGGCTGCTCGACGCCGCCCGTAAGGCCGGGGCCCGCGAGGTGCCCTGCCCCAAGACCACCAAGCCCGCCGAGCGGCTGTCGTTCGTACGGTCGGAGTTCCGGGTACTGGGCCGCTCCGCCACCCCCGAGGCCTGTTCGTCCCTCGTCGACGCCATCGGCAGCGACCTGCGCGAGCTGGCCAGCGCCGTGGCCCAGCTCGTCGCCGACGTCGAGGGGACGATCGACGAGGCGGTCGTCGGGCGGTACTACACGGGCCGCGCCGAAGCCTCCAGCTTCACGGTCGCGGACCGCGCCGTGGAGGGCCGGGCGGCCGAGGCCCTGGAGGCCCTGCGCTGGTCGCTGTCGACGGGCGTGGCGCCCGTCCTGATCACCAGCGCGCTGGCCCAGGGTGTCCGGGCGATCGGCAAGCTGTCCTCCGCGCGCGGCGGCCGCCCCGCCGACCTCGCCCGCGAGCTCGGCATGCCGCCGTGGAAGATCGACCGCGTACGGCAGCAGATGCGCGGCTGGACACCGGACGGCGTGGCGCTCGCCCTGCGGGCCGTCGCCGAGGCCGACGCCGGCGTGAAGGGCGGGGGCGACGACCCGGAGTACGCGCTGGAGAAGGCGGTCGTCACCGTCGCCCGGGCCGCCCGCCACCGCTAACCCTGATCGCCCGAAGCCCGTCGGCCCGGACCGCACGAAGCCGCCGGCCCGGCACGGAAGCGCGCCGGCCCGGACGCCACGGACGCCTGGCCCGGACCGCACAAAGCCCCGCCCCCACGCAGCCCCCGCCACCACAAAGCCCCCGCCACCACAAAGCCCCCGCCCCCACACAGCCCCCGGGCACGCACCCCCATCCCCGCAAACCCCCGGACAGCACGAAGGCCCCGGCCGCCGTCCTGGGGAGGACGGGGCCGGGGCCAACGTGTGAAGCCCTGAAGCCTGTCAAAGCTTTGATGCGCCGCACCCGCGTGGCGAACGCAGGCCGCGTGCGGCGCGAGGTGCCGGGTCAGGAGCGGAAGAGAGGGCCCGCTGAGTCCCTACCGGCGATCGTGCGGGTCGTACAAGCGAATGCTCAGCCCTGGAGGGAGGCAACCTTGTGCGCCAGCGCCGACTTCTTGTTGGCGGCGGCGTTCTTGTGGATGACTCCCTTGGAGACTGCCTTGTCGAGCTTGCGGGAAGCCTCGCGGACGGCCACGGTGGCCTTCTCGAGGTCACCAGCGGTGACAGCCTCACGGGCCTTGCGGATCGACGTCTTGAGCGAGGACTTGACGGCCTTGTTGCGCAGGCGCGCCTTCTCGTTCGTCTTGTTCCGCTTGATCTGGGACTTGATGTTCGCCACGAAAGAGCCTCTACAGGTTCGTTGGATCTTCGATGAGTGCCCCGCCGGCCGGAGAGCTACTCCGAGGGTTGTGAGACACAGCTGCTCAGCGTACCAGCGGCCCGCCGGACGGCCCAAACCGAGACCCGGCCGCCGTCCGTGGGACCATGGAAGCTACGTATCGATCCAACATCGCCCCGAGACGAGACCCTGCGTGCCCGCGACTCCTACCCACGTGCCCGAGCCGAGCCGTACCGACCCGGCGCTGATCCGCAACTTCTGCATCATCGCGCACATCGACCACGGCAAGTCCACGCTCGCCGACCGGATGCTCCAGCTGACCGGTGTGGTCGACCAGCGGCAGATGCGTGCTCAGTATCTCGACCGGATGGACATCGAGCGCGAGCGCGGCATCACGATCAAGTCCCAGGCGGTACGGCTGCCCTGGGCGCCCAACGAGGGCCCGGACGTGGGCAACACCCACATCCTGAACATGATCGACACGCCTGGCCACGTCGACTTCACGTACGAGGTCTCCCGGTCGCTCGCCGCGTGCGAGGGCACGGTGCTCCTCGTCGACGCCGCGCAGGGCATCGAGGCGCAGACCCTCGCCAACCTCTACCTGGCGATGGAGAACAACCTCACGATCGTCCCGGTCCTCAACAAGATCGACCTGCCGGCCGCCCAGCCGGAGAAGTTCTCCGAGGAACTGGCCAACCTCATCGGCTGCCAGCCCGAGGACGTGCTCAAGGTCTCCGCGAAGACCGGCCTCGGCGTGGACGCGCTGCTCGACCGCGTCGTTCGCGACATCCCGGCCCCGGTCGGCGACGCGGACGCGCCCGCCCGCGCGATGATCTTCGACTCGGTGTACGACTCGTACCGCGGCGTCGTCACCTATGTGCGTGTCATCGACGGCGGGCTCAACAAGCGCGAGCGCATCCGCATGATGTCGACCAACGCCACCCACGAGCTGCTGGAGATCGGCGTCTCCTCCCCGGAGATGACGCCGTCCGACGGCATCGGCGTCGGCGAGGTGGGCTACATCATCACCGGCGTGAAGGACGTCCGCCAGTCCAAGGTCGGTGACACGATCACGTCCCTGCACAAGGGCGCCACCGAGGCCCTCGGCGGCTACAAGGACCCGAAGCCGATGGTCTTCTCGGGCCTGTATCCGCTGGACGGCTCGGAGTACCCCGACCTGCGCGAGGCGCTCGACAAGCTCCAGCTCAACGACGCCGCCCTGGTGTACGAGCCGGAGACCTCGGCGGCGCTCGGCTTCGGCTTCCGCGTCGGTTTCCTCGGCCTCCTGCACCTCGACGTGATCCGCGAGCGCCTGGAGCGCGAGTTCGGGCTCGACCTGATCGCCACCGCCCCCAACGTGGTCTACCGCGTCGTGATGGAGGACGGCAAGGAACACACCGTCACCAACCCGAGCGAGTTCCCCGAGGGCAAGATCTCGGACGTGTACGAGCCGGTCGTACGGGCCACCATCCTCGCCCCCAGCGAGTTCATCGGCGCGATCATGGAGCTCTGCCAGACCCGCCGCGGCACGCTGCTGGGCATGGACTACCTCTCCGAGGACCGCGTCGAGATCCGCTACACCCTCCCGCTCGCGGAGATCGTCTTCGACTTCTTCGACCAGCTGAAGTCCAAGACGCGCGGTTACGCGTCCCTCGACTACGAGCCCACGGGCGAGCAGGCCGCCTCGCTCGTCAAGGTCGACATCCTGCTGCACGGCGACCGGGTCGACGCCTTCTCGGCCGTGACGCACAAGGACGCGGCGTACGCGTACGGCGTGCGGCTCGTCGCCAAGCTGCGCGAGCTCATCCCGCGCCAGGCCTTCGAGATCCCCATCCAGGCGGCCATCGGCTCCCGGGTCATCGCGCGCGAGACCATCCGCGCCATCCGCAAGGACGTCCTCGCCAAGTGCTACGGCGGTGACATCTCCCGTAAGCGGAAGCTGCTGGAGAAGCAGAAGGAAGGCAAGAAGCGGATGAAGATGGTCGGCAGCGTGGAGGTCCCGCAGGAGGCCTTCATCGCGGTGCTGTCCAGTGACGACTCCGGAGCCAAGAAGAAGTAGTCACGTTCCGCCACCGCGTTCGAACAGCACACGAAAGCGTCCTCCGTACTCACGGACGGGCGCTTTCGTGTGTGAGGGAACAGGAGTGATCAGCGGTTCCGTTCCGTTATGAAGCCGCGCGCCGCAGCCTCTTACGCACCGGCCCCTCGCGCTTTACTCTGATCACCACTCGAAGGTTACTCGCCAGTTAAATACCAGCCAGTCGTGCAGCATGCCGCAGGCCCGGAGGACGTCGTGAGCGACACACAGACCTTGATCGAGAACCGGCCGCCGTCGGTAGCCGCCCTCTTCATTGAGCGCGTGGCTGCCACGCCCGATGCCGAGGCCTACCGATACCCCGTGCCGGCCGCCTCCGGGCAGGGAGCCGACGCCTGGAAGTCGCTGAGCTGGGGACAGGCGGCCGAACGGGTGTACTCCGTCGCCGCCGGTCTGATCGACCTCGGCGTGCAGCCCGAGGAGCGGGTCGCGCTCGCCTCCAACACCCGGGTCGAGTGGATCCTCGCGGACCTGGGCGTGATGTGCGCCGGCGCGGCCACCACCACGGTCTACCCGTCGACCAACGCGGAGGAGTCCGCGTACATCCTGGCCGACTCCGAGAGCCGGGTGCTGATCGCCGAGGACGCCTCCCAGCTCGCCAAGGCGCGCGAGCGCCGGGCCGACCTGCCGAACCTCGCCCACGTCGTCGTCATCGACGCCACGGGCGTCGAGCGGGCCGAGGACGACCCGGAGGGCTGGGTCCTCACGCTCGCCGAACTGGAGAAGCGCGGGGCGGCGTACCTGGAGAAGCACCCGCAGGCGGTCACCGAGCGGGTGGAGGCCATCACGGCCGAACAGCTCGCGACGCTCATCTACACCTCGGGCACCACGGGCCGCCCCAAGGGCGTACGGCTGCCGCACGACTGCTGGTCGTACATGGCGAAGGCCACGGTGGCCACCGGCCTGATCAGCACCACGGACGTGCAGTACCTCTGGCTGCCCCTCGCCCACGTCTTCGGCAAGGTGCTCACCTCCGGGCAGATCGAGGCCGGTCACGTCACCGCAGTCGACGGCCGGGTCGACAAGATCATCGAGAACCTGCCGGTGGTCCAGCCGACGTACATGGCCGCCGTGCCCCGCATCTTCGAGAAGGTCTACAACGGCGTCGCCGCCAAGGCGCGGGCCGGCGGCGGCGCGAAGTACAAGATCTTCCAGTGGGCCGCCGAGGTCGCCCGCGAGTACGCCAAGGTCACCCAGGACAACTTCCGCCGCACGGGCACCGCCTCCGCGCCCTTCGGCCTGACCGCCAGGCACAAGGTGGCCGACAAGCTCGTGTACGCCAAGATCCGCGACGCGTTCGGCGGCCGGCTGCGCGCCTGCGTCTCCGGCTCGGCCGCGCTCGCGCCGGACATCGGCTTCTTCTTCTCCGGCGCCGGCATCCACATCCTGGAGGGCTACGGGCTCACCGAGTCCAGCGCCGCCTCCTTCGTCAACCCCGGCGAGGCGTACCGCACCGGCACGGTCGGCAAGCCGCTCCCCGGCACCGAGGTGCGCATCGCGGACGACGGCGAGATCCTGCTGCGCGGCCCCGGCATCATGCAGGGCTACCACCAGCTGCCCGAGAAGACCGCCGAGGTCCTGGAGCCCGACGGCTGGCTGCACACCGGGGACATCGGGGAGCTGTCCGTCGACGGCTACCTGCGCATCACGGACCGCAAGAAGGACCTGATCAAGACGTCGGGCGGCAAGTACATCGCGCCGGCCGAGGTCGAGGGCCGGTTCAAGGCGGTGTGTCCGTTCGTCTCGAACATCCTGGTGCACGGCGCGGACCGCAACTTCTGCACCGCGCTGATCGCCCTCGACGAGCCGACGATCCTCGGCTGGGCCAAGGACAACGGCCTGGAGGGCAAGTCGTACGCCGAGGTCGTCGCGTCCCAGCGGACCGAGGAACTCATCGAGGGCTACGTGAAGCGGCTCAACGAGGGGCTCCAGCGCTGGCAGACCATCAAGAAGTTCCGGCTCCTGCCGCGCGACCTGGACATCGAGCACGGCGAGCTGACGCCGAGCCTCAAGCTCAAGCGCCCGGTCGTGGAGCGCGAGTACAAGAACCTCATCGAGGAGATGTACGCCGGATCGCGCGAGGCGTAGTGGCGCACGGGGGACGCGCGGGCGCGGCCGGGGAACGGTCCCGCCCGCGCGGCTCTCCGGCCCCCCGTCACCCAGACTCGTTACGGCCACTTCGGTGACTCCGTGCTTATGTGCGGCGTCCGTCTGTCACTCTGTTCCATGTCGCCAGCGGCGTGAGCAGAGAACCGACGGGGAGCCGCACTGTGGGGTCCATTCCGAGGCAGCGGAAGACTACGTACCGCCCGACGCACCTGCCGACCGGGCTGCCCGATCCGCACGCGGCGGCCTGGACCAGCCTGCCCGGGAATTCCCTCGCGCCGGCCGCCGCGCGGCGCTTCGTCCGCGCCGCGCTGGCCGAGTGGACCGGGCTCGGCCTGCCGGCCGCCGAGGGCTTCACCGGCCGGGTCGCGGACGACGCGGTGATACTCGTCAACGAGCTGGTGACCAACGCCGTCGTCCACGCGGGCACGAACGTCGAGCTGGTCTGCCACCTGGAGGAGGCGACGGAGGACGACCCGGCGGCCCTGGTCGTCGAGGTCTCCGACCACCACCCCGCCCGCGTCGTACGGAACGAACCCGGCGGGTCGCCCGCGGCCGGCGGCCAGGAGTTCGGGCGCGGTCTGCACATCGTCGCGGCCCTCTCGGCGTGCTGGGGCGTCACCTACCGCAGCGGTCTCAAGACCGTCTGGGCCCGGATCGCCATCGAGGGCGTACCGCCTGCCGTGTCCGGCGGGCCGGCCGACAGCCCCGAGCAGGCGCTGCAGCGCGGGCTGAGGGCCGCCGAGATCCTCGCGCCCGTGCCCCGGCGGTCCGCGCGCGAGTACGACAGCGACTGGATCAACCGGGGCGCGCTGTCCTTCCTGGCCGAGGCGTCCGACCTGCTGACCGGGCAGTTCGACGAGGACATGATCGCGGCGCTGGCCGCGCAGCTCCTCGTGCCGAGGCTCGCGGACTGGTGCGCGGTGTGGCTGGAGGAGGAGGGCGGCGCGCCGCGCCTGTCCCGCGTCTGGCACCAGCGCGAGTCCAGCATCGAGGAACTGCGCAGACACGTCGAGAAGGAGCCGCCGCCCGCGCTGCCGGAGTCCGCGCGCGGCGGACCGGTGCCCGTGCCGTGGCCGGGCCTGGCCGGTCCGGAGGCCGCCGAGGGCGGTGACGCCGGTGACGGCGGTCCCGGCGGGGACGGTGCGGCGGTCGCGTACCGGCTGATCGCCGGCGGGCGCGGGCTCGGGACTCTGATGCTGGGACGGGCGGCGCTGGAGCGGATGCCCGACGAGGTGACCGGCCTGATCGAGGACTTCGTACGCCGGGTCGCGCTGGCGGTCGCGGCCGCCCGCCAGTACACGCGCCAGGCCACCATCAGCCACGTCCTGCAGCGGGCGCTCCTGCCCGGCCAGATGGCCGACATCCCGGGCGTGGCGCGGGCCCTCGTCTACGAGCCGCGCGGGCAGGGCGTCGCGGGCGGCGACTTCTACGACGTCTTCCCCGGGGTGAAGGGCAGCTGGTCGTTCTCGCTCGGCGACGTCCAGGGCAACGGCCCCGAGGCCGCGGTCGTCACCGGCCTCGTCCGCCCGTGGCTGCGGCTGCTCGCGCGCGAGGGACGGTCGGTCGGCGAGGTGCTGGGCCGGCTCAACGGGCTGCTGCTCGACGACGCGGTGGAGGCGGCGGAGGCGACGGCACGGATGGCGGTGGCCTCGGCGGGCGCTCCCGTGGCGCCGGGCGCCGCGCTGCTGGGCCCCCTGCGCGACGCGGCGCCGCAGCCGCGCTTCCTCTCGCTCCTGTACGGCGAACTGGTGCCGCTCGCGCCCGAGGACGGCGGCGGGGCGCGCTGCACGCTCGCCTGCGCCGGGCATCCGCTGCCGCTGGTGCTGCGGCCCGACGGGAGCGTACGGCCGGCGGCGGCCTCCCAGGTGCTGCTCGGCGTCGTCGACGACGTGAGTTACGAGAGCGAGACCTTCCTCCTGGCGCCCGGCGACACCCTGCTGTGCGTCACCGACGGCGTCACGGAGCGGCGCTCCGGGCGGCGCATGTTCGACGACGCGGACGGGCTGGCGGCGGCGCTCGGGCGGTGCGTGGGGCTGAGCGCGCAGGGGGTCGCGGAGCGGATCATGCGCGAGGTGCACGACTTCTCGCCGACGCCGCCCGACGACGACGTGGCGCTGCTCGTCCTCCAGGCGACGTGAGCGGAGCTGTGACAATGGGGTCATGCCTTCAGTTCTGCCCGACGGTGAGCCCATGCCCCACGACGGGGCGCTGCCCGCGCACGCCCTGGCCGGCGCGGCGGAGCGGCCGCTCGGCTTCTACCTGCACGTTCCGTACTGCGCGACCCGCTGCGGCTACTGCGACTTCAACACCTACACGGCGACCGAGCTGCGCGGTTCGGGCGGCGCGCTGGCCTCGCGCGACAACTACGCGGACACGCTGGTGGAGGAGGTACGCCTGGCCCGCAAGGTCCTCGGCGACGACCCGCGCCCGGTGCGGACGGTCTTCGTGGGCGGCGGTACGCCGACGCTGCTGGCGGCGGGTGACCTCGTACGGATGCTGGGGGCGATCCGCGACGAGTTCGGCCTCGCGGACGACGCGGAGGTCACGACGGAGGCCAACCCCGAGTCGGTGAATCCGCGGTACCTGGCGGAGCTGCGGGAGGGCGGCTTCAACCGCGTCTCCTTCGGGATGCAGAGCGCGAAGCAGCACGTGCTGAAGATCCTGGACCGCACGCACACGCCCGGGCGGCCGGAGGCGTGTGTCGCGGAGGCGCGGGCGGCGGGCTTCGCGCACGTGAACCTCGACCTCATCTACGGCACGCCGGGCGAGTCCGACGCGGACTGGCAGGCGTCGCTGGACGCGGCGATCGGGGCGGGCCCCGACCACGTGAGCGCGTACGCGCTGATCGTGGAGGAAGGGACGCAGCTGGCGCGGCGGATCCGGCGGGGCGAGGTCCCGATGACCGACGACGACGTGCACGCGGACCGGTACCTGATGACGGAGTCCGCGCTGTCCGCCGCCGGGTTCGAGTGGTACGAGGTGTCGAACTGGGCCACGTCCGACGCGGCGCGGTGCCTGCACAACGAGCTGTACTGGCGCGGGGCGGACTGGTGGGGCGCGGGCCCCGGCGCGCACAGCCACGTGGGCGGCGTGCGGTGGTGGAACGTCAAGCACCCGGGCGCGTACGCCCAGGCCCTGGGGGACGGGCGCTCGCCGGGGGCCGGCCGCGAGGTGCTTCCGGCGGAGGACCGGCGCGTGGAGCGCATCCTGCTGGAGCTGCGGCTGCGGGAGGGCGCGCCCCTGTCCTTGCTGCTGCCCGCGGGCCGGGCGGCGGCGGACCGGGCATTGCGGGACGGCCTGCTCGACGCCGGGCCGTACGCGGACGGGCGGGCGGTGCTCACGCTGAAGGGCCGCCTGCTGGCGGACGCGGTGGTGCGGGACCTGGTGGACTGATCACCCCCCGAGTGAACCGTCCTGATTCGGGTCCGGCACCGCGCTCCAGCACGACGACGTCGGGCTGAAACGTCGGATTTCCCGACGCTGCCCAAGATCAGGCGTCACCGTCGGCCGTAACGAAATCGATCAGCTCCTCGACCCGCCCCAGCAGCGCCGGCTCCAGGTCGCGGTACGAGTGGACCGAGCCCAGGATCCGCTGCCACGCCGCCCCCGTGTTCTCCGGCCAGCCCAGCCCCCGGCACACGCCCGTCTTCCAGTCCTGCCCCCGTGGCACCTTCGGCCAGGCGGCGATGCCCACCGCCGACGGCTTCACCGCCTCCCACACGTCGATGTACGGGTGGCCGACCACCAGGACGTTCGCGTCCGTGACCTGGCCGGCGATGCGGGACTCCTTCGAGCCCGGGACCAGGTGGTCGACCAGGACGCCCAGACGCGCGTCCGGGGCCGGACCGAACTCCGCGACGATCGCGGGCAGGTCGTCGATGCCCTCCAGGTACTCCACGACCACGCCCTCGATGCGCAGGTCGTGGCCCCACACCCGCTCGACCAGTTCCGCGTCGTGGCGCCCCTCGACGTAGATCCGCCCGGCCCGCGCCACCCGCGCCCGCGCCCCCGGAACGGCCACCGAGCCCGACGCCGTACGGGCCGGACGCGACGCGGCGGCGGCCGACGGGCGCACCAGGGTGACGACGCGGCCCTCCAGCAGGAAGCCGCGCGGTTCCATCGGGAACACCCGGTGCTTGCCGAAGCGGTCCTCCAGGGTCACCACCGGGCCCTGCGCCGTCTTCTCGCACCGGACCACGGCACCGCAGAAACCGGTGCCGACCTCCTCCACCACCAGGTCGGCCTCGGCGGCCACCTCGGGAACGGGAGCGGTCTTCTTCCAGGGCGGGGTGAGATCCGGCCCGTACTGTCGGCTGCGCATTGGGCCGACGATAGTACCGACCCCAGTTCAGGACGCGCCGAATCGCTCCGCCAGCGCGTCACGCTGCGCCCGCACGTACGCCGCGTCCACGACCGCCCCGTGCCCCGGCACGTACGCCGCGTTCTCGCCGCCCAGCGCGAGCAGCCGGTCCAGGGCCGCCGGCCAGCGGGCCGGGTGGGCGTCGGAGCCGGCCTGGGGGGTGCCGGACTCCTCGACCAGGTCGCCGCAGAAGACCACCTCCGGGCTCCCGGGCACCAGTACCGCCAGGTCGTGGCCGCTGTGCCCGGGGCCGACGTTGGCGAGCAGCACCTGGCGGCCGCCGCCCAGGTCCAGCGTCCACTCGCCGCACACCAGGTGGTGCGGCGCCACCAGTACGTCCGTCGCCTCAGCCGCCGCGCCCCGTTCGACGCCGTGCCGCACGGCGTCGTCCCGCAGCTCGTCCCGCTCGCGGCGCAGCAGCTCGTCCACGCCGACCGCCCCGTAGACCTGGGCGCCCGCGAACGCCGCCGTACCGAGCACGTGGTCGAAATGGGGGTGGGTGAGCGCGATATGCGTCACTCTCCGGCCGGGGCCGAGGAGCCGCTGCGCCTGGGTCCGCAGCTCCACGCCCTCCCGCAGAGTCGCTCCCGTGTCGATCATCAGCGCCCGGCCGTCGCCCCCGGCGACCAGGCCCACCGTCGCGTCCCAGACGGGCATGCGGCGTCGCCCCACGCCCTGCGCGAGCCGCTCCCAGCCCGCCTCTTCCCAACTGACGTCCATACCGCGACGCTAGTGCCATCACCGGGGACCTCGCCCGCTGAACAGCGCCGTCGCGCGACAACGTGACCGGCTGCCCTTGCCCGCGGCGTACCTGCCCGCCGTACACTTGCCGGGGACTGCTGGCACTCGCCCGCAGCGAGTGCCAGGCGCAGGCCGAACGACCGATCAGCTGGAGGTGGTGCGAGATGCTCAGCGAACGCAGACTTGAGGTGCTGCGCGCCATCGTTCAGGACTACGTGGGTACCGAGGAGCCCGTGGGCTCCAAGGCGCTCACGGAGCGGCACAAGCTCGGCGTGTCTCCGGCCACCGTCCGCAACGACATGGCCGTCCTGGAGGACGAGGGCTTCATCGCCCAGCCGCACACGAGCGCCGGGCGCATCCCGACGGACAAGGGCTACCGGCTTTTCGTCGACAAGCTCGCGGGCGTCAAGCCCCTGTCGTCGCCCGAGCGCCGCGCCATCCAGAACTTCATGGACGGGGCGGTCGACCTCGACGACGTCGTGGCCCGTACGGTCCGGCTGCTCGCGCAGCTGACCCGGCAGGTCGCCGTCGTGCAGTACCCGTCGCTGACCCGGTCGACGGTCCGGCATGTGGAACTCCTCTCGCTGGCTCCCGCCCGCCTGATGCTCGTGCTCATCACGGACACCGGCCGGGTCGAGCAGCGCATGATCGACTGCCCCGCGCCCTTCGGCGAGACGTCCCTCGCGGACCTGCGCGCCCGGCTCAACAGCCGGGTCGTGGGCCGCCGCTTCGCGGACGTGCCGCAGCTGGTGCAGGACCTTCCCGAATCCTTCGAGTCGGAGGACCGGGGTACCGTGTCCACGGTGCTCTCCTCCCTCCTGGAGACTCTGGTCGAGGAGACCGAGGAGCGGCTGATGATCGGCGGCACCGCCAATCTCACCCGCTTCGGGCACGATTTCCCCCTCACCATCCGGCCGGTGCTGGAGGCGCTGGAGGAGCAGGTCGTGCTCCTCAAGCTGCTGGGTGAGGCAACGGACTCAGGCATGACCGTACGAATCGGGCACGAGAACGCCCACGAAGGGCTCAGCTCCACGTCCGTCGTCGCGGTCGGCTACGGTTCGGGCGACGAAGCAGTCGCCAAACTCGGCGTGGTCGGACCGACCCGCATGGACTACCCCGGAACGATGGGAGCGGTACGCGCAGTGGCACGTTACGTCGGACAGATCCTGGCGGAGTCGTAAGTGGCCACCGACTACTACGCCGTACTCGGCGTACGCCGCGACGCTTCCCAGGACGAGATCAAGAAGGCATTCCGGCGGCTGGCGCGCGAGCTCCACCCGGACGTGAATCCCGATCCCAAGACGCAGGAGCGTTTCAAGGAGATCAACGCCGCCTACGAGGTGTTGTCGGACCCGCAGAAGAAGCAGGTCTACGACCTCGGCGGCGACCCCCTCTCGCAGGCCGGCGGCGGAGCCGGCGGCTTCGGCCAGGGCGGCTTCGGCAACTTCTCCGACATCATGGACGCGTTCTTCGGCACGGCGTCGCAGCGCGGCCCGAGGTCGCGCACGCGGCGCGGCCAGGACGCGATGATCCGGCTGGAGATCGACCTCAACGAGGCGGCCTTCGGCACCACGAAGGACATCCAGGTCGACACGGCCGTCGTGTGCACCACGTGCTCGGGCGAGGGCGCCGCACCCGGCACCTCCGCCCAGACCTGTGACATGTGCCGCGGCCGCGGTGAGGTCTCGCAGGTCACGCGGTCCTTCCTGGGCCAGGTCATGACCTCGCGCCCCTGCCCGCAGTGCCAGGGCTTCGGCACGGTCGTACCGACCCCGTGCCCGGAGTGCGCGGGCGACGGGCGCGTGCGCTCGCGCCGGACGCTCACGGTCAAGATCCCGGCCGGTGTCGACAACGGGACCCGCATCCAGCTCGCGGGCGAGGGCGAGGTCGGCCCCGGCGGCGGCCCCGCCGGTGACCTGTACGTCGAGATCCACGAGCTGCCGCACGCGGTGTTCCAGCGGCGCGGCGACGACCTGCACTGCACGGTCACCATCCCGATGACGGCGGCCGCGCTGGGCACGAAGTGTCCGCTGGAGACGCTCGACGGGATCGAGGAGATCGACGTACGTCCGGGCACGCAGTCCGGTCAGTCGATCCCGCTGCACGGGCGCGGCGTCACGCACCTGCGCGGCGGCGGACGCGGCGACCTCATCGTGCACGTCGAGGTCCTGACCCCGTCGAAGCTGGACCCGCAGCAGGAGGACCTGATGCGCCAGCTCGCGAAGCTGCGCGGCGAGGAACGCCCCACGGGGCAGTTCCAGCCGGGGCAGCAGGGCTTGTTCTCGCGCCTGAAGGACGCGTTCAACGGGCGGTAGGCGCTTGCCTCCGCGGAGGCGGAAGCCTGGATTCGGCGCAGTGCGGAGGGCATGAAACGATGCGTTCATGTCCTCCGCACTGACCGATCTCTGCCGTTATCCGATCGTGCAGGCCCCCATGGCGGGCGGCGCCTCCAGTCCTCAGCTCGCCGCCGCCGTCTGCGATGCCGGCGGTCTCGGGTTCCTCGCCGCCGGTTACAAGACCGCGGACGGCATGTACGAGGAGATCAAGCAGCTGCGGGGTCTGACGAGCCGGCCGTTCGGCGTCAACCTCTTCATGCCGCAGCCGAGCCACGTCGACCCCGCCGCCGTCGAGGTCTACCGCCACCAGCTCGCCGGCGAGGCCGACTGGTACGACACCCCCCTCGGCGAACCCGACAACTGCGCCGACGACGGCTACGAAGCCAAGCTGGCCATCCTCATCGACGACCCGGTCCCCGTCGTCTCCTTCACCTTCGGCTGCCCCACCCGCCCGGTCCTCGACGCCTTCGCCAAGGCCGGCACCCTCACCGTCGTCACCGTGACCACGCCCGAGGAGGCCCAGGCCGCGCAGTGGACCGGCGCCGACGCGGTGTGCGTCCAGGGCGTCGAGGCGGGCGGCCACCAGGGAACGCACCGCGACGACCCCAAGAACGACGGCAGCGGCATCGGTCTGCTGTCCCTCGTCACGCAGGTCCGCGAGACCGTCCAGCTGCCGATCATCGCGGCGGGAGGGCTGATGCGCGGCGCGCAGATCGCCGCCGTACTCGCCCTGGGCGCGGACGCGGCGCAGCTCGGCACGGCGTTCCTGGTGTGCCCGGAGTCCGGCGCCAACGTCCTGCACAAGCAGGCCATGACCAATCCGCTGTTCGTCCGCACGGAGCTCACCCGGGCGTTCTCGGGACGCCCCGCACGCGGCCTCGTCAACCGCTTCATGCGCGAGCACGGCCCGTACGCCCCGGCCGCCTACCCGCAGGTGCACCACATCACCTCCGGCCTGCGCAAGGCCGCCGCCAAGGCGGGCGACGCGCAGGGCATGGCGCTGTGGGCCGGGCAGGGGCACCGGATGGCGCGCGAGATGCCGGCCGCGCAGCTGGTCGAGGTCCTGGCGGCCGAGACCGACGCGGCGCGCGCGACGCTGGATCTGCGGGGCGCGGGCGGTGCGGTGTGACCGCGCCGGTGTTCGTCGTCGACGCCGTACCGGCGAAGGGCCGGTTCGTACTCGAAGGCCCCGAGGGGCGGCACGCCGTCTCCGTGCGGCGGCTGCACGCGGGGGAGCACGTCGTCCTGACCGACGGGCGCGGTACGGGCGCGGCGGGGGTGGTGCTGGCGGCCGAGGGCAAGGACCGGCTCGTCGTCGACGTGACGGACGTGACCCTGGAGCCGGAACCGGCTCCCCGCATCACCGTCGTACAGGCGCTGCCCAAGGGCGACCGGGGCGAGGTGGCGGTCGAGACGATGACGGAGACCGGCGTCGACGCGATCGTGCCGTGGCAGGCGTCGCGCTGCATCACGCAGTGGCGCGGCGACCGGGGCGCGAAGTCCCTCGCGAAGTGGCGGGCGACGGCCCGGGAGGCGGGCAAGCAGTCGCGCAGGCTGCGCTTCCCCGAGGTCGCGGACGCGCTGACGACGAAGCAGGTGGGCGCGCTCCTGGCCACGGCCGACTTCGCGGCCGTCCTGCACGAGGACGCGTCGGTGGGCAGTGGGGCGCTCGCCACCGCCGAGCTGCCGGAGACGGGTTCCCTCGTGCTGGTGGTCGGTCCCGAAGGGGGCGTGTCCCCCGAGGAGTTGGCGCTCTTCGCCCAGGCGGGGGCGAAGCCGTACCGGCTGGGCGGCAGCGTGCTGCGTACGTCGACGGCCGGCACGGCGGCGGCGGCGCTGCTGCTCGGGCGCACGGGCCGCTGGTCCTGACCGGCTCGGGAGTCGCGGGCCGCGGCACGGATAGCATGCGGCCATACTTGATCAGCACATCCTGATCAGCCGGAACCGAGGAGGCCAGGACCATGGCGGGTGAACCCCAGGCAGACTGCCTGTTCTGCAAGATCGTGGCGGGGGAGGTGCCGGCGACGATCGTCCGCGAGACGGAGACGACCGTGGCGTTCCGCGACATCAACCCCCAGGCGCCGACGCACGTCCTGGTCATCCCGAAGGCGCACCATCCCGACGCCGCCTCGCTGGCCGTCGCCGAGCCGCAGGTCCTCGCGGACGTCCTCGCCGAGACCGGCAGGGTCGCCGCCGACGAGAAGGCCGACGCCACCGGCTACCGCGTCGTCTTCAACACGGGGGCCGGAGCGGGCCAGACCGTCTTCCACGCGCACGCGCACGTACTCGGCGGACGCGGCCTCAACTGGCCGCCCGGATAGGACGTTTCCGTGTCCGCACGAGAACTCGTGGTCCTCGGCACCGCCAGCCAGGTCCCCACCCGGCACCGCAACCACAACGGCTACCTCCTGCGCTGGGACGGCGAGGGCATCCTCTTCGATCCCGGCGAGGGCACCCAGCGCCAGATGCTGCGCGCCGGTGTGGCCGCGCACGACATCAACCGGATCTGCGTCACCCACTTCCACGGTGACCACTCGCTCGGCCTCGCCGGAGTGATCCAGCGCATCAACCTCGACCGCGTCCCGCACCCCGTCACCGCCCACTACCCGGCGAGCGGGCAGCGCTTCTTCGACCGGCTGCGGTACGCCACGGCCTACCGCGAGACGGTCAGGCTGACCGAGGCGCCGGTCGCCGGCGACGGGCCGCTGGCGACCGGTCCCTCGTACGAGCTCGACGCCGTCCGGCTGTCGCACCCCGTCGAGTCGTACGGCTACCGGCTCACCGAGCCGGACGGGCGCCGCATGCTGCCCGAGCTGCTCGCCCGGCACGGCATCAAGGGCCCGGACGTCGGCCGCATCCAGCGCGAGGGGCGGCTCGGCGAGGTCACGCTCGACCAGGTCAGCGAGGAGCGGCGCGGGCAGCGGTTCGCGTTCGTCATGGACACCAGGCTCTGCGACGGCGTGCACGCCCTCGCCGAGGGCTGCGACATGCTCGTCATCGAGTCGACGTTCCTCGACGAGGACATGGCGCTCGCCGCCGAGCACGGTCATCTGACGGCCGGCCAGGCGGCGCGGGCGGCGCGCGACGCGGGCGTACGCCACCTGGTCCTCACCCACTTCTCGCAGCGCTACAACGACCCGGAGGTCTTCGAGCGGCAGGCCCGCGCGGCCGGATTCGACGGCGAGCTGACCGTCGCCGCCGACCTGCTGCGCGTGCCTCTCCCCAAGCGCCACCCCCTCAAGCCCTGAGCCACCGGCTCCCGTCCCCCCCACGCGATCGAGAAGACCTCCATGCACCTCCCCAAGGCCGAACTGCACCTCCACATCGAAGGAACCCTCGAACCGGAGCTGGCCTTCGAGCTCGCCGCCCGCAACGCCGTGGTGCTGCCGTACTCCACCACCGAGGAGCTCCGCCGCGCCTACCTCTTCGACGACCTCCAGTCCTTCCTCGACCTGTACTACGCGCTGATGGCGGTCCTGCGCACCGAGGACGACTTCGACCGGCTCGCCGACGCCTACCTGGCGCGGGCCGCCGCGCAGGGGGTGCGGCACGCCGAGATCTTCTTCGACCCGCAGGCGCACACGGCGCGCGGCGTGGACATCGGCACGGTCGTCGAAGGGCTCGCCCGCGCCCTGGACCGGAGCGAGGAGCGGCACGGGATCTCCACGCGGCTGATCATGTGCTTCCTGCGCGACCAGTCCGCCGAGTCCGCGATGGAGACGCTGGAGGCCGCCCGGCCGTACCTGCACCGCATCGCCGCCGTCGGCCTGGACTCGGCCGAGGTCGGACACCCGCCGTCGAAGTTCCGTGCGGTGTACGAGGCGGCCAGGGAGCTGGGGCTGCGCGCGGTCGCGCACGCGGGCGAGGAGGGCCCGCCGGCGTACATCTGGGAGGCGCTGGACGTCCTCGGCGTCGAGCGCGTCGACCACGGGCTGCGCTGCATGGAGGACCCGGAGCTCGTGGAGCGGCTCGTGCGCGACCGGGTGCCGCTGACGCTGTGCCCGCTGTCGAACGTACGGCTGCGGGCCGTCGACGTCCTGGAGGACCACCCCCTGCGCGCGATGATGGAGGCCGGGCTGCTGGTCACGGTGAACTCCGACGACCCCGCCTACTTCGGCGGATACGCCGGGGACAACTTCCACGCGGTGCGCGAGGCCCTCGGGCTGGGGCAGGAGCAGTTGCGCGAGCTGGCCCGCAACTCCTTCCGCGCGGCCTTCCTCGACCACGACGAGAAGCGCAGGGAGGCGTATCTCGCCGAGGTGGACGCGTACGTCTTCTGATCCGCCGGCGCCCGTACCGTTGACGCCCGCGCGGGCTCGTCCCTACGCTGCATTCCCCTACGTGGACGTCGTCTGCATACGGAGATGAGCTGTTGTGGCGGACCTGACCATCGCGGAAGTCCGGCTGACCCCCGTCCTCGTCTCCGACCCACCCCTCCTCAACGTCCAGGGCGTACACCAGCCGTACACCCCGCGCCTGGTCGTCGAGGTGATCACGGCGGACGGCGTCACCGGTGCGGGTGAGACGTACGGCGACACGAAGTACCTCGAACTGGCTCGCCCGTACGCCGAGCTCCTGACCGGCCACTCGGTCGCGGATCTGAACGGACTGGTCACGCTCGCGCAGCGGGTCGCCGTCGGCGCCGCGCGGGTGGACCACGCCGTCGACGTCAGCGGGCTGCGCGGCGCGCAGACGGCGGACAAACTGCGGCTGTCCGTCGTCTCCGTGTTCGAGGTGGCGTGCCTCGACGCGCTCGGCAAGGCGTACGGGCAGCCCGTGCACGCACTCCTCGGCGGCAAGGTGCGCGACCACGTCGAGTACAGCGCGTACCTCTTCTACCGCTGGGAACGGCACCCGGGCGGCGCGGGCGAGAGCGACGACTGGGGAGCCGCGCTGGATCCGGCGGGGATCGTGGCGCAGGCCCGGCGGTTCGTGCGGGAGCACGGCTTCCGCTCGTTCAAGCTCAAGGGCGGTGTCTTCCCGCCGGAGCAGGAGATCGCCGCCGTTCGGGCGCTCGCCGAGGCGTTTCCGGGGCAGCTCCTGCGGCTCGACCCCAACGGGGCCTGGACGCCGCGGACTTCCCTGAGGGTCGCGGGCGAGCTGGCGGGGGTGCTGGAGTACCTGGAGGACCCCGCGCCCGGGACCGCCGCGATGGCGCAGGTCTCCGCCGGCACGGACGTGCCGCTCGCCACCAACATGTGCGTGACGACCGTCCCCGAGATCCGCGAGGCGTTCCTCACCGACGCCGTGCAGGTCGTCCTGTCCGACCACCACTACTGGGGCGGACTGCGGGCCACCCGTGAACTGGCCGCCGTCTGCCGGGCGTTCGGCGTCGGCCTGTCCATGCACTCCAACACCCACCTGGGCATCAGCCTCGCCGCCATGACCCACGTCGCCGCGACCGTCCCGGGCCTCGACCACTCCTGCGACAGCCACTACCCCTGGCAGGCCGAGGACGTCATCACCCGGCGCCACACCTTCGCCGGCGGCCGTCTCGCCGTCTCCGACGCCCCCGGACTCGGCGTCGAGCTGGACCGCGACGCCCTGGAGCGGCTGCACGGCCGCTGGCTGGACGCGGACTCGTACGGCGCCCTGCGGGACCGCGACGACGCCGCGGCGATGCGCCGGGCGCCGGGGCACGAGACCTGGCAGGCGCCCGCGCTGCCGCGCTGGTGACGCCGGGGGCGGGCCGACGTCGTATCGCCGCGAGCTGCCACCGGCGCGTATCGGGCACACTGGCCTGAACCCGCACCACATCACGGGAGCGCACGGTGAGCACGGAGAGCAAGCACGCGGCGGCCACGACAGCGGCCACGGACGGCATCGAGCGGCAGCACGAGGCCACGGACCTCGACCCCCTGGACGGGCTGCGCGAACCCGATGGACCGTGCTGCGACGTGTTCCTCACCGGCACGGTCTTCCTCGACATCATCTTCACCGGCCTCGACAACGCCCCGGTGCGCGGCACCGAGTCCTGGGCCCGCGGCATGGGCTCCAGCCCCGGCGGCGTCGCCAACATGGCCACCGCCCTGGCCCGTCTCGGCCTGCGCACGTCGCTGGCCGCGGCCTTCGGCGACGACCACTACGGCGAGTACTGCTGGGACGCGCTCGCCGACGGCGAGGGCATCGACCTGAAGATGTCACGGACCGTCCCCGGCTGGCACTCGCCCGTCACCGTCTCCATGGCGTACGAGGGCGAGCGCACCATGGTCTCCCACGGCCACGAGGCCCCGCCGCCGGCCGGGCCCGGACCCTTCCCCGACTGCCCGCCCCGCGCGCGGGCCGCCATCGCCGCCCTCACGCCCGGCCGGACGGAGGAGTGGATCGCCTCCGCCGCCCGCCGCGGGGCGAAGATCTTCGCCGACGTGGGCTGGGACGACACGGGCCGCTGGGACCTGGCCGGCCTCACCGACCTGGCGCACTGCGAGGCGTTCCTGCCCAACGCCGAGGAGGCCATGCGCTACACCCGAACCGACTGCCCGCGCGCCGCCGCCCGCGCCCTGGCCGAGAAGGTCCCGGTCGCGGTCGTCACGCTGGGGGCCGAGGGCGCGTACGCCGTGGACGGCTCGACCGGGGAGACCGCCGAGGTGCCCGCCATCGCAGTGGAGGCGCTGGACCCGACCGGCGCGGGCGACGTCTTCGTGGCCGGTTTCGTCACCGGCACCCTCGCCGGCTGGCCGCTCGCCGACCGGCTGGCCTTCGCGGGACTGACCGCGGCCCTGTCGGTGCAGGAGTTCGGGGGATCGCTGTCGGCGCCCGGCTGGTCGGAGATCGCGGCCTGGTGGCAGCAGGTGCAGGCGGTCGACGGGCAGGACCCGCAGGCGCTGCGCCGGTACGCCTTCCTGGACGGGCTGCTGCCGACCGCGACCCGGGCGTGGCCGTTGCGCAGGGCGGTGCCGACGATCGGTTTCCGCAGGCCCGCGTGACCGGGCGGTGAGCCCGTGCCGGGGCCGGGTGCGAAAAGCCTTCGGCCTTGTCAGTGCACCGTCGTACGCTTGGACGCAAGAGGTTGTCGAGCAGCGAGAACCCTGCAACGGGAGGTACGTGCAGGCCACAGTGCCGGCCCATGACTCAGACACCCACACAGCCGCAGGCCCGCGCCCAGTTCACCGTGCCGGACACACACCCCATGGTGATGGTCCTGGGTTCCAGCGATTCCCTGTTGCGCGTGATCGAGAACGCCTTCCCCGACGTGGACATCCACGTCAGGGGGAACGAGGTCAGCGCGGTCGGTGACCCGACGGAGGTCGCCCTGATCCAGCGCCTGCTGGCCGAGATGATGCTGGTGCTCCGCACCGGACTGCCGATGACGGAGGACGCAGTGGAACGCTCGATCGCCATGCTCAGAGCGAACGGGAACGCCGGTGGCGCGGAAGCCGTCACCGAGACCCCGGCCGAGGTGCTCACGCAGAACATCCTCTCCAGCCGCGGTCGCACCATCCGCCCCAAGACGCTCAACCAGAAGCGGTACGTCGACGCCATCGACAAGCACACCATCGTCTTCGGCATCGGCCCCGCCGGTACGGGCAAGACCTACCTCGCCATGGCCAAGGCGGTCCAGGCCCTGCAGTCCAAGCAGGTCAACCGGATCATCCTGACCAGGCCCGCCGTCGAGGCGGGCGAGCGGCTGGGCTTCCTGCCCGGCACGCTCTACGAGAAGATCGACCCGTACCTGCGCCCGCTCTACGACGCCCTGCACGACATGCTCGACCCCGACTCGATCCCGCGCCTGATGGCCGCGGGCACGATCGAGGTGGCCCCGCTGGCGTACATGCGCGGCCGGACGCTCAACGACGCGTTCATCATCCTCGACGAGGCGCAGAACACCAGCGCCGAGCAGATGAAGATGTTCCTGACCAGGCTCGGCTTCGACTCGAAGATCGTCGTCACGGGCGACGTCACCCAGGTCGACCTGCCGGGCGGGACGAAGAGCGGTCTGCGCCAGGTCCAGGACATCCTGGACGACGTCCCCGACGTCCACTTCTCCCGGCTCACGTCCCAGGATGTCGTCCGGCACAAGCTGGTCGGCCGTATCGTCGACGCGTACCAGAAGTACGACGACAGCCAAAACGGGCTGTGACTTTGAAGCAGGGGTAGATCCAGCACCATGTCGATCGACGTCAACAACGAATCCGGCACCGAAGTCGACGAGCAGGCGATCCTCGACATCGCCCGTTACGCGCTCACCCGGATGCGGATCCACCCGCTCTCCGAACTGTCGGTGATCGTCGTGGACACGGCCGCCATGGAGCAGCTCCACATCCAGTGGATGGACCTCCCGGGACCGACGGATGTCATGTCCTTCCCGATGGACGAGCTGCGTCCGCCGAAGAAGGACGACGAGGAGCCCCCCCAGGGGCTCCTCGGTGACATCGTGCTCTGCCCCGAGGTCGCCCAGAAGCAGGGGGAGGAGGCGGACACGCGGCACTCCATGGACGAGGAACTCCAGCTCCTGACCGTCCACGGCGTGCTGCACCTGCTGGGCTACGACCACGAGGAGCCGGACGAGAAGGCCGAGATGTTCGGCCTCCAGGCGGCGATCGTCGACGGCTGGCGAGCGGAGAAGGGCCTGACCGGTCCGTCCCCCGCGCCGACCGTCTCATGACCGCCCAGCTGATCACCGGCGCCGTCCTGCTGGTCGTGGTCGCCTGGCTGGCCGCCTGCGCCGAGGCGGGCATCGCCCGCGTGTCCAGCTTCCGGGCCGCCGAGGCCGTACGGTCCGGCCGGCGCGGCAGCGCCAAGCTGGCGCAGGTCGCGTCCGACCCGGTCCGGTACCTGAACGTGGCCCTGCTGATGCGGGTGGCCTGCGAGATGGCCGCCGGCGTCCTGGTGACGTACGCCTGCCTGCGCGAGTTCGACGCGACCTGGGAGGCCCTGGCCGTGGCCATCGGCGTGATGGTCCTGGTCTCGTACGTCGCCGTCGGCGTCTCCCCGCGCACCATCGGCCGCCAGCACCCGCTCAACACGGCGACCGCGTCCGCGTACGTCCTGCTGCCGCTCGCCCGCGTCATGGGCCCCGTCCCGCAGCTGCTGATCCTCATCGGCAACGCGCTCACGCCCGGCAAGGGCTTCCGCAAGGGCCCCTTCGCCAGCGAGGCCGAGCTGCGCGCGATGGTCGACCTGGCCGAGCAGGAGTCACTGATCGAGGACGACGAGCGCCGCATGGTGCACTCCGTCTTCGAGCTCGGGGACACGCTGGTGCGCGAGGTCATGGTGCCCAGGACCGACCTGGTCTCCATCGAGCGCTTCAAGACGATCCGCCAGGCCCTCACCCTCGCCCTGCGCTCCGGCTTCTCCCGCATCCCGGTGACCGGCGAGAACGAGGACGACATCGTCGGCATCGTCTACCTCAAGGACCTGGTCAGGAAGACGCACATCAACCGCGAGTCCGAGTCCGACCTCGTCTCGACCGCGATGCGCCCCGCCGTCTTCGTCCCCGACACAAAGAACGCGGGCGACCTGCTGCGGGAGATGCAGCAGGAGCGCAACCACGTCGCCGTCGTCATCGACGAGTACGGCGGCACGGCCGGCATCGTCACCATCGAGGACATCCTCGAAGAGATCGTCGGAGAGATCACGGACGAGTACGACCGCGAACTGCCGCCCGTCGAGGAGCTGGACGACGGCTGCTACCGGGTGACCGCCCGGCTCGACATCGGCGACCTCGGCGAGCTCTTCGGCTTCGACGGGTTCGACGACGAGGACGTGGAAACGGTCGGCGGGCTGCTCGCCAAGGCGCTCGGCCGCGTGCCGATCGCCGGCGCGCACACGACGGTGGACCTCCCCGACGGGCGCGCGCTGCGCCTGACCGCGGAGTCCCCGGCCGGCCGCCGCAACAAGATCGTCACGGTGCTGGTGGAGCCGCAGAAGAAGGAGGAGGCATGACGCCGCAGGAGCTCAGGGCGTTCTGTCTGGAATTCAACGCCGCGACCGAGGAGTTCCCCTTCGGCCCCGAGACCTCGGTCTTCAAGGTCCTCGGGAAGCTCTTCGCGCTCAGCGCCCTGGACGCCGAGCCGCTCACCGTCAACCTCAAGTGCGAACCGGAGATCGCGGTGCGGCTCCGCGAGGAGCACGCGGAGATCGTCCCCGGCTGGCACATGAACAAGCGCCACTGGAACACGGTCACCGTCGACGGGCAGCTCCCGGACCGCGTGGTCCGGGAGCTGATCGAGGACTCGTACGACCTGGTCGTGGCCGGCCTCCCGAAGGCCGAGCGCCTGCGGCTCGACCGGGCCTGACACCGGCCTCAGACGCCGCGCCGGGTCCGCAGCCCCACACCCACCAGGACCGCCGCCGCGACCACGATCGCCGCGTCCACGGCCAGGACCGTGCGGACACCGTCGAAGAGCGAGCCGTGCGTCGTCGCCAGCACGCCCAGCATCGGGATGCCGACGGTGAGGCCGACCTGCTGGGTCGTGGTGACGAGCCCGGTCGCCAGGCCCTGCTCCTCGTCGGGGACGCCGGACGTGACGATCAGCCCGTACGAGATGATCGCGCCCAGGTGGCACATGCTCGCGAGCGATACGGCGGCGGTCGCCAGCAGAGCGCCCGTCTCGGTGCCGACGGCGAGCAGGACGGCCACGAGCACGCCCTGGCCGAGCAGCGAGCCCACGAGCGTGCGGCGGGCGCCGAAGCGGCCGATGACCCGGGGGGCGAACGTGCCGGCCACGACGGACAGCGCGCCCTGGAAGCCGAAGACGAGGCCGGTCCGGAAGGCGGAGAGCTCCAGCACCTCCTGGAGGTAGAGGGTGAGAACGAAGACGACCGTGCTCATCATCGAGAACGTCACCAGCCCGCCAACATTGCCCCAGGCCACGGTCCGGCGGCGCAGCATCGGCAGCGAGACGAGCGGCGCGGCGGCATGGGACTCGACGTACCAGAAGGCGGCGAGAAGGAGGACGCCCGAGACCAGCGTGACCCGGACGTCGGCGCCGCCGAACCCGTGCTCCGCCGCCGTCGACAGGGCGTAGATCAGTGCCAGCAGGCCGCCCGTGACGGTGACCGCGCCGGGCAGGTCGAGGCGCGGGCGCCCGGGGTGGCGGGACTCCGTCAGCAGACCCGGCGCGAGAACGAGGACGAGCACGGAGGCGACAGCCAGCAGGCCCATCGTCGAGCGCCAGCCGAGGGTGTCGGTCATGACGCCGCCGAGCACCATGCCGACGGTGAACCCGAGCGAGAGCAGCGTGCCGCTGATGCCCAGCGCCCGGTCGCGCTGCGGGCCCTCGGGGAACGTGGTGGTCAGCAGCGACATGCCGGTCGGCACGATGGCGGCGGCGCCCAGCCCTTGGAGCGCCCGCCCGGCCAGGAAGGAGGCCGGGTCCCAGGCGAAGGTGGCGAGGAGGGAGGCGGCGCCGAAGACGGCGAGGCCCGCGAGGAACAGCCTGCGCCGCCCGAACAGGTCGGCGGCCCGCCCGAAGAGCAGCAGGAATCCGCCGGAGGGCAGTGCGAAGGCGGTGACCGCCCACTGCAGCGCGGACCGGCTCATGCCGAGGTCCTCGCCGAGGACGGGCAGCGCGACGTTCAGTACGGAGAAGTCGAGGGCCACCATGAACTGGGCGGCGCAGAGCACGAAGAGGACCAGCCTGGCGCGGGCGGAGAGCTTCACGGGGACCGGCGCCGGTGCGGACGCCGGCGTGGTCACCGGCGTGGTCGGGGTGGAGGTGTCTGTGGGCATGCCCGCCACCCTGCGGCCGTCGGAACAACCGTGGGGAGCGGGAACTTATCCTGTTGCTGCCACCACCAGGCAGCGGGACAGGGGGAGTACGTGGAGCGCTTGGCCGCACCGGTCGATCTCAAAGCTCACCGTCTGGGCGAACTGCGCGAGTTCCTGATGAGCAGACGCGCCCGGGTCAGCCCGGCGGAAGCCGGACTGCCGGACGGCGGAGGCAGGCGGCGTACGCCCGGACTGCGCCGGGAGGAGGTGGCCGTCCTCGCGGGCGTCGGCGTCTCCTGGTACCAGTGGCTGGAGCAGGGCCGGGACATCACCGTCTCGCCGCAGGTGCTCGACTCGGTGGGCCGGGTGCTGCGGCTGAGCAGCGCGGAGCGCCGTCACCTGTACGTCCTGGCCGGGCTCAACCCGCCCGCGCCGGAGGTCGATCCGCGGTACGCCGACATGTGCGAGGGTCTGCGCCGGCTGATCGACGCGTGGATGCCGTACCCCGCGCACATCATGGACGCGTACTGGAACACGGTCGTCCACAACGACGCGGCCGGCGCGGTGCTGGGCATGCGGCCCGGGATCACTCAGAACTGCCTGGTCGCCTTCTTCACCGACCCCGTCTACCGCTCGCGGGCGAAGAGCTGGGAGCAGAACGCGGCGAACGTCGTCGCGCAGTACCGGGCCGCGTGCTCGGAGCGGCCGGACGACGAGGGCTTCCGCGCGGTCGTCGACGAGGTCACCGAACTCTCGCCCGAGTTCGCCGAGCTGTGGCGGCGGCGGGACATCGCGCCGGGCGGCCAGGTCCGCAAGGAGATGGAACACCCGGTGGTCGGCACGCTCGTCGTGGAGTCGACGCAGCTGCGCGTGCCGGCCCGTCCCGACCTGGCGATCGTGCTGCACACGGCGCTCCCGGAGGCGGACACGGCGGCGAAGCTGGAGTGGCTCGCCTCGCCGGAGGGGCGGCGCGGCTCGATGTACCCGGTCGCGGGCTGAGCGGTGCCCGCTCCCTATGCTCGGGGCATGACTGAGACCACGCCGAGCACCGAACTCGACCCCGAGGACCGCAAGATCATCACGCTGGCGCGCAGCGCGCGGGCGCGCAACGGGGTGCCGGAGGGAGCGGCCGTACGGGACGAGACGGGCCGTACGTACGTCGCCGGGACCGTCGCGCTCGACTCCCTGCGGCTGAGCGCACTGCGCACCGCGGTGGCGATGGCCGTCGCGAGCGGCGCGACGTCGCTGGAGGCGGCGGCGGTCGTGACCGACGCGGAAGGCGCCTCGGAGGAGGACCGCGCGGCGGTGCGCGACCTGGGCGGGGCGGCGACGCCGGTGCTCGTCGCGGGGCCGGACGGGGTGCTGCGGGCCAGCGTCACGGCGGGCTGACGCCAAGGCCGGCGCGGCCGGGCGTGAGCCCCCGCCGCACGGGGGCGCCGCCGCCGAGGCCGGAAAGCGCCGCCTTGCCGGGCCGCACGCCCGCCCCCGGGGCGGGCACTGGTCGGCTCCGCGGCGTACATCGGGGAGAATGGCACGCATGAGCGCTCGCACCCAGTCTTCCGAGGCCCCCCACCGGGCCGGCTTCGCCTGCTTCGTCGGCCGCCCCAACGCGGGCAAGTCCACCCTGACGAACGCTCTGGTCGGCCAGAAGGTCGCCATCACGTCCAGCCGGCCGCAGACCACCCGCCACACCGTGCGCGGGATCGTGCACCGCCCCGACGCGCAGCTGATCCTGGTCGACACCCCCGGCCTCCACAAGCCGCGCACGCTGCTCGGCGAGCGTCTCAACGACGTCGTACGCACCACCTGGGCCGAGGTCGACGTGATCGGCTTCTGCCTGCCCGCCGACCAGAAGCTCGGCCCCGGCGACAAGTTCATCGCCAAGGAGCTCGCGGGGATCAAGAAGACGCCGAAGGTCGCGATCGTCACCAAGACCGACCTCGTCGACTCCAAGCAGCTCGCCGAGCAGCTCATCGCCATCGACCAGCTCTCCAAGGAGCTCGGCTTCGAGTGGCAGGAGATCGTCCCGGTGTCCGCCGTCGGCGACAAGCAGGTCTCGCTCCTCGCCGACCTGCTGATCCCGCTGCTCCCCGAGAGCCCGCCGCTCTACCCCGAGGGCGATCTCACCGACGAGCCCGAGATGGTCATGGTCGCGGAGCTGATCCGCGAGGCCGCGCTCGAAGGCGTACGGGACGAGCTGCCGCACTCCATCGCGGTCGTCGTCGAGGAGATGCTGCCGCGCGAGGACCGCCCGGCCGACAAGCCGCTCCTCGACATCCACGCGAACGTCTACATCGAGCGTCCCAGCCAGAAGGGCATCATCATCGGCCCCAAGGGCCAGCGCCTGAAGGACGTGGGCACGAAGTCGCGCAAGCACATCGAGGCCCTGCTGGGCACGCCGGTCTTCCTCGACCTCCACGTGAAGGTCGCCAAGGACTGGCAGCGCGACCCGAAGCAGCTACGCAAACTGGGCTTCTGAGCCGTCACGGCCGCCCGGACGCCCCGGGCGGCCGCTGCTCGCGCAGCGCGTCCCGCAGCCAGTGGAACGACGCCTTCGGCGTCCGGGCCAGCGTCTCGTAGTCGATGTGCACGAGGCCGAAGCGCTGGGCGTACCCCTCGGCCCACTCGAAGTTGTCCGTCAGCGACCAGACGAAGTAGCCGCGTACGTCGACGCCCGCCTCCAGCGTCCGGTGCAGCGCCCGCAGGTGGCCGTCGAGGAAGGCGATCCGCTCCTGGTCGTCCAGACCGTCGTACGGGCAGCCGTTCTCGGTGATGACGACCGGCGGCAGCCGGTCGCCGTACCGCTCGCGCATGGAGGTCAGCAGCTCGGTCAGGGCCTCCGGGACGACCGGCCAGCCGAAGGCCGTGCGCGGGTGGCCCTCGATCTCCCGTACGGAGAACGGCATCTCCGGCGGTATCCCGACGCCCGCGAAGTCGGTGGGCGCGTCCGCGCCGGGGGCCCCGACCAGCGTCGGCTGGTAGTAGTTGACCCCGTACCAGTCGACCGGCCGCGCGATGACCTCCAGGTCCTCGGCCACCGGACCGGGAAGCATCTCGGCGATGCCGTCCGGATACCGCCCGAGCAGCAGCGGGTCGGCGAACAGCCGGTTGAGCAGCAGGTCGTACAGGCCGGCAGCGCCCGTGTCCTCTTCACCCTCCGACGCCGGCCACACCGGTCCGTGCGAGTTGGCGATCCCGATGCCGCCCGCGCCCCTGGCCCGCAGCGCCTGTACGGCGAGTCCGTGGCCCAGGAGCTGGTGGTGGGCGGCGGGCAGCGCGTCGAAGAGCAAGCGCCTGCCGGGGGCGTGCTCCCCGAGCCCGTAGCCGAGCAGCGTCACCTCGGCGGGTTCGTTGAGCGTGATCCAGCGGTCCACCCGGTCACCCAGCCGGGCGGCCACCGCATCGGCGTACTCCGCGAACCGGTGGGCGGTGTCCCGCTCCAGCCAGCCATCGGCCTTCTCCAGCGCCAGCGGGGTGTCCCAGTGGAAGAGGGTCGGCACCGGACGCACCCCGGCGGCGCACAGCTCGTCGACGAGCCGGTCGTAGAAGCCGAGCCCGGCCGCGTTCACCGGCCCGCAGCCCTCCGGCATCACCCGCGGCCAGGCCACCGAGAAGCGGTACGCCCCGACGCCCAGGTCCTTGATCAGTGCGACGTCCTGGGCGTACCGGTGGTAGTGGTCGGTCGCGACCGACGCGTCCGAACCGTCCTTGATCCGTCCCGGCTCGGCGGCGAAGGCGTCCCACGACGACGGCCCCCGGCCGCCCACGCCGACCGCGCCCTCGATCTGATGAGCCGAAGTCGACACCCCCCAGAGGAAGTCGGCGGGGAAGCGGGGCAGCGGGTGCGGCGGCAGCGACGTCATCCAGCGATGCTCGGTACCGCCGGTAACCCTGTCAATGGGGCCTGTGCGGGAATGTGGTCGCGTCAGACCGCGATCAGCCGGACCCGGCCGCCGCAGAGCTTCGTCATGTCGTCGATGTCCATGTCGTCGATGTCCGACGTCGTCCGACGTCAGTATGGCGACCGGGCCTGCCTGCCTGCCGGCCGCTTCGGCGATGGTGGCGTCGATCGCGTACTTGCGCCCGTGCAACCCGGCATCCTTGAGCAGCCGGGCCGCGGCCTTCGCGCCGCGCTCCGGGACCGGTTCCACCTTGATACGGGAGAGCAGCCGGTTTTCGGTCTTCGCGTGTGCGACCTCGATGATCGGTGTTGGCGCTGACGACCAGGTCGGTCTCGCTGCGCTGTGCCGCGTCGACGAGCGCGGTGACCTTGCGGTCACCGGCGGTCCAGGCGGACAGGCCCTGGAAGTCCAGGACAAGGGTCGTCACGCCGCTTCCTCGCGCGGGGCACCGGCGCCGTGCAGCAGCGCGTCGGCCTCGGCGCGCTCCTCGTCGGTGAACGCGGCGTGCTCGCGTTCGTAGCGTCGCAACTCCTCGGCCAGCAGGTCGTTGCGGATTCTGCGGGCGAGGGCTTCCGCCGCGTAACCGGACAGGTTGTCCGTGAGCCCGCGAGCCGACTCCACGAGTTCCTCGGGAAGCGAGATGGTGATCTTCTTGGTGGCCACGCACCACCACACTGCGGTACGGCGATCCGTGGACCGTTCAGGCCCCTTCCTTCAGCACCTGTGAGATGAGCCGGCTCTGCGCCTCGGTCAGCCTCGGGTCCGCGCAGTAGACGGTCTTCCCGTCGACCGTGATCTGGTAGCTGAACCCGTCCGGCACGCCGACCGGCGGCGTGCCCCGGCCGGCGGAGACCGCCTCCTCGACCAGGGTGTGCCATTCCGCGGCGTCGGTCCGTCCGGAGGTGTCCACCTCGGCGTACCGCTCGATGCCGGCGAAGCCTCCTGTGCGCCTTACCCCGATTCGCATGGTTCCGTTCTAGTACGGATACGGCTCAGCCGGTAGGCACCCCGACCACGGACCACGCTTTCAGCAGAGCCTCCCGCTCCTCGCCGTCACCGAAACGGGCCTGCGCCGCCGCCACGGTGGCCCGCGCGAAGTCCGCGAAGCTCGCGTCGACCTGGAGGCCGCCGCCGGTCAGGGTGTCGTACCAGATCTGTCCCGCCCGCTCCCACGCCTTGCCGCCGAGGTCCGTGGCGAGGAGGTAGAAGGCGTGGTTCGGGATGCCGGAGTTGATGTGGACGCCGCCGTTGTCGCGGCCGGTGCGGACGTAGTCCGCCATCCTCGCGGGCTGCGGGTCCTTGCCGAGCACGTCGTCGTCGTACGCCGTGCCGGGCGCCTTCATGGAACGCAGGGCCACGCCGGTGACGCGGTCGGTCAGCAGGCCCGCGCCGATCAGCCAGTCGGCCCGTTCGGCCGTCTCGTCGTTGACGTACTGCTTGACCAGGGAGCCGAAGACGTCGGACACGGACTCGTTGAGGGCGCCGGGCTGGCCGAAGTACGTGAGGTTGGCCGTGTACTGCGTCATGCCGTGGGACAGCTCGTGGGCGATGACGTCCACGGGGAGCGTGAAGTCGCGGAAGATCTCGTCGCCGTCGCCGAAGACCATCTGCTCGCCGTCCCAGAAGGCGTTCCCGTAGTTCTCGCTGTAGTGGACGCTCGCGACGAGCGGCAGGCCGTTCCCGTCGATCGAGTCGCGCGCGAAGGCTGTGAGGAGGAGTTCGAACGTCGCGCCCAGACCCGCGTACGCGCGGTTGACGGTCGCGTCCCCGCCCGGCTCCTCGCCCTCGCCGCGCACTTTGACGCCCGGCAGCCGCTGGCGGTTCTGCGCGTCGTGGACGGTGCGGTGCGGCTTGCCGTCCGCCGCGCCGGACCCGGCGGCCGCCGGGACGCCGAGCACCGTGGTCAGCCGGCGGTGGGTGCGCTGGGCGGCGTCTGCTTCGAGGGTCCGGCGCGCGGGGCCCGCGAGTGCCGGGTCGTCGGCCCGGGCGAGCTCGTCGAGGATGTGGGGCGGCACGATGGTGCAGAACACGGGATGTGTGGCCTTCATGGCCGCAATGTCGCACTGGGTCACCGAGCAGTCACTACTTGCGACCACGATTGATGAAATCGAGTGAAGGATCACTTTCGCCCGTTACCCGCCCGTTACCCCCGGGGTGGTCCCGCATACTGATACGGGTCCGGCGAAACCGGCCCGACTCGGCTAGGCTGCGGCACATCATGCGTTACGGGCTGCTTCTCCTTAGCTGCCGCGGCGAGGGTCTGTAGTTCCAGGCCGACCCCCTCCCCGCGGAGTCTGGTGCTGCAGCGACACCGTCGGCCGTCCCCTTTGCAGGACACCGAGGAGCCCCACGCGATGAACGCCCCTGTTGGCCGCCCCACGCCGATCACCAACGCGACGCAGCTGCAGAAGCCGTCCGGGATGCCGATCCACAAGTACGGCTCGTACGAGGCCGTCGACATCCCCGACCGCACCTGGCCCGACCACCGGATCACCAAGGCGCCGCGCTGGCTGTCCACCGACCTGCGTGACGGCAACCAGGCCCTGATCGACCCCATGAGCCCGGCCCGCAAGCGCGAGATGTTCGACCTGCTCGTACGCATGGGCTACAAGGAGATCGAGGTCGGCTTCCCGTCCTCCGGCGAGACCGACTTCGCGTTCGTGCGCTCCATCATCGAAGAGGGCGCGATCCCCGAGGACGTGACGATCTCCGTCCTGACCCAGGCGCGCGAAGAGCTGATCGAGCGGACCGTCGAGTCGCTGGTCGGCGCCCGCCGCGCGACCGTGCACCTCTACAACGCCACCGCGCCGACCTTCCGCCGCGTCGTCTTCCGCGGCTCCAAGGAGCAGGTCAAGCAGATCGCCGTGGACGGCACGCGGCTGGTCATGGAGTACGCCGACAAGCTGCTGGGCCCGGAGACGGTCTTCGGCTACCAGTACAGCCCGGAGATCTTCACCGACACCGAGCTGGACTTCGCCCTGGAGGTCTGCGAGGCCGTCTGCGACGTGTGGCAGCCGGAGGAGGGCCGGGAGATCATCCTGAACCTGCCCGCCACCGTGGAGCGTTCCACGCCGTCCACGCACGCGGACCGCTTCGAGTGGATGTCGCGCCACCTGACGCGGCGCGAGTACGTCTGCCTGTCCGTGCACCCGCACAACGACCGCGGCACCGCCGTCGCCGCCGCCGAGCTGGCGATCATGGCGGGCGCGGACCGCATCGAGGGCTGCCTGTTCGGGCAGGGCGAGCGCACCGGCAACGTCGACCTGGTCACCCTGGGCATGAACCTCTTCTCGCAGGGCGTCGACCCGCAGATCGACTTCTCTCAGATCGACGACATCCGCCGCACCAGCGAGTACTGCAACCAGATGGAGGTCCACCCGCGCCACCCCTACGCGGGCGACCTGGTCTACACCGCCTTCTCCGGCTCCCACCAGGACGCCATCAAGAAGGGCTTCGACGCGATGGAGGCCGAGGCGGCCGCCGCCGGCAAGACGGTCGACGACATCGAGTGGGCCGTGCCGTACCTGCCGATCGACCCGAAGGACGTGGGCCGTTCGTACGAGGCGGTCATCCGGGTCAACTCGCAGTCCGGCAAGGGCGGCATCGCGTACGTCCTGAAGAACGACCACAAGCTGGACCTGCCGCGCCGCATGCAGATCGAGTTCTCCCGGATCATCCAGGCCAAGACGGACGCCGAGGGCGGCGAGGTCACGCCGAAGGCGATCTGGTCGGTCTTCCAGGACGAGTACCTGCCGAACTCCGAGAACGCGTGGGGGCGCATCCAGCTGCGTTCCGGTCAGACGACGACCGACAAGGACGGCCAGGACACGCTGACCGTCGAGGCGGTCGTGGACGGCGTCGACACGGTGCTGACAGGCACCGGCAATGGCCCGATCTCGGCCTTCTTCGAGGCGCTGGGAGCGGTCGGCGTGGACGCCAGGCTGCTGGACTACCAGGAGCACACGATGAGCGAGGGCGCGAGCGCCCAGGCCGCCTCGTACATCGAATGCGCCATCGACGGCAAGGTTCTGTGGGGCATCGGCATCGACGCGAACACCACGCGCGCCTCCCTGAAGGCCGTCGTCTCGGCCGTGAACCGGGCCACGCGCTGACACTCCGGGCTCCGGTGATGTGAAGCCGGGCGGGTCGATTTTCGGCCACGCCCGGCCTTTCGCGTGTCCCCGGCACCGCGAGGGTGCTGACGTGAGATCTCGGATGTGGCTAACATCACGGCAACACGGCAGCGTTGCCGGAGCGTTACGGAGGTGCGACGTGCTGCGAACCCGAGGGCGGAAACGATGCGTGTGGGGCATGCGCACCGCATGGAACACCGTCGGCGACGGTGACTTCTTCTGCCCCGGCTGCGGCGGCGACCGCAACTACCGGCGGCGCACGGGCCGCAGGCGCTTCACCGTGCTCGGCGTCCCGCTCCTGTCGCGCGGCGATGTCGGCCCGGTCGTCGAATGCGCGGCCTGCCAGGGCCACTTCGGCACCGAGGCGCTCGACCACCCCACCACCGTGCGCCTCGCCGCGATGCTGCGCGACGCCGTCCACACCGTGGCCCTCGCCGTCCTCGCCGCGGGCGGGACGTCCTCCCGCACGGTCCGGGTGACCGCGGTCCAGGCCGTCCGGGCCGCCGGGTTCGACGACTGCACCGAGGACCGGCTCACGACCCTCGTCGACGCCCTCGCGGCCGACACCGGGCGTCTCCTGGGGGCGTACGAAGGGGCTCCGGATCCCTCCGACCCCTGCGGCGCCGCGCTCGCCATCGAACTGCACGAGGCGCTCGAACCGCTGTCCCCGCACCTCGCGCCCGCGGGCCGCGAAGCGATCCTGCTCCAGGGCGCCCGGATCGCCCTCGCCGACGGCCCGTACAGCCCCGCCGAGCGCGAGGTGCTGACGATCGTCGGCGGCGCGCTGCTGATCCGCCCGGAGGACACGGCCCGGCTGCTGTCGACGGCGCGTACGCCCTCGTGAAGCGGGCCGGGCCCGTCCGCCCGGCTCAGTCCCGCGGCTCCTCGCTCGCCCTCAGCATGGCCTCACGCTCGACGATCTTCACGCGCTCGCGGCCCTCGGCCTCGCCCAGCGCGCGCTCCGCGCTGTCGAGGCGGTGCCAGCCCTCCCACGTCGTGTAGGCGACGCCCCTGCCCGCGAGGAAGTCCACCACGGCGTCCTCCGCGGGCGCGGCAGGGGCGGGCAGACGGCCGGCCCCGTGGTCCTCCAGCAGGTTCGCCACCGTCTCGTTGGCGTCGCCCTTGGTGTGGCCGATGAGGCCGACGGGGCCGCGCTTGATCCATCCGGTGACGTACGTCGACGGCAGGTGCCCGCCCGCCTCGATCACGCGGCCGCCCTCGTGCGGAACGGTGCCGGTGGTGAAGTCGAAGGGAAGCTTGGGGAGTTCGTCCGAGAGGTAGCCGACCGCGCGGTAGACGGCCTGCACGTCCCAGGTCTGCGTCTCGCCCGTGCCCGTGACGTTGCCCGTGCCGTCGAGCCGCGTGCGCTCCGTGCGAAGCCCCACGACCCTGCCGTCCTCGCCGACGACCTCGGTGGGCGACTCGAAGAAGTGCAGGAAGAGCTTGTGGGGCCGGTCGCCGATGTCGCGGATCGCCCAGTTCTCCAGCGTCTTGGCGACCATGTCCGCCTGCTTGTTGGCGCGGCGGGTGGCGATGCTGCCGTCGTCGTAGTCGATGTCCTCGGGGTTGACGACGACCTCGATCGTGGGGGAGTGGTCGAGCTCGCGCAGTTCCATCGGGCTGAACTTCGCCTGAGCGGGACCGCGCCGCCCGAAGACGTGGATCTCGCGGGCCCTGTTGGCGGCGAGGCCGTCGTACACGTTCGGCGGGATCTCGGTCGGGAGCAGCTCGTCGGCGGTCTTCGCGAGGATGCGGGCCACGTCGAGCGCCACGTTGCCGACGCCGAGCACGGCGACCTTCTCCGCGTCGAGCGGCCAGGTGCGCGGCACGTCGGGGTGCCCGTCGTACCAGGAGACGAAGTCGGCCGCGCCGTACGAGCCGTCGAGGTCGATGCCGGGTATGTCCATCGCCCGGTCGGCGCTCGCGCCGGTGGAGAAGATCACCGCGTCGTAGAACGCGCGCAGGTCGTCCAGGCCGATGTCCGACGGGTAGTCGACGTTGCCGAAGAGCCGTATCTGCGGCTTGTCCAGGACCTGGTGCAGCGCCGTGACGATGCCCTTGATGCGGGGGTGGTCCGGGGCGACGCCGTAACGGATCAGCCCGAAGGGCGCCGGCATCCGCTCGAAGAGGTCGATGGAGACCCCGGGGTCGGTCGCGGCGTCGGACTTCAGCAGGGCGTCGGCGGCGTAGATTCCGGCGGGGCCGGCGCCCACGATCGCGACCCTCAGGGGGCGGGGCATGGGGGATTTCCCTTCGGGTGGCGACAACTGTCTCGTGCGTCACCCTAGGCAACGAAATGCCCGGACAGGTACGCGACCCCCGCCTATGACCTCATAAGCAGACCTTATGACCACCCAAAGGTCTCCTTGATGGGTGCCCGGTGGGCGAGAATGGTCGCATGACCCTGTTCCGCGACGACGGCATCGTGCTGCGCACCCAGAAGCTCGGTGAGGCGGACCGGATCATCACGCTGCTCACCCGAGGTCACGGCCGCGTACGCGCGGTCGCGCGGGGCGTGCGGCGGACCAAGTCGAAGTTCGGCGCGCGCCTGGAGCCCTTCTCGCACGTCGACGTGCAGTTCTTCTCGCGGGGCAGCGAACTCGTCGGGCGCGGCCTGCCGCTGTGCACGCAGAGCGAGACGATCGCTCCCTACGGCGGCGGAATCGTCACGGACTACGGCCGCTACACCGCCGGTACGGCGATGCTGGAGACCGCCGAGCGGTTCACCGACCACGAGGGCGAGCCCGCCGTGCAGCAGTACCTGCTGCTCGTCGGCGGCCTGCGCACCCTCGCCCGCGGCGAGCACGCCCCCCACCTCATCCTCGACGCCTTCCTGCTGCGCTCGCTGGCGGTCAACGGGTACGCGCCGAGCTTCGACGACTGCGCGCGGTGCGGGCTGCACGGGCCGAACCGGTTCTTCTCCGTCGCCGCCGGCGGCGTCGTCTGCGGCGACTGCCGGGTGCCCGGAAGCGTCGTACCCTCGGCGGAGGCCGTCGGACTGCTCAGCGCGCTGCTGACGGGGGACTGGGAGACGGCGGACCGATGTGAGGCGCGGCACGTCCGGGAGGGCAGCGGACTGGTGTCGGCCTACCTGCACTGGCACCTGGAGCGCGGGCTGCGCTCGCTGCGGTATGTGGAAAAGTGAATCGAGGGAGAGGCAAACTCATGGCACGACGCGGGATTCTGGGCCGTAACCGGCGCGAGTACAAGACGCCGGAACCGCACCCGTCCGGTGCGCGGCCGCCGAAGATCCCCGGCGAGCTCGTACCGGAGCACGTGGCGATCGTCATGGACGGCAACGGCCGCTGGGCCAAGGAGCGCGGGCTGCCGCGCACCGAGGGCCACAAGGTCGGCGAGGGCGTCGTGCTCGACGTGCTCAAGGGCTGCCTCGAGATGGGCGTCAAGAACCTCTCCCTGTACGCCTTCTCCACCGAGAACTGGAAGCGCTCGCCCGAGGAGGTGCGCTTCCTGATGAACTTCAACCGGGACGTCATCCGCCGCCGCCGGGACGAGATGGACGAACTCGGCATCCGCATCCGGTGGACCGGCCGCATGCCGAAGATGTGGAAGTCCGTCGTCCAGGAGCTCCAGGTCGCCCAGGAGCAGACCAAGGACAACGACGCCATGACGCTGTACTTCTGCGTCAACTACGGCGGGCGCGCGGAGATCGCGGACGCGGCGCAGGCGATCGCGCGCGACGTCGCGGCCGGCCGGCTCGACCCGTCGAAGGTCAACGAGAAGACCTTCGCCAAGTACATGTACTACCCGGACATGCCGGACGTGGACCTCTTCGTGCGCCCCAGCGGCGAGCAGCGCACGTCCAACTACCTGATCTGGCAGAGCGCGTACGCCGAGATGGTCTTCCAGGACGTCCTGTGGCCCGACTTCGACCGCCGCGACCTGTGGCGCGCCTGCGTCGAGTACGCCTCCCGCGACCGCCGCTTCGGCGGGGCCGTCCCGAACGAACAGCAGCTCGCCGCCGGCAGCATGTAGGGCGGCGCGGGCGCGCCCGCCGGACGTGGCTAGGATCCCGCCCCATGAACGATCAGGGGCGGGACATGAGCCAGGCCGGGGAGACCGTCGAGCTGACCTACCGGCCGACGCGCGGCGACGTTCTGGCGGGCATCCGGATACGCGAGCGCGTCCGGCGGCTCGACGTACTGCGGTGGGCGCTGATCGCGCTGATCGCGGGGTTCGGCCTGCTGCTGGCGCTGAGACCGGGCGGCGCGGGGGCGATGAACGTCCTCGTGTACGGACTGATCGCCCTGTGCCTGTGGTGGATCCCGCGTCTCCAGGCCAGGCAGGTGCTGCGGACGGTGGAGTGGCAGGGCGAATACCGTACGACCGTCACCGACGCGGGCGTCTCGGCCGCCAACGACTACGCCACGCTTGCCCTGCGCTGGTCGCTCTTCCGGGGCTACCAGGAGACCGCGGACCACGTCGTCCTGCTCAGCCGGGACCCGAACATCCTGTGCGTCGAGGTCCTCCCCAAGCGGGGGCTCGCGGACCCGGCCGACGCGGACCGGCTGCTGGCGCTCCTCGACCGCAACCTGCGGCGGCTCTGAGGGGCTCGGGAGACGGCGTGAGGGCAACGAGAGCGGGCCCGCACCGGACACGTCCGGTGCGGGCCCGCCGACGTACGTCTCAGACCTTCGCCGCGCACTCCACACAGGTGCCGAAGATCTCCACGGTGTGCGCCACGTTCACGTACCCGTGCTGGGCCGCGATGGCCTCCGCCCACTTCTCGACCGCGGGGCCCTCGACCTCCACGGCCTTGCCGCACACCCGGCACACCAGGTGGTGGTGGTGCTCGCCGCTGGAGCAGCGCCGGTACACCGCCTCGCCCTCGCTGGTGCGCAGCACGTCCACCTCGCCGGCGTCGGCGAGGGACTGCAGGGTGCGGTAGACCGTCGTCAGCCCCACCGAGTCGCCCCGGTGCTTGAGCATGTCGTGAAGCTCCTGCGCGCTGCGGAACTCGTCCACCTCGTCGAGCGCGGCCGCCACGGCGGCCCGCTGCCGGGTGGACCGGCCACGCACCGGGGATGGGGTTCCCGCAGTGCTCACAGGTGCCTCCTCTGGTCGCCCGTACGTATGCCGGGCCATTCTGCCAGGTCGCCGCCGGACGCCGGTCAGACCTTGGCGCCGTTGGCGGGGCGGAAGCCGTCGGGCAGTCCGCCGGCCTCCACGCTACAGGCGGCCGCCGTTCCGGCCTCCGCCTCGCTCGCGGCGCGGGCCCGGCGCCGGGCGAGCGGGGCGGCCAGCGCGGTGAGCAGGAAGAAGACGCCGATGGCCAGCAGCACGATGGTCGCGCCCGGCGGCACTTCGTACTCGTACGAGGTCACCGTGCCGGCCAGCGTCACGGCCGTGCCGATGGCCACGGCCAGGACGAACGTGACCTTGAAGGACCGCGTGATCTGCTGCGCCGCGGCCACCGGCACCACCATCAGCGCGCTGACCAGCAGGAGCCCGACGACGCGCATCGCGACCGTGACCGTGACCGCCGCGGTGACGGCGATCAGCAGGTTCAGGGCGCGCACCGGCAGGCCGGTCACGCGGGCGAACTCCTCGTCCTGGCTGATCGCGAAGAGGTGCCGCCGCAGGCCGACCGTGACGAGTATCACAAAGGCGGCCAGCAGGCAGATCGCGACGACGTCCGCGTCCGAGACGGTCGACAGCGAGCCGAAGAGGTACGACGTGAGGTTGGAGTTCGAGCCGTTCGGCGCGAGGTTGATCAGCAGGACGCCACCCGCCATGCCGCCGTAGAAGAGCATGGCCAGGGCCATGTCGCCGCGCATGCGCCCGTACCAGCGGATCAGTTCCATCGCGACGGCGCCGGCGATCGAGACGAGGGCGGCCATCCACACCGGGTTGGCGCTCAGCAGGAAGCCGAGGCCGACGCCGGTCATGGCGACATGGCCGATGCCGTCGCCCATCAGGGCCTGGCGGCGCTGTACGAGGTAGATGCCGACCGCGGGGGCGGTGATGCCGACGAGGACGGCGGCGAGCAGGGCCCGCTGCATGAAGGCTGTTTCGAGAATTTCCATGATCAGGTCAGCAGTCCCGTCCGGACGCGCTCGGAGTCCGAGTGCGGGTGTACGTGGTCGTGGCCGGGCAGCGCGTGCTGCCCCAGCGACTCCGGAGGCGGTCCGTCGTGGGTGACGCATCCGTCGCGCAGCACCACCGCGCGGTCGATCAGCGGCTCCAGGGCGCCGAGTTCGTGCAGGACGAGAAGGACGGTCGTACCGGCGACGACCTGCTCGCGCAGGGTCGCGGCCAGGATCTCCTGACTGGCGAGGTCCACACCGGCCATCGGCTCGTCCATGATCAGCAGTTCCGGCTCCGAGGCGAGCGCCCGCGCGATGAGCACGCGCTGGTGCTGGCCGCCGGACAGGGCGTTCACGGAGTCCCTGGCGCGGTCCGCGAGACCCACGAGCTCGATGGCGCGGTGCACGGCGGCGCGGTCGGCCCTGGTGGGCCACCGCAGCTTCGCGCGGGAGAGGCGGCCGGAGGAGACGACCTCGTACACGGTGGCGGGAACGCCGCTGGCGGCCGTGGTGCGCTGCGGTACGTACCCGACGCGGGACCAGGAGCGGAAGCGGCGCAGCGGCGTACCGAAGAGCTCCACGGAGCCGCCGGTGAGGGGCACCTGGCCGATGACGGAACGCACCGCCGTCGACTTGCCCGAGCCGTTCGCGCCCAGCAGCGACACGACCTCACCCCGGTGCACGGAGAGGTCGACGCCGCGCAGCACGGGGCGCGAGCCGAGGGTGGCCGTGGCGCCGCGCAGGGATATGACGGGCTGCTCTGGCTCAGACTTCATGGCTCGCGCCTCCGATGGTGCCGGGGTGATCTGCTTCACTTCGCGCCGAGGGCCTTCTCCAGCGCGGCGAGGTTGGACTCCATGACCTCGATGTAGTCAGCGCCCTTGGACTTGTCCGTGATTCCCTCCAGCGGGTCCAGGACGTCGGTCCGCAGTCCGGTGTCGCCCGCGAGGGTCTTGGCGGTCCTGTCGCTGACGAGTGTCTCGAAGAAGACCGTGGTGACCTTGTCGTCCTCGGCGGTCTTCTGCAGGGACTTCATGCGGGAGAGGCTGGGCTCGGACTCGGGGTCGATGCCGCTGATGCCCTCCTGCTTGAGGTGGTAGCGCTCGGCGAGGTAGCCGAAGGCGGCGTGGGTCGTGATGAACGTCCGGGTGTCGGTGTTCTTCAGGCCCTTCTCGAACTTCTCGTGCAGGCCGTCGAGCTTGCCGACCAGGGCGGCGGTGTTCTTCTTGTACGCGGCGGCGTTGTCGGGGTCGGCCTTCTCCAGGGCCTTGCCGACGCCCTCGGCGACCTCGGCGTACTTCACCGGGTCCAGCCAGATGTGGGGGTCGCCGCCCGCTTCGGAGTGGCCGTGGCCCTCTTCTTCGGCGTGCTCGTCCGTGTGCTCCTCGCCGGCGTGCTCGTCGCCGCCGGTCTCGGTGCCGTGCTCTTCGAGGTGGGTGAGGCCGGCGGCGTCGACGGTGTTCTTCACACCGGACTGCGCGACGGCCTCGTCGACGGCGGGCTGGAGGCCCTTGAGGTAGAGGATGAGCCCCGCTTCGCCGAGACCGGCGGTCTGCTTCGGGCTGAGCTCCAGGTCGTGCGGCTCCACGCCGGGCTTCGTGAGGGTCGATACGGCGACGTGGTCGCCGCCTATCTCCTCGGCCAGGTACTGCATGGGGTAGAACGACGCCACCACGTCGAGCTTGCCGTCGCCGTTCTTCCCGGCGGGGCCGGAGGAGGAACCGCAGGCGGTGACGGCCATGAGGCCGAGCGCGACAGCTCCGGCGGTAGCGGCGGTGGGTATGAGGCGTCGTCGTACGTTCATGACTCCCATTTTCAACTAAAGTGGAAACGATTGTCAATAATGGGTGGTGTGACGTGAGCCCGGGCTGCGACCGCGTCCTTACCCCGGTACCGATTTGATCCGGGGGGTACGAGCGCCGGTAATCTGAATCATTCGCGTTCGTCGTCGTCGTAATGAAGAGAGCACCGTGGCCGCCGACAAGATCGACACCATCGTCAGCCTGAGCAAGCGCCGTGGCTTCGTCTACCCGTGCAGTGAGATCTACGGCGGCTCCCGGGCCGCCTGGGACTACGGACCGCTGGGTGTCGAGCTCAAGGAGAACATCAAGCGCCAGTGGTGGCGCTCCATGGTCATCGCGCGCGAGGACGTCGTCGGTCTCGACTCCTCGGTGATCCTGGCCCCCGAGGTGTGGGAGGCGTCCGGTCACGTCGCGACGTTCTCCGACCCGCTCACCGAGTGCACCGCGTGCCACAAGCGCCACCGCGCGGACCACCTGATCGAGGCGTACGAGGCCAAGCACAACGGCCGCGCCCCCGAGAACGGTCTCGCCGACGTCAACTGCCCGAACTGCGGCACCAAGGGCCAGTTCACCGAGCCCAAGCAGTTCTCCGGCATGCTGGAGACGCACCTGGGCCCGACCCAGGACACCGGCTCGCGCGCCTTCCTGCGCCCCGAGACCGCGCAGGGCATCTTCACCAACTTCGCCCAGGTGCAGCAGACTTCGCGCAAGAAGCCGCCGTTCGGCATCGCGCAGATGGGCAAGTCCTTCCGGAACGAGATCACTCCGGGCAACTTCATCTTCCGCACGCGCGAGTTCGAGCAGATGGAGATGGAGTTCTTCGTCAAGCCGGGCGAGGACGAGCAGTGGCAGGAATACTGGATGGAGCAGCGCTGGAGCTGGTACCGCGAGCTTGGTCTCCGTGAGGAGAACATGCGCTGGTTCGAGCACCCGGCGGAGAAGCTCTCGCACTACTCGAAGCGCACCGCGGACATCGAGTACCGCTTCAACTTCGGCGGCAACGAGTTCTCCGAGCTGGAGGGCGTCGCCAACCGAACCGACTTCGACCTCAAGGCCCACTCCAAGGCCTCGGGCCAGGACCTGTCGTTCTTCGACCAGGAGGCCGGCGACCGCTACACCCCGTACGTCATCGAGCCGGCGGCCGGCGTGAACCGCGCCATGCTCGCCTTCATGCTCGACGCGTACACCGAGGACGAGGCCCCCAACGCCAAGGGCGTCATGGAGAAGCGCACCGTCATGCGTCTCGACCCGCGCCTCGCGCCGGTCAAGGTCGCGGTGCTGCCGCTGTCCCGCAACCCGCAGCTGTCGCCGAAGGCCAAGGGCCTGGCGACCGACCTGCGCAAGAACTGGAACATCGAGTTCGACGACGCGGGCGCCATCGGCCGCCGCTACCGCCGTCAGGACGAGATCGGTACGCCGTTCTGCGTCACCGTCGACTTCGACACCCTCGACGACAACGCCGTGACGGTGCGCGAGCGCGACACCATGAAGCAGGAGCGCGTCTCGCTGGACCAGATCCAGTCGTACCTGGGCGGCCGCCTCCTCGGCTGCTGACCCGCTCGTACGTCCCGAAGGCCCCGGTTCCGCCCAGCGGACCCGGGGCCTTCCGGCGCGCCGCGTCCGGTGCGCACCGCGGTGCCGCGGCCGCGTGCCCACGGCGGCCCTGGCCGGAAAATCTGGTGCCCGGTGCTCCCGAGGCCGGGTAATGTCGCATGCATGTTCTTCCAGATCTACGAGTGAGCGCGCGGCGGACCCCACGTCCGCCCCCCACCCGACGAATCCGCAGATCACTTCACACCACATCGGGAGAACCCCGTGGCAAAGAGCCGCAACAACCTTCTCGGCGTAGGCGGCCAGCGCAAGAGGATGTCCCGCGCCGAGGTCGCGGACAACGGCCCCACGCGCAACGCCGACCGCAGGCTCGCGTCCGACCACAAGCAGGAGCTGCTGCGCAAGATGCGTGAGCGCGCCGCCGGCGACGAGGGCGGCGAGGCGACCGCTGAGGGCGCCCAGGACGCGCAGAGCTGACGCGGCACCGCCGTACGCACCAGCAGTACAGGCAGTACGCCACGGCCCGTGGGCCCGGACCGCACGCAGCGGTCCGGGCCCACAGGTCTGTCCGGCCTCAGCGCACCGCGCCCGCCGGCGGCCGGCCCGTCGGGGAGTCCTCCAGCCGCGCGGCCGCCCGGGCGGCTGTCCCCCGGGCCCACAGGCCGCTGGTCAGCGCCCCCACCAGCAGGACGCACAGCCCGCACCCGGCGATGATCCACCAGGCCGGCCTGCTCGCCGCGACGAAGGCGGCGTCGTACGGGCGCTCATGCACCCCGGCGGCGAGCACCGCCCCGATGACGGCGACGCCCAGCGTCTGGCCGACCTGCCTGCTGGTCGAGGCGACGGCCGCGGCCACGCCCGCCTGGGCGCGCGGCATGCCCGACACGGCCGTGTTGGTGATCGGCGCGTTGACCATGCCGAAGCCGAGGCCGAAGAGCACGTAGCCGGTGAACAGCAGGGGCGTGGACGTCTCCGCCTCGAACGCCGCGAACAGGACGCCGCTCGCCGCCATAGCGACGCCGGCCACCAGCAGCGGCAGCCGCGGGCCGCGACTGCCGACGAGCCGTCCGGACAGCGGTGCGCAGACCAGGGTCAGCCCCGCCATCGGCAGCATGTAGAGCCCGGCGTGCAGGGCGGAGAACCCGCGCACATCCTGGAGGTACAGCGTGTTCACGAAGAGGAACCCGCCGAGCGCCGCGAACGCGCACACCGCGATCACGGTGGCCCCGCTGAAGGGCGCGCTGCGGAAGAACCGCAGATCGATGAGTGGCTCCGCCCGCCTCGGTTCGTACACGAGAAGGCCCACGAGGGCCGTCACGGCCGTTCCCGCGCACAGCAGGATCGGCGGCGAGGTCCAGCCCGCCACGGGCGCCTCGATGATCGCGTACGTCAGCGAGCCGAGGAGCGCGATGACGAGCAGCTGTCCCACCGGGTCCGCGCGGCGCGGTTTGGGAGCGCGGGATTCCGGTACGTAGCGGGCCGTCAGCAGCAGTGCGGCGAGTCCGACCGGCAGGTTGACCCAGAAGATCGCCCGCCAGCCCACCGCGTCGACCAGCAGGCCGCCGATCAGCGGTCCGGCGGCCATCGAGATCCCGACCACACCGCCCCACACGCCGATCGCGCGGGCCCGGTCGCGCGGCTCGGTGAAGGTGTGGGTGATGATCGACATGGCGACCGGATTGAGCATCGAGCCGCCGACGGCCTGGACCATGCGGAACGCGACGAGCGCACCGAGACTCGGGGCGAGCGAGCAGAGCAGCGAGCCGAACGTGAAGAGCACGAGACCGGCCAGGAAGACCTTGCGCCGTCCGATCCGGTCGGCGGTGGAGCCGGCGAGCATCAGGAGCGAGGCGAGGACGAGCGTGTACGCGTCGACCGCCCACTGCATCCCGGCCACCGTGGCGCCGAGTTCCGCGCGCATGGACGGGAGGGCGACATTCAGTGCGGTGTTGTCGAGGCTCACGATCAGCAGGCTCATGCAGCAGATCGCCAGCACCAGCAACCGCCGCCGGTGACCGAGCTCGGGCATACGCGGATAGTACGGCTCACTAACGACTCCCGCCGTACGGGACAATGGGGCCATGACCACCGCGCTCCCCATGCTCTCCATCGGCCCGCACTCCGTGCAGCCGCCGGTGGTGCTCGCGCCCATGGCCGGCATCACCAACGCCCCGTTCCGCACCCTGTGCCGCGAGTTCTCCGGCGGGAAGGGGCTGTTCGTCAGCGAGATGATCACGACCAGGGCGCTGGTCGAGCGCAACGAGAAAACGATGCAGCTGGTCCACTTCGACGCGACGGAGACACCGCGCTCGATCCAGCTGTACGGCGTGGACCCCGTCACGGTCGGCAAGGCGGTCCGCATGATCGTGGACGAGGACCTGGCCGATCACATCGACCTGAACTTCGGCTGCCCGGTGCCCAAGGTGACGCGCAAGGGCGGCGGCTCGGCGCTCCCGTACAAGCGGCCCCTGCTGCGGGCCATTCTGAACGAGGCCGTGTCCAACGCGGGCGAGCTGCCGGTGACGATGAAGATGCGCAAGGGCATCGACGACGACCACCTCACCTACCTCGACGCGGGGCGGATAGCGGTGCAGGAGGGCGTCACGGCCATCGCCCTGCACGGGCGCACGGCGGCGGAGCACTACGGCGGTACGGCCGACTGGGACGCCATCGCGCGCCTCAAGGAGCACGTGCCGGAGATCCCGGTCCTCGGCAACGGCGACATCTGGTCCGCCGACGACGCGCTGCGCATGATGCGCGAGACCGGCTGCGACGGTGTGGTCGTCGGGCGCGGGTGCCTGGGGCGGCCGTGGCTGTTCGGGGACCTGGTGGCGGGCTTCGAGGGCACGGGCGCGTACGCCGCCCCGACGCTGCGCGAGGTCGCCGCGGTGATGCGCAGGCACGCGGAACTGCTCGGGGAGTGGATCGGGGACGAGGCACGCGGGGTCATTGACTTCCGTAAGCACGTCGCCTGGTACTTGAAGGGCTTCTCCGTCGGATCGGAGATGCGGAAGAAGCTTGCTATCTCCTCATCCCTGGACGAAATGGACGCTCACTTGAGCGAGCTCGATCTGGACCAGTCGTGGCCCGTGGGGGCGGACGGACCCCGGGGGCGTTCGTCCGGCAATGGGCGGGTTGTCCTGCCGGACGGCTGGTTGAAGGACCCGTACGACTGCTCCGCCGTGAGTGCGGAAGCGGAGTCGGACACGTCCGGGGGCTGAGATTCCGGTCTCGGTAGGGTCTCATCTGAGAAGTGATCCTCGCCACGCCTGATGCGTTCGTTGCTCAGATGAGCACATCAGGCGGGGTTGCACCTCTCAAAAGGTGGCACTGGGTGCCACCTTCTTTTGTTTTGATCGATCAAAGCATCCCTCACTCTGAGGTGATGATCTGCGCGAAAAGCGCGACTCTTCGTAGTGATGGCTTGAATACTTGAACGAATGCTCTGAGGGGTTCGGAGCTGTTGATCACTTTCGATCTGCTGGCGGACGAGTGGTTAAGGCCGCATGACAGTCAGGTGGACGTACCCAGACACCTTCGATCTGGGTATGTTCCTCGCCGTCAGGGCAGCCACCGCGTCCTCGAGGAGTCGAGACCCGTGTCGGAAAACAAAGAACCCCAGGTAGCCAGCGCGCCCGAGGGTCAGAAGTTCGTTTATGACTTCACCGAAGGCAACAGGAACCTCAAGGACCTGCTGGGCGGCAAGGGTGCCAACCTCGCCGAGATGACCAACCTCGGGCTGCCCGTCCCTCCGGGCTTCACCATCACCACCGAGGCGTGCAAGGTCTACCTCGACAGCGGTGAGGCTCCGGAGGCGCTGCGGGCCGAGGTCAGTGCGCACCTCGACGCCCTCGAGCAGAAGATGGGCAAGAAGCTCGGCCAGGCCGACAACCCCCTGCTCGTCTCCGTCCGCTCGGGCGCCAAGTTCTCCATGCCCGGCATGATGGACACCGTCCTGAACATCGGGCTCTCCGACAAGTCGGTCACCGGCCTCGCCAAGCAGGCCGGCGACGAGCGCTTCGCGTGGGACTCCTACCGGCGCCTCATCCAGATGTTCGGCAAGACCGTCCTCGGCGTCGACGGCGAACTCTTCGAAGAGGCGCTGGAGCAGGCCAAGCACGCCAAGAAGGTCACGGTCGACACCGACCTGGAGGCGGCCGACCTCAAGAAGCTGGTCCGGAAGTTCAAGAAGATCGTCTCCGACGAGGCCGGACGCGACTTCCCGCAGGACCCGCGCGAGCAGATGGACCTCGCCATAAACGCGGTCTTCGACTCGTGGAACACCGACCGCGCCAAGCTGTACCGCCGCCAGGAGCGCATCCCCGGCGACCTCGGCACGGCCGTCAACGTCTGCTCCATGGTCTTCGGCAACCTGGGTCCCGACTCCGGCACCGGCGTCGCCTTCACCCGCGACCCCGCCAGCGGCCACCAGGGCGTCTACGGTGACTACCTGCAGAACGCGCAGGGCGAGGACGTCGTCGCCGGCATCCGCAACACCGTGCCGCTCGCCGACCTCGAGAGCATCGACAAGGCGTCGTACGACCAGCTCATGCAGATCATGGAGACGCTGGAGACCCACTACAAGGATCTCTGCGACATCGAGTTCACCATCGAGCGCGGCCAGCTGTGGATGCTCCAGACCCGCGTCGGCAAGCGCACCGCCGGTGCCGCCTTCCGCATCGCCACGCAGCTCGTCGACCAGGGCCTCATCGACGAGGCCGAGGCGCTCCAGCGCGTCAACGGCGCCCAGCTCGCGCAGCTGATGTTCCCGCGCTTCGACGAGGAGGCGAAGACCGAGAAGCTCGGCCGCGGCATCGCCGCCTCTCCGGGCGCCGCGGTCGGCAAGGCGGTCTTCGACTCGTACACGGCCGTCAAGTGGTCGCGCTCCGGCGAGAAGGTCATCCTCATCCGCCGTGAGACGAACCCCGACGACCTCGACGGCATGATCGCCGCCGAGGGCATCCTGACCTCGCGCGGCGGCAAGACCTCGCACGCCGCCGTCGTCGCCCGGGGCATGGGCAAGACCTGTGTCTGCGGCGCCGAGGAGATCGAGGTCGACACCAAGCGCCGCCGGCTGACCGCCCCCGGCGGGATCGTCGTCGAGGAGGGCGACGTCGTCTCCATCGACGGCTCCACCGGCAAGGTGTACCTCGGCGAGGTACCCGTCGTGCCGTCCCCGGTCGTCGAGTACTTCGAGGGCCGCATGCACGCCGGCGCCGACGACGCCGACGAGCTCGTCGCCGCCGTGCACCGGATCATGGCGTACGCCGACCGGGTCCGCCGCCTGCGGGTGCGCGCCAACGCGGACAACGCCGAGGACGCCGCGCGCGCCCGCCGCTTCGGCGCCCAGGGCATCGGCCTGTGCCGCACCGAGCACATGTTCCTCGGTGAGCGCCGTGAGCTCGTCGAGCGGCTGATCCTGGCCGACACGGACGACGAGCGCGAGCAGGCGCTGGGCGCGCTGCTGCCGCTCCAGAAGGCCGACTTCATCGAGCTGTTCGAGTCGATGGACGGACTGCCGGTGACGGTGCGGCTGCTCGACCCGCCGCTGCACGAGTTCCTCCCCGACATCACCGAGCTGTCGGTCCGTGTCGCCCTCGCCGAGTCCCGCAAGGACCACAACGAGAACGACCTGCGCCTCCTGCAGGCCGTGCACAAGCTGCACGAGCAGAACCCGATGCTGGGTCTGCGCGGTGTACGTCTGGGTCTGGTCATTCCGGGCCTGTTCGCGATGCAGGTCCGCGCCATCGCCGAGGCGGCCGCGCACCGCAAGAACGCCAAGGGCGACCCGCGTGCGGAGATCATGATTCCGCTCGTCGGCACCGTCCAGGAGCTGGAGATCGTCCGCGAGGAGGCCGACCAGGTCATCGCGGAGGTCGAGGCCGCGACCGGCACGAATCTGAAGCTGACCATCGGCACGATGATCGAGCTGCCGCGCGCCGCGCTGACCGCCGGCCAGATCGCCGAGGCCGCGCAGTTCTTCTCCTTCGGTACGAACGACCTCACCCAGACCGTGTGGGGCTTCTCCCGCGACGACGTCGAGGCGAGCTTCTTCACGGCGTACCTGGAGAAGGGCATCTTCGGGGTCTCCCCGTTCGAGACGATCGACCGGGACGGCGTCGGCTCACTCGTGCGCTCCGCCGTGGAGGCGGGCCGCGCCACGCGCCCCGACCTGAAGCTCGGCGTCTGCGGTGAGCACGGCGGCGACCCGGAGTCGGTGCACTTCTTCCACGAGGTCGGCCTGGACTACGTGTCCTGCTCGCCCTTCCGGATCCCGGTCGCGCGTCTGGAGGCCGGCCGCGCCGCGGCGCAGTCGACGGGCTCCGACAGCCGCTGAGAACCGGCTCTATATCACCGGAGCCGCCATTAGTCAACCCCGGTCGGGGGGTCAACGGCGGCTCCGGGGCCCCGAAGAGGGCGGCACCTTCGCGAGAGGGTGCCGCCCTCTTTTTTGATGTGCCGATTGCGCACTGCCGAGGTTGTTGTTTTTCCTAAGGGCGCACAATGTGCCGCGACTCGCGCGCAATCGCTGCGGTAAGGCGGTGAAATCGCCTTCAATCAGCTGGGTTTGATCAGTCTTGATCATTCGTCGCCATGCGCTGGTGGCGGAGCAATGTGATGAGCATGCTGGTCCCGTCAACGAGACGTCCTGCCGGGCGTCGGTCGGAGTGCGGGTAGCAGCCACACCATTCTTGCGAAGGATTAAGCGATGTCCGCCTCCGTGCATTCTGACGCTGCCCCCGAGTCCGACGGCCCGGATGACGAAACCCGGCGCAAAATTTCTTCGTGGTAGGGGAAGCCGTCTCGGACGACCGTACGTGGGGAACGCTGCAGAGGCTCACCAAGTGGCTTATCGACTTGTTCCGTGTTCGAGACTGATCGTATGGGGTGTCAATATGAGTGAGTTGCATGTCGACGGGCCGTTTCCGTCGCCAGTTTCCATGGAACGGCAGAAAGTGTGGATGCAGGCGGTGCTGGCTACGCCGGGGGTCAACGTCCCGCTCGCGGCCCTGGAGAACGTCGCTCCGTTCATCGTGGATCCCGAGCTGACCCTGAGTGAACCTGACGCCCAAGGTGTGCGCACCCTCAAGGGCGACGCCGTGCGTCGTGTGCGCACCGAGGCGGGAGACATGGTCATCGCCGTCGTGCGCATGCACGGCGCCGGGGGAGTCGTCTGGGGGCACAACGAACGGATCAGTTCGATCTGGCGCACCGCCGCCGATCCGGCGGTCGGCCGTGAGACCAAGAAGTCGCTGACCCCCGTGCGCCCGTGGCGGGGGCCCGACGACCAGGGTCAGGAAAAGATCTTCGCCGCCCTGGAGAGTTCCGCGTGGAACCGGCAGTCGCTCGTCATCAATATCGAGGAGACCTCCGACGAGTTGCGCAAGCGCGACAAGGTCCGTCCGTACGACCTGCTGGAGGATCTCGTCCTCAACGGACAGCAGGAACCGGGAATGTACGTTCCGCAGATGGTGCGCCTGGAAGAGAACCCGGAACTCGACGAGGACGGCAATCCGCTCCACCCGGGCGAATACTGGGGATGGATGGCCGTGAGGGGGAACAACAGGACACAGAAGCGGCATGAGATCTTCGGGCTGACTTCCACCGACGTGCTCACCGGTGTTCCGGCTGCGAAACTTGGGCGCAGTGGGAAAGGTGTTGTCCTGGAACCCGGCCGCTGGCTCGCCGAGTTCTCGGAAATCCTCAACAAGGAGCATGCCGAGACGCCGGAGGGCGAAGATCCGCAGAGCGCATCCCGGGCGCGGAGGGCGGCATCCGTCGCCGTCGTCGACGCGCATTTGGTGATCGGCACGGAAACACCGAAGCGGCTCTACCGGATCGTGCAGATGAGCAACCGGCGCGACCACGTCCACCCGCCGCTGGAATTCGACGCCAACGACCGCTCCCGGGCACTGGGCCGGAGCGTACTGGGCATGTACGTGGCGCAGGGCGTGCTCGACGAGAGGACGGCGGAGGTGCTGTCCGGCCTGGCGCCCGTCCGGGACCTGCCGGGAGCCTCGGAGAACATGTCGGTCTCCGAGCTCCGGGACCTCCGTTCCATGCGGCTGCTGGACGAGCTGTTCCCCAAGGACCAGCGCAAGCGCCTGCTGCTGCGCCGGGTGCTCAGCGAGTCCCCGCCCTCCCAGCTCAAGGGGCCCGAGATCAACCAGCGTGCCCGCACCTGGTCCGCCCTCACCTCCGAGAGCTATCCGGAGCCCTGGAATCCACGCATCGGGGAGATCTTCACCACCAAGGCGCGGGACGGGTTCGAGCTCTCCGGCCGTCCGCTGCGCGAACTCCTGGCGGCCGCCGACAGGGATGACGCCGCCTTCGACGAACTCGTCACCTACCGGGCCGCGCACTGGCTGGCCGCGTTCGACCTCATCGACGCGGACCGCGGGTCGCTCGCCGTCCAGCAGGCCCTGAACGACGACGGCGAGAAGGTCAGCAGGGTGCGGCGTTCGGTCACCAACTGCCTCCAGGCCCTGCGGTACGAGAAGAGCAGGCGGATGGCGGTCGGGCTGCTGAGGGAGCTGGCCGCCGCGATGGACGAGGGCGACCGGCCGCCGTGGCGGGTCAGCGGCTCGGGAACGGTGCTGCCCAACGAGAGGATCACTCCTCTCTGGTTCGACCTGCACTTCCCCAAGGAAACGGGGATGCGGCCACGGAAGCAGCCGGTCCCCGCGCCGCGCAGCGGCCACTGGACCTCCACCGCGGGTCCCGCCCCCGCCCCGGGCGCGCCTCCGGCCGCGCCCGCCCTGTGGCCGGCGCGCCACCCGACCGCCCCGCCGGCGACCGCAGCCGCGACTGTCCCGGCCCCGGTGACGGCCGGGACGGTCGCGGACGCGGACGCCGGCACGGACGCCGTGGAGCGGGCGGGCGGTGCGGGTGAGGGGACCCTGGCGGAGTCGGCGGACGACCTGGGGGAGCGGCTGCGGCGGCTGCTCGACGAGGCGACCGGGATCGACGACGCGGTACGCCGCCTGTCTCAGCGGGCGCGCGACGAGGCGGGGGGCCGCGCGCTCAGCCGTCGGCAGGCGGATGAAGCGGTGCTCCGGCTGACCCGGACGATCGCGAAGCTGCGTGCCCTGCCGGAGGCCGTCGAGGACCTGGCGGAGCCCTCCTGACCCCTCGTCGGGGCCCTCCCGGCCCCGGCGGCGCCCCTCGGGGCGGCACGGTCGCGGCGTTGCCGATGTGTGTGAACGTGTGCGTTCCTGTGGCGGCAAATGACATCGGGATTAGCCGAAGCGCTCGGCAGTACGCGTGTGAACAAGCCCGCGGCAGCAGTTGAATTCCGCCAGTTTTCCCGAAAACGAGGCAGGATGCGGTCGCCGGATCCCCACCCGACGACCACATCCTGATACCTCGTCGGACACTGAGCCGCTACCTTCGCCGACCGCCGCCAGACCCAGCAAAGCCCCCCACGGCCTTCACTGCGTCTTTCCGGTGACTCCGGTGTCGTGCCCGACGAGGACAGCATTTCGTTCGGCACAGGGAGCGCGCGATGCGTTTCAACTGTGGCCGAAAGGCCGTGGTGACGGCGTGTGATGGCGTGCATACTCGGTTGCGGGGGGCGATTGCGGATGCAACAGATGGGGCTTCGGTGCTACGTGTTCATTTCTCCGGTGTTGACCTGTCGAGGATTCGGCTGTCCGACCGGCCGGACGCGTTGTGGGAAACGGTGCTCAGCTTTCACAGATTGCGGGACCGGCGCGGTGCCAAGGTGTTCGGAGAATGGCGCCGGGAATCACGGACTCGGTTGAACGGTGAAACACGACTGCTGGCATCCCTCATACCGAACAGGGGTTATTTCCCCGATTTCCTGACGCCCCGCGAGGGAGCCCGCGGCATCGAAACGGGCATCGAGGCCGTGCGCGGCACCGCCCCCGAGCGGCTGCGCGCGGAGCTGGCCCTGCTCGCCGCCTCCCACCGCCCGGCCGACCGTACGTCCGCGAGCAGCCGTGCGGCGTCCACGCACCAGCGCCTGGCTCCCCTGGCCGGCGGCCGCGGCGAGCCCCTGGCCCGCCTCGCCGTCGCACTGCGCGGTTACCACCGGGCCGCCGTCGAGCCGTACTGGCCGCACATCCAGGGCCGTGTCGAGGCCGACCGGGCGGCCAGGGGCCGCGCCCTGCTCGACGGCGGCGCGGACGAGCTCCTCGCCTCGCTGCCGCCGATGCTGCGCTGGCGTCCGCCGGTCCTGGAGGCGGACTATCCGGTGGACCGCGACCTGTACCTGGGCGGCCGGGGCCTGCTGCTCCAGCCGTCGTTCTTCTGCCGCGGCACCCCCGTCGTCTACCGCGACCCGCAGTTGCCGCCCGTGCTGGTCTACCCCGTGACCCAGGCGGACGCCCCGGCGCCCGTCGACGACCCCGGGCCGCCCCTCGGGCGCCTGGTCGGCCACACCCGGTCGGCGGTCCTGGGGGCCATCGGCGGCGGCTGCACGACGAGCGAACTCGCCCGCAGGGCCGGGGTGTCACTCGCCTCGGCGAGCCAGCACGCGTGCGTGCTGCGCGAAGCGGGCCTGATCGTCACCCTGCGGCACGGCAACGCGGTGCTCCACACGCTGACGCCACTGGGCGCCGCCCTCCTGCGGGGCGGCGCCACGGCGGAAGCGCTCGTACTGTCGTCGGACGTGCCGGGAGCGGAGGGCCGTCAGGCCCGGAACGGACCCGTCACCTCGTAGGTGATGCCGCCGGACGAGCTGCCCGTCGTACCGCGCTGGCTGGAGAAGTACAGGCGCCTGCCGTCCGGGGAGAACGCCGGTCCGGTGATCTCCGAGCCCGACTGGCCGTCGATGCGCAGGAAGGGGGCGACCACGTCGTCCGGCGTGATCACGCAGATCTCCATGGTGCCGCCGTCCTCGGCGACGAACAGGTCGCCGGACGACGTGCCGGTGACGTTGTCCACGCCGGTCAGCGGCGCGGTGCCGTTCACCAGCGAGTCGTCGTAGGCGAGCTCGATGGTCCGGGCGGCCGCGTTGTACTGCCAGACGCGGTTGTCGCCCTTGGTGGTGAACCAGCAGACGTCGTCGGCGTAGTAGCAGCCCTCGCCCCCGTTGAAGCGCTTGGCTCCGGAGACCTGGTTGCGGGTGGCCGTGGCACCGCTCGGGTCGGGGACGGTGGCCCAGGTGACGGGGCCGGACGTGCCGGAACCCATCTTCAGCACCTCCAGCGTGCCCGCCGAGAGGTCGCCCCAGGTGGTGGGGGTGAAGCGGTAGAAGCAGCCGTCGGAGACGTCCTCGGTGAGGTAGATCGTCCGGCGTACGGGGTCCGCCGCGGCGGCCTCGTGCTTGAAGCGGCCCATCGCGTCGCGCCGCACGGCCGCCTTCACGCCCCACGGGTCGCTCTCGTAGACGTACCCCCGGTCGACCTCCTCGCAGGAGAGCCAGGTGTTCCACGGCGTCTTGCCGCCCGCGCAGTTCTGGCGGGTGGAGGACAGGATGCGGTACGCGCCGGTGATCGCGCCGGTGGCGGAGAAGCGGACCGCGCTCGCGCCGCCGGAGGGGTTGATCTCCGAGTTGGACACGTAGATCCAGCCGGTGCCGTCGGCGTAACAGGCACCGCCGTCCGGCGCGTTGTGCCAGGTGTACGCGGTGGAGCCGACCTTCTGGCCGGAGCGGGCTATGACGCGGCTGCTGAAGCCGGACGGCAGGCGCAGGCCGTTCGCGTCGGCGGGGCCCGGCGCACCGTAGGGGCCGGCGCCGGGCTGAGCGGGGGCGGCGTGGGCCGCGCCGCGCCAGAGGGTGCCGCCGAAGGCGGCGACGGAGGTGCCGATGACAGCGCCGCGCAGGAAGCTACGACGTTCCATGTGTCACTCCAGGGTGGGGGAATGTGACCTCGGAACGTAAGCGTCTCGAATTGACAGTGCATCAACAACCGGTGAGCGGGAGGTGATCAGTCGTCGGACGGGTCGGACTGCTCGGACTGCTCGGACTGCTCGGGCCGGTCTGAGTCGTCGAATGCGTCGAGGGCGCCCAGCCGGTCGGGGTCGTCGAGGGCGTCGAGTGGGTCGGAGTCGTCGAGTGGGTCGGGCTGGTCGGGTGCGGCCTCGTAGGGGGCGTCCTGGTAGTCGGTGCGGTCCAGGTCGTCGAAGACGCTCTGGGCCGCGGCGAACGCCGCGTTCGCCGCCGGCACGCCGCAGTAGACCGCCGACTGGAGCAGGACCGCGCCGATCTCCTCCCGGCTCAGACCATTGGTCAGCGCCGCCCGCACGTGCAGCGCCAACTCCGCCTCGTGGCCGTGTGCGACGAGGGCGGTGAGGGTGACGCAGCTGCGGGTCCGCCGGTCCAGCGTTTCGTCGGTCCAGATCTCGCCCCAGGCGTACCGGGTGATGAAGTCCTGGAAGCGGGCCGTGAACGGCGTCGTACGGCCGATCGCGCGGTCCACGTGGGCCGGGCCGAGGACCGCCCTGCGCACGCGCAGACCGGCCGCGTGGCGGGACGCGTCGGTGTCGACGGGCGGCGGGGCGAAGTGGGCGAGCAGGGCGGCGGTCACCGTCTCGGGCTTCTCCACGCCGGCCAGATGGGCCGCGCCCGCGATTTCGAGCAGGCTCGATCCCGGGATGGCGTCGGCGATCTCGCGGGAGTGCGCGGGCGGCGTCGCCGGGTCGTCGCGCCCGGCGACCACGAGGGTCGGCGCGGCGACCGTGGGGAGCGCGCCGCGCAGGTCGTACGCCGCGAGGGCGTCGCAGCAGGCGGCGTAGCCGGCCGGGTCGGTCGCGCGCAGGTCCTCGATCAGCGCGTGGCCCAGGGGCGTCGAGGCGAACGAGGGGGCGAACCAGGTGCCGGGGCGGCTCGCCGCCATCGCCTCGGTGCCCTCGGCCCGTACGAGTGCGGCGCGGCCCCTCCAGGTCGCCGGCTCGCCGAAGCGGGCCGACGAGCAGACCACCGCGAGGGCGGTGACGCGCTCGGGGAAGTGCGTCGCCAGGTGCAGTCCCACGGCGCCGCCGATCGAGATTCCGGCGTACGCGAAGGACTCCCAGCCCTGCGCGTCGGCGGCGCGCAGGACGAGCGCCGCCAGGTCGGCGACGGTCGCGGTGCCGTCCAGCGGGATCAGTCCGGCGGGGGTGCCGCCGTGGCCCGGGAGGTCCCAGCGCAGGACGCGGTGGACGCGGGCCAGGGCGGCCGCCTGGGGCTCCCAGACGGCCAGCGAGGTGCCCACCGAGGGGCCGAGGATCAGCGGAGTGCCGGATTCCGGGCCGTCGAGGCGGACGTGGGGGAGGGGCTGGCTCCGAGGGGCGCTCATGTCAGTCAAGAGGGGGCTCCGGCTTTCGGTTCAGGGCCCGGTCCACCAGGGCCGCCGCGGAACCGGTGTATCGCGTGGGGTCGGTGAGGTGGGTGAGGTCGAGGTGTTCGGTGAGTTGTGGGAGGACGGCCGTGAGCGCCTCGGCCAGGGAGACGCCTTCGGCGGCGGTGCGGCGGGAGGCAGCGGTGAGCACTTCCCTGGCGCGGGCCCGGCCCAGGACGGGGGTCAGGGCGGCGGCCACCCGTTCGCTGACGATCAGGCCGTCGGTGAGGTCGAGGTTCGCGCGCATGCGGTCGCGGTGGACGCGCAGCCCCTCGGCCAGCTCGGCCGCGTGAGCCGCCGCGCCGCCGGCCAGGCGCAGCAGCTCGCGCAGGGGCTGCCATTCGGCGTGCCAGGCGCCCGCGGGGCGTTCGTCGCCGGCGGTGGCGAGGGAAGTGAGCAGTACGGAGGCCAGGGCCGGCGCCTGGTGGGCGGCGGAGGCGATCAGGGTGGCGTGGACCGGGTTGGCCTTGTGCGGCATGGCGGACGAGCCGCCGCCGGTGCGTTCGGAGAGCTCGGCGATCTCGGTGCGGGTGAGGGTGAGGACGTCCGTGGCGAGTTTGCCGAGGGCGGCGCAGGTGAAGGCCAGGGCGGTGGCCAGGTCGGCGGTGGGGGTGCGCAGGGTGTGCCAGGGGAGGTCGGGGGTGGCCAGGCCGAGCTCGGCGGCGTAGGCGGTGAGGAGGGCTGCGGCGGGGGGCGCGTCTGTGGTTGCGGGGGTGGTGCTGGTGCTGGTGCCGGTGCCCGGCCGGGCGGTGCCGGTTGCGGGGGCTTCGGGGTCGGTGCCGTTCCGGGGCGTCTCCTCGGGTGTCGAACGTTCGGGTACCGGGTGTGGTGCGGGGTGGTTGCGTTCGACGCCCTGCGGGGAGCGCCCCGGTACGTCCCCTCCTGGCACCGTGACGTCTTCGGCGGGGGTGGTGCGCGGTGCGTCCCCTCCTGGGGCGGTGGTGTCTTGGGCGGGGGTGGTGTGTGGTGCGTGCTCTGTGACGTTTTTGGTGGGGGGTGTCGTTGGGAAGGCGGCCAGTGTGCCTGCGGCTCCGCCCAGTTGTGCGGGGAGGGTGACGGCTCGCAGGCGGGTGTGGGCGTCCAGGGTCAGGCTGCGCCAGCCCGCCGCCTTCAGGCCGAACGTGGTGGGCACCGCGTGCTGGGTCAGGGTGCGGCCCGGCATGGGGGTGTCCCGGTGTTCCGCCGCCAGCGTGGCGAGGGCTGCCGCGGTGCGGGCCAGGTCCGCGGTGATGAGGGGCAGCGTGCGCGCGGCGACCAGCATCATCGCCGTGTCGACGATGTCCTGGCTCGTGGCTCCCCGGTGCACGTACGGCGCCGCCTCGGGGCCGGCCGCCGCCGTGAGGGCGGCCACCAGGGGGATCACGGGGTTGCCGCCGGACCTCGCGCGCAGGGCCAGGTCGCGTACGTCGAAGCGCTCGGCCCGCGCCGCCGCCGTGACGGCCTCGCCCGCCCGGACGGGCCCCTGGACGCGCGTCAGGGCGGCCTCGGCGTCCAGCATCGCCTGGAGCAGTGCCACGTCGCCGGTCGTCTCCTCGGCCGCCGTGCCCGCCCGCACGGGGGAGAGGAGGCCGTGGTCAGGCGAAGTCAAGGAAGACCGTCTCTTCCTCGCCCTGGAGGCGGATGTCGAAGCGGTGGGTGCGGTGCGGTTCGGGCCGGGCGATCAGTGTCGCGCGGCGCTCGGGAGTCAGCGAGGCGAGCAGCGCGTCCGGGCCGTCGGCGAGGTACGCGCGGGTGAAGAGGTGGTGCGTCAGGCCGCGCGCGAAGACGCACACGCTGATGTACGGGACGGACGGCGCCCCCGGCGCGAGGGTGCGGAGCGCGTAGTGGCCGTCCGCGTCGGTCGCCACCCGGCCGAACCCGGTGAACCCCACGCCGTCGCGGCCGAGGAAGCCGCCGGTCACGGGATCGCGGCGCATCGACCCCGGGGCGCCGGCCAGGGAGCCGTCGGGGCCGGCCTGCCAGAACTCGACCAGCGCGTCCGGGACCGGCTCCCCGGCGCCGTCGCGGACGTACCCGTGCAGGGTGATGCCGTCGGGGTGCCCCGCGGGGGCCATGTCGCCGCCTCCCGGGAACGGCAGGGCGTACCCGTAGAAGGGACCGACGGTGTGCGAAGGGGTGGGCGGGTGCGTCATCGGGGGCCTTCCTCGAACCAGGTCGCCGAGGGTCCGTCGAGGACGATGTCCCAGCGGTAGCCCAGGGAGTGTCCGGGGCGGGAGAGGGAGTGGTCGTACGCCGCGACCAGCCGGGCGCGGGCCGCGTCGTCCGTCACGGACTGGAGGATCGGGTCGTAGGCGAAGAGCGGGTCGCCGGGGAAGTACATCTGCGTGACCAGGCGCTGGGTGAAGGCCGTGCCGAAGAGGGAGAAGTGGATGTGGGCGGGGCGCCAGGCGTTCTCGTGGTTGCGCCAGGGGTACGCGCCCGGCTTGACGGTGGTGAAGCCGTACGAGCCGTCGTCGCCCGTCAGCACCCGCCCCACGCCCGTGAAGTTCGGGTCGAGCGGCGCGGGGTGCTGGTCGCGCTGGTGGGCGTACCGGCCGGAGGCGTTGGCCTGCCACAGCTCGACGAGCTGGCCGGCGACGGGGCGGCCGGTGCTGTCGAGGACGCGGCCGGAGACGGTGATGCGCTCGCCGAGCGGCTCGCCGGTGTGCTGCCGGGTCAGGTCGTGGTCCAGCTCGGTGACGTCGGTGCGGCCGAAGACGGGCCCGGACAGCTCGACGGTCTCCGGATCGCCGTTGACGGCCACCAGCGGTTGCCCGGGGTGGCGCAGGAGGGTGCTGCGGTACGGCGGGAAGTCGCGCGGCGGGTGGTGTGCGGCGGGGGCGCCGGCGGCCCGCGCGCGTGCGTGACGTGCGCGGATCTCGGCGAGCTCGCCGTCGATGTCGGCCTGGGTGAGGGTCACTGGTCTTCCTCTCCCGCGGACTTCAGGGCGCGCAGGGCGTCCAGTTCGGCGGCGGTCGGGGGTTCGGTGACCCCGACGGTGTCCGCGCACCGCAGCCGCCAGCCGGTGGCCGCCCGTGCCTGCTCGACGGTGACGCCGGGGTGCAGTGCGGTCAGGACGAGCTCGGCGGTCGCCGGGTCCGGCCGCAGGATGCCGAGGTCGGTGATGACGGCGACCGGGCCGGCGCCCGGCATGCCGAGCGCCGCGCGGTCACCGGGGCCCGAGCCGTGGCCGAGCGTCGTGACGAAGTCCAGCTTCGGCACGAAGTTGCGGGTGGAGTGGCGCAGGACCATCAGCACCTTGCCGCAGTTGGACGCGATCTCGGGTGCGCCGCCCGCCCCCGGCAGGCGGCCTTCCGGCCTGTCCGGGCCGCGGTCGACGACCGTCGTGTTGATGTTGGCGAAACGGTCGACCTGGGCGGCCCCGAGGAAACCCACGTCGATGCGGCCGCCCTGGAGCCAGTAGTTGAACATCTCCGGTACGGGCACCACCGCGTCGGCGGTCTCGGCCAGCTCGCCGTCGCCGATGGACAGCGGCAGTCGGGTCGGCTTGGAGCCGATCGTCCCGGACTCGTAGATCAGCACGAGGCCCGGGTTGACGGTGGCGCGCGCGAGGTTGGCGGCGGTGGACGGCAGGCCGATGCCGACGAAGCAGGTGCGCGCCCCGGCCAGCGCGCGGGCCGCGTTCACCTCCATCAGCTCGTCGCGGGTGAAGTCCTCGGTGGTCATCGGGCGACAGCCCCTTCGGTGCGTACGTTCTCGTCGATCCAGCGGACAAAGGCGCTCCGGTCCCGGGCGATCGGGTCCCACGCCTGGTAGAAGGCGTTGTCGCGCACCGTGTAGCCGGTGGCGTACGACGGGTGCGCGCCGCCCGGCACGACGGCGACCGCGTCGATCACCCAGGTCGGCAGGACGACGCCGCCGGGCCGGGGCGTCAGCTCGTCGACGACCTCCTCGACGGTGACGAGCACCCGGCCGGCGGCCAGCGCGGCCTCCTTCTGGACACCGGTCAGGCCCCACAGCTGGACGTTGCCCCGCCGGTCGGCCCGCTGGGCGTGGATGACCGTGACGTCGGGATTGAGCGCGGCGACGGCGGCCAGTTCCTCACCGGTGAACGGGCAGACGACCGAGGAGACCGTGTCCGTACGGGTGGCGAGGTCGGAACCGCGGTAGCCGCGCAGTACGGCGAACGGCAGGCGCGAGGCGCCCGCGACGTACCGGTTCGCCATGCCGGCGTGGCTGTGCTCGTCCAGCTCAAGGGGGCGCGGCCAGCCGTTCTCGACGGCGTCGCGGAAGCGGTGGAGGGAGCCTACGCCCGGGTTGCCGCCCCAGGAGAAGATCAGCTTCCGCACCAGGCCGGCGCCGATGAGCTGGTCGTAGATCACGTCCGGGGTCATCCGGGCGAGGGTCAGGTCGGTGATGCCCTGACGGATGATCTCGTGCGCCGCCGCGTAGGGGATCAGGTGGGTGAAGCCCTCCATGGCGAGGGTGTCCCCCGTGTGGACGAGGTCCGCCACGGCGTCGTGCAGGCTGCGTATCTCGGCCATCGTCACTCACTCCGCGAGTTGCTCAGTGCACTGACTATTTTCGTGTCGAGGCCGTAGACTTCCACCGAGTTCCGCTCACGTCAATGGCTCAGTACACGGAGCAATAACCCGATTGCAGGAGGCCCGCATGGCTGCGGTCGATCTGAGCACGCACCCCGGGCACCTCGCCCGGCGGCTGCAGCAGGCGCACACGCTGCTGTGGACGACGATGGTGTCGGAGGAGACCACCTCCCCGCAGTTCGCCGTGCTCAACGCCCTGGTCGAGAAGCCGGACATCGACCAGCGCACCCTGAGCGAGCAGGTCCACCTCGACCGTTCGACCATCGCGGACCTGGTGGCGCGCCTCGGCCGGCGCGGTCTGCTGGAGCGGGTGCGCGACCCGCGCGACGGCCGGCGCAACGTACTGAAGCTCACGGACGAGGGCGCGTCGGTGCACCGCCGGCTCGTCGCCCGCACCGCGCGCATGAACCGGGTCTTCCTCGCCCCCCTGGACGAGGGGGAGCAGGAGACGCTGCTGCGCCTGATCGGCCGGGTCGCGGACGCGGCGGAAGAGCTGCGGGGCTGAAGCTTTCGGACGCCTCCGGGACGCCCACGCCGGGACGGGCGTGGCGCGGCCGCACGACGGAGTTTTTCTGCGAGTTTCCGTTCGGGCGATGAGTTTCGCGCGGGCCCCGGGTCTGTCCCTGTGCACGGCGAACGGCGGCCACCCGCCCGACCCGGAGAAGCCCGACCCGGAGATGTCCGACCCAGAGAAGAGAGAGACAGCTCATGAACCAGATGATCTTCGTGAACCTGCCGGTCAAGAACCTCGACACCACCAAGACCTTCTTCGGCAAGCTCGGGTTCTCGTTCAACCCCCAGTTCAGCGACGACACGACCGCCTGTCTGGTCATCAGCGACACGATCTTCGCCATGCTGCTCACCGAGCCGCGCTTCAAGGAGTTCACCAAGAAGGAGATCGCGGACACGAGCACGACCACGGAGGTCCTGCTCGCGCTCAGCGCCGAGAGCCGGGAGAAGGTCGACGAGCTGGCCGACACCGCCCTCGCGTCCGGCGGGTCCCCCGCGAGCGACCCCCAGGACCACGGCTTCATGTACGGCCGCTCCTTCCAGGACCCCGACGGTCACACGTGGGAGGTCGTCTGGATGGACCCGGCCGCCGTCGAGGGCGGGCAGGGCTGAACCCATTCAGGAGGCGTACCCGAGGGCCTCAGGACGTGAGGCCCTCGTACGTCACCCCGGTGAGCTGCTCCGACGCCACCCACAGCCGTTCGCTCGCCACGTCGTCGCGGGTCCAGGCCGCGCGCCACGACCTCGCGGGCGCGCCCCGCAGCCCCTGGATCCTCGGCCCGGTGAACGAGTCGGGCCGCACGCCGGGCGCGGTCGCCGCGTACAGCGTGGGCAGGGCGCCGGACTCGGCCGGCTGGGCGATGATCCTGTTCCCCAGCTCCACGATCCGCTCGGCCGTCCTGCGGCCCTCCATCCGCGCCCCGGCGGCCTGCAGGTTCGTACGGGCGTAGCCGGGGTGGGCGGCCGCCGCCACGACACCGGAGCCGGCCGCGGAGAGCCGCCCCGCCAGCTCGTGGGTGAAGAGCAGGTTCGCCGTCTTGGAGCGGCCGTAGGCGATCCAGCGCCGGTACGCGCGCTCGCTGTTCAGGTCGCCGATGTCGATGTTCGCCAGGGCGTGCAGGCCGCTGGAGACGGTCACGACGCGGGACCCGGGAGTGCGCAGCAGGTGCGGCAGCAGCAGTCCGGTGAGCGCGAAGTGCCCGAGGTGGTTCACGCCGAACTGCGTCTCGAAGCCGTCGGCCGTCCGTCCGTACGGGAGCGCCATGACGCCCGCGTTGTTGACGAGCAGATCGAGGCGCTCGTCGGCGTAGGCGTCGGCGAAGGCCCGGACGGACGACAGGTCCGCCAGGTCCAGCGGCGTGAACTCGACCGCCGCGGACGGGATGTCGCGGGTGATGCGCGCCGCGGCCTCCTTGCCGCGCGGCTCGCTGCGGCACGCGAGGAGCACGCGCGCCCCGCGGCGGGCCAGTTCGCGCGCGGTGACGAGCCCGATGCCGCTGTTGGCCCCGGTGACCACGGCCGTACGGCCGCTCTGGTCGGGGATGTCGCTCGCACTCCAGCCGGTCGTCATGGGGCCAGCGTACGGCCGGGGGCCCGAGGACCCGGTCCTCGGGCGCCCGCCCCCCGGCCGCGGGCCGCGGGAGCCGGCGTACCGTGCGAAACGCCGGTCAAGCCGCTGCGACGCGTACCGCGAACGTCTGCACCGTGACCGTGTCGTCGTCCAGGCAGTGCCCCGTCTCCAGATCGAAGCGCTGCTTGAGCAGCGGCGAGGCGACGAAGGGACGGCCGTCCGCGGACCCGATCAGCCCCCGGGACAGCACCTGCGCGCCGGAGAACGGGTCGCGGTTGTCGATGGCGTACGGGCGTCCCCTGCGGTCCGTGAACAGGGCCGCCTGGCGGCCGTCGGGGAGGAGCGCCGCCACGCCGCGCCCCGGTGTGAGGGCGGACACGTCGCAGGCGGTGAACCAGGAGTCGTCGATGCGCAGTTGCAGGGTCATCCGGCACGGGTCCCTTCGAGGGTGAGGACGGTGAGGTCCGGCTTCATCTGGTCGCGCTCGGGAACGAACCGCACCGACGGGTCCGGCGCGTCGGGAGCGTTGACGAACGAGACGAACCGGGAGAGCCGCTCGGGGTCGTTGATGGTCTCGGCCCACTCGTCGCGGTAGCCGGACACATGGGCGGCCATCAGGGCTTCCAGCTGGTCGCAGAGGCCGAGCGAGTCGTGCACGACGACGTCCCTGAGATGGTCCAGGCCGCCCTCCAGCCGCTCCAGCCAGGTGGACGTGCGCTCCAGGCGGTCCGCGGTGCGGATGTAGAACATCAGGAACCGGTCGATGAGCCGCACCAGTTCGGCGTCCGAGAGGTCCTGGGCCAGCAGGTCGGCGTGGCGCGGGGTCGCGCCGCCGTTGCCGCCGACGTACAGGTTCCAGCCGTTCGCGGTGGCGATCACGCCGAAGTCCTTGGACTGCGCCTCGGCGCACTCGCGCGCGCATCCCGAGACCGCCGACTTCAGCTTGTGCGGCGCGCGCAGGCCCCGGTAGCGCAGCTCCAGGTCGATGGCCATCCGGACGCTGTCCTGGACGCCGTAACGGCACCAGGTCTGGCCGACACAGGACTTGACCGTCCGGAGCGCCTTTCCGTAGGCGTGTCCCGACTCGAAGCCGGCGTCCACCAGGCGCGTCCAGATCAGCGGGAGCTGGTCGACCCGGGCGCCGAACAGGTCGATGCGCTGGCCGCCCGTGATCTTCGTGTAGAGGCCGAAGTCGCGGGCCACCTCGCCGATCACGATCAGCTTCTCGGGGGTGACCTCACCGCCCGGGATGCGCGGCACGATCGAGTACGAGCCGTTGCGCTGCATGTTGGCGAGGAAGTGGTCGTTGGTGTCCTGGAGGGCGGCCTGTTCCCCGTCGAGGATGTAGCCGCTGTTCAGGCTGGCGAGGATCGAGCCGACCGTCGGCTTGCAGACCTCGCAGCCGTCGCCGCCCCGGGCCGTCTCGCGGCCGTGCGAGTCGAGAAGCTCGGCGTACGAGGTGATCCGCAGGGTGCGGACGATCTCGTACAGCTCGGAGCGCGTGTGCGGGAAGCAGGCGCACAGGCCCTTGTCACCGGTCTGCGGGAGCAGCTGGCCGATCAGCTTGACGCAGCTGCCGCAGCCCGTGCCCGCCTTGGTGCACTTCTTCACCTCGGGCATCGTGGAGCAGGCGGTGACCTGGCCCTTGGTGACGTTGTGGCAGTTGCAGACGACCGCGTCGTCGGGCAGGGACGACGGGCCGAGGGTGACCTGCCCGCTGCCCGCCGGCGCGATCAGCTGTTCCGGTGCGACGGGCGGTACGGAACCGGTGAGCGGCCGCAGCATCGCGTACGCGTCGGCGTCACCGACCAGGACGCCGCCGAGGAGCGCGCCGTCGGGGCTGACCACGAGCTTCTTGTAGACGCCCGAGCGCGAGTCGGAGTACGTGACGTCCAGGCAGCCCTCCGCGTGGCCGTGGGCGTCGCCGAAGGACGCCACGTCGACGCCGAGGAGCTTCAGCTTGGTGGACATGTCCGCACCCGTGAACGCGCGGCCGGCGGCCGTCGCCCCGGACGCCTCCGCGAGCGTTCCCGTGATCGTCTCGGCGGCCGTCTCGGCCATCTCGTACCCGGGGGCGACGAGGCCGTACACCCGGCCGTCCACCGCCATGGCGCACTCGCCGATCGCGTAGACCGAGGGGTCGGACGTGCGGCACTGCTCGTCGACGGCGATGCCGCCCCGCTCGCCGACCGACAGGCCGCAGTCCCTGGCCAGCTGGTCGCGCGGCCGTACACCCGCCGAGAACACGACCATGTCGGTCTCCAGCGTCGAACCGTCCGAGAGGGACATGCCGTTGACCGCGCCGGAGTCGTCCGTGGTCACGGCCTGGGTGCCGACGCCCGTGTGGACCGTCAGCCCCATGCCCTCGATCGTGCGCAGCAGGGCGGCGCCGCCGCCCTCGTCGACCTGGACGGGCATCAGGCGGGGAGCGAACTCCACCACGTGCGTGGCGAGGCCCAGCCCGCTGAGCGCGCCCGCCGCCTCCAGGCCGAGCAGCCCGCCGCCGACGACCGCCCCCGTGCGCGCCGTCTTCGCGTACGCCTCGATCGCCAGGAGGTCCTCGATGGTGCGGTAGACGAAGCAGCCTTCCGCGTCCTTCCCGGGAACGGGCGGTACGAAGGGGTACGAACCGGTGGCGAGCACCAGCGTGTCGTACGTGAAGGTGCGTCCGGCACGCGAGGTGACCGTCCGCGCCTCGCGGTCGACCGCCGTCGCCGGGTCGTCCAGGTGCAGCTCGATCCCGTGCCGCTCGATGAAGCCGGGCTCGCCCATGGCGAGCTCGTCCGGGGTGCGGCCGGAGAAGTACGAGGTCAGCTGGACGCGGTCGTACGCGGGCCGGGGCTCCTCGCACAGGACGACGATCCGCGCCCGCTCGGTCACGCCGCGCTCGGCGAGGGCCTCGAGGAAGCGCTGGCCGACCATGCCGTGGCCGACGACCACGATCGTGGGTGGTGTGGACATCTCAGGCGCCTCCAAGCAGGTGGAACAACGGGGTGGAGGGGAGCGGCTCGTCGCCCTCCCAGGTGCGGGCGAGTTCGCCGACGGCGCCGAGATCGCCCAGCAGGATGCCGCCGATCAGCCGGTCGCCGCGGACGACGACCTTCCGGTACGCGCCACGGGTGGCGTCGGCGAGGCGGACGACGTCGTCGCCGGGGAGTGGGTTGGTCTCGCCGAAGGCGGCGAGGTCGAGCGGCCCGGCGCCGGTGCCGGCGCCGCCGCTGTGGAGTGTGAGCCGGGTGAGGGCCCGGGTGCCGGTGTAGCGCGGCGGGTTGCCGCCCGCCGTGCCGGCGACCGCCGCGGCGGACCTCGCGGACACCGCCGCGGCGACTCCCACGCGCTCTGCCGCCGGCGTGGCCGGCGCGGCGGCCGGGGCCGGGTCGAGCAGCAGCGCGGCCAGGATGTCGGCCTGTTCGAGGGCGGGGCCCGCGAGACCGTACACGCGGCCGTCGTGCTCGGCGCAGTCGCCGATGGCCCGGATGTGCGGATCGGAGGTGCGCAGCTCGTCGTCGACGACGACGCCGTGCCGCACGTCGAGGCCCGCGGCCCGCGCGAGGCCGACGCGGGGGCGTACGCCGCACGCCAGCACGACCAGGTCGGCGTCGAGGGCGTACCCGTCGGCCAGTTCGACGGCCCGCACCGTGCCGGCGCCCTCGCCGGCCTCGCAGCGCAGGCCGCGCACCCGGCACTCGGTGTGGACCTCGACGCCCAGCGTCTCCAGGTGGCCGCGCAGCAGTTCGCTCGCGGCGGGGTCGAGCTGGCGCTGCATGAGGTGCTCGCCCTGCTGGGCCAGTACCACCTGGGCGCCGCGTTCCGCGAGCGCGCGGGCCGCCGAGACGCCGAGGAGGCCGCCGCCGATGACGACCGCGCGGGTGCCCTCGCGCACGGCGGCCGCCAGGGACAGGCAGTCGTCCAGCGTGCGGAAGGGGTGGACGCCGTCGGGGAGGTCGGCGCCGAGGCCGCGCAGGGGCGGCAGGACGGGGTTGGAGCCGGTCGCGAGGACGAGGGTGCCGTACGGGACGGCGCTGCCGTCGTCGCACAGCACCACCCGCTCGGCACGGTCGATGCGGACGACCCGCACCCCGCGCCGCACCGGCGTCGCCGGCTGGGCGATGACCTCGGGCCCGTAGCGGCCGGCGAGTACCTCGGCGAGCAGGACCCTGTTGTACGGGGCGTGCTCCTCCTCGCCGATGACGGTGACCGTGGGCGCCGTCGGCGCCGCGGCCGGGGCGGTCCGGCGGGTCAGCTGCCGGGCCAGCCGGGCACCCGCCGTCCCGCCGCCGATCACCACGATGTCCTTGCTCATGCCAGCAGCCTGCGGGGGCGGTGTTACCCGGCCGCATCCCGTCTGTTTCCCGCGGGGAACACTGCGCTCAGCGCCACGCGCACGGCACTGTGAGGGGTGGAAGAGGGGTGGCCGGCCGGCGAGGGTGCCGGGCCCGAGGGCCCGTGCGCAGCCGGAAGCCGTCGGAACACCGGGCTCGCTTCCCGGGAAGCCGCCGGAGGACCGGGCCCGCTTCCAGGGGGAGCCGCCGGGGGCACCGGCCCGGGGCGGCCCGCCGCCGAACCTCAGATGTCGCTCAAGGTTGCGGCGATGGATGGACGCCGTGCGCCCGCCCTCCCTAGGGTCGCGATCATGCCCGACATATCGCTGACCACGCTCGTCGTCCTGTGCCTCGCCGCCGCGGCGGCCGGCTGGATCGACGCGGTGGTGGGAGGCGGCGGGCTGCTGCTCCTGCCCGCCCTGCTGCTCGGCCTGCCCCAGGTGCCCGCCGCGCACATCCTCGGCACCAACAAGGCCGTGGCCATCGTCGGCACGTCCGGCGCCGCGGTGACCTACCTGCGCAAGGCGCCGGTGGAGGTCGGGACGGCGGTACGGACAGGGCTCACCGCCCTCGCGGGCTCCATGGCCGGCGCGTTCTTCGCGGCCGGGATCAGCAGCGACGTACTGCGCCCCGTGATCATGGTGGTGCTGCTCGCCGTCGCGGCCTTCGTGCTCCTGCGGCCCTCCTTCGGCCGCACCGCCGACGACGCCGGGAAGCCGGTCACCCGGGCCCGTACCGTCACCGCGATCGTCCTCGTCGGCGGCGGCATCGGCTTCTACGACGGCCTGTTCGGCCCCGGCACGGGCACGTTCCTCGTCCTGGCGCTGACCGCCGTGCTCCACCTCGACCTGGTGACCGCCTCGGCCAACGCCAAGATCGTCAATGTCTGCACCAACGCCGGCGCGCTCGCGATGTTCGCCTATCAGGGAACCGTCCTGTGGCAGCTCGCCGCCCTGATGGCGGTCTTCAACCTCGCCGGCGCGACGGCGGGCGCGCGGACCGCGCTCAGGAAGGGCAGCGAGTTCGTGCGCGGGGTGCTGCTGGTGGTGGTCCTCTCGCTGGTCGCGAAGCTGGCCTTCGACCAGTGGACGTAACGCTGCCCGACGCCTACCGCACGGCGGTCAGGTGCGCGTACGCCACCACGTTCCCCCGGTAGCCGGTCTTCTCGGAGAACGTGCCGCCGCAGGTGATCACCCGCAGCTCCGCCTGCCCCGAATCGGCGTACACCCGCTCCTCCGGGAAGTCCTCGCTGTCGTACACCTCGACGGCGTCGATCGTGAAGACGGCGGTACGCCCGTCCTTGCGCACCACCTCGACCGTGTGCCCCTTCCGCAGGGCGCCGAGGTGGTAGAAGACGGCCGGTCCCCGTGCGTTGTCGACGTGCCCGGCGACGACCGACGTGCCCCTGGCGCCGGGCGGAGTGCCGTTCTCGAACCAGCCGGCCAGGTTGCGGTCCCCGGCGGGCGGTACGTCCAGACTGCCGTCGGGCGCGAGTCCGAGACGCATGACGGGCGCGTCCACCCGCACGGCGGGTATGCGGATCCGCACGGGGTCGGAGGGGCGCAGGGGTTCGGCCGGCGGGACAGCGCTGCGGGGGACGTGCCGGGATCCGGCGGCGAACGCCTCGGCGGACGACGGCCGGGGCGGGTCCTGCCCCGCGAGACCGTTCTGGATCAGCCAGAGGCCGGTGCAGACGCCGATGGCGACGAGGCCGCCCTTCGTACGCCGGTCCGTCATCGGTGATCACCTCCAGTCCAGCCGTGCCACGCCCCGCGTGCCCCCGCCCGGCTCGGGGACCAGGCGGAGGCACGGGGAACCGCGGCGGTACGGACGCGGGCGGCGGAGCCGGCCCGTCAGCGGTCCCGCGCGCCGCTCGCCCGGCGGCGCAGGAGCCACGTACCGCCGACGGCGGCGGTGACGGCCAGTACGGCCGCACCCGCCGCGATCTGGGTGGTGTCGGCGTCCGCCGCCCCGCCGAGGCCGGTCCTGACGTGGCCGGTGGGGTGCGTGGGCCGGTGGGCGGGGTCCTGTCCGCCCTTTTCGTGACCGCCGTCCTGGTGACCGCCCTGGTCGTGGCGGCGCGGATCGTGCTGCCCCGGATCGTGGTGCGTGGGCTCGGGCGCCGGACCGGCGGTCACGGTCAGCCGGCCCTCGGCGGTGTTGCCGTTGTCGCAGGCCACCGCGATGTCGTGGGTGCCCTCCGGGGCGTCCGGGGGAAGTCGGAACTGCCCCGTGACGGACTCCTTGTGGGTCGCGGGCCGCAGGGCGAAGTCGCCGGCCCCGACGGCGTTGGCGTCGCCCGTACCGCCGCTGTCGAAACCGCAGGCGGTGGTGTTCACCGTGACGGTCTCGCCGGGGCCCGCCGTGGCGGGGTGCACCTCCAGCGTGTGCTGCGGAGTGTCGTTCTCGGCGTACGCCGGTACCGCGCCGAGGCCCGCCGCGGCGGCCGCCAGCGCGGTACCGGCCAGCAGAAGTGCAGGGCGCATGGTGATTCCTCCCGGAAGCGTCGGTACGGCACTCCCTCCGAGATAAGTGGCGGTCCGCGCCGCGCGCCTGCTGAGGCCGGGTCAGATCGCCCGTCCCACCGGCGCGACGCGCCCCACCGGCGCGGCGTTCACCCAGGTCAGCGACCGGGCGGCGGCGCACCCCACGGCCCACCCCGCCCTGCGCCCCGAACGGGTGACGGCCGGCACCCGGGGACACCGGACACGCGTTCCCCGGTGCATCTCGGGGGTGGCTGTACGGCGCGTTCCCCGGTACGCGTCGGAGACGTTGTCCGGTGCGTACCGAAGGCGTTCCTCAGACGCGCTCCCAGGGTGTCGCCCGGTACACGGACGCGACCGTCCTCATCAGTTCCTCGTCGACCGCGAACTCCACCGCGTCGATCCGCCGCACCGGGGCCATGCCCTGCGAGTTCGTCACGAACGCCGCCCGGTACGCGCCGAGACCGTCCAGCGACACCGGGCCCCGCACCGACGGCAGACCGGCCTGCGGCAGGCCGGTCTCCAGCAGGGCCATGGTGACGCCGTGCAACGAGGGCGCGTCGGGCCAGACGACCGAAGTTCCGTCGTAGAAAGCGATGTTGGTGACCGCTCCCTCCGTGACCACCCCGCCGTGGGCGGTCAGCAGCGCGTCGTCGAAGCCCGCCTCCCGGGCGAGCCGGCCGTAGTGGGTCTGGGCGAAGCCGCCCAGGTGCTTGAGGTGCGGGAAGGGGCGCGCGTACGGGACGGACATGAGGGCCTGCGGCGTCGGCGGCATGGCGGCGGGCGGGCGGACGGTGACCATCAGGGTGGCGGCCTCCGCGCCGGGCGCCCGGAACACGTACACGCGCACGGCGGCGTCGCGCGTCCCGGCTCCGTCGAGCGCGGACCGCACCCGCTCGCGTACCAGCTCCCCGTCCAGTCCGGCGCCGAACACCTCGCGGGTGGCGGCGTCGAGCCGCGCGAGGTGCAGCGCCAGCCCCCGCACCCCGCCGTCGCGCACCTGCATCGCGGTGAAGTGGGCGTAACCGCCGTACAGGGCGGGGACGAGGAGGTCGTCCGCCGTGGCGGCCCGGCGGCCGTCGATCTCGACGTACGGGGCGGCGACAGAGGGAGGGCTGGTCATGCCACCACCGTAAAGGGGAGCGTGCGGCGGGCGTCGGCCGTCCCGCGCCCCGTCACGGAGCGGGAGAACACCCGCCGGGAGCAGCTTGACCTCAACCTTGGTCGAGGTACGAGCCTTTCCCGCATGGACCTCACCACGCACGAATCCGACCGGGTCGGCAGCCCCGCGGACACATCCGCCGCCGCCCCCCTGCGCGTCGCCGTCGTCGTCGCCAGCAACCGCGAGGGCCGCTTCGCCCCCGTCATCACCGACTGGTTCCTCTCCCGCGCGGCCGGGCACGACGACCTCGACGTCGACGTGATCGACCTGGCCCGGGTCGACCTGCCGACCGCCCTGTCCTCCAACCCGTCCGACGAGGTCAAGGCGGTCCTCGCAGGGACCTCGCCGAGGCTCGCCGCCGCCGACGCGTTCGTCGTCGTCACCCCCGAGTACAACCACTCCTTCCCCGCCGCCCTCAAGAACCTCATCGACTGGCACCAGGACGAGTGGCACGCCAAGCCCGTCGGCTTCGTCTCCTACGGTGGAATGTCCGGCGGTCTGCGGGCCGTCGAGCAACTGCGCCAGGTCTTCGCCGAGATGCACGCCACCACCGTCCGCGAGACCGTCAGCTTCCACGGAGCCTGGTCCCACTTCGACGTGGACGGCCGCCACAAGGACCCGTCCGGGCCCGACACCGCCGCCAAGGCCCTGCTGGCCCAGCTCACCTGGTGGGCGCACGCCCTGCGGGACGCGAGGTCCGCCCGCCCGTACGCCGCCTGACGGCGCGGCGGCGCCCCTGCCGTCCGGCCGCGACCGCACGCGTCACCGTCCGGACCGACACCGCGCCGCCGCCCGCGCCTTCACCGGCTTGAGACCATGGGCGGGCCGCGAACCCGAGGGAGAACGCCATGGCCGAATGGCTGACCGTACAGACCACGACCGACACCCGCGACAAGGCGCTGGCGCTGGCGCGGGGAGCCGTCGAGGCGCGGCTGGCGGCCTGTGCGCAGGTCGGCGGCCCGGTGACGTCCGTCTACCGGTGGAAGGGGCGGACGGAGACCGCCGAGGAGTGGCAGGTGGTGTTCAAGACGGCGGGCGCACGGTACGAGGAGCTGGAGGCGCATCTCCGGGCCGCGCACGACTACGAGACGCCCGAGATCATCGCCACGGCCCTGGTGCGCGGCAGCGCCGACTACCTGCGGTGGGTGGGCGAGGAGACCGCCGCGCCCTGAGGGCTCAGTCTCCCGCGCGTTCGATCCGTACCGCGCACACCTTGAACTCCGGCATGCGCGACGTCGGGTCCAGCGCGGGGTTCGTCAGCGTGTTGGTACGCCCCTCGCCCGGCCAGTGGAACGGCATGAAGACCGTGTCCGAGCGGATCGCCTCGGTGATCCGGGCCGGAGCGACCGCCCGCCCGCGCCGGGACACCACCGTCAGCCGGTCGCCCTCGGCCACGCCGAGGCGCTGCGCGAGCCGGGGATGCAGCTCGACGAACGGCCCGGGTGCGGCGGCGTTGAGCTCGTCGACGCGGCGGGTCTGGGCGCCGGACTGGTACTGCGCGACGACCCGGCCGGTGGTGAGCAGCACCGGGTACTCGGCGTCCGTCTCCTCCGCCGCCGGACGGTGCACGACGGGGACGAAACGGGCGCGCCCGTCCTCCGTGGCGAAGCGGTCGAGGAAGAGCCGGGGCGTACCGGGATGGGGCGCCGCCGGCCGGGGCGCGTCCGCCGCCGTGTCCGGGCACGGCCAGAAGACGCCGTCCTCCTCGGCGATCCGGCGGTACGAGATGCCCGAGTAGTCGGCGGGACCGCCCGCCGAGGCGCGGCGCAGCTCGTCGAAGACCTCCTCGGGGTCGACGGGGAAGCCCTTCTCGTGGCCGAGCAGCGCCGCGAGGGCGTGCAGCACCTCCAGGTCCGTGCGGACGCCGGGGGGCGGGCCGACGGCCTTGCGCCGCAGCAGCACGCGCCCCTCCAGGTTCGTCGTCGTACCCGTCTCCTCGGCCCACTGGGTGACCGGCAGGACGACGTCCGCCAGCGCCGCCGTCTCCGACAGGACGACGTCCGCGACGGCGAGGAAGTCCAGCGAGCGCAGGCGCTCCTCGACGTGGCCGGCGCGCGGCGCGGAGACGACCGGGTTGGAGCCCATCAGCAGGAGCGACTTGATGTCGCCGCCGAGCGCGTCGAGCAGTTCGTACGCGCTGCGGCCCGGGCCGGGGAGGCTGTCCGGGTCGACGCCCCAGACCCCGGCGACGTGCTCGCGCGCGGCCGGGTCGGTGAGCTTGCGGTAGCCGGGCAGCTGGTCGGCCTTCTGGCCGTGCTCGCGGCCGCCCTGCCCGTTGCCCTGGCCGGTGAGGCAGCCGTAACCGGACAGGGGCCTGCCGGCCTTGCCGGTGGCGAGGCAGAGGTTGATCCAGGCGCCGACCGTGTCGGTGCCCTTGGACTGCTGCTCGGGGCCGCGCGCGGTCAGGACCATGCCGGTCCCGGCGTCGCAGAACATCCGTACCGCGTCGCGCAGTTGGGGGACCGGGACGCCCGTGAGGCGCTCGACGAGCTCGGGCCAGTGCGCCATGGCCGCCGCCCGCGCCTCGTCCCAGCCGGTCGTGCGCTCCCGGATGAAGTCCTCGTCGGTACGGCCTCCGGCCACGACGAGGTGCAGCAGCCCCAGCGCGAGCGCCAGGTCGGTGCCGGGGCGCGGGGCGAGGTGCAGGTCGGCCTGCTCGGCGGTGCGGGTGCGGCGCGGGTCGACGACGATGAGTTTGCCGCCGTTCTCCTTCAGCTCGGTGAGATAGCGCAGCGCGGGCGGCATCGTCTCCGCGAGGTTCGAGCCGACGAGGATCACGCAGCCGGTGCGCGGGATGTCCTCCAGCGGGAAGGGCAGGCCGCGGTCGAGGCCGAAGGCCCTCTGGTGCGCCGCGGCGGCGGACGACATGCAGAACCGGCCGTTGTAGTCGATCTGCGAGGTGGACAGCACGACACGGGCGAACTTGCCGAGGGCGTACGCCTTCTCGTTGGTGAGCCCGCCGCCCCCGAAGACGCCGACGGCGTCGGGGCCGTACGCCCGTTGCGTACGGCCGAGCCCCTCGGCGATCTTCCCGAGGGCCTCCTCCCAGGTGGCCGGTTCCAGCCTGCCGGTGGCGGGGCGGCGGACCAGTGGCTCGGTCAGGCGCACCCGGGAGGAGAGCACGGCGGGCGCCGTACGGCCCTTGCCGCACAGCGCGCCCCGGTTGACCGGGAAGTCCGTACGCTCGACGACCTCGACCACGTCGTCGCCCGCGGCGGCACGCAGATTCATGCCGCACTGGAGCGCGCAGTACGGGCAGTGGGTGGGGGTCGACGGCGGGGCCGGGGAGGTGCGGGGCATGCCGTCAGCATGCGACGGCGGTGTTACGGGGACGGGCGCCCGGTGTTACGCCCCCGGTACACCGGTCTCAGCCCCGGGCCGCGCGCCCGGTGAGGTACGGCTGCCGGCGTCCCGCAGCGGGCGGGACGCTCATCCGCCCCGCCCCGCCCCGCCGCACCCTCCGTCCCCCTACTGCCCCGTGAGCTGCCGGACGGTCGGCCCGGCCGTCCAGCCGCCGTCCACCGCCAGCTCCGCGCCCGTCACGTACGCCGCCGCGTCCGACAGCGGGAACGCCACGGCGGACGCGATCTCCTCCGGTGCGCCGACCCGGCCCGTGGGGCCTGCCAGTCGCTCTCGCTGGTCACGTCGTGCCGCACGAACCGCGCCGCGTCCCCGAGCCGCGCGGCCGTCGCGGCGCCCTCCTCCTCCAGCGCGTCGGTGACGACGGCCCTGCCGCCACCGTCGACGACGGCCCGTGCGACGGCCGCCCCGAGGCCGCGCGCCCCACCGGTGACGAGGACGACCTTGTCGCTCAGATTGTTCAGATTTCTCCCACTGTCCGGAGTCCTCGGATCAACGGCGGCGGCGGACACGGCGACCAACCCCTCCCACGAAGTTGTGCCTATTCGGCATATCCATGGCCGTCGGTCTGTCAGCGCCCCGACGCCTCGGCCAGCGCTTCGGTCACACCTGTCTCCTGACGCCCCAGAAAGTGCGGATCGGGTTCGGTCGCGGCGTCGAGCGCCGCCTTGCCGGCCGCGAGGATCTCCCGTACGCCGCCGTAGTACCAGGTCGCGTCGCGCCGGGCGTCGACCCCGACGCCGTACGCGTCGACGCCGGCCGCCCGGCACAGTCCGATCGCCCGGCGGATGTGGAATCCCTGGCTCACCAGCACCGCCCGGTCCACCCCGAAGATCTTCTTGGCGCGCACGCACGAGTCCCAGGTGTCGAACCCCGCGAAATCGCTGACGATGCGCCGGTCGGGCACGCCCTGCTCGACCAGGTAGGCACGCATGGCGTCCGGCTCGTCGTACTCCGTGCGGCTGTTGTCCCCGGTGACCAGAACCACCTTGGCCCTGCCCGTCCGGTACAGCTCGGCCGCCGTGTCGAGGCGGTTCGCCAGGTACGGCGACGGGCCGCCCCGCCACAGGCCCGCCCCGAAGACGACGACCACGTCGCGGGCCGGGGCGTCGGCCGTCGTCCTGACCCGGCTGTCGGCCACGGCGTGCAGCCAGGTCGCGGGCGCGAGCGCCAGTACGGCGACGAGCATGAGCGCCTGGACGGTACGCCTTCGGCCTTGCCGGGTGCGGGGTATGAGGCGCGGGCGCGCCGCCCGTCCGCCCGCCCACCGCCGTGCCGTGTCCCACGCTCCGGCCCCTGCCCGGCCCCACGCGCCGCCCCGAGAAAATCGCATGCGTCTGCCCGCCCCCGACTGGAATGCTCTGGTCATGTCGAGACAATTCTGGCCCCTGTACGGTCTGAGGATCACAACCCCGCGCCTGGAACTGACAGTTCCCGACGGTGACGTCCTCGACGAGCTGGCCGGCGTCGCGGCCGACGGCGTGCACGACGGGTCGGTCATGCCGTTCTCGGTGCCGTGGACGGACGGATCGCCGCAGGACCGCGCGCGGGCGACGTTCCAGCACGTCCTGGGCACCGTCGCGCAGTGGCGGCCGGAGAAGTGGACGCTCAGCCTCGCCGTACGGTGCGAAGGCCGGACCGTCGGCCGCCAGGACCTGATGACGGACGACTTCGCGGTGACCCGGGAGGGCGAGACCGGCTCGTGGCTGGGCCTGGCGCACCAGGGGCGCGGCATCGGCACGGAGATGCGGGCGGCCGTGCTGCACCTGGCCTTCGAGGGCCTCGGCGCACGGCACGTCACGTCCGGGGCGATGACGGACAACGCCGCCTCGCTGCGGGTGTCGGAGAAGCTCGGCCACCGGCCGGACGGCCTGCTGGTGGAGTCGGTGCGGGGCGAGGCCAGGACGGTCCTGCGCCTGCGGCTGACCCGGGAGGACTGGGAGGCGCACCGGACCGTGCCAGTGGAGGTCTCCGGCCTGGAACCGTGCCGGGAACTCTTCGGAGTGTGACGGCGGGGGGCGTGCCCGGTCGCCGGAGGAGTGAGGCCTCACCCGCCGCGGCCGCCGGAAGCGTGCGGCGGCCCCGTGCCGCGCCGGGGAGCCGGCCCGCGACGCGACGGCCGGGAACCCGCGCGGGCAGGTACCCCGCCCGGCCGTACGGACCGGGCCCGCCCGCACGGCCGGAACGGACCCGGGCCCGGGCCGGGGCGCCTGACAACGCGGCCCGCCGTCCCGTGAGGCCGCGGAAAACACCCGTCACCGCCGCGCAACGAGGCGGCAACGTGCGCCCGGCAGTATCGGTCCATGACCGAGTCGGCAGCCCCCCACACGTCACCTGAGCTCGACAGTACGGCGCACCTGCTCACCCGCGTCACCGCCCAGCTCGGCGTGCAGCTGAGCCATGTCTCCCTGAACGGAACCCGCCGTCCGATGACCCCGCGCCCCCACCCGCCCCGGGCCCCCTCCCGGCCCGCCCCGCCCACCCTCGTCGCCGTCGCCCACGGCAGCCGCGACCCCGAGGCCCTGCGCACCGTCACCGCGCTGCTGGAGCGCGTACGGGAGCTGCGGCCGGGTCTCGACGTACGGCTCGGGCACATCGAACTCAACGAGCCGCTGCTCACCGGCGCCCTCGCGGACCTGGACCCGGGCGAGGCCGTGCTCGTACCGCTGCTGCTCGGCCGCGGCTACCACGTCAAGCACGACCTGCCCGAGGCCGCCGCCACCGCCCCCCACCTGCGCACCCGCGTCGCCGCCCCGCTCGGCCCGCACCCCCTGCTCGTCGAGGCGCTGTACGACCGCCTCACCGAGGCCGGCTGGCGGCCCGGCGACTCGGCGCACCGGGGAAGCGGCGTGGTCCTCGCCGCCGCCGGCTCCCGCGACCCGCAGTCGGCCGTCGACACCCGCCGCACCGCGACCCTGCTCAGCGAACGCCTCGGCGGCGTCCCGGTCGTCCCCGCCTACGCGTCCGCCGCCGCACCCACCGTCCCCGAGGCCCTGCGCGCCCTCGCCGCACGCGGCCGCCACCGGACGGCCGTCGCCTCGTACTTCGCCGCGCCCGGCCGCTTCGCCGCGCAGTGCGCCGCCGCCGCGCCCTGGATCGCGTCCGCGCCGCTCGGGGCCCACCCGGCCCTGGCCCGGCTCGTCCTGCACCGTTACGACCAGGCGCTCGCCGCCCCCTCCCCGACGCCCCCGCGTCAACTGGCGTCCGCCTGAGCCCCGGCTGTCACCGCCTGCGTCTACTGTCGGTGCATGGAAGGCACAGCGCACGAAACCCCCCACACCGACGACCGACACGCCGAGACCCCGTCCCACGCCGCACTCGACGCCGCCCATTACGACGGGGCCGCCACCGAGCGCTGGGCCGCCGAGCCCGACAAACGGCCCGGGCGGACCGCCTTCCAGCGCGACCGCGCCCGCGTGCTGCACTCCGCCTCGCTGCGCCGCCTCGCGGGCAAGACCCAGGTGGTCACCCCCGGCTCCAGCAGCCAGGTCTGGGACGCCAGCCCGCGCACCCGCCTCACGCACTCCCTCGAATGCGCGCAGGTCGGCCGGGAACTGGGGGCGGCGCTCGGCTGCGACCCCGACCTCGTCGAAGCGGCCTGCCTCTCCCACGACATGGGCCACCCGCCCTTCGGCCACAACGGCGAGCAGGCGCTCAACGACTTCGCCAAGGACTGCGGCGGCTTCGAGGGCAACGCCCAGTCGCTGCGCCTGCTCACCCGCCTCGAACCGAAGCGGTTCGTACGCGCGGAGCCCGGCGGCGAGATGGTCAGCGTCGGCCTCAACCTCACCCGCGCCGCCCTCGACGCCGCCACGAAGTACCCCTGGCCGCGCGGCGGCCACCCCGTGGACCCCGGCTCGGTGAAGTTCGGCGTCTACGACGACGACCGGCCCGTCTTCGACTGGGTCCGCCGGGGCGCGCCCGCCCACCGGCAGTGCTTCGAGGCCCAGGTCATGGACTGGTCCGACGACGTGGCGTACTCGGTGCACGACTTCGAGGACGGTCTGCACGCCGGCCACCTCGACCCCAACTGCCTGCTCGCCGAGCCCGAACGGCAGGAGATCTTCGCGGTGGCGATCGGCAGGTACGTACCGCACGACACCAGCCCGGACGAGCTGGCGGCGGCCCTCGACCGCCTCCTCGACGAGGAGTGGTGGCCGCACGGCTACGACGGGTCGGCCGTCGCCCAGGCCCGGCTGAAGGACGCGACCAGCCAGCTCATCGGCCGCTTCTGCCTGTCCGCCGAGGGCGCGACCCGCCAGGCGTACGGCACGGGCAGGCTCACCCGGTACGCCGCGGAGCTGGTCGTCCCGCGCGAGGTCCGCCACGAGTGCGCCGTCCTCAAGGCCGTCGCCGACCGCTACGTCATACAGCGCGACGAGCAGGAACGGCTCCGCGCCGACCAGCGCGTCGTCATCGCCGAGCTCGCCGAGGCGCTCACGGCCCGCGCGCCCGACGGCCTGGACCCCCAGTTCCGCGCGCTCTTCGCGCAGGCGGCCGACGACCGGGCCCGCAAGCGCGTGATCGTCGACCAGATCGCGTGCTTCACCGACGCCGCCGCCCGGTCCCTGCACGCCCGGCTCACGGCCGCGAGGGGCCCCCGTTCATGAGGGCGTCGCCCAGCGCGGTCCGCCGGTGCACGACGCGGCTGCCGCGCCGCTCCGAGGCGACCAGACCCGCCTCCCGCAGCACCGTCGCGTGCCGGCTCGCGGTGGACAGCGTCAGCCGCAGCACGCCGCCGAGCTGCGTGGTGGTCATCGGCCGCCCCAGCACGTCCAGGACGGCCGCCCTGGTGTGCCCGATGAGCTGCGCCACCGGAAGCCCGGCCGCCCGGGCGCCGGGCTCCTCGGAGCCGTGCCCCCGGGCGAGGGCCAGCCAGCCGGGATCCGGCGTCACGGGGTGGACCAGGACGGGAGGCAGCTCCTCGTCGGCCAGCGCGACGGGGTGCCGGATGCAGAAGAACGAGGGGATCATCGTCAACGACCTTCCGCCCAGCTCCAGTTGCTTGTCGACCGGGTAGCCGGTCTCCAGCACCCCGTCGTCGCGCCAGGCGAAGTCGTCGTAACTGGCCAGCAGACCCTCGGGACCGTGCGACAGCGCGGCCTCCGCCCGCTGGGGACGGTCGGCGTCCACCGCCGCCGTGATCACGTCCCGGTACGGCTCGACCGCCACCGCGTAGTAACGCCGCAGCGAATCGGCCAGCCGCTCCAGCGTCTCCACGTCCCCCTCGGCGAGCCGCCGGGCGACCGGGGGCACGGGACCGCCGGCGAAGAGCCGCCCGAGTTCCGAGCCCATCCTGGCCGCGGGCGTGGACAGCACGTGGTCGAGGCCGGTCTCCAGATCCGGGATGCCCCGGCCGGGCGTCAGGAAGTCGGGGAGGTACGCCGCGCACGGGTACAGCCGGTGCAGCGAGGCCACCGTCCGGGAGAGCCCCGCGCGGGCGATCGCCGCGCGGACCTCACGCCGCCAGGGGTCGAACACCAGCGCGCCCTGCCGGTTCTGCAGCAGGTGCAGGCTGTTCACGATCTCCCACAGCGGGTCGGGCCGTGCGGCCACCCGCAGCCGGTTCAGATCCTCGGTGGTGAAGTGGATGCGTAACATGCGCCCCCCACGCCGCGTCGTGCCCCGCGACCTGTCCGCCGGTGCGACTCCGGTGCGTACGTACCCGCGAGCGTACGCATCACCCACCGGAACGGTGGGCTCCCTTTGCGTTGTGCACGAAAGCCCCCCGGAGTGTCCACATCGGCGTGACGCTTGTCGCGAGGTGGCCGCGGGCTGTCAACGGGGGAGACGTCCGCGGCCACCTCCAGCTTGCCCCCGCCCGCCCGCCCGCCCGCGTCGCCCGCCCGCGCCGGCCACCTGCGGGCCACCCCCGCGACACGCCAGCGGCACACCCCCCTCTTCCCCCATCACGCTCCGTGCGGGAGGCTCGAAGACGGCGGCGTAGCGTGAGGGCAGGCACAGAGGAGGCACCAAGTGGTCGACGCAGATCTGACGTTCGTCATCGTCGGTGGGGGACTGGCGGGGGCGAAGGCCGCCGAGACGCTCCGCGGCGAGGGGTTCACCGGCCGGGTGATCCTCATCGGGGACGAACGGGAGCACCCCTACGAACGCCCGCCCCTGTCCAAGGGGTTTTTGACCGGCAAGGAGGAGCGCGACGGCGTCTTCGTCCACGAACCGGCCTGGTACGCGCAGGCCGACATCGAACTCCACCTCGGTCAGCCCGTCGTGCACGTGGACCGCGCCACGAAGACGGTCAGGCTCGGCGACGGCACCGCCGTGCGCTACGACAAGCTGCTGCTCGCCACCGGAGCGGAGCCGCGCCGCCTCGACATCCCGGGCACCGGCCTCGTCGGCGTCCACCACCTGCGCCGCCTGGCCCACTCCGAGCGGCTGCGCGGCGTCCTGGCCTCGCTCGGCCGCGACAACGGGCACCTCGTCATCGCCGGCGCGGGCTGGATCGGACTGGAAGTCGCCGCCGCGGCGCGCGGTTACGGCGCCGAGGTGACCGTCGTCGAGCCCGCGCCGACGCCCCTGCACCAGGTCGTCGGACCCGAGTTGGGGCAGCTGTTCACCGACCTGCACCGGGAGCACGGCGTCCGGTTCCACTTCGGCGCGCGGCTCACCGAGATCACCGGCCAGGACGGCATGGTCCTCGCCGCCCGCACCGACGACGGCGAGGAGCACCCCGCCCACGGCGTGCTCGCCGCGATCGGAGCCGCCCCCCGCACCGCCCTCGCCGAGGCCGCGGGCCTGGCCCTCGCCGACGGTGCCGGCGGCATCGCCGTGGACGCCTCGCTGCGCACCTCGGACCCCGACGTCTACGCGGCGGGCGACGTCGCGTCGGCGTACCACCCGCTGCTCGGCACCCCCCTGCGCGTCGAGCACTGGGCCAACGCCCTGAACGGCGGCCCGGCCGCCGCCCGCGCCATGCTCGGCCAGGACGTGTCGTACGACCGCGTCCCGTACTTCTTCTCCGACCAGTACGACCTCGGGCTCGAGTACTCCGGCTGGGCGCCTCCCGGCACGTACGACCAGGTCATCGCCCGCGGCGACGTGGGACGCCGCGAGTTCGTCGCCTTCTGGCTGAAGGACGGGCGGGTCCTGGCCGGCATGAACGTCAATGTGTGGGACGTCACCAAGCCGATCCAGGAGCTGATCCGCACCGGCGTCCCGGTCGACCCCAACGCCCTCGCCGACCCGTCCGTGCCCCTGGACTCCCTGACGGCCTGACCGCGACGGGACCGTGTCCCGGCCGGACGGCCGAGGCGTACCGGCAGGACTGTCCGAGCACCGCCGTACACTTCACGCGTGGCAGGCAGGATCAACGATGACGACGTGAAGGCGGTCCGGGACGCGGTCCCGATCGACGCCGTCGTTTCCGAGTACCTCCAGCTCCGCAGCGCCGGCGGCGGCAATCTGAAGGGCCTGTGCCCCTTCCACGACGAGAAGTCCCCGTCCTTCCAGGTCAGCCCGAGCAAGGGGCTCTTCCACTGCTTCGGCTGCCAGGAGGGCGGCGACACGATCGCCTTCGTGATGAAGATCGACCACCTCTCCTTCTCCGAGACGGTCGAGCGCCTCGCCGCCCTGGCGGGCATCACCCTGCGGTACGAGGAGGGCGGCTACAACCCCACGCACCAGCGCGGCGAGCGCGTCCGCCTGGTCGAGGCGCACAAGGCCGCCGCGCAGTTCTACGTCGAGCAGCTCGACTCCGCCGAGGCCGAGATCGGCCGCGCGTTCCTCGCCGAGCGCGGCTTCGACCGGAGCGCCGCCGAGCACTTCGGCGTCGGTTACAGCCCCGCCGGCTGGGACCACCTCACCCGCTACCTGCGCGGCAAGGGCTTCTCCGACAAGGAGCTGACCCTCTCCGGCCTCTCCCAGGAGGGCCGCCGCGGCCCCATCGACCGCTTCCGCGGCCGCCTGATGTGGCCGATCCGCGACATCACCGGCGAGGTCGTCGGCTTCGGTGCGCGCAAGCTGCGCGAGGACGACAACGGCCCGAAGTACCTGAACACCCCCGAGACGGCGATCTACAAGAAGTCGCAGGTCCTGTACGGCATCGACCTGGCCAAGAAGGAGATCGCCCGGACCTGCAGGGCGGTGGTCGTCGAGGGGTACACCGACGTCATGGCCTGCCACCTGGCCGGCGTCACCACCGCGATCGCCACCTGTGGCACGTCCTTCGGCGGCGACCACATCAAGATCCTCCGCCGCCTCCTCATGGACAACGCCTCCGCCGAGGTCGTCTTCACCTTCGACGGCGACGCGGCCGGCCAGAAGGCGGCGCTGCGCGCCTTCGAGGACGACCAGAAGTTCGCCGCCGAGACGTCCATCGCCATCACGCCCGGCGGCATGGACCCCTGCGACCTGCGGCTGGCCAAGGGCGACGCGGCGGTGGCGTCCCTCGTCGAGACCCGCACGCCGCTCTTCGAGTTCGCGATCCGCCATGTCGTCTCCCGGCACAACCTGGAGACCCCGGCCGGCCGGGCCGCCGCGCTCGACGAGGCCGCCCCGATCGTCGCCAACATCAAGAACATCGCGATCCAGCACGAGTCCGCGGTCCAGCTCGCGGGCATCCTCGGCATCCTCGACACCCAGTTCGTGGTCAAGCGCGTCGCCCAGCTCGCCCGCTGGGCGCGCGACCGGGGCGGCCGCGGCCCCGCCGCCCCGCAGGACCGCCGCCCCACCCCCTCGTACGACGCGGCCCCCGCCGCCCAGAGCGGCCCCGCGCTGAACCTCCGCAGTCCCGCGCACCGCACCGAGCGCGAGCTGCTGAAGCTCGCCCTCCAGCGCCCCGAGCTGGTCTCCCCGGCGTTCGACGCGTACGGGGCCGACGAGTTCACCGCCCCGCCGTACGCCGCCGTGCGCCAGGTCATCGAGGAGGCGGGCGGCGCGGAGCAGGGCGCGCTGAACGCGTCCGACTACCTCGCCCAGGTCCGCGAGGCCGCGCCCAACGACACGGTGCGCGCGCTGGTCACCGAGCTCGCCGTCGAGCCGATCATGCGCAAGACCGTCGACGAGATCTACGCCGGCGAGCAGCTGATCCGGGTCAGGCTGCGGGCGGTCGACCGGCGCATCCTCGACGTCCAGGGCACGCTGGCCCGCCTCGGCGGCCCGCACGCCGACCCGGAGCAGCTCGCCGCAGTGCAGAACGAGCTGTGGGTCCTCCAGCAGTACGCCCAGTCCCTCCGGAGCAACGGCGCGGCCGCACTCTGAACGAGGGCCACCCGCGCCCCGCCGCGCTCGGAACGAGGACCGTCCGTGCCCCCCGCTGCCGGACGCCCGCCCGCGTTCCGGCCGAGCGGGGAGCGGCGGCCCGCCGAAGCGGGCGTCAGCAGGCGGTGACGGACCGGACTCAAAAAGTCACCGCACGCCCCTCGTGGCGGTGATGTGTCGTACCCCACACTGGGTGGCGGTGCCTGAGTCCTCGGAGCGCGGCCGGCCCACGCCGAGCGGGCCTCACACCCCGCGGATCCGCTCGACGTGAACGGGACGGACGGCGGCCCGCTCGCCGCTCCCGTCCCGCTGCCGCACGCCCCCGAACCGGCAGCGATCACCCTGGAGGTCGCCCCCGTGCAGACCCAGACCCAGACGTTGACCGGCGTCGTCGCGCAGGTCCCTCCGCAGAACCGGGGCGATCTCCGTCCCGAAACCGAAGCGGAAGCGCAAACGGGAGCCGACACCCGGGCCGAGGCCGGGGCGGAGCCCGACGACGAGACGGTCGAGGCCGAGGCCGAGGCGGAGCTCGCCGAGCCCGACGTCCTCGTCGAGGACCCGCCCGACGCCCCCGAGACACCCGACGCGTCCGAGCGCCGGCGCAACACGCGGGCGGACGCCTCGGGCCCGTCGTCCGACCTCTTCCGGCAGTACCTGCGCGAGATCGGCCGCATCCCCCTCCTCACCGCCGCCGAGGAGGTCGACCTGGCCCGCAAGGTCGAGGCCGGTCTGTTCGCCGAGGAGAAACTCCGGTGCACCCCCGACCCGGACTCCCGGCTGGCCGTCGACCTGGACCGGCTCGTGGTCATGGGCCGCATGGCCAAACGCCGCCTGATCGAGGCGAATCTGCGGCTCGTCGTGTCCGTCGCCAAGCGGTACGTCGGCCGCGGCCTGACCATGCTCGACCTCGTCCAGGAGGGCAATCTCGGCCTCATCCGCGCCGTGGAGAAGTTCGATTACGCCCGCGGCTACAAGTTCTCGACGTACGCGACCTGGTGGATCCGCCAGGCCATGTCGCGCGCCCTGGCCGACCAGGCCCGCACGATCCGCGTTCCGGTCCACGTCGTCGAGCTGATCAACCGCGTCGTGCGGGTCCAGCGAAGGATGCTCCAGGAGCGGGGTTACGAACCGACCCCCGAGGAGGTCGCCGCCCACCTGGAACTCACCCCCGAGCGCGTCGGCGAGGTACTGCGCCTGGCCCAGGAACCGGTGTCGCTGCACGCCCCCGTGGGCGAGGAGGACGACGTGGCGCTCGGCGACCTCATCGAGGACGGCGACGCCGCCTCCCCCGTGGAGTCCGCGGCCTTCCTGCTCCTGCGTGAGCATCTGGAGGCGGTGCTCTCCACGCTCGGCGAGCGCGAACGCAAGGTCGTCCAGCTCCGCTACGGCCTGGCCGACGGCCGCCCCCGCACCCTGGAGGAGATAGGCCGTCTCTTCGGCGTGACGCGCGAACGCATCCGCCAGATCGAGTCCAAGACCCTCAGCAAGCTGCGGGACCACGCCTTCGCGGACCAGCTCCGCGGCTACCTGGACTGACGACGGCCGCCCGGGTCCACCAGGGACCGGGCGGCCGTCCTTCCGCGTACGGGCTCCCTCAGGAGGCGTCGGCCGCCTCCGCGCCCCGGGCGTTCTTGGCCTTCCTGCGGGCGTCGATCGTGGCTCCGATCCCCACGCCGACGCACATGCCGCACGCGATCCCGGTGCCCAGGTTGTCGAGCAGCAGCGCCCCGAAGGCCACCCCGAACGTCATCCCGAGCGACAGCCCGAGAGCGGTGCCCGAGACGGGCCCCTTCGCTCCGGCCGTCCCCTCGCCCGTCCCGGCGTCCGCCGGTTCGTTCCCCGCCGTGTTCTGCGTCATGGTCGATCAGTCCACTTCAGCCACCGCCTGAGCGAACTGTGCGGCGTACAGGCGCGCGTAAGCGCCCTGTGCCGCCAACAGCTCCTCATGCGTCCCCTGTTCAACGATGGACCCATTCTCCATCACCAAGATCACGTCGGCGTCCCGGATCGTGGACAGCCGGTGCGCGATCACGAAACTCGTACGGCCGTGCGCCAGCCGTGCCATCGCCTTCTGGATCAGCACCTCCGTCCGGGTGTCGACGGAGCTCGTCGCCTCGTCGAGGACCAGGATCACCGGATCCGACAGGAACGCCCGCGCGATCGTGATCAGCTGCTTCTCGCCCGCGCTGACCCCCGCCCCGTCGTCGTCGATCACCGTGTCGTACCCGTCCGGCAGCGTCCGTACGAAACGGTCCGCGTGGGCGGCCCGGGCCGCCTCCTCGATCTCCTCGCGGGTGACCTCCCGCGACGCCGGCGCCCCGTACGCGATGTTGTCGGCGATCGTGCCGCCGAACAGCCAGGTGTCCTGGAGGACCATCCCGATGCCCGCACGCAACTCCTCCCGCGGCACCTTCGCGGCGTCGACGCCGTCCAGCAGGATCCGGCCGCCCGTCACTTCGTAGAACCGCATGAGCAGGTTCACCAGCGTCGTCTTGCCCGCGCCCGTCGGCCCGACGATCGCGACCGTCTGCCCCGGCTCGACCGTGAGCGACAGATCCTCGATGAGCGGCTTGTCCGGCTCGTACCGGAAGGACACCTTCTCCAGGACCGCCCGCCCCCGCATCGCCGACGGCTCGGTCGAACCCGGCGACCCCGGCGAACCGGGTGACGGAAGTGCGGCCCGCTCCGGGCCCGCCACGTCCGGCTCCTGCTCCGGCGCGTCCAGCAGTTCGAAGATCCGCTCCGCCGAGGCGACCCCCGACTGTACGAGGTTCGCCATCGACGCGACCTGCGTCAGCGGCATGGAGAACTGCCGCGAGTACTGGATGAACGCCTGCACGTCACCGATCGACAGCGCGCCCGAAGCCACCCGCAGCCCGCCGACCACGGCTACCAGCACGTAATTGAGGTTGCTCACGAAGAACATCAGTGGCTGCATGACCCCGCTGTTGAACTGGGCCCTGAACCCGGCCTGGTACAGCGCGTCGTTCTGCTCCCGGAACGCCGCCGCCGACTCGTCCTGCCGGCCGAAGACCTTCACCAGCGCGTGACCGGAGTACATCTCCTCGATGTGCGCGTTCAGCTTGCCCGTCGTCTTCCACTGCCGCACGAACTGCGGCTGGGACCGCTTGCCGACCTTCGCCGCCACCACGACCGACAGCGGTACGGTCACCAGGGCGACCAGCGCCAGCAGTGGTGACATCCAGAACATCATCACCAGCACGCCGACGATGGTCAGCAGGGAGTTGATGAGCTGCCCCATCGTCTGCTGCATGGTCTGCGAGATGTTGTCGATGTCGTTCGTCGCCCGGCTGAGCACCTCGCCGCGCTTCTGCCGGTCGAAGTACCTCAGCGGCAGCCGCGACAGCTTCGCCTGCACGTCCTCGCGCAGCCGGAACACGGTCCCGTTGATGATCCGGATCGACAGCCGCGTCGACACCAGCATCAGCAGCCCGGCGCCCGCGTAGACCGCGAGCGCGATCAGCAGTACGTCGCCGACCGCCCCGAAGTCGATGCCCCGGCCGGGTGTGAACGCCACCCCGGAGAGCATGTCGGCGAGTCCGCCGTCGCCCTCCTCCCGCAGGCGCTCGACGACCTGCGCCTTGCTCCCGCCGTCCTGCGTCTGCCGGCCGACGACCCCCGCGAAGACGAGGTCGGTCGCCCGTCCCAGGATCATCGGGCCGACCACCGAGAGCGCGACGCTCAGCACGCACGCCGCGAGCATCCACCACAGCGCGACCCGCTCGGGAGCGAACTGCCGCAGCAGCCGCTTCCCCGAGCCCTTGAAGTCCATCGACCGCTCGGCCGGCGCTCCGCCGGCCATCATGCGTCCACCGGGCCCGCTCATGCCGCCTCAGCCTCCGTCAGCTGGGAGAGCACGATCTCCCGGTACGTCGCGTTGCCTGCCATCAGTTCGTGATGGCGTCCCGTGCCGACCACCCGGCCCTCGTCCAGGACCACGATCCGGTCGGCGTCGCGGATCGTCGACACCCGCTGGGCGACGATCACCACCGTCGCGTCGGCCGTCTCCCGCCCCAGCGCGGCCCGCAGCGCCGCGTCGGTCGAGTAGTCCAGCGCGGAGAACGAGTCGTCGAACAGGTAGATCTCCGGCCGGCGCACCAGCGTGCGCGCGATCGCGAGACGCTGCCGCTGGCCGCCCGAGACGTTCGTACCGCCCTGCGAGACCGGCGCGTTCAGCCCGCCGTCGAGCCCTTCCACGAACTCCCGGGCCTGCGCGACCTCCAAGGCGTGCCACAGCTCCTCGTCCGTGGCGTCCGGCTTCCCGTACCGCAGATTCGTCGCGACCGTCCCGGAGAACAGATAGGGCCTCTGCGGAACCAGCGACACGGTCCTCGCCATCAGCACCGGATCGAGGGTCCGTACGTCGACCCCGTCCACCAGCACCTGGCCGCCCGTCGCGTCGAACAATCGCGGCACGAGCCCGAGCAGCGTCGACTTCCCGCTGCCCGTCGACCCGATGATCGCCGTCGTCTCGCCCGGACGCGCCACCAGGTCGACGTCCCGGAGCACCGGCTCCTCGGCGCCCGGATACCGGAACTCCGCGCCGCGCAGCTCCAGTTCCCCGCGCCGGCGCAGCTCCCGCACCGGCTCCTTCGGAGGCGCGACGCTCGACGCCGTGTCCAGGACCTCCTCGATGCGCTCGGCGCAGACCTCGGCGCGGGGCACCATCATGAACATGAAGGTGGCCATCATCACGGCCATCACGATCTGCATCAGATACGCGAGGAACGCGGTCAGCGCCCCGATCTCCATGCCGCCGCCGTCGATCCGGTGTGCGCCGAACCAGACCACCGCGACGCTGGAGACGTTCACGACCGTCATGACGATGGGGAACATCAGGGCCATCAGCCGGCCCGAGGACAGCGACACGTCCGTCAGCGCGGTGTTCGCCTCCCGGAAGCGGCCCCTCTCGTACTCGTCCCGTACGAACGCCCTGATCACGCGGTTGCCGGTGATCTGCTCGCGCAGCACCTGGTTCACGGTGTCGAGCCGCTCCTGCATCGTGCGGAACAGCGGTCGCATGCGCCGTACGATCAGGCCCACCGAGATCCCGAGGACCGGGACGACCGCCAGCAGCACACCCGACAGCGGCACGTCCTGGCCGAGTGCCATGACGATGCCGCCGACGCACATGATCGGCGCCGACACCATCAGCGTGAACGCCATCAGCACCAGCATCTGCACCTGCTGCACGTCGTTCGTCGTACGCGTGATCAGCGAGGGAGCCCCGAAGTGCCCCACCTCCCGCGCCGAGAAGCTCTGCACGCGGTCGAAGACGGCCGCCCGCACATCCCTTCCGAGCGCCGCCGCGGTCCGCGCGCCGTAGTAGACCGCGCCGATGTTGCAGACGACCTGGACGAGGCTGACGGCGATCATGACGCCGCCGAACTCCAGGATGTAACCGGTGTCCCCGGCCACGACACCGTTGTCAATGATGTCCGCGTTGAGGGTGGGCAGATAGAGCGTGGCGGAGGTCTGCAGCAGTTGCAGCAGGACCAGCAGGGCGATGGGTTTCTTGTACGGGCGGAGGTGGGCCCGCAGGAGTCCTATGAGCACGCGGAGTCTCTCGGTGTCGGCACGATCGGGGTTCGACCCATCCTCCGCCACCGGGCCCCGGCATTTCCAAAGGATTGAATCATCGCCGGGTCAAGTCTCCGGAAGGCCGGCTCACGCCCCGCCGAACGCCCCCGGGTGGATCTGGTCGCGCGTCGCCCCGTACTGCTGACGCACCGCCTGGCCCACCGCCAGCTCGTCGCCGGGCTCCAGCACCTGCGCCGCCGCGCCCAGCCAGGCCGGCGGGGTGTGCGGGGCCAGCGTGCCGTGCGACACGCCGAGCGCCCACGCCGCCTGCCGCGCCGCGCCCAGCGCCGCGTACTCGGCGGGCTGCGGCACGACCACCTGCGTACCGAAGATCGCGGGCGCCGCCGCCTGTACCGCGGGGAGCTCGGCCGCGGCCCCCAGCAGGAACACCCGCCGGACCTGCACACCCCGGGCCCGCAGCACGTCCAGGGCGTCGGCCAGCGAGCACAGCATCCCCTCGAAGGCCGCCCGCGCCAGGTGCTCCGGCTTCATCGACTCGCGCCGCAGCCCGCTCAACGTACCGGCGGTGTGCGGAAGTTGCGGCGTGCGCTCCCCTTCGAGATACGGCAGGAGTACGAGCCCGTACGCGCCGGGCGACGACGTGAGCGCCAGGTCCGAGAGCCCTTCGAGATCGGTCCCCAGCAGATCGGCCGTGCCGCGCAGCGCCCGCACCGCGTTGAGCGTGTGCACGACCGGCAGATGCATCCCGGTGGCGTCCGCGAACGACGTGATGAGCCCGCTCGAATCCGCCAGCCCCTCGTGGTGCACGGCCATGACGGAGCCCGAGGCCCCCAGCGACACGACGGCGTCCCCGACCGCCACGCCCAGCCCGAAGGCGGCGGCCATGGTCTCGCCGGTGCCGGCGGAGATCAGCAGGCCCTCGGGGGTGGTTCCGGCGGCTTCGGCGGGGCCGAGCACCTCGGGCAGCGCGGCCTGGTGCCCGAGCGCCAGCTCGACCAGGTCGGGCCGGTAGGAGCCGGTCACGGCCGACCAGTAACCGGTCCCCGAGGCGGCGCCCCGGTCGGTGGTCCGTCGGGCCGGCCGCCCGAGCAGCTGCCACACCAGCCAGTCGTGCGGCTGCATCAGGGCGGTGGTGCGCTGCGCCGACTCGGGTTCGCTGCGGGCGAGCCAGCGGAGCTTCGCGACCGGCTGCGCGGCCTGCGGCACGCAGCCGACGGCCTCCGCCCAGGCCTGACGCCCGCCGAGCGCGTCGACCAGATCGGCCGCCGCGACCTGGGCCCGCTTGTCGTTGCCGAGCAGCGCCGGACGCACCGGCGAACCCTGGGCGTCGAGCGGGACGAGTCCGTGCTGCTGCGCCGACACGCCGATGGCCTGCACGCCCTCCAGCAGCCCGCCGGCCGCGGCCTCGCCCAGTGACAGCAGCCACACCTGTGGATCGGCCTCGGTGGATTTCGCCTCCACCGGGTGCGGGGCGTACCCCTGCCGCAGCACGGAACCCGTATCCGCGTCACACACGACGATGCGGGTGGAACCTGACGAACTGTCCAAGCCGGCGACTATCCCCATGTACGAGATTCTGCCGCATCAGGCACAGGAAACGCGCCGGACCGGTGCGTGACCGGGTCCGGCGCGCTCGTGGGCCGGCTAGGTGTTGGTCGTACCCCAGTCGTCGGCCTCGGAGGCCTGGCCGCGCTCGCGCAGGGAGCGGACGCGCTCGGTCACCGAGCCGGGGATCCGGTCGCCGACCTTGTCGCTCACGGTGTGGAACGCCTTGTCCGCGAAGTCGCGTCCGTTGTGGGCGGCGGACTCGGCGGCGTTGCGTACGGCGGGGTTCTGGGCGACCTGCCGCGCGGACTTCTTCAGCTGCTCGTAGCGCTCACGTCCGGCGCGGGTCCCGAGCACGTACCCGAGGGCCAGTCCGGCGATGAATGTGAGCCGATAGCGCATGGCTGTCACCCTTCTCTTGCGTCGGCGGTCCCCTGGGGCCGGGGGAGTTTCGGACCGCGGGGCTGTGCTGGCCGCCTACCCCGGGGCGCCCGTGATCAGTCAGGGCGATACCGATTGGCGGAGCACCCCCCTGCTTGCGCTAATGTATGTGTCGCAGCGAGCACACGCCCCCCGGGACGCCATCCGGTGGGTACGTTCGGTGCAACGCAGCAATCCCCTGTAGCTCAATTGGCAGAGCAGCCGGCTGTTAACCGGCAGGTTACTGGTTCGAGTCCAGTCGGGGGAGCGCGATCCCCTGTAGCTCAATTGGCAGAGCATTCGGCTGTTAACCGGAGGGTTACTGGTTCGAGTCCAGTCGGGGGAGCGGTAAGAAAAAGGGCCCCTCAGGGGTCCTTTTTCGTTTCTCCCGCAACCGCGCAGGCGGCAGCGCAGTCCTCATGGGCATGCGTAGCCGACCACCCGAGGCAGGAGATCGTATGAGCGGCTATGCTGCGGCAGACGGCGCGCACAAATGTGCGCGACGCGCCGTTAGGGGCGGTAGCTCAGCCGGTTAGAGCAGCGGACTCATAATCCGTCGGCCGTGGGTTCGAGTCCCACCCGCCCCACTCGATCGCAGGTCAGAAGAAACGTTCTGGCCTGCTTCTTCGTTGAGGGCCCACCTGCGCCGGTCCGGCGCCCGGGCCATGTCCGGCCGCGGGGCAGCCGTGCGTCTCGCGCCGACGGCGATCAGACCGCGGCGGACGCGTTCGTCAGCAACTGGCCCATGGCGGCGAGCACCGAGGGTTCGACGCGGTAGTACACCCACGTGCCGCGCCGCTCCGAGCTGAGCAGGCCGGCCTCCTTCAGCTTCTTCAGATGGTGGGAGACGGTCGGCTGCGAGACGCCCACGTCGGAGATGTCGCAGACGCATGCCTCTCCGCCCTCGTGCGAGGCGACCGCCGAGAACAGCCGAAGCCGTACGGGATCACCGAGCGCCTTGAACATCTTCGCCGCGCGCTCCGCCTCGTCGGCACTGAAGGGGCGTTCCGTCAGCGGCGGGCAGCACGGCGCCACCGACTCGGCCTCCAGCAGCGGCAGCTTCCTCGTGTTCGACATGCATCTATGTTGACACATGTCGAAACAGCGGCAGAGGGGCGGCGTCCCTCGACGTCGATTTCGATGTGTGTCTATGTTGACGTTCATCGAATCAGGTGCCAGGCTGGCAACGCCACCACATCGACAGATGTCGAATCAACAAGGAGTCGCCGTGAACGCCGCGCCCGCCACCACCACCCTGCCCGTCATCGTGATCGGCGCCGGACCCACCGGCCTGGCCGCCGCCGCCCACCTGGCCGAACGCGGCATCGAGGCCCTGGTCCTGGAGGCCGGTCCCGCCGCGGCGGCCGCCGTACGGGAGTGGTCGCACGTCCGGCTGTTCTCCACCTGGGGCGAGCTGACCGACCCGGCCGCCGAGAAGCTCCTCGCCCCGACCGGCTGGAGCAGGCCCGGCGCGACCTGTCCGACCGGCGGCGACTGGGTCGCGCTCTACCTCCAGCCGCTCGCCGACGCCCTCGGGGAGCGCGTCAGCTACGGCGCCACGGTCACCGGCGTCTCCCGGGCCGGCCGCGACCGCGTCGTCGACGCCGACCGCGACGCCCAGCCCTTCGTCGTCCACGTCACCCGCGCCGACGGCCGGGAGGAGCGCCTGTTCGCCCGCGCCGTGATCGACGCCTCCGGGACCTGGGCCACGCCCGGCCCGGCCGGCGGCAGCGGGCTGCCCGCACTCGGGGAGAAGGACGCCGCCGACCGCATCACCTACCGCGTCCCCGATTTCGACGACCCTGCCACGCGCGCCCGTTACGCCGGCAGGCGCACCGCAGTCATCGGCTCCGGCGCGTCCGCCTTCACCGCCCTCGCCTCGCTGGCCGCCCTGGCCCGCGCCGACGACGGCCACGGCACGCGGGCGCTGTGGATCCTGCGCCGCGGGATCTCCGGCTCCACCTTCGGCGGCGGCGCCGCCGACCAGCTCCCCGCACGCGGCGCGCTGGGCCTCGCGGCCAAGGCCGCCGTCGACGACGGGCACGCCGACGCGGTCACCGGCTTCCGCACCGACGCGATCGAGCGCGACGGCGACGACCGCCTGGTCCTGGTCGGCGAGGACGGACGGCGTCTCGACGCCGTGGACGAGCTCGTCGTACTGACGGGCCTGCGTCCCGACCTGTCCTTCCTCTCCGAGATCCGCCTCGGCCTCGACGAGCGGCTCCAGGCGCCGGTCGAGCTGGCGCCGCTGATCGACCCCAACCAGCACTCCTGCGGCACCGTCCACCCCCACGGGCACCGCGAGCTCTCGCACCCCGAACAGGGCGTCCACCTCGTCGGCATGAAGTCGTACGGACGCGCCCCCACCTTCCTGGCCCTCACCGGGTACGAGCAGGTCCGCTCCGTCGTCGCCGCCCTCGCCGGCGACCTCGCCTCCGCCGACCGCGTCGAACTCACCCTGCCCGAGAGCGGGGTCTGCGGCGGCGCGGGACTCTTCGACGAGCCCGCGGCAGGTGCGGAGGCCGGCGCCGGGGGCTGCTGCGCCCCCGTGCCCGCGCTGATCCAGGCCGGCGCCGTCGCGGCGGCCGAACCGGCTCCCGCCGGGCGGCAGGCGGGAGCCGGCGCCTGCCGCGGCTCGTGACGAAGCTCCGCGCCCCCGAGCGCGCGGTCGCGACCGGCGCGGGGGAACGGTCGCGGCCCCTCGCCGCCGTGCCCGCCCTGTGCGCCACCCGGATCACCGGCCGGGGCGTCGTCTCCTGCGCCTGAGCTTTCCGGCGCGTGACAGAGGCCCGGCGCCGGGCACGGCACCGTCGGATCCCGCGTCAGAGCGGGGCCTGCCAGGTGAACGTCGTGCCGTGCCCACCCGCCCGCGTCTCGCCGTCGTCGGTCACCGTCAGCCGTACGGCCGCCCGCCCGTCCTGCGCCCCGGCCCGCGCGTCGATCTCCACCCGCACCCTCGTGACCCCCGCCCGCCGGTGCGCCGCCGCGAGCGCGCCGCGCAGTTCGGCCGTCAGGCGAAGGCCCACGGTCTCCGGGACCAGGGCGTCCACCGCGCCCGTGAAGCGCACCGACGGCTGGAAGCCGAGCAGGGTGGCCGCGCCGGCCGTCTCGCGCAGGACCCGGCCCCGGAAGGTGGCGGGCGCGTCGGCCGGGGGCTGCTGCAGCGCGAAGATGGCGGTCCGTACCTCCTGGATGGTGGAGTCCAGCTCGTCCACCGCCGCGCCGAGCAGCTCGTCCAGGTCCGCCTGCGCGGATGCCCGCCGCCGGGTTGACTCCAGCATCATCTCGGTGGCGAACAGCCGCTGTACGACCAGGTCGTGCAGGTCGCGCGCGATCCGGTCGCGGTCCTCGAACACCGCCAGCCGCTTCCGGTCGTGCCTGCTGTCCGCCATGACGAGGGCCAGCGCCGCCTGCGAGGCGAACTGCGAGGCGAGCAGGCGCTCGGCCGCCGCGTAGGGAGGGCCGCCGCGCCGCCTCGGCAGGGCCAGTGTGCCGATCAGCCTGCCGCCGCTCTGGAGCGGCAGCATCATGCTCGGCCCGAACCGGGTCCGTACCCGCGTCGTCATCCGCTCGTCGGTCGCCGCGTCCTCGACGAACACCGGCTCGCCGCCGAGCAGTTGCTCCAGGACCGGGCTGCCGGGCTCGATGACGGTGCCGATCAGGTCGGCCGGGTCGTCGTGCGTGGAGGCGGCGACGATCTCCATGCCGCCCTCGGGCGTGGGCTGGAGAATCACTCCCGCCGAGGCGTCGGCGAGGATACGGGCCTGCTCGGCCACGGTCGTCAGCGCGTCCTCCGCGCTCACCCCGGCCAGCAGGGCCGTGGTGACGGCGGCGGCGCCCTCGATCCAGCGCTCCCGGACGCGCACCGTCTCGTACAGCCGGGCGTTGCCGATCGCGATGCCCGCCTGAGAGGCGAGCACCCGCAGCAGCGCCAGGTCGTCCGCCGTGAAGCCGGCCGCCCCGGCCTTCCCCCGCTTCCCGGTCAGGTACAGGTTGCCGAACACCTCGGTGTCCACCCGGATCGGGACGCCGACGAAGGACTTCATTGCGGGGTGCCCGGGCGGCAGGCCCGCCGAGCGGGCGTCGGCCGGCAGGTCGGAGACGAGCAGCGGCCGCCGCTCCCGCACGAGGTGTCCGATCAGGCCGGAGGCGCCGTCGGGCAGCCGGCCGGCGCGCTCGCGCGTTTCCTCGTCGACGCCCGAGGTGAACAGCTCGCCGACGACGCCGCGCTCGGGGTCGAGCACACCGAGCGCGCCGTACCGTGCCCCGGCCAGGCCAGTGGCGGTGTCCACGATGTGCTGGAGGGTGGTGCGCAGGTCGAGGTCGGAGCCGACGTTCAGGACGGCCTCCAGCAGCACCGGCAGCCGGGGCGTCACGCCGGCCCCGCCCTCCGGGTTCACGTGCCGCCCCGTACGCACCGCGCCGCTCAGCCCGAGCCGCTGACCGGTTCGAGGCTCATCGGCTGGACCTTGCCCTCCAGCATCGCCCCGAGCCCGAGCACGGAGCAGACGTCCGGCCGCTCCGCGATGTGCACCGGCATGCCCGTCGCGTCGCGCAGCATCTGGTCGAGGCCCGGCAGCAGGGCGCTGCCGCCGACCATCATGATGCCGCGGTCGGCCAGGTCGGCGACCAGATCGGGCGGGCAGTCGCGCAGGACCTTCCCGATGCCGTCGAGCACGGCCGTCAGCGGGGTGTGGATGGCCTGGCGCACGGCGGCGGTGTCGACGTGTACGGAGCGGGCGAGGCCGGTCGCCACGTCGCGGCCGTGGATCTCGGTGGACGCCGGTCCCTCCGCCGTCAGGCCGTTGCCCCGCAGAGCCAGTTGCAGGGGACGTACGGACTGACTCGGCAGCATCAGCTCGTGCTCCTGGCGCAGGTGCTGGATCACCGCGTGGTCGATGGCGTTGCCGCCGATCGGGATCCGCTCGGCGGTGACGATCGAGCCGAGCGAGAGCACCGCGACCTGCGTGGCCGCTGCCCCGCACACCATGATCATCGTGGCCGAGGGCTGCTCCACGGGCAGCCCGCAGCCGACGGCCGCAGCGATGAGCGTGTCGACGAGCTCGACGCGGCGCGCGCCGAGACCGATGAGCGTCTCGACGGCCGCGCGGCGGGCGAGCGGGTCGCTGTCGTGCGGCGTGCAGGCGGCGGCGCGCAGCCGCGGCTTGCGGCGGAGCTGGCGGCGCAGCTTCTCCCCGATGAGGTGGCGCAGCATGCGCTGGGCCATCTCGATGTCGACGACGGTGCCGCCGGAGACGGGGCGTACGACGCGGATGTAGTCGGGCGTACGGCCCGTCATCTGTTCGGCGAAGGCGCCGACGGCGATGAGCGCGCCGGTGCGGGTGTTCACGGCGGCCACACTCGGCTCGTCGACGACGAGCCCCACACCCTTCACGAAAACCCGGGTCCGGGCGGCCCCGAGATCGACGGCGATATGGCAACGGCGCAACTGCTCAAGACTGACGGTCACGGCAGGTTCTCCCGAGAGCGCTGACGGACCGGCGGATGCCGGTCCTGCTTCGCATCGTGCGGCGGCCGGTGGCCGTCCGCGCGCTGGGTGAGCCGGTCGGGCGTACGAGCTGACGGACTGCCAGGAGCCGGACCGGGCCGGGAGGGGGCGGCGGTGGCCGGTGACGGGCGGGGTGCGGCGAGGTCATGCACCGCCGGGAAGGGCCACGCGCTGCAGCAGTCCCCAGGTGAACTCCGTGACGCAGGGTTTGCCGCCGGGCAGCGTCAGTGCGAGCCGCATGCGCGTGGGCGCGGTTCCCTCCATCGGGCGAGCCGGCGGGAAGGCGCGGGCCGCCTCGTCGACGGTGCACGACCAGGGGCGCAGATCGTCCGCGGTCCGCAGGTCGGGACCGGGCGCACCGGGGGCGCGGACCAGCCACTCGTTCCACACGGCGCCGCCCGGCGCGGTCAGCACCTCGAAGCGCAGACCGGGCCAGAGCGGCACCGGCCAGCTCAGGGCGTCGCACTCCAGGTCGCCGATCCTGCGCCGTACGGACGTCTCGGGCGGCCCGAGCACCGAGCGGTAGCGCGCCGCGGAGCCGCGGGCGCGGGGCGAACGCGCCATCGCCTGCCAGCGTCGGTTGGCCTCGCGCATCTGCCCGAGCGTCACGCCGAGCTCGCGGCGGGCGTCCTCCACCAGATCGGGCTGGTGGTCGGCCATCCGGCGCAGCAGCACGAGCTGGAAGTCGAGCGGCCCGAAGCGATGCGTGCCGGTATCCATGCCTCCATCCTGCCTGGCCGCACTGACACACCGCGGAACGGGCGCTTCCACACAGGATCCTCACACCTTCGGCTCCCGATGGTGACCCTGTGACGCATAACCTGCGGGCGCCATGGACTACTGCCACTCCTGCCGCAGGCACCTCAACGGCGCTCTGGCCTGCGCCGGATGCGGAGCCCCCGTCGGTGAACTCGGCCGCACCGCGCCCGCGGACTACGCCGCGCCCGCCGAGCCCGCCGACTACACAGCCCGTCACTACGAGGGAGGCGCCGACGGTTACGGCGGCCACGGCGTTCACGCGGCTCATGGTGTCCATGACGTGCACGGCCACGACCAGCACGGTTATGACGCTCCAGGGACGTACGGTCTTCCCGGTACTCAGGGCGCTGACGGCGGTCACCGGGCGGGCGCCCGGCCCGACGCCTACGACGCGCCCGACGCGCCCGATGCGCCCGATGCGCCCGGTGCGTACGACACCCCCGACAGCGACGACACCCCCGGCGACGACGACGCGCCCGACGGCGACGCCTCCCTCCCCGCCTCCCCCGGCCGCGCCGCCCGCCGTACGGAGCGGGCCCGCGGCGGCCGCAGGGCGCACCGCCGCCGCGGCCGCAAGGTGGCACTCGTGGGCATGGGGCTGGTGCTGGCCGGTGGTGCGCTGAGCCTGGCCGAGCTGGCGACCGAGTCGTCGGGCGAGGGATGGATCTCGCGGGCCGTGCACGGTGAGGGGGACGGCGACGGGGAGGACGGCGACGGGGGCGGCTCCGGAGAGCCGTCGGCGACCGGCGCCGCGGGCGCCGGTGAGGGCGTGGGCGCGGAGGCCGACCCGTCGGCGTCCGGGCGCAGTGCGTCCGCGTCGGCGTCGGCCTCTCCCTCGGACAGCGGTTCGCCGTCCGCCAAGCCCTCGAAGTCGGCCTCCGCGAAGGCCACCGGCACCGCGGGCGCCACCGCCTCGGGCGAGGAGTCGGTCCCCGGCGAACCTCCCCAGGAGCCCGGCGCAGTGCCGTCTTCCGCCCCGGCGCCCGAGGAGCCGGCGCCGCCCCCGCCGCCGGCCTCGTCCGCGGACCCGGGCCCGCCTCCCCAGCCGACACCGGAGCCCACGCCGACCGAGGAGGAGTGCGACCGGTTCCTGTGGTGGTGCTCCTGAGGGGGCGCCGACCCCGGGAGGTCAGTTCCCGAGCATCCGCTTCAGCAGGTCGCGCAGTGCGGTGCGCTCGTCGTCGGACAGCTCACCGAGCGGCTCCCGCGCGAAGTCCAGCGACTCGCGCAGCCTCGCCGCGGTCCGCCGCCCTTCCTCCGTGGCGGCGGCGAGCTTGACGCGCCGGTCCGCGGGGTCGGGCCGCCGCTCGACGAGGCCGCGCGCCTCCAGCCGGTCGACGATCCCCGTGATGTTCGACGGCTCGCACTTCAATTTCCTGGCTATCCGCCGCATGGCCATCGGCTCGATGGACAGCAGACTCAGCACGCGCGCCTGGGCTCCGGTGAGGGCGTGCTCCGCCGCCGCCTCGTCGTACTCCTGGTGGTAGCGGGAGACGACCTCGCCGATGAGCTCGACGACTTCGAGAGTCAGAGGGTCTGTACGCGGGGCCATGGGACCTATCGTACCGCTTTACTTGACAATCTTAAATATCCAGGAGCATGATTGTTTCAGTATCTGAAGCTTTGAAGCTTTTCCAAGGAGGTCGCACCGCATGACCGCACTGCCCACGACCGGCCGCTCCTGGCACCTCGTCGCCCGCCCGCATGGTTGGCCCAAGTCCGAGGACTTCGCGCTGCGTGAAGCCCCGGTGACAGAGCCCGGCGAGGGTCGGATCCTGGTCCGCAACCTCCACTTCTCCGTCGACCCCTACATGCGCGGCCGCATGAACGACGTGAAGTCGTACATACCGCCGTTCAAGCTGGACCAGCCGATGGACGGCGGCGCGGTCGGCGAGGTCATCGCCTCCGCCGACGAGCGCTTCGCCGTCGGCGACCACGTGCTGCACGGGCTGGGCTGGCGCGAGTACGCCGAGGTCCCCGCGAAGCACGCCACCAAGGTCGACGCCGCGCTCGCCCCGCTCTCCGCCTACCTCGGCGTGCTCGGCATGCCGGGCCTCACCGCGTACGCGGGCCTCTTCGAGGTCGCCTCCTTCAAGGAGGGCGACGCGGTCTTCGTCTCCGGCGCGGCCGGCGCCGTCGGCAGCCAGGTCGGCCAGCTGGCGAAGCTGCGGGGCGCCTCGCGCGTCATCGGTTCTGCGGGCTCGGACGAGAAGGTCAAGCACCTCGTCGAGGACCTCGGCTTCGACGCCGCCTTCAACTACAAGAACGGCCCGGTCGCGCAGCAGCTGCGCGAGGCCGCTCCCGACGGCATCGACGTGTACTTCGACAACGTCGGCGGCGACCACCTCGAAGCGGCCATCGGTTCCCTGAACGTCCACGGCCGCGCGACCATCTGCGGCATGATCGCGCAGTACAACGACACGGAGTCCACGCCGGGCCCGCGCAACATGGCGCAGATCATCGGCAAGCGCCTGCGGCTCCAGGGCGTGCTGGTCGGCGACCACGCCGCACTCCAGCCGCAGTTCGTCCAGGACGTCTCGGCCTACATCCGCTCGGGCGAGCTCAAGTACAGCGAGACGGTCGTCGAGGGCATCGAGAAGGGCTACGACGCGTTCGTCGGGCTCCTCCGTGGCGAGAACACCGGCAAGATGATCGTTTCCCTCACCCGATAAGCTCACCCCCAGCCGCCGCGGTCGTGGGCGCGAGTCGCGGCGTACACAGCAGGAGGAATGCTTCAGCATGACCATTCTCGACATAGACGTGAAGTACACCGCTGTCGCCACCGCCGAGAACGGCCGTGACGGCCGCGTCGCGACGGACGACGGCAAGCTGGACGTCGTCGTCAACCCGCCGAAGGAGATGGGCGGCAGCGGCGCCGGCACCAACCCGGAGCAGCTGTTCGCCGCCGGCTACAGCGCCTGCTTCCAGGGTGCGCTGGGTGTCGTCGCGCGCAAGGAGAACGTGGACGTCTCCGGCTCGACCGTGACCGCGAAGGTCGGCATCGGCTCGAACGGGAACGGCGGCTTCGGCCTCGAGGTCGCGCTCTCCGCGCACATCCCGAACGTGGACGAGGCCACCGCCCTGGACCTGTTGGAGAAGGCGCACCAGGTGTGCCCCTACTCCAACGCGACCCGCGGCAACATCAAGGTCGACCTGGCCGTCGTCTGACGTCCGGACGCGACGCGGGGCGACCCGTCGCCTCCAGCCGCTTCGCGTGACACGAAGGGCCGCACCCCGCTCGGGTGCGGCCCTTCGCCGCGCCTCAGCCCGCCGCGTGGAACAGCGCCCGCCCGACCTGCGCGAACACGCCCTTCGGGTGCGCGCGGAACAGCGGCTCCGTGCCGAACAGCACGACTCCCGCGCCCTTCGCCGACGTACCGCTGACCACGGCCGCCCGGCCGGCCGCGGCTGCCGTCCCGCCGCCGCCGTCCCGCGCCGCACGCCAGTGGCCGGACACGAGGGGGTTCCCCCCGCCGTACGACTGGTCGACGCGCACGCCCGGACCCAGGTCGGTGAACCACACCGGGGAGTAGACGAAGGTGTGCGCGGGCGCGCCGCCGGACACCGCGCCGCCCGCGTTGACGACCCGGACGACGCCGTTGGCGTCCTCGTTGCCCTCGACCGGCTTCACCGCCAGCAGACCCGCGTCGGCGTTGAGCGCCGCGCCCGCCGCTCCGCGCCCGACCAGGCCGCCGCCCCCGGCGAGGAACGCGTCGAGCGCGTCGCGCGCGGGCGCGTCGAGCTTCCCGTACTCCAGGCCGCCCGACACGAACAGCACGTCCGCCTTCGACCAGTCGAAGCCCGCGTTGAGCACCGCCGTCGAGACGGGCGTGACGTCGAAGCCCATCTCCCGCAGCGCGAGCAGCTCGCCCGGCGCCACCGCCGCCGCCACCCGCGTGCGGTGCAGCGCGGCCACGCCCTTCGCCCCGGTCGTGTGGAAGGCGACGCCGTGCCGCTCGGCGAGCGCGGCGGCCTTGCGGCGGGCCGATGCGGGCACGAGCGCACTGCCGTCGGCCGTACGCCGCACCTGTACGCCGTCCCGCAGCAGGGAGTTGAGCGCCGCCAGCTCCCCGGGGTCGTCGAGCCGCAGCCGCAGGGCGCCGCGCGGAGCGACGTACCCGGCGGACGAGGCGGCGCGGACCGGGTGCCCGGGAACGCCGAGTTTCCCCGGACCGGCCGTGCGCACCTCCTCCACGCTCGCGCCCCACAGCAGCCCGAGGCTCCAGCCGGAGATGTCGTACATCGTCGAGACGTCCGCGCTGATGTCCCGGCCCGCGGCCAGGATCACGTTGGCCAGACCGCGCTTGGGCTGCCGCATGTCGACGACGTATGAGCCCGCCTCGTACGAGCGCCCGCCGAGCCGGAAGTCGCGGCGCGCCCGCTCGACGCGCACGTCGTTGGCGACGAGGTGGTCGACGAGCCGGGCCGCCGCTGTCGCGGAGCGCTGGCCGCGGCCCGCCGGGACGACGTACGCCCGGGGGAAGTCGGTCGTGTAGACGTCCTCGGGCCCGATGCCGGGCACGCCCGGGACCGTCTCCCCGGACACCGGCACCTGCGCCGCGCCCGCCGCGCCGCGCCGGAACGTCTCGATCTGGTCGGCGATCACCGAGGACCGGTTGCGCGCCGTGTGGTCGAGCGTCGCGCGCATCGCCGCGCCCGCGATGTCCGTGTTGACGGCGGCCCTGCGGCGCAGCTCCGCGACCGGCAGGGTGTCGTACGCCCGGTTGTTGACCTGGAGCGGGAACTCGATGGTGTGCGCCGCGACCGCGCCCTGGAAGGGCATGTACTGCGGCGTGAAGATCGGCGGCCAGTCGTCCCAGCCCTCCTCCTGGTCGCGGAAGGGGATGACGGCGGGCTCGACGCCGTCCTTCGCGGCCGTGTAGCCGAGGCCGTTGACGGCGGCCTCCATGCCGAGCGCGTTGGCGTAGGAGTTCTTGAGGAACAGGTCGTACTCGTAGTTCTCGCCGTGCGGCGGGGTCGTCGGCTCGATCAGCGTGCCGTTGACGTACCCGTGCAGGTCGATCATCACGGCCGGCTGCTTGTCGATGGCGATCCGCCGGATCGCGCGCGCCTCCGGCTGGGTCGCGGTGATGAAGTCCCGGTTGAGGTCGAAGCCGTTGGCGTTGGCGCGGGTGCCGGCGATCCGCCCGTCGGGGTTGGCCGTGACGTTCAGGTGGATACGGGTCTTCGCCAGCAGATCGGCTGTCCTGCGGTCCTTGGCCTTCGCCAGCTCCTCGACGAGCCTCAGGGCGGCGTCCGTGCCCTCCCACTCGTTGCCGTGGATGTTGTTGTTGATGAACACCGGTGCCTTGTAGGCGGACTTGACGCGCCGGTCCCGGGCGGCGGCCGACGGCGCGTTCTCGATCAGCTCCCGCATCCGCTCCTGCTCGCGGGCCTGGCGGTCGCTCTCCGGCGCGGTGACCGTCACCAGGTACAGCTCGTGCCCGCCGGCGGACCTCCCGGCGACCTCGACGCTCACCCGGTCGCCCAGCTTCTGCAGCGCGTTGAGCTTCGGCGCGATGGAGTGGTACGGCGTGAGACCCAGCTTGATGGACTTGTCGGCCGGGTCCGGCGCGGGCGGCGTCAGGTGCGTACGGCGCGGATACCCGCCGCCGTGCCGCAGCCCGGAGGGCGCCCGGCCGGAGTCGAGCGCCCGCGCGGCGGCCCCGGCCGGGGTGCGTGCCGCCTGCCCCTGACCGGCGGCCCGCTCCCGGTGCACGCCGTCGCCGTCGCCCGGCGGGCCGGGCCGGGCCGTGGCGGCGACGGGGGAGAGCAGGAGTGCGCTCGCCATGGCGGCGGTGGTGACGAGGAGCGGCCTCGGTATGCCTGTGCCCATACGTTCCTCCGGGTGCGGCGGAAGCGATCAGAGATGATCGTCACGCAGGGTCTACCCGGTGAATCCCGCCCGGACAAGGGGGCGTTGGGCCATCTCCCGCCCACGACTCGCGTGCTGCGGCTCTCGGCGGCGGCCGGTCCGCCCGTGCGGAAAAGGGGAAGCCCCGAACCGGCCACCCCCTGTACGGTCCCCCTGTGCCGCCACCGTCCTCCCCCCTGCGCCTGACGCGTCTGCGCGACGATCACGCCCCTGCCGTCCTCGCCTTCGAGCGGGAGAACCGCGCCTACTTCGCCCGGTCCGTGCCCGACCGGGGCGACGACTACTTCCGCCACTTCGCGGCCCGCCACGCCGCGCTCCTCGCCGAGCAGGACGCCGGAGTGTGCCACTTCCACCTGCTCCTGGACGACGACGGCGCGGTCCTGGGACGCGTCAACCTGGTCGACGTCGAGAACGGCAGCGCCGACCTCGGCTACCGCGTCGCCGAACGCGCCGCCGGCCGCGGCCTCGCCGTCGCCGCCGTACGGGAGATCCGCGTCCGTGCCGCGACCGCGTACGGACTCACCGCCCTCACCGCCGCCACCACGCTCGGCAACGCCGCCTCGCACGCCGTACTGGCCCGCACCGGCTTCGTCCCGGTCGGCGACACCGACCTCGACGGGCAGCCGGGCACGCGGTATCGGCTCCGCCTGGACCAGTGGATAGGCTGAACCCATGCGTGATCTCGGGGTGGGTTTCGGTTATCTCATGAAAGGCCAGCGCTGGGTTGCCCGGCACGGCAAGTCCTACGGCTTCGGACTCCTGCCCGGCCTGGTGACCTTCGTGCTGTACGCCGGCGCCCTCGTCGGGCTCGGGGTCGGAGCCGACGACCTCACGGCCTGGGCGACGCCCTTCGCCGACGACTGGGGCTCGCCCTGGCTCGGCCTCTTCCGGGGCGCCCTGACGGCCCTGCTCTTCGCGCTGGCGCTGTTCCTCGCGGTGATCACCTTCACCGCCGTCACGCTGCTCGTGGGCCAGCCCTTCTACGAGGAGCTGTCCGAGCGCGTCGACCGCTCGGTGTCCCCCGACGGGACCGCCCCCGAGTCCGGCCTCCCGCTGATCCGCGAACTGTGGATCTCCGCCCGCGACAGCCTGCGCGTCCTCGTCCGGGTGCTGCTGTACGGCATCCTGCTCTTCGCCTGCGGTTTCATCCCCGTGGTCGGCCAGACCGTCGTCCCCGTCCTCGGCTTCTGCGTCTCCGGCTTCTTCCTCGCCCAGGAGCTGACGTCGGTGGCGCTCCAGCGCCGGGGCATCGAACTGAAGCAGCGGCTCACGCTGCTGCGCGGCCGGCGCCTCCTCACGCTCGGCTTCGGGATCCCGATCACCCTCGCCTTCCTCGTGCCGCTGGTCGCCGTCTTCCTGATGCCGGGCGCCGTGGCCGGTGCGACGCTGATGGCGCGTGACCTGCTGGAGGAGCCGTCGGCCGACGCGGACGAGGTGGTGGCCGGCGACGTGGCGGCGCCGCCGCCCGCTACGGCGTAGGCACCTCGGCCAGCACCAGGCCCGCCTCGTCGCGCGCCGCCTCGGCGGCCGCCGTACCGTCGGGCCCCCACACCGCGCTCAGGCCGCAGGCTTCGTACGCACCCGCCGGGCCCACGTGGTTGGCGAGGACGACGTACAGCCCGTGGTCCCTGGCGAGCGCCGGATACACCGCCAGGCGCTCGCGTTCGCCGTCGCCCTTCCCGTACAGCGAACTCGCCAGGTAGAGCGTGCACGCGTCGGCGGCGCCCCGCTCGGCGAGCTCGGGGAAGTGGTTGTCGAAGCAGGTCGCCAGCGCGAACCGCACACCGTCCAGCTCGAACCGGCCGTCGCCCGCGCCGGGCGCGAAGACCTCGCGCTCGTTCTCGTACAGATGCTGCTTGTCGTAACGGGCGAGCGGCGCGCCGTCCGGGCCGACGACGAAGGACGTGATCGCGGGGCGGTCGCCGCCGTCCGCCGACGGCGCCGCGCAGTTGACGACGGCTGCCGTGCCGGTCTCGCGGCAGGCCGCCGCGACCGGTTCCAGACGCGGGTCCCCGGCCGTCACGAGCAGCGAGGGGTCCCGGGCGAGCAGGTCCAGCTCGTACCCGGTCAGCGCCAGTTCGGCGAAGACGGTGACACGGGCGCCGTGCGCGGCGGCCTCCCGTACGTACGCGGCCATCCGGCGCGCGTTGGCTCCGACGGAGCCGGGCTCGGACGTGAACTGCGCCGCTGCGACGATCATGCGGCCCATTCTGCACGCCCGAAAGCCCGTGCGGTGAAAGGCGCTTGATCACTGGTGGTGGGGAGGCGAGCATCTCCCCATGACAGAAATCGCTGCCGTAGCCGTCATCACCCTTCTCGCGGTCATCAGTCCGGGCGCCGATTTCGCCATGGTCGTCCGCAACAGCTGCCTCCACGGGCGTACGACCGGGCTGTTCGCCGCCGCCGGAGTCGCCGCGGGCGTCCTGGTGCACGTGACGTACACGATGCTCGGCGTCGGCCTGCTGATCGCCTCCTCGACCGAGCTGTTCACCGCGATCAAGCTGGCGGGTGCCGCGTACCTCGTCTACATCGGCGTGCGGACCTTCACCGCCCGCGCCGACCTCACCGTCGATCTGGAGTCGAAGCCGGAGCTCGGCCCGCTCGGCGCGCTGCGCTCCGGCTTCCTGACCAACGTCCTCAACCCCAAGACCACGCTGTTCGTCGTCTCCACCTTCACCCAGGTCGTCGGCCCCGAGACCCCGGTGTGGCAGCAGGCGGGCTACGGGCTGTTCATGTCGGCCGCGCACCTCGGGTGGTTCGGCGCGATCGCGCTGTTCTTCTCCGACTCCCGGCTGCGCACCGCCATGCTGCGCCGCCAGAAGGCCCTCAACCGCGCGATCGGCTCGGTGCTGGTGGGCCTCGGCGTCACGCTGGGATTCGCCCGCTGAGGCCCCGCCGCCGACCGCCGGCCCCTCGTCAGCCCCGGCCCGCCGCCACCGTGACGATCGCCCGCACCTGCGCGACGATGTCCAGCCGGTTGCGGACGAACTCCGGGTCCGTCACCTCGGTCGTGTTGCCCGCGCCGAACTGGAGCACCGGCGTGTGCACATGGCCGCCCGGCAGCTCGCGCAGTCCCAGCCGGTCGCGCAGCAGCGTCACGCGGTAGGCGATCTCGTTGGAGAGGTAGTCGCCGCCGCCGCCGGCGCGTGCGGCCGAGCCCGGAGTCGGGCCGCCCGGCCGGACCACGGGGGCGGTGGCGCCGGCCGGTATCTCGGTGACCGACGTGTTGTCGTACACCGGGAAGCGGCCGGTGTCCGCTGCCACGATCTCGCGGTACGGGAGCGTCGTGGCGGTCCACTGCGGCTGCGAGCCGGGGTCGCTCACCGGAACGGTCCCCGTGCTCGACACGTTCTCGTTGTCCCCGAAGCCCCCGCGCCAGGCCCCGTTCCAGCGCTCGACGTCGATCCGCCCCACCCTGCCCTGGCTCACGGTGGTGAAGAGGTCGAGGTGCGGCAGATGGGGGCGCAGGGCGCGCTCCACCGTGCCGTCCGCGAAGTCCTGCCAACGGACCGGGAAGACGGCCGTCTCGATCCGTGCGGGACCGTCGGCGGTCTGCACGACCGTGCCGTCCAGCGCGAGCGCCGTCGCGCCCGACGGATTGCTGATCCGCACGTCCCGGTCCAGCGTGAACGGGTCGAAGCCGGTGACGAGCACCCGCTTGAGGCCCTTGGCGCTGTGGCCATGCCCGGCCGCCCCCGCCCGCGACGGGAAGCGGATCGTGTCCTGGCCGCGCGACGACCGTTCCAACCGGTCCAGCAGCTTCGCCCGTGCCGCGTCCGGCAGTCCGAACGGCGCCTGCCACTGGCGCAGTTCGCGCGTCATGCCCAGCCGCGCCCAGTACAGCGGCCGGTCGTCGTCCCGGCTCAGGTCCGCCGGTCGCCCGCCACCGCCCTTCCCAGGAAGCGCTTCGCGCCCTTCATGCTCCGCGGGTCCCCGCCCCTGCGCCCGGTCCACGGCCCGCCCCCACAGCAGCGCGCCGTGCCGTACGACGGTCCGCTCGGCGGCGGCGTACGACCGCGCCCCGCCCAGCGCCTGCCCGAACTCCGCCGCCACGGCGTCGAATCCGCTGCGCCGCAGGATCTCCTGGGGCGCCGCCCGCTCAAGCCGCTGCTCCTCGACGCTCGGCGCCGCGGCGGCCGGTGCGGCCGCGGGCTCGGCCGCCGCGGCGGGCAGCGCACCGAGCAGCGGGGCGAGGGTGAGGAGCGCGGCGCCCACCGCGGTGTGCCGGGCGCGCGTCGGACGTACGGGGCGTATCGGGGACACGGTGATCCTTCCGTCGGGTGGCGGAAGTATCCCGGTACGCGTGGGGCTCGCGCTACGGGGCGGGTGGCCGGCGCAGCAGGGACAGGAAGTCGCGGAAGGCGGCCGGCATGTCCACCGAGCCGGGGTCGAGCAGCCACTGGTACTGGAGCCCGTCCATCACCGCCACCAGCAGCGGCGCGGCCTGCTCCGGAGTGAGCCCGCCGGGCAGCGCGTCGCCGTACTCGGCGCGCAGGGCCGCCGCCGCCCCCTCGCGCACCTGGGCGTACCGGCGGGTGAAGAACTCCCGCGCGGGGTGCTCCTCGGTGACGCTCTCGCCGAGCAGCGCGGAGAAGGTCTGCACGATTCCGGGGCGCATCGCGTTGTACTCCACGAGCGAGTCGAGCAGATCCAGCCGCCAGGCCACGGCGCTGCGCCCGGAGCCGCCGGTGTCCCACTGGTCGCGCTCCTCCAGGACGGCGACGAGCAGGGCCTCCTTGGTGGGGAAGTAGTGGAGCAGCCCCTGCTGGGTCAGGCCGACGCGTTCGGCGACGGCGCTCAGCGACGCCCCGCGGTAACCGCGCTCGGCGATCACTTCGAGGGCGGCGCGGAGAATCTCCGCCCGCCGCTCCTCGCTCCTGGCCCTGGCCATCGTCCCGGTTCCTTCCCTCATGTGTGCTGGCAGGACGGTACGCCATCGCTCAAGAATCACGAATACATAACGAACCCTACCGTTCTACAGGTAAACCCGTGACGATGGAGGGACGAGAGAGCCGGACAGGACTCCAACGAGGAGGTACCGACGTGGCAGTCGACACCAGCACCCACGACACCCCCGACCGCATGCGCGAAGAGGCCGTCGAGGCGGCTCTCGGCAAACTCGGTCTCGAAGCCAAGGCCGCGCTGCTCGGCGGCCGGGACATGTGGTCGCTGCCCGCGCTCCCCGAGATCGGCCTGAAGTCCCTGGTCATGTCCGACGGTCCGGTCGGCGTGCGCGGCGTCCGCTGGACGGCCGACGACCCCTCGGTCGCGCTCCCGTCACCGACCGCGCTCGCCGCCACCTGGGACCCGGAGCTGGCCCGCCGCGTGGGCCGCCTCCTCGCCCAGGAGGCCCGGCGCAAGGACGTGCACGTCCTGCTCGCCCCCACGGTGAACCTGCACCGCTCGCCGCTCGGCGGCCGGCACTTCGAGTGCTACTCCGAAGACCCGTACCTCACCGGCGAGATCGGCTCGGGCTACGTGAACGGCGTCCAGGACGGCGGCGTCGGCACGACCGTCAAGCACTTCGTCGCCAACGACGCCGAGACCGACCGCTTCACCGTCGACAACGTCATCGCACCGCGCCCCCTGCGCGAGCTGTACCTGGCGCCCTTCGAAGCCATCGTCAAGAACGCCCACCCGTGGGGCGTCATGGCCGCGTACAACCAGGTCAACGGTGTGAGCATGACCGAGCACCGCTACCTCCAGAACGAGGTGCTGCGCGGCGAGTGGGGCTTCGACGGCTTCATCGTCTCCGACTGGATGGCGGCCCGCTCCACCACCGGCGACATCCAAGGCGGCCTCGACGTGGCCATGCCGGGCCCCGTCACCGTGTACGGCGACGCGCTCGCCGGGGCGGTCCGCGCGGGCGTGGTCGACGAAGCCGTGGTCGACGACGCCGTGCGCAACGTCCTGCGGCTCGCGGCCCGGGTCGGCGCCCTGGACGGCGCGCCGCCGGCCGTCACCCAACTGCCGGAGCCGGTGGACGGCCAGGCCCTGGCCCGCGAGGTGGCCCGCCGCGCGTTCGTCCTTGTACGCAACGAGGTGCGCAGCGAGGCACGCGACGAGGCGCGGGCCGGCGTACGCGACGAGACGGCGGGCGGAGTGCGCGACGAGGCGGGCGGCGGGGCTCGCGACGGCGTACGGACGGACCGCCGCGTCCTGCCCCTCGACCCCTCCGAGCTCCGCACCCTCGCCCTCGTCGGCGCGGCGGCCCGCGACGCGCGCGTCCTGGGCGGAGGCTCCGCCACCGTCTTCCCCGAGCGGGTCGTCGCCCCTCTCGACGGCCTCGCCGCCGCGCTGCCGGACGCCGCGCCGACGTACGCCGTCGGAGCCGACCCCAGCGAGGAACTCGGACCCGCCGCAGCGGGCTTCGCCCTGCACGCCGTCTGCCGCGACGCCGCCGGTGACGTCATCGGCACGCGCTCGCTCCCCGGCGGCCAGGTCCAGTGGATCGGCGGCGACCTGCCCGACGGCGTCACGCACGAGGCGCTCCACAGCGTCGAGGTCAGGGGCGCCTTCGCCCCGCGCGAGAGCGGCGAGCACACCTTCGGCACCCGGGGCCCCGGCGCGTTCACGCTGACCGTCGCCGGGGAGGTCCTCTACGACGGCGTGCAGCCGGTGTCCGACGCCTCCGACCCCTTCGAGGCGTTCTTCGGCGCCCCCGCCGAGCGCGGACGGGTCCGTCTCACGGCCGGCGAGCCCGTGGAGGTCTCGCTCACCCACGTCCTCGACCGGCGGGACGGCGTACCGCTCCCGGCGGTCATGTTCTCGTTGCTGCACGGGGCCCCGCGGCGTGACGCCGACGACCTGATCGCCGAGGCCGTCGAAGCGGCCCGCGGCGCGGATGCGGCGGTCGTCGTGGTCGCCACGACCGAGCAGGTCGAGTCGGAGGGCTTCGACCGTACGGACCTGCGCCTCCCCGGCCGCCAGGACGACCTGGTCCACGCGGTGGCCGCCGCCAACCCGAACACGGTCGTGGTCGTCAACTCCGGTTCTCCGGTCGAGATGCCGTGGCGCGAGGAGGTGGCCGCCGTGCTGCTGGGCTGGTTCCCCGGCCAGGAGGGCGGCGCAGCGCTCGCCGACGTGCTGCTCGGCGCGGCGGAGCCGGGCGGGCGGCTGCCGACGACCTGGCCGGCGGTCCTCGCGGACGCGCCGGTGACCGAGGTCGCGCCGACCGGCGGCGAGCTCCGCTACCGGGAGGGGCTGTACATCGGCTACCGCGCCTGGGACAGGGCGGGCGCCGCGCCGGCGTACCCCTTCGGTCACGGCCTGGGGTACACCACCTGGGAGTACGAGTCCCTGGAGGCGACCCGCGCGACGGCCAAGATCCGGGTGCGCAACACCGGGTCACGCGCCGGCCGCGAGGTCGTCCAGGTGTACCTGGCCCCGCAGGCGGACGCGGTGGAGCGCCCGGCGCGGTGGCTGGCGGGATTCGCGAGCGTCGAGGCGGGGCCGGGGGAGTGGGCGGAGGCGGAGATCGCACTGCCGGCCCGCGCGTTCGAGATCTGGGACGAGGAGGCGGGCGCCTGGTCCTTCGTCCCCGGCACGTACGAGGTCCGCACGGGCCGCTCCCTCACCGACGTCCGGCTGACGGCGACCCTGGACCTCCAAGGCGACTGACTTCCCCGCTCCGGGGGCGGGGCGGCCGGGGAAGGACCCGGGCAACGGCCGCCCCGGCCCCCGCCCTACCCGCGCACGCCGAACCCGTACACCGTCGTCGACGCGTAGACCTCACCCGGGCGCAGCACCACCGGGGGGAACTCCGGCCGGTTCGGCGAGTCGGGGAAGTGCTGCGTCTCCAGCGCGACCCCGTCGAACCCGTCCGGCGTGTACACCTGCACCCCCGGCTCCGTCGTGGCGATCGTCACCACCCGCCCCGACCCCGGGTCGTACAGCTCGCCCACCGGCTCGGCCCCGGCCGTGACGCCCTTGTCCAGCACGAAGTTGTGGTCGTACCCGCCGCCGAGCACCCGCGCCGAGCGGAAGTCGAACCGCGAGCCCGCCACGTCGCGCGGCGCGCCGGTCGGTATCCCCTCGCCGTCCACCGGCGTCACCGCCCCCGCCGCGAGGCGCAGCTCGTACGGGCCGCCGCCGAGGCTCCAGTACGTGTGATTCGTCAGGTTCACCACGGTCGGCGCGTCCGTCACCGCCCGGTAGGCGATCCGCAGCGCACCGCCCTCCTCCAGCGTGTACGCCGCCGAGACCTCGACGCGCCCGGGAAAACCCTCCTCGCCGTCGGGACTGACCCGCGAGAGGCACACGCCGTACGGCAGCGGCCGCGCGTCCCACACCCGCTTGTCGAAGCCGCGCTCGCCGCCGTGCAGGCTGTGCGGGCCCCCGTTGCGCGCCAACGCGTACGTCCGCCCGTCCAGGGCGAAGGCGCCGCCCGCGATCCGGTTGGCGTACCGCCCGACCAGTGCCCCGAAGTACGGACCGGGACTCTCCACGTACCCCGCGAGAGCGTCGAACCCGACCGCCACGCCGGCCGTGCGCCCGTCCCGGCCGGGGGTCTCCACCGACTGGACGATTCCGCCGTACGTCAGCACGCGCACCACCACGCCGTCCCGTTCCAGGACCCAGCGGTGGACGGGCGTGCCGTCGTCGAGCGTGCCGAAGGGCTCCGGGCGTGCCGGGGAGGGTTCCGCGTTCATGACCGAAGACCCTACGCGGGAGGCCTGGCCGCCGTGATGTTGCGGTACGCGATCTCGGCCAGCCGCCGCTGCCCGTTCCTGCTCGGGTGGAACCAGTCCCACTGGCTCAACTGCTCCCCGGTGAACCGGAAGTCGAAGACGGCGCCGCCGTCGTACCGGCAGCGCGCGTCCTTCGCGCACACGTCCCTCAGCACCTCGTTGTACGCCACGACCCGCTGCCGCACCGACTCGCGCCGGGCCACCGCCGCCGCGTCCGTCGCGTCCGGGAAGGCCAGCATCGACTGGCAGATCCCCAGCTTCCAGATCTGCTTGCTCAGCGGATTCGCGCGTCCCTGCGACCAGAGCCGCTTCAGATCCGGCACACTCGACACGTACAGCTGCGACTCGGGGAGCTCGTCGCGCAGCTTCTTCACCGACGTCTCGAAGTACGTTCGGAAGTCAGCCACCGATGTCATGTGCGACACATCGTCACGGCAGGCGTCGTTCGCCCCCACCATGACCGTCACCAGCTCCGGCTTGTCCGCGACCGCCCGCGTCATCTGCTCGGGAAGCTCGGCCATGCGCGCGCCGGACCTGGCGTGGTTCCAGGCGCGCCCGACCGCTCCCGACCTGCCCAGCAGTCGCAAAGCAACGCTGCGCACGGTGGCGTCCGTACCCGTGGCCCAGGAGACCTCCGGGCAGTCCGCGAGGACCTCGCACGCGTCGAAACCGCGCGTGATGGAGTCCCCGACGGCGGCGACGGACTCCGGGCTGCGGTCCCAGAGCGGGGTCGGCTTCGGGACGGCCGGGCGGGCCGCCGGCGGTCCGCCCGGGTCCGTGTCGTCCCCGGCGTCGCACCCGGCGAGCGCGCCCAGCAGGACGAGCAGGGCCGCCGTCGCGGTGGCTGCGGCGGCATGCGGCCGGCGCTCCCGGCCGCGCGCGCGGCGGCGTACCCGCATCCCCTGACCCCCTCCGTGGCGTCGTACCGGCGTCCTGGCGAGTGAAAGCTTGGTGTCCGCGTCCACCCCGACCGACAGTACGTCACCCGCCGGACGCCGCCGCACGGTAGTTTTTCCCCGTCGAACCAGCAGCCCTTCGCCCATCCGGGGCTCCGGTAAATTACATCACGTCACATACTGTCCCTTTTCAGGAGATTAACTCCCGATGCTGTTTACTGTTGACAACCTCGGGAGCCGACCGGGAAGAGGCGGTACGGGCGCGAGGCCGCTGGGGAAGGCGAACCTCGTCCCACACTGGAGGTCCCGGTGACGACACGTGGAGTTCTGTACGTTCACTCCGCACCGCGCGCGCTGTGCCCGCACGTCGAATGGGCAGTAGCGGGCGTACTCGGTGTGCGGGTCAACCTCGACTGGATCAGACAGCCGGCCTCGCCCGGCACGTGGAGAGCCGAGTTCTCCTGGCAGGCCCAGGCGGGCACCGCCTCCAAGCTGGCCTCCGCCCTGCGCGGCTGGCACCTGCTGCGCTTCGAAGTGACGGCCGAACCCTGCCCGACGGCCGAGGGCGAGCGCTACAGCTCCACTCCCGGCCTCGGCATCTTCCACGCCGTCACCGGAATGCACGGCGACATCCTCATCCCCGAGGACCGGCTGCGCGCCGCTCTGGCCCGTTCGGTGGGCGGCGAGACCGACCTGGAGGCCGAGGTCGCCAAGCTGCTCGGCAAGCCCTGGGACGACGAACTCGAACCCTTCAGATACGCGGGCGAGGGCGCCCCCGTGCGCTGGCTCCACCAGGTGGTCTGACCCTCTCGACCGCGCGCGACGGCCGCCCGATACATTCCGCCCCACGGTGCACACGCAGTGCACCGCTCTGTGTGGGGGTTGGTTGTGCGTATACGACCGGCGGTCGAAGTGGCCGCCGTACTGCTGGCGTCAGTCGTGGTCTGCTGGGCCGTCGTCCTCCATGCCCTGGGCTGGACCGCGCTGTTCCGTGAGAGCGGCGGGGCGTGCGGCGGCGACGACTGCCCGGAGGGCCTGCCCACCGTGCTCCTCCTCGCGTTCGCGTTCTCCTTCGCCGGGGCGGTGGGCCTCAGCAAGGCACTGGGCACGGCGGGGCTGCGCCGCGCGGTCGCCGCAGGCGTGGTGGTGGCCGGGCTGCTGGCCGGCCTGTTGCCCGGGCTGTACGGATATCAGTGGCTCCGCGGCGAGAAGGTGCGGATCACCTCTCCGATGAAGGCCGTCGACCGGTTGGACATCGCCTGGCGGGCGCCGCACGACCGCCCCGCCGCCGTCAAGGGGCTGCGCGGCTGGTCCGCCGGCGACACGGTCGTCCGGGTCCGTACCGACGGCCTCGTCGCCTACGCCGTGAAGGACGGCAAGGAGCGGTGGAACACCCCGGCGCCGGACCGGGCGTCCGTGTGCGCCCAGAGCGCCCACCCGTCCAAGGGGGTGGGGCTCGTCGCCTACGGGCGTCACAACAAGCCCTGCGCCACCCTCGCCGCCATCCGGCTCGACGACGGCGCCACGCTGTGGAAGCGGTCCCTCCAGGGCGAAGGCATCGGCAAGGGCATCGCCCTGGGCGGCGCCACCGCCGTGTCCCTGGAGGACGGGGCGGTACGCGGCCGGTCGGCAGCCGCCGGCGAGGAACAGTGGAAGCGGACGGTGCCCGAGCGCTGCCGGATCCTCACGGCGGGCGCGAGCGCCGCCCGGACCCTGGTCGTGGAGGAGTGCGCCCCGGCGAAGAGGGACGGGGACGTCACCGCGCGGCTGCTGGCCCTCGACACCCGCAGCGGAGTGGAGCGGTGGGTGACGAAGCTGCCGGTGGAGAGCGCGGGCACGGCGTACGTGTACTCCGTCGAGCCGGCCGTGATCGGCTTCCAGGAGACCGACGAACGGGGCGTGCGCGCGGTGCTCTCCTTCGACGAGCGGGGCGAGGCACGCGCGGCCGTGCCGCTGTCCGGCCGCTCCGGCGACCTCGACATACGGCTGTCGCCCGACGACCTCAAGGCCGAGGGCCCGTTCGTGGCGGGCGACACGCTGGTCGCCGCCGTGCAGAAACCGGGCGACATCGTGCCCCAGTACGTCGCCGGCTTCTCGATCGAGGACGGCAGGGAGCTGTGGCACAGCCCCAAGATCGGCCACATCGGCGCGCTCACCCTGCGGGACGACGGCCGGGTGGCGGCGCTGACCGCCGGATGGCCCCGCTCGGACGTCGCCGTGCTCGACCCCGGGGCGAAGGGCGCCGTCGAGAAGACGACGCTGGGCAAGGAGGCGCCGGTGTCGATCGACGCCGAGATGCTGGCGGTGCGCGACGGATACGTCGTCGTCAACCGGTACACCGACGGCGAACCGCCGGTGTTCGCCGTCCGCTGACCCCGCGCCGGGAACGCGACGGCGAAGGCCCTGCCGGGAGCGAGGAGCTCCCGGCAGGGCCTTTCGGCTGTGTGCCCGCGCGGATCAGACCGAACGGAAGGCGAGGACCACGTTGTGGCCGCCGAAGCCGAACGAGTTGTTGATCGCGGCGATCGTGCCCTCGGGCAGCGCCCGCGGCTCGTCGCGCACGACGTCGGCGTCGACATCGGCGTCGAGGTCGTCGACGTTGATGGTCGGCGGGGCCGTCCGGTGGTGCAGCGCCAGCACCGTCGCGACGGTCTCGATGCCGCCCGCGCCGCCCAGCAGGTGGCCGGTCATCGACTTCGTGGCGGAGACCGCCACGTGGTCGAGGTCGTCACCGAGGACCTTGCGCAGCGCCTTGATCTCGGCGACGTCGCCCTGCGGGGTCGAGGTGGCGTGTGCGTTGAGGTGCACGATCTCGGCCGGCTTCAGACCGGTGTCGTCGAGCAGGTTCTGCAGGGCGACGGCGATGCCGCGGCCGCTCGGCTCGGGCTGCGCGATGTGGTGGGCGTCCGCGGACAGACCCTGGCCGACCACCTCGCAGTACACCCGGGCGCCGCGCGCCGCCGCGTGCTCGGCCGACTCCAGGATCACGACGCCCGCGCCCTCGCCGAGGACGAAGCCGTCGCGGCCCGTGTCGTACGGGCGCGAGGCCTTCTGCGGCTCGTCGTTGCTCTTGGACATCGCCATCATGTTGGCGAAGGCCGCGATCGGCAGCGGGTGGATCGCCGCTTCCGTACCGCCGGCGACGACCACGTCGGCGCGGCCGGTGCGGATCATCTCGACGGCGTAACCGATGGCCTCGGCGCCCGACGCGCACGCGGAGACCGGAGTGTGCACGCCCGCCTGGGCGTTGACCTCGAGGCCGACGTTGGCAGAGGGACCGTTCGGCATGAGCATGGGCACGGTGTGCGGGGAGACGCGGCGTACGCCCTTCTCCTTGAGCACGTCGTACTGGTCGAGCAGCGTCGTGACGCCGCCGATGCCGGAGGCGATGACCGCGCCGAGGCGGTTCGGCTGGATCTTGTCGTCCTCGCCGGCCTTGTCGGTGTACCCCGCGTCGGCCCACGCCTCACGGGCCGCGATCAGCGCGAACTGCGCCGAGCGGTCCAGCTTGCGGGCGAGCGGGCGGGGCAGTACGTCGCCCGGGTCGACGGCCGCCTGGGCCGCGATGCGGACGGGCAGTTCGGCGAAGCGCTCGCCCTCCAGGGGCTTGACGCCGGAGCGTCCGGCCAGCAGGCCTTCCCAGGTCGATGCGGCGTCGCCACCCAGCGGTGTTGTTGCGCCGATACCGGTGACGACCACGGTGCGATTGGTCGGGCTCACAGGAATTCTTTCTCCACGTGTAGAGGGTGCTGAATTTTCACGGCGCCACCGCCGGGCGGCGACACAGGACCGGCCGGATCAGGCCTGGTGCTTGAGGATGTAGTCGGCGGCGTCGCCCACCGTCTTGAGGTTCTTGACGTCCTCGTCGGGGATCTTGACGTCGAAGCGCTCTTCGGCGGCGACGACGACCTCGACCATGGACAGCGAGTCGACGTCCAGGTCGTCGGTGAAGGACTTGTCCAGCTGGACGTCCTCGGTCGGGATGCCGGCGATCTCGTTGACGATCTCGGCGAGACCTTCGACGATCTGTTCCTGAGTGGCGGCCATTGTGGCGCTCCTTCGGTGTTGAGCAGAGGGAATCGGGTAAAGCGGCAGGCCCGGAACGGTCCGGACGTGCCTAGGGGAGGGTAACGACCGTGGCGGCGTAGACGAGACCCGCCCCGAAGCCGATGACCAGGGCGGTGTCGCCGCTCTTCGCGTGCCCGGTCGCCAGGAGCCGCTCCATCGCGAGCGGAATCGAGGCGGCCGAGGTGTTACCGGTGGTTTCGACGTCACGGGCGACCGTGACGTGCTCCGGCAGCTTCAGAGTCTTCACCATCGAGTCGATGATCCGCATGTTCGCCTGGTGCGGAATGAAGACGTCCAGGTCGTCCGGGGAGATCCCGGCCGCGTCCAGCGCCTGCTGGGCGACCTTCGCCATCTCGAAGACGGCCCAGCGGAAGACCGCCTGGCCCTCCTGCGTGATGGCCGGGAACTTGACCTCGCCCTTGGAGTCCAGGGGCAGTTGGGACACGTCGCCGATGCGGAAGCGGTCCCACGGCACGGTCTGCTTGATCGTGCCGGCCTTGTCGCCCTCGGAGCCCCAGACGGTCGGGCCGATGTGCGGCTCGTCGGAGGGGCCGACGACGACCGCGCCCGCGCCGTCGCCGAACAGGAAGGCCGTCGCGCGGTCCTCCAGGTCGGTCAGGTCGGACAGCCGCTCGACGCCGATGACCAGCACGTACTCCGCCGAGCCCTCGACGATCATGCCCTTGGCGAGGGTCAGGCCGTAGCCGAACCCCGCGCAGCCGGCCGAGATGTCGAAGGCCGCGGCCTTCGCCGTGCCGAGCTTGTCCGCGATCTCCGTGGCGATGGCCGGGGTCTGGCTGAAGTGCGAGACGGTCGAGACGACCACGGCGCCGATCTGACCGGCGCTGATCCCGGCGTCGGCGAGGGCCTTGCCGGACGCCTCGATCGACATGGCGGCCACGGTCTCCTCGTCGGAGGCCCAGTGGCGGGTCGCGATGCCGGAGCGGGAGCGGATCCACTCGTCGGACGAGTCGATCGTCTCGAGGATCACCTCGTTCGGCACGACACGGGTCGGACGGTAGCCGCCGACACCCATGATCCGCGCGTACGGGGCGCCCTTGCTGGGCTTGATCTTCGACATGCTCTCTCGGGCTCCTATCGCGCCGCGTGCTCAGCGATGAGCGCGCGGGCCGCTTCGAGGTCGTCGGGGGTCTTGAGCGCGAGAGTCTGCACACCGGGCAGTGCGCGCTTGGCGAGGCCGGTCAGCGTGCCGCCGGGGCAGACCTCGATGAGCGCGGTGGCGCCCAGCTCCTTGAGGGTCTCCATGCACAGGTCCCAGCGGACCGGGTTGGAGACCTGGCTGACCAGGCGCGCGACGACCTCGGAGCCGGTGGAGACCGTACGTCCGTCGGCGTTGGAGACATAGGTGACGGCCGGATCGGAGACGACCAGATCCTGCGCCGCCTTGCCGAGTTCGGTGACCGCGGGAGCCATGTGGTGCGTGTGGAACGCGCCGGCGACCTTGAGCTCCACGACCCGGCGTACGCCCTCGGGCTTGTCCTCCGCGAGCGCGGCGAGCTGTTCCATCGTGCCCGCGGCCACGATCTGGCCCGCGCCGTTCACGTTGGCCGGGGTCAGGCCCAGCTTCTCCAGATGCGGGACGACGACCTCGGCGTCACCGCCGAGCAGTGCGGCCATCCCGGTCTCGGTGACGGCGGCGGCCTCGGCCATGCCCAGGCCGCGCGTACGGACGAAACCGAGCGCGGCCTCTTCGGTGAGCACACCGGCGTACGCGGCGGCGGTGATCTCACCGACGCTGTGACCGGCGACCGCGGAGACGTGCGGGCGGGCGTCCAGCGCGGTGGCGGACAGCAGGCCCGCCGCCACCAGCAGCGGCTGGGCGACGGCCGTGTCGCGGATCGCGTCCGCGTCGGCCTGCGTGCCGTAGTGGACGAGGTCGAGCCCGATGGCGTCGGACCAGGCGGCGAGCCGGTCGGCGGCGCCGGGGAGGTCGAGCCAGGGAGTCAGGAAGCCGGGCGTCTGAGCGCCTTGGCCGGGAGCGACGAGTACGAGCACCCTCACACTCTCTCTTGTGGACGGACCCGCGGGCCCGTGGGGACAGGGACCAAGAACCGTCGGGGGATTTGTTGGTGTTCGACAAAAGTCTAGGGCTGCGGGTCCCCGTCGGCCAGACGCCCCAGGATGAGCGCGATGCGCAGAGTGAAGGCGGATCGAACATCGGAGGGTGACCACCCGGTGACGTCCGTCACACGTCGGAGGCGGTATCGCACGGTGTTCGGGTGCACGAAGAGCATCCGGGCCGCGCCTTCCAGACTGCTCGCCTGCTCCAGATACACGCTCAGTGTCTCCAGCAGGGCCGAGCCCGCCTCTTCCAGCGGTCTGTAGATCTCCTCCACCAACTGCTCCCGCGCAGCGGGATCGGAGGCGATCGCCCGCTCCGGCAGCAGATCGTCCGCCAGGACCGGGCGCGGGGCGTCCTGCCACGCCTGGCACGCCTTGAGCCCGGCGGCGGCGGCCTGGGCGGAGCGGGTGGCGGCGAGCAGGTCCTGGACGATGGGCCCGGCGACCACGGGCCCGGCGGCGTACGGGCCGATCAGGGCCTTCGCGACCTGGAGCGGGTTGTCGCTGCCGCCCGCGATGACGACCAGGCGGCTGCCGAGCACGCCGGTCAGCACCTGGAGCTTGGCGTGCCGGGCGGCGCGGCGGATCGCCTCGACCGTCAGCTCGGAGTCGCCGTCGGGCGCCGTGCCCAGGACGACGCAGACATGCTCCGGGGAGTTCCAGCCCAGCGCCGCGGCGCGGGACACCGCGCCCTCGTCGGCCTCGCCGGACAGCACCGCGTTCACGACGAGCGATTCGAGGCGGGCGTCCCAGGCGCCGCGTGCCTCGGCGGCCTGCGCGTACACCTGTGCGGTCGCGAAGGCGATCTCGCGGGCGTACACGAGCAGGGCCTCGCGCAGGATCGACTCGTCGCCGGGCGCCGCGACCTCCTCGATCGCGGTCTCCATGACCTCGATCGTCGTACGCACCATCTCGACGGTCTGCCGCAGCGTGATCGCCCGGGTCAGCTCGCGGGGCGCGGTGCCGAAGACGTCGGTGGAGATGGCCTGCGGTGTCTCGGGATGCCGGAACCACTCGGTGAAGGCGGCGATGCCGGCCTGGGCGACCAGGCCGATCCACGACCGGTTCTCCGGGGGCATGGCCCGGTACCACGGCAGCGTCTCGTCCATGCGGGCGATCGCGTTCGCGGCGAGGCGGCCGGAGGACTTCTCCAGCCGGCGCAAGGTCGCGGAATGCGGGTGGGCGGCTTTCGCGGCGGGCTGCTCAGGATCGGGTTGGGGCACGGGACAAGACTGCCTTATCGGAACCCCGGGTCGTCGGGCCGGGGCTACGGTGGGCTCCGTGATTTCTGTACGGCGCTCCGCGGACCGCTTCCGCGGCGGTGACGCCTCCGCCGGTGTCGAGTCCCTGCACGCCTTCTCCTTCGGGCACTTCTACGACCCGGACCTCCTGCGCTTCGGCGCCGTCCTGGCCTGCAACGAGGAACGGCTGGCGCCGGGCGCCGGATTCGACGAGCACCCGCACAGCCACACCGAGATCGTCACCTGGGTCGTCGAGGGGGAACTCACCCACCGCGACTCGGCCGGCCACGCCACCGTCGTGCGCCCCGGCGACGTGCAGCGGCTCAGCGCGGGCGCCGGCGTCCGGCACGTGGAGCGCAACGACGGCGACGTGCCGCTGGTGTTCGTGCAGATGTGGCTGGCGCCGGTGGACCCCGGCGGGGAGCCCTCGTACGAGGTCGTGCGCGGCATCGCGGACGCCACCCCGTACGCGCTGCCCCGGGCCGGCGCGCTGCTGCACGTGCGGCGGCCGGGCGTCGGGGAGCGCACGGCGGTCCCGGACGCGCCGCTGGTGTACGCCCATGTCGTACGCGGCCGCTTCGGCCTCGGGGACCACGCGCTGGGACCCGGCGACGCGGCGCTGATCACCGGGGCGGACGGCCTGGAGCTGGTGGCGGCCGCCGCCCCCGCCGAGGTGCTGCTGTGGGAGCTGAGCGGCTGACCCCCGGGTCAGCCCTTCAGCGCGCTCTTGGCCTTCCACTGCTCCCAGGAGACGTTCCACGCGCCGTAGCCGTTGCCCTCGGCGACCGTGCCCTTGGTGTCCCGGCCCTTGATCTCGAACGGGTCGCCCACGTGGACCCGGCCGTAGAAGTACGCCGCGTCGGCCGTGCTCATGCCGATGCAGCCGGAGCTCATGTTGGCCCGGCCGAAGTAGCGGGCGTTCCAGGGGGCGGCGTGCGCGTACATCCCGGACCAGGTCAGGCGCATCGAGTAGTCGACCATCTTGTCGTACGCGTCGCCCAGGCCCACCGTCTCCGAGTTCATGTTGATGGTGCCCTCCTTCGCCATCAGCACGGCCGTCCCCCGCCAGGACCGCTTGTCGCCGCCGGGGGTGCCCCCGGAGACCGGGATCTCCACCGGCTTCTTCCCGTCCCGCTCCAGTGTGAGGAGCTTGCGGTCGAGGTCGACGCGTACGACCTGGCGGGCGCCGACGGTGAAGCCGGTGCGGTAGTCGCGGACGAACCAGCCGCCGGCCGGGCCCGAGTCGGTGCCGTTGAGCTGGGCTTCGAGGACGACCTTCGTACCGGCCTTCCAGTAGTCCTTGGGGCGCCAGTCGGCGCGGTCGCGGCCGGAGTGGTCGCGGACCCAGCCCCAGGAGCCCTCGGTGTCGTTCGATGTGGTCACCTTGAGCTGCTTCTCCACGTCGGCCTTGTGCGCGACCGGGCTGTCGAAGACGACCGACAGCGGCTGGCCGACGCCGACGGTGGAGTTCTTCCCGGGCGCGAGCGACAGCTTGTTGACCCTGCTCGCGGCGGCCGTGGTGAACGAGGTCCGGCTGGTGGCCTCACGGCCGCCCTTGGTACGGGTCTTCGCCTCCACCTCGTACGTCGTGCCGGGCACCGCCTTGCGGTCCGAGGTCCAGGACGCCTTGCCGGGCGCCGGGCGGCCGGCGAGCCGGTCGCCCTCGGCGTCGACGACGGTCACCGAGGACAGCGTGCCGCCCTTCACGGTGACCACGACCGGCTTCCCGGCGGCCGCGCCCTTGCCGTCCGGGGTCACGGTGACGGTCACCGGACGGTCGGGCCCGCCGGCCGGCCTGCCGTCGGCCGGCGGCGCGACGCTCGCGCCGCCGGACGAACAGGCGCAGAGCACGGCGCTCAGTACGCCGGCCACGGCAGCGGTGCGCGACGCACGTATATGACTCACGGAAGCCTCCAGAAAGGGGTGGGATGTCCGGACTCTAAGCCGCGGAAAACCCCGGAAACCGGCCCGGCGGTGATGTGACGGCGGTTGGGAACAAACGGTCGTCGTCCGGTCACATTCGCCGCGCGGCACGGTCACGGTCGGCTGTGAATCTCCTGACCGCCCCACCAACGAGGGGGCGGAAACCGGAGGTTCACGCTGTGTCAGCTCTGCTCGTGACGGCGGCCGCCCGCAACCGGGAGACCCGGCTGGGGCCCATCACCGCCGAGACGTACCGCGCGTTCCTCGCGTCCCGCGCGGCCGGGCCGTCCGGCCCCAGCTTCCTGCAGTGCCCGTCCTGGGCCGGTGTGAAGGAGGGGTGGCAGTCGCGGCTGATCGGCTGGGGACCCGCGGACGACGGCCCCGGCCCGCCCGGCGCGCGGGGGCTGACCGGGGTGGCCCTGGTCCTGCTCCGCCCGTTCCCCGGCACCCGGAAGTACTTCGCGTACCTGCCGGAGGGGCCGTACGCCGACTGGGCCGACCCGGACATCGACGGCTGGCTCACTCCGCTGCTGAAGCATCTGCGGGAGGCCGGCGTCTTCGCCGTGCGCATCGGGCCCGCGCCCGCCTTCCGGCGCTGGAACGCCGCCCGGCTCAAGCAGCTCACCGGCCCCGGCCGAAGCGTCCACGACGTCCTCGCCTGCGAGGTCGACCCCCTGGGCACCGCCGTGTCCGAGCGGCTGCGGGCGCGCGGCTGGCGGCGCTGCGGCGGCGACGGCCCGAGCGGCGACGGGGACGCGCAGCCGCGCCTCGTCTTCCAGGTCCCGCTCGCCGGGCGCACCGTCGACGACCTGTGGAACGGGCTCAACCAGGAGTGGCGCCGCAATGTGCGCCGGGCCGGGAAGTCCGGCGTCGAGGTGTCCGTCGGAGGCGCCGCCGACCTCCCCGAGTTCTACCGGCTGCTGCGGATCACCGAGGAGCGCGACGGATTCCGGCTCGGCCGCTCCCTGGCGTACTACGAGCGGCAGTACGAGGTCCTCAACGCCGAGCAGCCGGGCCGGATGAAGCTCTACCTCGCCCGCCACGGCGGCGAGATCCTCGCCGCCCACACCATGCTCACGGTGGGCCGCCGCGTCTGGTACCAGACGGGCGCCTCCGCCGACCACCGGCGCGAGGTCCGGCCCTCCAACGCCCTGCAGTGGCGCATGCTGCGGGACGCCCACGCACTCGGCGCCGACGTCTACGACATGCGCGGGGTACCCTCCACCCTCGATCCCGACGACCGCGGACACGGTCTGCTGCGCTGGAAACTCGGCACGGGCGGACAGGTCGTCGAAACACTGGGGGAGTGGGAGACGCCGATGGCAGGCACGACCAATCACACGCTGTACCGCGCGTTCCAGGCGTATCTGGCCCGCCGATGAGCACCACGTCGCTCGCCGCGCCGAAACCCTCGTCCGTGCTGCGCAGCGGCGCGCTCATGGCGGCCGGGTCCGTCGTCTCACGGGCCACCGGCTTCGTACGCTCCGCCGTCGTCGCGGCGGCGCTCGGCGTCGGCGTGACCGCCGACGGTTACGCGGTCGGCAACACCGTGCCGACCATCGTCTACATGCTGCTGCTCGGCGGCGCGCTCAACGCCGTCTTCGTGCCCGAGCTGGTCAAGGCCGCCAAGGAGCACGAGGACGGCGGAGCCGCGTACACCGACCGGCTGCTCACCGTCTGCGTCGTGGCGCTGCTGGCGATCACCGCGGGCGCGGTCCTCGCGGCGCCCGCCATCGTCGACGCGTACACCTCCTACACCGGTCAGCGGGCCGACATGACAGTCGCCTTCGCCCGCTACTGCCTGCCGCAGATCTTCTTCCTCGGCCTGTTCACCCTGCTCGGCCAAGTGCTCAACGCACGCGGCCGGTTCGGCGCGATGATGTGGACTCCGGTCCTCAACAACGCCGTGGTCATCGCGGTATTCGCGCTCTACCTCGGGCTCGCCGCCACGTCCGACGGCCCGCTGTCGCCGGCCCGCACGGCCTGGCTCGGCTGGGGCACGACCGCCGGCATCGCCGTGCAGGCGCTCGCGCTGCTGCCCGTCCTGCGCGCGGCCCGGTTCCGCTGGCGGCCCCGGTTCGACTGGCGGGGCAGCGGCCTGACCCGCCCGCTGCGGGCGGCCGGGTGGCTGGTGATGCTGGTCCTCACCAACCAGGCCGCGTACTGGGTGGTGACCCGGCTGGCCACGTCGGCCGGGCAGCGGGCGGCGGACCTGGGCATCGACGGCGGCGTCGGCTTCAGCGCCTACAACAACGCCTATCTCCTGTGGGCCGTGCCGCACGGCATCGTGACCGTCTCGCTCGTCACCGCCCTGATGCCCCGGATGAGCGGGGCGGCGGCCGACGGGGACGGGCCGGCCGTACGACGCGACGTCTCGTACGCGCTGCGCACCAGCGCCGCCGCCGTCGTCCCGGCGGCCTGCGCGCTGCTCGCCCTCGCGCAGCCGCTGATGGCGCTCGTCTTCCAGTACGGCGAGACCCGTCCCGACGACACCGCCGCGATGGCGACCATCCTCATGGCGTTCGCGCCCGGCCTCGTCGCCTTCTCGGGCCAGTACGTCCTCTCCCGGGCCTTCTACGCCCTGCGCGACACCCGTACCCCCTTCCTCCTCAACCTGGTGATCGCCGGACTCAACGCGGGCCTGTCCACGGCCGCGTACCTCCTGCTGCCCGCCCGCTGGGCGGTGACGGGCATGGCCGGGGCGTACTCGCTCGCGCTGTGCGCGGGCTGGGCGCTCACGGCGTACACCCTGCACCGGCGCCTGCCGCCGGACCGGACGGCGGGACGCTCCCCCTCCCTGGCCGCCCACGCCCGGCTGCTGGCCGCCGCCGTCCCCGCCGCGGCCCTCGGCCACCTCGCCGCCGGATGGGCGGCCGGGGCCGGCGCGCCCGCGGCGACGGCGTCGGGAGCGGCCGTGATCCTCGCGGTGTTCGCCGTCCTCGCCGGGCCGCTGCGCCTGACCGAGGTCGAGGCCCTGCTCACGGGAGCGGTACGGCGGCTGCGGCGATGAGGACGGCGGCCACGACGACAGCGACCGCGAGGACAGCGCCGTACACCCCACCCTCACCCCTTGGGATACTCCACAGATGCCACGCGTGCTCCTGATAGAAGACGACCCCTCCGTACGCGAAGGGGTCGAGCTGGGGCTGCGCCGCCGCGGCCACGACGTGCGGACCGCCGCCACCGGGGAGGCCGGGCTCGCCGCCCTCGCCGAGTTCCGTCCCGACCTGCTGCTCCTGGACCTGATGCTGCCGGGCATGAACGGTGTCCAGGTCTGCCGCCGGGTGCGGGACAGCAGCCAGTTGCCGATCATCATGCTCACGGCCCGGGGCGACGACTTCGACGTCGTCATCGGCCTGGAGGCGGGCGCCGACGACTACATCGTCAAGCCGGCCCGCACCGAGGTGATCGAGGCCCGCATCCGGGCGGTGCTGCGCCGCATCGAGGAACCCGGCGGCCCGCGGCCCGCCGTCGAGTTCCACGGAGAGCTCGCCGTCGACCGGGCGGGGCTCACCGTCGCCAAGTCCGGCGAGCGCGTCTCCCTCGCCCCCTCGGAGCTGAAGCTGCTGCTGCACCTGTGCGCGGCCCCGGAACAGGTCTTCAGCAGGCAGCAGTTGCTGGAACACGTATGGGAGCACAGCTACCACGGCGACGCCCGGCTCGTCGACGCGTGCGTACGGCGGCTGCGCAACAAGATCGAGGACGTTCCGGGCAGCCCCCGCTACATCCAGACGCTTCGCGGCTTCGGCTACCGCTTCGGGCCACTGTGATGATCTCCGGGCTGCGCACGCGGCTCGTCCTCGCCTTCCTGCTCGTCGCCGCGGTCGGCTGTGGCACCACGGCCGCCCTCACCTACCGCGAGGCGCGCAACGCCCTGCTCAAACAGGCGCAGGACTCGGCTGTCTCGTCCTTCCGCGAGCAGATCCAGGAGTTCCACCTCAACCTGCCGCCCAACAGGGAACAGATGCAGGGGATGACCCGCACGCTCGCCCGGCAGGGCAAGGGCCGCGACTGGTGGGTGTACGCCGAGTACGGGTCCATGCGGATCTCCTCCGGTACCAGAGCCACCTCCACGGTCATCACGCCCGAGCTGCGCCGCGAGGCCCGGGGCACGCCGCACGGCAGCTTCCAGCGGGTCGTCAAGGGCGGCGAGCCCTACCTGACCGTCGCCGTGCCCGTCGTCTTCCGGACCAGCCCTCCGGGGACGGGCGGGCGGACCGTGCGCCCCACGGGCCTGACCTTCTTCGCCGTCATGCCGCTCACCGACGAACAGGCCAACGTCGACGCCATGGTCGTCGCCGCACGGGACGGCGCCCTGCCGGCGCTCGCGATCGCCCTGGTGCCCGCCCTCCTCGCCGCGCGCAGTGTGCTGCGCCCGGTCCGCGACCTGCGGCAGGCGGCCCGCAGCCTCGGCCGGGGCCGGCTGGACACCCGTATCCCCGTCAAGGGCGGCGGAGAGCTCTCCGAACTGGCGCGTACGTTCAACGAGTCCACCGCCGCGCTCGAACGCTCCGTGGACGCACTCCAGCGCGCCGAGGCCCGTGCCCGCCGCTTCGCCTCCGACGTCTCCCACGAACTGCGCACCCCGCTCGCCGGGATGCTCGCCGTCACCGAACTGCTCGACGAGGACGCGGCCGGCCTCGACCCGGACACGGCCGCGGCGGTGCGTCTGATCAGCAATGAGACCGGCAAACTGGCCGTGCTGGTCGAGGACTTGATGGAGATCTCCCGCTTCGACGCCCGTGCGGCCGAGCTGAACACCGACGAGGTCGACGCCGCCGAGACCATCCGCAGGACCTTGCAGAGCCGCCGCTGGACGGACCCCGCCGAGATCGTCCTCGACCTGCCCGACGGCATCCGTGCCCGGCTCGACCCCCGGCGCTTCGACGTCGTGATCGCCAACCTGGTCGGCAACGCCCTGCGGCACGGCCGGCCGCCCGTCACCGTCACGCTGAGCACCGGGACCCGCCCGCCGGCCCCGGAGGAGGCGGCGGACGGAACGCCGGACGGGCCGGGCGGCGGGACCACGCACTGGCTCGTGACCGAGGTGGCGGACCGGGGCCCCGGCATCCCCGCGGACGTGCTGCCGCACGTCTTCGACCGCTTCTACAAGGCCGACCAGGCCCGCGCGCGCTCGGCGGGCAGCGGCCTCGGACTCGCCATCACCCTGGAGAACGTACGGCTGCACGGCGGTACGGTCCGTGCCGCGAACGGCCCCGGCGGCGGCGCCGTCTTCGTCGTGGAGATCCCCCTCACCACCAGTGAGGTGACCGCGTGAAGTACCTGCGCTCCCTCGCCCTGGCGTCGGCGTCGCTGCTGCTCGCCGGATGCGGCATACGGGCCAGCGAAGTGGTCGAGGCGGGCGGACCGGCCCTGGCCGACGTGGCCCAGGAGGACGGGATGCTGCTCTTCTTCGTCGGACCGGACGGCTCGTCGATTCCCGTGGTCAGGTACGTCGACGGGATTCCCCCCACGGCGGCCGCCAAGAGCCTCGCCGCGCTGCTGCACGGCCCCACGCCCGAGGAGCACGCGGCCGGCATCACCACCCGGCTGCCGACCGCCGGCGCGCCGGTCCGGGTCGAACCGGCGGCGAACGGGAACGGGGGCGGCGAGGCCGGGGACTTGCGCGTCACGGTCGCGTTCGCCGTGCGCTCGCTCGACGCGGCGGCCGTGCGGCAACTGGTCTGCACGGCGGCCCACGCCGAGGACCCGGAGGGCCTGGCCGAAGTGGCCCTCACCGGCAGCGACGGCTCCCTGCCCGCCACTGCCTGCGCCTAGAAGCCTGCGGCGAACAGACGGCGGTGGGGGGTACGCCGCATGGAGGGCGCCTCTTCCAGCTCCGGGGCTCGGACGGCAAACCTCACCACCCGGCCCCCCGGCGGAAGTCCTCGTCCGGTACGCGGTCCGGCGACTCCACTCGTTCGGAGCCACCCCGCGACCCCCTCCATCGGCGCGCGGCCCGTTCGATCGCGTCCGCGCGGGGCGGCGGAACCTAGCGGGCGCCGAAGCCGGCCAGTACCGCGTCCGTGAACGGCGGCCACGCCTCGACGGCCCACGGGCCGAACGCCCGGTCCGTCAGCGCGACGCAGGCGAGGCCCGCGTCCGGGTCGACCCACAGGAACGTACCGGACTGGCCGAAGTGCCCGAACGTGCGCGGCGAGGACGAACCGCCCGTCCAGTGCGGCGACTTGGAGTCACGGATCTCGAAGCCCAGCCCCCAGTCGTTGGGGTTCTGGTGGCCGTAGCCGGGCAGGACGCCCTTCAGCCCGGGGTGGACCACGGCCGTCGCCGCGGCGACCGTGCGCGCGTCCAGCAGACGCGGGGCCTGGAGCTCGGCGGCGAACCGCGCGAGGTCGTCGACGGTCGAGACACCGTCCTTGGCGGGCGAGCCGTCCAGCGAGGTGGCCGCCATGCCGAGCGGTTCGAGCACCGCCTGGCGCAGGTAGTCGGCGAAGGGGATGTCCGTCGCCTTCGCGATGTGGTCCCCGAGCACCTCGAAGCCCGCGTTGGAGTACAGCCGGCGCTCACCGGGCGGCGCCATCACGCGGTGCTCGTCGAAGGCGAGCCCGCTGGTGTGGGCCAGCAGGTGGCGGACCGTGGACCCCTCGGGACCGGCCGGCTCGTCGAGCTCGACCGCCCCCTCCTCGTACGCGACGAGCGCGGCGTACGCGGTGAGCGGCTTGGTCACCGACGCCAGCGGGAAGCGGTGGCCGGTCGGGCCGTACGACCCGAGGACGGCGCCGTCCGCGCGCACGACGGCGGCCGCCGCGGTGGGTACCGGCCAGTTCTCGATCAGCGACGCCAGGCTCTGCATGCGTACGAGCGTAAAGGCTCTACAGCGTCAGCCGCATCGAGGGGTCGGGCTTGCGCACGAAGCCGAGCGAGGCGTACAGCGGCTCCGCCTCGGCGGACGCGTTGAGGTCGACCCTCCGCACGCCCCGCTCGCGGAACCAGTCGAGGAGCGCCTCGGTGCACGCCCGGGCGTGGCCCCTGCGCCGCTGGTCCGGGTCGGTGGCGACGCTGAAGAGGTGGCCGACGGCGCCGTGCGGATTGCCGGAGCCCCCGATGCGGTACTCGACCGTGCCGGCGGCGAGCGCGGCCAGTGCGCCCGGACGGTCCGGGTGGGGGACGACGAACGCGGCGAAGTCCCCGTCCTGCTCCGCGAGCCTGCCGCGCAGGGTCGGCAGCGACTCTGCCTGCCAGTCGGTCGACGATTCGGAGTGGACCGAGTCGATCATCACCTGGCGCAGGCGGATCACTTCCGCGGCGTCGGCGGGGCGGGCGCGGCGTACGGGGCTCATGCTGCCGGAGGCTATCGGGACCGGCCCGGAAACTTCTTCCCGTTTTACGGTTGCTTGGAGTGCACTCCAAGGTCCTAGCGTGGAGGTCATGACCGTGACGGAAACCGTCCCCGCACGCACCGATTTCCGCGCCGCCGCGACCCGTGCCCACCCGCGCCCCGAGGGCCGGGACCACTACACGATCAGCGAGGTCGCCGCGCACACCGGGCTCACCGCGTACACCCTGCGCTGGTACGAGCGGATCGGGCTGATGCCGCACGTCGACCGCTCGCACACCGGCCAGCGGCGCTTCAGCAACCGGGATCTCGACTGGCTGGCCTTCGTCGGCAAGCTGCGGCTGACCGGCATGCCCGTCGCGGACATGGTCAGGTACGCCGAACTGCTGCGGGAGGGCGAGCACACCTTCGAGGAACGGCAGGAACTGCTGGAGTCGACCCGCCGCGACGTGCGCACGCGCATCGCCGAACTCCAGGACACGCTCGCCGTGCTGAACTACAAGATCGACTTCTACGCGGACGCCCGGAGGGCGTCGGAGAGGGCCTGAAACCCACATGAGCGACGATTACACGATCGACAAGGTCCAACTGGGAACCGGTGGACCGGAAGTCGGCGTCCAGGGCCTCGGCTGCATGGGCATGAGCTTCGCGTACGGGCCCACGGACGCCGACGAGGCGCGGGCGACGCTGGAGCGGGCGCTCGAACTGGGCATCACCCTGTACGACACGGCGGACGCGTACGCGGCGGGCGAGAACGAGCGGTTCCTCGCCCCGTTCGTCCGCGCGCACCGGGACGAGGTCGTCATCGCGACCAAGTTCGCGCTGGCCGTCGACCCCCGCGACCCGTCGAAGCGGACCATCAACAACGACCCCGCCTACATCCGCCAGTGCGTCGAGGGCAGCCTCCAGCGCCTCGGCGTCGAAGAGATCGACCTCTACTACATGCACCGGCGCGACGTGAACGTCCCCATCGAGGAGTCGGTCGGCGCGATGGCCGAGCTGGTGCACGAGGGCAAGGTCAAGCACCTCGGGCTGAGCGAGGTGACCGGCGGCGAGCTGCGCGCCGCGCAGGACGTGCACCCGATCGCAGCCGTGCAGTCCGAGTGGTCGCTGTTCAGCCGCGACATCGAGGAGGGCGTCGTACCGGCGGCCAAGGAACTGGGCGTCGCCCTGGTCCCGTACTCCCCGCTGGGCCGGGGCTTCCTCACCGGAGCCTTCACCAGCGCGGAGAAGGACCTCAGCGAGGACGACTTCCGGCGCACCCAGCCCCGCTTCAACGGCGACAACGCCGCCGCGAACGCGTTGCTGCTCGAACCGGTGCGCAAGCTCGCCGAGGGCCGCAACGCCACGTTGGGGCAGGTCGCTCTCGCCTGGGTGCAGCAGCAGGCGCGGGTGCACGGGCTCGCCGTCGTACCGATCCCGGGAACCCGCAAGCGCACCCGCGTCGAGGAGAACGCGGCGGCGACACGGCTCCTGCTCACCGAGAGTGAGATGGAACTCCTGGCCCCGATCGCCAGCCAGGTCGCGGGCGGCCGCTACGCGGACATGACGTTCACGTCGGCCGGCCGCGAGTAAGGACCGCCGTCGCACTCCCGCGCCGCCGTGGCATGCGGCGCGGGGGTGCGGGACTCCCGCTCACGGTCGGCGGGGGAGCACAGGGGCCCCGTGCACGCTGTCCGGGCACAGAGCCGCAGGGACCCGCGCAGGGCGGCAGCGGAGGCCCCCTTCACGCCAGGCCCAGGGCGAAGGCCGCGAATCCCGCCGCGAGCAGGCCCGCGGCCGCACGGCGGGTCGTCGTCACGTGCCCCCACGGTGCCTCGAAGGCCCGCGCGTACCGTCCGATCAGGATCAGCAGCCCGCGAACACCGGCAGCCAAGCGGCCCTGGCCATGATCCAGCCGATCGAGTCCGGCGGCCCCGTCAGCCCCGGAACCGTACCCAGGAACGAGGCGGGCACAGCCGCGGCGAGCATCGCCGTCTGGTGCCAGCACAGGATCGTCATGGCCGACAGGTTGATCACGACGACCGGCGCCCACAGCGCGGGCCGGCGCAGCAGCCCGCCGATCCGCTCGCGCAGCAGGATCGCCGCACCGCTCTGGGCCGCCGCGAGGGCGAGGACCAGCAGCGACGGCGGGTGCGAGTTGGTGCGCGCCTCGCCCGGCACGCCGACCATCGACGCCGGGTAGTGGAACACCACCAGCAGCACGGCGAACAGCACCGCCCCGCCGGCCAGCAGTACCGCACCGCCGCGCCTGCCGATCCGCTTCTCGCCCCAGCAGACGCCGAGTTGGTACGCGAGGAGCCAGCCCGGCAGCAGGTTCAGCAGACTGAGCCACGACGGCACGTCCTCGGCGTACGGCCCGTAGCGCAGGAAGTCGACGACCGCCACGGAGGCCAGGAGCGGCGCGGCGGCCCACGCGCCCAGCATCTCGGAGGCGCGGACGCAGTACGGCGTCAGGGCGGTCACCGCGACGTACACCCCGACGAACCACAGCGGCTGGATCACCAGCGTCGACGCGGTCCGCAGCGTCGTCCCCGGCACCCCCGCGGCGAACAGCACCGGCAGCAACACCGCCCACACGGCGGTGACGCCGAGCACCGGCCGGCCGAGCCGCGCGATCCGCCCGCGCAGCCATGTACCGGCCGTGCCCCGGTGGCGGCGGTACGACAGGACGGACGCGCAACCGCCGACCAGGAAGAAGACGCCCAGCATCTGGAGCACCCAGCTGACCGGCGCGAGGGAGCCGAACGACGACAGCGGGCTCGCGTTGTGCAGCGCGCCGCCGCCGTCCGGGGTGAAGCCGCCGAGCATCCAGTGGCCGGTCGGCACGGCGAGGAGGGCGAGCGCCCGCAGGCCGTCGACGGCGCGGTCGCGGTGGGCGGGGGTCCGTGCCTCGATCCGCGCTGCCAGAGCCCGCATCAGACCGCTCCCACGGTGATCGAGGCGAAGGCACGGAGCGACTGCGTGCCGGGGGCGAAGTAGCCGGTGTGGCCGTCGGCGTCACCGGCCGGCACACGGCGGGCGCCGAAGGCCGGGCCGGTGGGGTCGGCACCGTGGCCGAGCCCCGCGAACCGGACGTTCGGGACCCTGCCGATCCAGTCGGTCGGATCCTTGGCGGCCCACACGCGGGCTTGCGTACGCAGGTCGTCGACGCTGTCCGCGCGCATCCCGGGGGAGCCCAGCGCGACGACGTCGGCGGCGTCCACGCGGTGGGCCGCCAGGCCGCAGACCACCGAGCCGTAGCTGTGGCAGAACAGGGCCGGGTCCGGGGCGCCGACGGCGCCGAGCCCGTCGGTCAGCCGGGCCAGCCGGTCCGCGCCCGCCTCGGCGAGGCCCCCCGTGGCGGCGTCCACGCCCACGCCGACGGGGGTCGTGTACCCGGCCCAGGCGATCACCGCGGTGCGGTGGCCCTTCGTCGCGTCGCGCAGGGACTTCGCCATGCCGGCGGGGGTGCCGTAGGGGTCGTTCGTACGGTCGAAGGTGGCGGCGTCGATGTCCGAACCGGGGACCACGACGGCGACGTGCCGCGCCGTCGTCAGATCCCCGTACACCTCGGCGACCTGTCCCCGGCCGCGCGGGTCGAGGGCGAGGATCCGGCGGCCGGGCGCGGCGAGGCGGTCGTGGCCGGTGGCCTTCGCGGTGCGGCGGTTGGCGGCGTAACGCAGCTCGACGGGGGCGCCGTCCAGGTTGCCGACGACCGCGGGATGGCGGCGGACGAGGTCGCGGCGCCGGTCGTCGCCGAGCGCCGCGAAGAAGCGGGCGATCCGGGCGGGTGACGTGGTGGCCGGGTCGGGCAGGCCCTCGCGGTTCCAGGCGGCGGTGCCGGGCGGCGGGCCGGTGACGGGCTCCTGCGCGGTCCCCGAAGCCCAGCCCGCCGTGCCCGACACGACGGTCGTCGCGAGTGCCAGCGCGATCAGGGTCCTCTTGTAGCGGCGCATGGTTGCCTGCTTCCTCTTCGTCCGGTGGCGGCGGAGAGGAAGGTAGGAGGACGACGCCGTCGGGGGCGTCGGACCGGAGAGCCAAGTCAGGGCTGCTACCGGGGTATGAGGGGTACGGGGTTCCGGCGCCCGGGGCCGCGGCGGACCGCCCCACGCTGGTGACGGTGCGTCACGCGCCCGGCGAGACCAGGCCCGACTCGTACGCGAAGATCACTGCCTGCGCCCGGTCGCGCAGCTGCAGCTTGGCCAGGACACGGCCGATGTGCGTCTTCACCGTCTGCTCCGCCAGGACCAGTCGGGCGGCGATCTCCTGGTTCGACAGGCCCCGGGCGATGAGCTCCAGCACCTCCGTCTCGCGGGGCGTGAGCCCGTTGAGCCGCAGGGAGGGGTCCTTGCGCGGGGCGGGCCGCTGCCGCGCGAAGTCCGCGATCAGGCGCCGGGTCACCGACGGCGCCAGCAGCGCCTCGCCGGCCGCGACCACCCGCACCGCCGAGATCAGGTCGGCGGGCGGCGCGTCCTTGAGGAGGAACCCGGACGCGCCGGCGCGCAGCGCCTCGTACACGTAGTCGTCCACGTCGAACGTGGTGAGCATCAGGACCTTCGGCCGGTGGACGACCCCGGCGGGCGGGTCCAGCAGCTCACGTGCCGCCGCCAGCCCGTCCATCTCCGGCATCCGCACGTCCATGAGGACCACGTCGGGATGCGCCGCCCGGCTGACCGCGATGCCCTGTCGTCCGTCCGGCGCCTCCCCGACCACGTCGATGTCGCTCTGCGCCGACAGCAGCGCGGCGAACCCCGCCCGGACCATGGCCTGGTCGTCGACGATGATCACGCGGATGGTCATGGGGAAGCGGGGTCCTTCGCGCCGAGGGGAAGCCGGGCGGCGACCCGGAAGCCGCCGTCGGGCAGCGGGCCGGTGTCGAGCGTGCCGCCGGTCAACCGTACGCGTTCGCGCATGCCGACGAGGCCGTGCCCGCCCGCCCCGCCCGCCTCCACGGGCGAGGCCGGCCCGGTGGGCGGGCCGTTGACGACGAGTACGGTGAGGTCCGTGCCGTCGGAGGTGACGGAGATCCGGGTGGTGGCGCCGGGCGCGTGCCGTACGACGTTCGCCAGCGCCTCCTGGACGATCCGGTACGCCGACAGGTCGACGGTCTGGGGCAGCCGGCCGGCCCCGGTGAGCCCCGTGGTGAGGGACAGCTCGGCGGGCAGCCCGGCCCGTACCGTCGCCTCCACGAGCTGCTGGAGCCGGTCGAGGCCGGGCTGCGGAGCCCGCTCGCCCGCCGCGTCCTCGCTGCGCAGCACCGACAGCAGCCTGCGCATCTCGGTCAGCGACTCCCGCGCGCTCGCGGCGATCGACGCGAACTCCTCCTCGGCGCCGGGCGGCAGCCCCGCGACGCGGTACGGCGCGGAGTCGGCCTGCACGGTGATGACCGACATGTGGTGGGCCACCACGTCGTGCAACTCCCGGGCGATCCGCGTCCGTTCCTCCAGCAGCGTCCTCCGGGCCCGCTCCGCCTCGCTGATGGTCTCCTGCTCGGCGAGCCGCCGCTGCGCCTCACCGCGCTCGCGCAGCGCGCCGCCTATGACGAGGACGACGGCGCTGAGCACGACGAGCAGGACGTTCGTACCCTCGCTCTCCCCGGGGAAGAGCTGCCCGAGGACGAGACCGGCCGCGCCGGTGACGATCCAGACCCCGATGAGCGTGCGCCGCGTCTCGCGCAGAGCCAGCGCGAACATCAGGAAGAGGTACGCGACGAGGGCGGGCGGCGTCCACGGCCACGGGGACCGCTCGTCGAGCCCGCCGAGGGCGACGAGCGCGCCCACGACGTCGGCCGGCAGCACGATCCACCACGCCTGGAGCGGCCGGTGGGCGACCATCAGCAGCGGAACGGTCTGCGCGGCGGCGATCGCGCCGGCCCAACCGCCGGGCACGCCGTAGTCGCCGGTGAGGACGACGACGGTCAGCGGCAGGAAGGTGGCGACGAGGGCGAGTGCCGCGGCGTACGGCAGCAGCCGCTGCCACTGCCTGGGGGAGTCCGCGAACAGCGGCGTGGGCGCGTGCGAGGGGTGGCTGACGGCGTACGCGAGGGCGCGCAGATTGCGGCGCCCGGCGCTGATGAGGCCGTCGGCGGGGGGCGGGGGAGCGGAGGGCTGGGTCATGACCCGGCCAGCGTAGGCGGGAGGCGGCCGTACGGCGTCGTGCCCGGGTCCGAAACCCGGCCTCATACCGGGGTACGACACGGGACCGGGACGCCGGCCGGTCGCCCCGCTCGCCGCTACAGCTCCGCGAGCAGCTCCGCCTTCTTCGCGGTGAACTCCTCGTCCGTGACCAGGCCCGCCTCGCGCAGGTCGCCGAGGTGGCGTATCCGCTCCGCGATGTCGGCGGGGTCGCGCCGCGCGCCGACGGCCACCGGCACGGGGGCGGCCGGCTCCCCGCCCAGCGGGGGCGGCGCGATGCCCGTGCGCACCGCTCCGAGCACCGCTGCGGCGAACGGCAGGGACTCGTGCACCGGGCCGTACCCGAGGCCGAAGACGACGGCGGCGGGGTCCTGGTCCGCCTGGGCCGGCTGCGGCGGGGACCCGGGCAGGCCGGCGTCGCGCCGCAGCAGCCGCAGGTGTCCGTCGAAGACGTCGGGGGAGCGCCACTCCACGCCGTCCAGCTCCCGCACGTGGAAGTTCTGGTCGCCCGCCTTCCACTTCGCGGAGGACGCGCCCGTCCAGAACCAGCGGAAGGAGACCCGCGACCCGTCGAAGGACGCCTTGCCGTCGTACGCCTTGAAATGGAGCGGCCCCTGCGGCGCGGCCACCAGGAAGTTCTCGGCGGGCGTCTTCGCCTCGGGGGCGAGCACGGCGCGCAGCTCGTCGCCGTAGTACTCCGCGAGGGTCTCCCGCTCGGCCGGGAGGACCAGCCGGTACGGGTCGCAGCCGTCCCGCAGCTGTCCGGCAGCCGCCTCCATCAGCGGGTCGGCACCCGGTCTCGGGGTCGCGTGCAGAACGACTGTGCCGCGCTTGCCCGGCGTCAGGGTCACCGACGCCAGCGCCTCGTGCGGGACACGTCGCTCGCCGAGCGCCTGGAACAGCTTCGGCGTGCGGATCCCCCGTTCGAAGCGGATGAGCACGGAGTCGCTCTCGAACTCCCAGGTGGCATGAATTCCGGCCAGCACATCACCCATGCGGCTCATCGTATGCGGCGTGCGCCCGTGCGTCGCCCCTCGGTGCCGGCCACAATGTTCCGGCCGTCCTCCGTTCGCCACGGGGTTCTACGCGCGTCAGTTCGCTTCCGCACCGGAAATCCCACTCCGGCAGGCCCCGTCGTCGCCGGCGCAGCGCACCGTGGAGTACGAGCCGACGCCTATGCCGGCGAAGTTGCTGAGACTCGTCGTGCCGGGCTCGAAATATCCCGTGTGGCCGACCGCGCCGGACGCCGAGACGACCCGCGCCCCGAATTCAGGAGTCACCGGGTCCGCGCCGTGGCCGAGCCCGCCGACCTCGAGGTACGGCACGTCCTGGATCCAGTCGTCGTGGTCCCGGGTGGCCCACACCCGCGCGCCGGTGCGCAGCTCCTTCGCGCTCTCGACCCGCATGCCGGGGCTGCCGGCGACCGCGATGTCGGAGACCCGCGCCGGCAGCAAGGGCGCGGCGACGCCGCACACCACCGAGCCGTAGCTGTGGCAGAACAGCGACACCTTCGAGTCTCCGGGCAGCGCCCGCACGAGGGCGTCGAGCCGCTTCGAGCCGTACCTGGCGAGCCGGCCGATGGCCGCGTCCATGCCGACGCCCGCGGGCGACGTGTAGTCGGCCCAGGCGATGACGGCGGTACGGGTGCGGGGCGCCGCGGCGCGCTCGGCGGCGTACAGCGACTTCGCCATGCCCACCGGGGCGGTGTACCTGCGGCGCGTCCGCTCGAAGTTCACCACATTGGTGTCGACGCCGGGCACGACCACGGACACCCGTTCGGCACGGCCCAGGTCGCCGAAGACCTCGGCGACCTGCCCGGAGCCCACGGGGTCGAACGCGAGGATCTGCCGTCCCTCGCCCATCAGCGACGCGAAGCGCTGCAGCCGGCGCTGCGCGGTCTGGCGGCCCACCGGGGTGAGCCGCTCGTCGTGCATCCGCTGCCACTCGACCTTCCGCGCCCGGTCCAGCGCCAGATGGTTCGCCCGGTAGCGCAGAGTGAGCGGGACGCCGTTCAGATTGCCGACGACCAGCGGGAAGCGGTCGACGAGCCGGGTGCGCTGAGAGGCGGTCAGACCGGCGAAGAAGCGGGCGAACCGGTCGGGCGCCGATCCGGCCTCCGGCAGGGGGCGGCCGTCGATGCCCCCGCGGGCCCACGCCGCCAACGACGCCGCGCGGAGATCGGGGTCGCCCTTCTGGTGACGTATCGCGGTCCACCCCGTGGTGGCCAGCAGGACGAACACCACGGCGAGAGCGAGCAGAGCGCGCCATGCGGTGAGGGTGGGGGAGGTGTCGAAGGAAGTCACTGCCCGCCACCCTAGGAGAAGCCAGGGGCTCGCCGTGAAGTCCGTGACGCACATCACGTTTCAACGCGACGGAGGTTGATGCTCCGTCACGCTTCGTGCATACCGGGCGTGCCCGGCGTACGCGCCGGGGCGCGCCAGTCCGCCGCGAGCGCCGGTTCGAGGTGGTCCAGGTACAGCTCGGTCAGCGATCTGATCGCCTCCATGCTGGCGTCCTCGCCCTGCCCCCACAGCCGCCCGGTGACGCGCATGACGCCGGTGAACGCCGCGACGGCGATGCGCGGCCGCGGATCGGCGTCGAGGTCGAGCCCCTCGCGGTCCGCGACGATCCGGGCGATCCGCTCCTCCAGCTCGGTGGAGCGGCGCAGATGCGCGGCGAGCAGGGCGGGCGTCGACTCGATCATCAGGTAGGCGCGCATGTGCAGTTCGACCGGTACGACGGCTTCGATCGCCTCGCCGATGGAGTTCCAGGCGCACAACACCGCGTTGCGCATGGCGGTGAACGGCCGCTCCTGCGCCGGGCGCACGAGCAGCTCCGTCACGAAGTGCGACTCCACCATCTCCTGGACGGCGAAGGCGACTTCCTCCTTGCTCGCGAAGTAGCGGAAGAAGGTGCGCTGGGAGACCTCGACGGCGTCGGCGATCTCGTCGACGGTCGTGTGCTCGTATCCCTGGGTGGTGAAGAGCTCCAGCGCCACCCGCAGCAGGGCGTCGCGGGTGCGCTGCTTCTTGCGCTCGCGCAGTCCCGTCGTCGGCTCGCCGGCCGCCTGCTGCTCGGTCATTCGTAGGTACGCCTCTTCCGCCTTTGTCCAGCTCAGGATACCTGTGAGCTATGTGACAGTTACCGGCTTGTGAATTCGTTTGTCAACTGTCAGCGGCTGACACTAGCGTGGTCGGTATGACTAGTCAGACCACCATCGACAAGGCGCCGCCGCCGCAGGATCCCGCACCCGCGCCGGCCAAGGGGCTCCGTGGCCACCCCTGGCTGACGCTCTTCTCCGTGGCGATCGGCGTGATGATGGTCGCGCTCGACGGCACGATCGTCGCCATCGCCAACCCGGCCATCCAGAAGGACCTCGGAGCCTCGCTCGCCGACGTCCAGTGGATCACCAACGGCTATCTGCTCGCCCTCGCCGTCGCGCTGATCACCGCGGGCAAGCTGGGCGACCGCTTCGGCCACCGCCAGACCTTCCTGATCGGCATAGCCGGTTTCGCCCTCGCCTCCGGGGCCATCGGCCTCTCCAGCGAGATCGCCCTGGTCATCGCCTTCCGTGTGCTCCAGGGGCTCTTCGGCGCGCTCCTCATGCCGGCCGCACTCGGCCTGCTCCGCGCCACCTTCCCCGCCGAGAAGCTCAACATGGCCATCGGCATCTGGGGCATGGTCATCGGCGCCTCCACCGCGGGCGGCCCGATCGTCGGCGGTCTGCTCGTCGAGCACGTCAACTGGCAGTCCGTCTTCTTCATCAACGTGCCGGTCGGCGTCGTCGCCCTGGTCTTCGGCCTGGTGATCCTGAAGGACCACCGCGCGGCCAACGCCCCGCGCTCCTTCGACATCCCCGGCATCGTGCTGCTCTCGGGCGCGATGTTCGCCCTCATCTGGGGCATCATCAAGGCCGGCGAGTGGGGCTGGGACAGCCCCAGCACGTGGATGTGGCTGGGCGCCTCCATCGTCCTCTTCGCCGTCTTCGCGTTCTGGGAGACGAAGGTCGCGGAACCGCTCATCCCGCTCGCGATGTTCCGCTCCGTCCCGCTCTCCGCGGGCGTCGTGCTCATGGTCCTCATGGCCATCGCCTTTATGGGCGGCCTGTTCTTCGTGACGTTCTTCCTCCAGGGCGTGCACGGCATGAGCCCGGTCGACAGCGGCCTGCACCTGCTGCCGCTGACCGGCATGATGATCGTCTCCTCGCCGCTGGCGGGCGTGCTCATCACCAAGTTCGGCCCGCGCGTGCCGCTGGTCGGCGGCATGGTCGCCACCGCGGTCGCCATGTTCGGCATGACGACCCTCTCGGCCGACACCAGCACGTTCATGATGTCCCTCTGGTTCGGTCTCCTCGGCCTCGGTCTCGCGCCGGTCATGGTCGGTGCGACCGAGGTCATCGTCGGCAACGCCCCGATGGAGCTCTCCGGCGTCGCCGGCGGTCTCCAGCAGGCGGCCATGCAGGTCGGCGGCGCACTCGGCACCGCCGTCCTCGGCGCGATCATGTCGGCCAAGGTGAGCGCCGACTTCGCGGGGAACTGGAAGGAAGCGGGCATCCCGATTCCGGCCGACCCCAAGCTGGAGGAGGCTGCCGAGTTCGCCGCCGTACCGGCGAAGGAGCTCGCCAAGGCCGGCCTGGAACCGCCGGTGATCGAGAAGATCGGCGCGGTCATCCATGACACGTTCGTGTCGGGCATGCACCTCGCCTTCACCGTCGCCGGTGTCGTCGCGGTCGTCGCCGCACTCGTCGCCACCCTGACGAAGCGCGGCGAGAACGCGGACGCGGCCGCGGGCGGCGCCCACATCTGACGTCAACCCCGTGCGTACGACAGCCCCGCCGGACGGTTCCGGCGGGGCTGTCGCCTATCCGGGTGGAACAGCCCCGCGGATCTTCCGGAACGGCGTCCGCCCAGCTCAGGGTGGGGCAACTGATCCGCACGACACGGGGGTTGATTCCGATGATGCGTACGACCGTCCTCGCGGCCGGGGCCCTGGCCCTCACCGCGCTGCTGCCGCAGCCCGCCCACGCCGGACCGCCGCGCCTCGGTGCCTGCGCGCCCGGCGAGCTCTGCCTGTGGCAGAAACCGGACTTCAAGGGAGCGCGCCAGACCCACGAGCTGTCCGGCGTCGACCTCGAGAGCTGCGTCCTGCTGCCGCCCGGCGCCGACGCCCAGTCCGTCGCCAACCGCACCGGGCGGCCGGTCACGACGTACCAGTCCGCCGAGTGCGCCGAGACGGGCGAGTTCGAGACGTACCCGGGCGGCGGTACGTGGGTGCCCCAGTCGCCCTACCGTGTGCGGGCCTTCAAGGTGTGGCAGAACTGAGGGGGATGCGCGCGCGAAAGCGGGGCAACCGGTGGTCAAGCCCGGATCACACGAATTCCAGGGCACGACCTAGGGAGTGACCATGGCGAGCAACAGCCGCGCACACAGCCCGTCCAACACCAGCGCCCTCAGCTGGGTCTCGCTCATCTGCGGCATCGTCGGCTTCTTCACCTTCGGCATCGTCCTCGGTCCGGTCGCGCTGATCACCGGCTGGATCGCCATGGGCAAGCGCTTCAACACCGGCAACGTGCCCGCCATGATCGGCTTCGTACTCGGCCTGATCATCACCGTCCTCGCGGTCATCGCTCTGATAAGCGGTGCGGCCGTCTACGGCATGTCGATCTGACGCGGCTGCTCCGACCGCCGAGGTGCAGGGGCCGTCCTCACGGGCGGCCCCTCACCCGTGCCGGGAGCCGCAGCCGCCGCCCCGGACGTCAGCTCCGAGACCTGCGCCCGCAGCGCCCGCACTTCCTCCGTGAGCAGCGCGATGGCGGCCGTCTGGCGGCGCTCCTCGACGTCGTCCCGGTCGAAGCGGGAGATGAACCAGGCGGCGATGTTCGCCGTCACCACACCGAGCAGTGCGATGCCCGAGAGCATCAGCCCCACCGCCAGCACCCGGCCGAGACCGGTCGTGGGGGAGTGGTCGCCGTAGCCGACGGTCGTCATCGTCGTGAACGACCACCACACGGCGTCACCCAGCGTCTTGATGTTCCCGTCCGGAGAATCCCGCTCGACCTCCAGCACGGCCAGCGAGCCGAACATCAGCAGACCCACGACCGAGCCGCCGACGTACGTCGTGAGCTGGATCTGCGGCGCCATCCTGGCCCGCCGGCCGACCAGCAGCAGCGTGGAGACGAGCCGCAGCAGCTGGAGCGGGCGCAGCAGCGGCAGCAGTACGGCGAGCAGGTCCAGCGGATGCCTGCGGACGAACAGCCACCTGTCCCCGGACAGGGCCAGCCGTACGACGTAGTCCAGGGCGAACGCCCCCCACACCACCCACTCGGTCGCCAGGCACAGCCGGTGCACCGCCTCGTCGGCGTCGGGAGCCACGATCGGCACCGCGTACGCCAGGGCGAACGCCCCCGCGAGTCCGAGCAGGAGCTTGTGTGTGCGCTCTTCCCAGCGGATCCGCGCGGTCTGCACCTTCATGCCCGCATCGTAGGGAACGCCGAAGGGCGGCGAGACCCCAGGAGGTCCCGCCGCCCTTCGCGTGGGTTCGAGGAGTGCCTACGCGTCGCCCCCGGCCGCGCCCGGGTCCGCCGCCGTCACGTCCAGCAGCTGGTAGCGGTCGACCGCCTGCTTGAGCGCCGAGCGGTCGATCCTGCCCTCCCTGGCGAGCTCGGTGAGCACCGCCAGGACGATCGACTGGGCGTCGATGTGGAAGTAGCGGCGGGCCGCCCCGCGCGTGTCGGCGAAACCGAAGCCGTCCGCGCCGAGCGAGGTGTACGTACCCGGCACCCAGCGGGAGATCTGGTCGGGAACCGCGCGCATCCAGTCCGAGACCGCGACGAACGGACCCTGCGCACCGGAGAGCTTCTGCGTGACGTACGGGACGCGCATCTCCTCCTCCGGGTGCAGCAGGTTGTACTCGTCCACCGCGACGGCGTCACGGCGCAGCTCGTTCCAGGAGGTGGCGGACCAGACGTCCGCCTTGACGTTCCACTCCTCGGCGAGGATCCGCTGCGCCTCGACCGCCCACGGGACCGCCACGCCGGAGGCCATGATCTGGGCCGCGATCTCGCCCTTCTCGCCCTCCTTGAAGCGGTAGATGCCCTTGAGGATGCCCTCGGCGTCCACGTTCTCGGGCTCGGCCGGGTGCTGGATCGGCTCGTTGTAGACGGTCAGGTAGTAGAAGACGTCCTCGGCGTTCTCGCCGTACATCCTCTTGAGACCGTCCTGCACGATGTGCGCGATCTCGTACCCGAACGCCGGGTCGTAGCTGACGCAGCCCGGGTTCGTCGACGCGAGCAGCTGCGAGTGGCCGTCCGCGTGCTGGAGGCCCTCACCGGTCAGCGTCGTACGGCCGGCGGTCGCGCCCAGCACGAAGCCGCGCGACAGCTGGTCGGCCATCTGCCAGAACTGGTCGCCGGTCCGCTGGAAGCCGAACATCGAGTAGAAGACGTAGACCGGGATCAGCGGCTCGCCGTGCGTCGCGTACGCCGAGCCCGCGGCGATCAGCGAGGCCGTGCAGCCCGCCTCGGAGATGCCGTCGTGCAGCATCTGACCGGTGGGGGACTCCTTGTACGCGAGCAGCAGGTCGCGGTCGACCGCCTCGTACTGCTGACCCAGCGGGTTGTAGATCTTCGCACTCGGGAAGAAGGCGTCCATGCCGAAGGTGCGGTACTCGTCGGGCGCGATCAGCACGAAGCGCTTGCCGATCTCCTTGTCCCGCATGAGGTCCTTCAGGACGCGCACGAACGCCATGGTCGTGGCGATCGACTGCTGGCCGGACCCCTTCTTCGCAGCCGCGTACGTCTTCTCGGCCGGCAGCGGCAGCGGCTTCGCCCGCACGACACGGGTCGGTACGTACCCGCCCAGCGCGTTGCGCCGGTCGTGCATGTACTGGATCTCCTCGGACTCGCGGCCCGGGTGGTAGTACGGCGGGTAGCCCTCGTCCAGCTGCTTGTCCGTGATCGGGATGTGCAGCCGGTCGCGGAAGCGCTTCAGGTCCTCGACCGTCAGCTTCTTCATCTGGTGGGTCGCGTTGCGGCCCTCGAAGTTCGGCCCCAGCGTCCAGCCCTTGACGGTCTGGGCCAGGATCACGGTCGGCTGGCCCTTGTGCGCCTTGGCCGCCGCGTACGCCGCGTACACCTTCTTGTGGTCGTGACCGCCGCGTCCCAGGTGCAGGATCTGGTCGTCGGTCATGTTCTCGACCATGGCCCGCAGCCGGTGGTCGTCGCCGAAGAAGTGGTTGCGGATGTACGCGCCCGTCTCCGTGGCGTACGTCTGGAACTGGCCGTCCGGGGTCGTGTTGAGCTTGTTGACCAGCACGCCGTCGCGGTCCTGCGCGAGCAGCGGGTCCCAGCTCCGGTCCCAGACCAGCTTGATGACGTTCCAGCCGGCGCCGCGGAACTGCGACTCCAGCTCCTGGATGACCTTGCCGTTGCCGCGCACCGGGCCGTCGAGGCGCTGCAGGTTGCAGTTGACGACGAAGGTCAGGTTGTCCAGGCCCTCACGGGCGGCGATGGACAGCTGGCCGAGCGACTCGGGCTCGTCCATCTCGCCGTCGCCGAGGTACGCCCAGACGTGCGACTTGGAGGTGTCGGCGATGCCGCGCGCCTCCATGTAGCGGTTCATCCGGGCCTGGTAGATCGCGCCGAGGGGGCCGAGGCCCATCGAGACGGTCGGGAACTCCCAGAAGTCCGGCATCAGCCGCGGGTGCGGGTACGACGACAGCCCGTTCGGAGCCTTCGACTTCTCCTGGCGGAAGGCGTCGAGCTGCGCCTCGCTCAGCCGGTCCAGCAGGTACGCGCGGGCGTAGATGCCCGGCGAGGCGTGCCCCTGGAAGAAGATCTGGTCGCCGCCGTCGCCCTCGTCCTTGCCGCGGAAGAAGTGGTTGAAGCCGACGTCGTACAGAGAGGCGGAGGAGGCGAACGTGGCGATGTGACCGCCCACGCCGATCCCCGGACGCTGCGCACGCGACACCATCACGGCCGCGTTCCAGCGGGTCGCGTTGAGGACCTTGCGCTCGATCTCCTCGTTGCCGGGGAAGAACGGCTCGTCCTTGGTGGCGATGGTGTTGACGTAGTCCGTGCTGCGCATCTCGGGCACGGCCACGCGCTTCTCGCGCGCCCGCTCGATGAGGCGCAGCATCAGGTAGCGGGCGCGCTCGCGGCCCCGCTCGTCGACGGCGGCGTCGAGGGAGTCGAGCCATTCCTGGGTTTCTTCAGGATCGAAGTCCGGGACCTGGCTCGGAAGGCCGCCAATGATGATCGGATTACGATCGGATCCGGAAGCCACGCTGTTCCTTCGCTGGTTGGGTCGTGAGGGGTGTCGCGCCGCCTCCATCGTGTACCCCTGAATCGCAAACGTCATCTCTACTGAGGGGTAACCCCACTCGGTACGAGGCTCGGCGTCCGCCCGGGGATGGGTCCGGCCAAATCGCAACCTTACGCCCAGTCCGTCCGTGCGTTCGGTGCGGCGGCTCGGGTCCGAATGGCCCACCGAAGCCGCGTAGGCTTACAAACGTGTCGCAATGGTGTGGGATGGATCACCGGGACCGCTTACGGCCTGGTCTGGAGTTGCGGTGAACCGGCCCCATCCGTCACCGTTTCGGCTGTCTCCACCGCCGGGTACTTGCGCGATCGGTCCCGCACGTGTGGACTACGGCCAACGCCCACGCACGCGCGTGGACTGAAGGTATTCCCCAAAACATGATCAGGAGGCAATCCGTGAGCGCGACCGCGGACCACGCGGAGGAGCGGACCAACCCGGCAGTACGCCTGGGGTTCGTGCCCGGACAGGTGGTCCAGGAGATCGGCTACGACGACGACGTCGAGCAGGAACTCCGTGAGGGCATTGAGGCGATCACCGGCCAGGACATCGTCGACGAGGACTACGACGACGTCGCCGACGTCGTCGTGCTGTGGTTCCGTGACGAGGACGGCGACCTTACGGACGCGCTGGTGGACGCCATCGGTCTGCTCGAGGACGGCGGCACGGTGCTGCTGCTGACCCCGAAGACCGGCCGCGACGGCTACGTCGAGCCGAGCGACATCAGCGAAGCCGCCCAGACGGCGGGTCTGTCCCAGACCAAGACCGTCAGCGCGGGCAAGGACTGGAGCGCCGGCCGGCTGGTGACCCCCAAGGGCAAGCGCTGAGCCACCGCCGCGTCCGAGCAGACTCCTCATGAGCAGGCTGCGCCCAAGGCGAAACAGGGCCTCCGCCGACATTCGTCGGCGGAGGCCCTGTGCGTAGGCTGGCGGGACACAGACGGCCCAACGAGGGGATGGCGCATCCAATGGCGATCGAGGTCGGTACGCCGGCACCGGACTTCGTGCTGAAGGACAACCACGGCCGCACGGTCCGGCTGTCCGACTTCCGCGCTCCCGGCGACGCCAGGAACGTGGTGCTGCTCTTCTACCCGTTCGCCTTCACCGGCGTGTGCACGGGCGAGCTCCGCGAGCTGAACGACGCGCTCGCGAGGTTCGTCAACGACGACGTACAGCTGCTCGCCGTGTCCACCGACTCCATCCACACCCTCCGCGTCTACGCCGAGCAGGAGGGCTTCGCGTACCCGCTCCTGTCGGACTTCTGGCCGCACGGCGCGGCCTCGCGCGCGTACGGCGTCTTCGACGAGCACAAGGGCTGCGCCGTGCGCGGCACCTTCGTCATCGACCGGGAGGGCGTCGTGCGCTGGAGCGTCGTCAACCCGATGTCGGACGCGCGTGACCCCGCCGATTACCTCAAGGTGCTCGAGTCGCTCTGAGCGCCCGAAAAATCGGGACACCGGGCGTGCTGCGCGAGGGAACCGGTCACTAGGATCGAGTCGTTGATCCGATGCCAGCGCATTACGGGGGTCCTCGGCCCCCCGACACACATGGGAGGACTCGTGGGCGTCAGCCTCAGCAAGGGCGGCAACGTCTCGCTGACCAAGGCAGCCCCCAACCTGACCGCGGTCATCGTCGGTCTCGGCTGGGACGCTCGTACCACCACCGGGGGTGACTTCGACCTCGACGCCAGCGCCCTGCTGACCAACGCTGAGGGCAAGGTCACCAACGACTCGAACTTCGTCTTCTTCAACAACCTCAAGAGCCCCGACGGCTCGGTCGAGCACCTCGGCGACAACACCACCGGTGAGGGCGAGGGCGACGACGAGGTCATCAAGGTGAACCTCGCCGGCGTGCCGGCCGACGTCGCCAAGATCGTGTTCCCGGTCTCCATCTACGAGGCCGAGGCCAGGCAGCAGAGCTTCGGCCAGGTCCGCAACGCGTACATCCGCGTCGTGAACCAGGCCGACAACACGGAGCTGGCGCGCTACGACCTGAGCGAGGACGCCTCGACCGAGACCGCGATGGTCTTCGGCGAGCTGTACCGCAACCAGGCGGAATGGAAGTTCCGGGCCATCGGCCAGGGTTACGCCTCGGGCCTGCGCGGCATCGCGCAGGACTTCGGCGTCAACGTCTGAGCGAGCTCTGTCCCGTCCGGCGCCGCACCGTGCGTGCGGCGCCGGACGCGCCTCACACTCATTCCGTACCGCGGGGAGGAAGCAAGATCATGGGTGTCACGCTCGCCAAGGGAGGCAACGTCTCCCTCTCCAAGGCCGCACCGAATCTCACCCAGGTGCTGGTCGGTCTCGGCTGGGACGCGCGCTCCACCACCGGAGCGCCCTTCGACCTCGACGCCAGTGCTCTGCTGTGCCAGAACGGCCGCGTCCTCGGCGACGAGTTCTTCGTCTTCTACAACAACCTCAAGAGCCCGGAGGGCTCGGTCGAGCACACCGGGGACAACCTCACCGGTGAGGGTGAGGGCGACGACGAGTCGATGATCGTCGACCTCACCCTGGTGCCGGAGAACTGCGACAAGATCGTCTTCCCGGTGTCCATCCATGACGCCGACAATCGCGGCCAGACGTTCGGCCAGGTCAGCAATGCCTTCATTCGCGTGGTCAATCAGGCGGACGGTCAGGAACTGGCCCGCTACGACCTCTCCGAGGACGCCTCCAGCGAGACGGCGATGATCTTTGGAGAGGTTTACCGGTACGGCGGGGAATGGAAGTTCCGAGCCGTAGGACAGGGGTATGCGTCGGGCCTGCGGGGCATCGCCCTAGACTTCGGGGTCAACGTTTCGTAAAGCCGCGCACGGCGCGGGGGAGACCCGTACTTACACGATGGGGTAGCCAGTGGTTCTGAAAACCTTCGGCTGGTCGTTTGCCGTCACGGCACTCGGACTGGCCTTCGCCGCCTGGCAGTGGGGGTGGGAGGCGTTCGGGGTCGTACTGATCCTGTCGATCCTCGAAATCTCGCTGTCGTTCGACAACGCGGTCGTCAACGCCGGAATCCTGAAGAAGATGAATGCCTTCTGGCAGAAGATCTTCCTCACGATCGGCATCCTGATCGCCGTCTTCGGTATGCGGCTGGTCTTCCCTGTCGCCATCGTCGCGATCAGCGCCAAGGTCGGGCCCATCGAGGCCGTCCAGCTCGCAATGGACAAGCCCGAGCAGTACGAGGCCTTGGTCACGGACGCCCACCCGGCGATCGCGGCCTTCGGTGGCATGTTCCTGCTCATGATCTTCCTGGACTTCATCTTCGAGGACCGGGACATCAAGTGGCTCGGCTGGCTCGAGCGCCCGCTGGCCAAGCTCGGCAAGGTCGACATGCTGTCGGTCTGCATCGCGCTGATCGTCCTGCTCGGCACGGCGATGACCTTCGCGACGCACGCGCACACCAGCTCGGGATACCAGGACAAGTCGGCCACGGTGCTGCTCTCCGGCGTCGCCGGCCTGATCACGTACCTCGTCGTCGGCGGCCTCTCCAGCCACTTCGAGAACAAGATCGAGGAGGAAGAGGAACGGGAGCACGAGGAGGAGGAGAAGGCCAAGGCACAAGGCAAGCAGGTGTCGGCCGTCGGCCTCGCCGGCAAGGCCGCGTTCTTCCTCTTCCTCTACCTGGAAGTCCTCGACGCCTCGTTCTCGTTCGACGGTGTCATCGGCGCCTTCGCCATCACGAACCACATCTTCTGGATGGCGCTCGGCCTCGGCATCGGCGCGATGTACGTACGGTCGCTGACGGTCTACCTGGTCCGCCAGGGCACCCTCGACGACTACGTCTACCTGGAGCACGGCGCGCACTACGCGATCGGCGCGCTCGCCGTCATCCTGCTGATCACGATCGAGCACGAGATCAGCGAGATCATCACCGGTCTCGTCGGTGTCCTCCTGATCGCCGCCTCGTTCCTGTCCTCGATCCGCCGCAACAAGCGGCTCGCGGCGGCCGAGGGCGGCTCCGGGCCGGGCTCGGGGGACAAGACTGAGGTCCCGTCCGGGGTGTGACCCGGTAGGGATTGAGGAACGCTCTGAGCGGGGCGGTCACGAGGCATCGGCCTCGGGGCCGCCCCGCCGCCCGTGCGGCGGGCTCGGCGGGGACGTGTACGAAGACACCCTGGGGGTGGGGGCGCAATGACCATCTGGGACAGCCTGCGGCGGGACAGGGCGGGCGATCCGTTCGCGTCCGGCAACGCGAGCAACGCGATCGAGCTGACCAGGCGCAACCCTTCGGTATCGCTCACCAAGCAGGGCGCGACCAGCGGCAACCTGCGCGTCAACCTGTCGTGGCGGATGCGCACCTCGGACATCGGGGGCAAGCGGCGGCGCAGCGTCAGTCCGCTGCGCAGCCCGTTGAAGTTCTTCCAGCCGGAACTGGTGCAGGCGCACACCCAGGGCGTCGTCAACGTGGACCTCGACCTGGGATGCCTGTACGAGCTGGCGGACGGCACGAAGGGCGTCGTGCAGCCGCTGGGCGGCTTCCTCGGCAACCTGAACGCGCCGCCGTACGTCCGGCTCAGCGGCGACGACCGGTTCGGCGCCCCGTCGGGCGAGACGATCTACGTCAACCTCGACCACCGCGAGGAGATCAAACGCCTGCTGGTCTTCGTCTACATCTACGACCAGACACCGGCGTTCGACCGCACGCACGCCGTGGTGACGCTCTTCCCGGGCAACGGCCCCCGCATCGAGATCGAGCTCGACGAGCGCGCCCCGCAGGCGCGCTCGTGCGCCGTCCTCACCGTCGAGAACGTCAAGGGGGACCTGGTGGTCCGCCGCGAGGTGAAGTTCGTCTACGGCTTCCAGGCGGAGCTGGACCGCCTGTACGGCTGGGGCCTCCAGTGGGGCCGCGGCTACAAGACGAAGACGTGACGGGAGCCCGGTGGGCCGGGGGGCGGCCCGGCCCCTAGGGGGAGCGTACGAACTGCGGCCCCTGGGGCGGCAGGCGGAAGTTCGGATCGGGTGCGAAGGCGGCGGCGGCCGCCGGCTGCGGATACCCGTAGGCGGGCTGTGTCGACGCCGACTGGGGGAAGCCGTAGGCGGAGGCCGGCGCTCCCTGGCCCGGGCTGTCGGCGGCCGGGGGGTATCCGTACGCGGGCTGCATGGGCTGGGTGGGTTCGGCCGGCGTCGCCGTCTGCGCCGCCGCGGTGTGGGCCTGCGTCTGTGCGGACGCCGCCTCGCCCGCCGCTTCCGAGCTCTCGGCCTCGTCCGTCTCGTCCACGGAGATGCCGTGGTCGGTCGCCAGCCCGATCAGCCCGTTGGAGTAACCCTCGCCCAGCGCCCGGAACTTCCATCCCTCGCCCCGCCGGTACAGCTCTCCGCAGATCAGCGCGGTCTCCGCCCCCGTCTCGGGCCTGACCTCGAAGTACGCGAGCGGGTCCGTACCCCCGGTGGCGGTGGCGTCGTACACCTCGATGCGCAGGTCGTGCACGCGCTCGAACGGCACCTCGTCCGTGGAGGCGACGATCAGCACGCGGTCCACAGCCGGTTCGAGCCCCGCGAGATCGGCCTGCACCGAGTCGGTGACGCCGTCGGGCAGCCGCTTCTTGCCCAGGCTGCGCACCAGCCCCGAGGGATGGCGGGGCTGGTTGTAGAAGACGAAGTCCTCGTCGGAGCGTACGCGTCGGTCGACGCCGAGCAGCAGCGCCGAGGCATCCACTTCGGGGACGTCGGGGCCGGGGGTCCAGCGCAGCACAGCCCTTACGGCTGTGGCTTCGAGCGGGACGTTCGAGCCCTTCAGCATGGCGTGCGTCATGCCTGTCATCCTGCCTTCCCGGGGCTCCCCCCTACAACGCGGGGGTGCTCACCGGCATGAACGGATATCCGTGGGTAACCTGAAATTCACGGACGCCGGGAACTCCTGTCGTCGTCCCTACGTACTATTACCGGCCATACACACGAGAGGCCGACACGGCAGCACGGGGGGATATTCATGCGTCATTTCGGGCATATCCCGCCTTCTGTCCGGGAGAACCTGTTCCACCGGGAGCCGGTCGTATTCGACGCCGGCTCCCCGGCCCGCACGCTCGCCGCCGCTCTCGGCGCCACGCTCTACAGTCCCGCCACCCGGCCGCGGCTCGCCGACGACGTGGTCAAGCAGGCGGGGCGCGGGGTCGTCTCGATGGTCCTGTGCCTGGAGGATTCCATCGACGACGCCGAAGTCGCCGGGGCCGAGGAGAACCTCGTCCGGCAGTTCGCGGAGCTCGACGCGCGCGGCGGAGAGCTGCCGCTGCTGTTCGTCCGGGTGCGCGAGCCGGCGCAGATCTCCGATCTGGTGCACCGGCTCGGCGCCTCCGCACGCCTGCTGTCCGGATTCGTACTGCCGAAGTTCACCGAGGAGCGCGGCGTCGCCTTCCTGGAGGCGCTCACGGCCGCGGAGGCCGCGAGCGGCCACCGGCTGTTCGCCATGCCGGTGCTCGAATCGCCGCAGCTGCTCCACCTGGAGACCCGCGCCGAGACGCTGCGCGGCATCGCCCGCACCGTCGACAAGTACCGCGACCGGGTGCTCGCGCTGCGCCTGGGCGTCACCGACTTCTGCTCGGCGTACGGGCTGCGCAGGGCGCCCGACATGACGGCGTACGACGTGCAGATCGTCGCCGGCGTCATCGCCGACGTGGTCAACGTGCTCGGCCGCTCGGACGGCACGGGCTTCACGATCACCGGCCCGGTCTGGGAGTACTTCCGGGTCCAGGAGCGGATGTTCAAGCCGCAGCTGCGCCGCAGCCCCTTCGTGGGGCAGGCGGAGGCGCTGCGCGCGTCGCTCATCGAGCACGACATGGACGGTCTGCTGCGGGAGATCTCGCTCGACCGGGCGAACGGCCTGCTCGGCAAGACGTGCATCCACCCCTCGCACGTCCTGCCCGTGCACGCGCTGTCGGTGGTCAGCCACGAGGAGTTCACCGACGCGCGGGACATCGCGCGGCCGGAGCGGGACGGTGGCGGAGTGATGCGCTCCGCGTATACGAACAAGATGAACGAAGTAAAGCCGCACCGCGCGTGGGCCGAGCGCACGCTGCTGCGGGCCGAGGTCTTCGGCGTCGCCCGCGAGGACGTCGGCTTCGTGGAGCTGCTGACAGCGGGGATATCCGACTGAGATGGGGATTGACGACGTGGTGTGGTCGGGATCGTGGGTCGCGGAGCGGCTCGGCGTCGAACTCGTCGGCGACGGCGAGGGACAGGGGCCGGGCGGGCTGCGCGATCTGCTGGGACTGGCCCTGCGCCGTAACCCCAAGCGGGCCCATCTGCTGGTGTCCAACGTGCTGGGCAAGCACGTGCCGCAGCTGCCGTCGCGGGTGTACGGAGCGGGCTTCGCGCTGGGCGAGGAGGTGCGGAAGCTGCTCGGCGACGAGGCCGCCGCCCGCGCGGTGGTCCTCGGATACGCGGAGACGGCGACCGGCCTCGGCCACGCCGTGGCCGACGGCATCGGTGTGGCGCCGTACCTGCACTCGACGCGCCGCCCGGTCGACGGCGTGGCGACGGCCGGCGGCTTTGAGGAGGCCCACTCGCACGCCACCTCCCACCTGCTGCTGCCGGAGGACCCCGCGCTGCTGGCCGGCGAGGGGCCGCTGGTCCTGGTCGACGACGAGTTCTCCACGGGCAACACGGTCCTCAACACCGTCCGCGACCTGCACGCGCGCTACCCGCGCCAGTGGTACGTGATCGTGGCGCTGGTCGACATGCGCTCGGCGCGCGACCGCGGGCGGCTGGAGGAGTTCGCGCGCGAGATCGGTGCCCGCGTCGACCTCGTCGCCCTGGCCTCGGGCACGGTCCGCCTCCCCGAGGACGTCCTGGCCAAGGGCCAGGATCTGGTGGCCCGGCACGAGCCCACGGCGGATGCCCGGGCGTCCACCGCCCCGGCGGGCCCCGGCGCCGCGCCCGTCCGGGTCGAGCTGGGCTGGCCCGCCGGCGTGCCCGACGGCGGGCGCCACGGCTTCACGCCCGCGCACCGGGCCGCGCTGGAGGCCGCGCTGCCCGGCATGGCCGAGCGCGTCGCCGGGGCGCTGCCGGACGGCGTCCGCCGCGTCCTCGTCCTCGGCTTCGAGGAGCTCATGTACGCGCCGCTCCGGCTCGCCACCGCCCTGGAGGAGCGCGTCGACGCCGAAGTCCGGTACTCGACCACGACCCGCTCGCCCGTGCTCGCCGTCGACGACCCCGGTTACGCGATACGCACCCGCATCGTCTTCCCGGCGCACGACGACCCCGCCGACGGCCCCGGCACGCGCTACGCCTACAACGTCGCCGGCGCCGGTTTCGACGCCGTCGTCGCCGTCGTCGACTCGGCAGCCGACACTCCCCGGCTGCACGCGCCCGACGGGCTGCTCGCGGGCCTCGCCGCCCACACCGGACACGTCGTCCTGGCGGTCGTACCGTCGTACACCCCCGGTGCGACCGGCACACCCGAACACGACCCCCGACGGCAGGAGCCGCACATGCCCGAGCCACTGCGCGGCCCCGCCTTCTCCTCCTACGCGCCCGAGGACGTCGGCTGGCTCCTCCAGGACCTGTCGGACGTCGAGCTGGAGGCCCCGACCGAGGAGCGCGAGGAAGCGATCCAGAGCGGCGGCGCGCACTACGCCGAGTCGCTGCCCGTCGAGTACCAGCCGACCGTCCAGTACCAGCAGCTCTTCAAGGCCGCCCTGGAGACCTCGGCGGCCCGCATCGCCAAGGCCGTCGCCACCGTCACCGAGACCGTCCTCGCCGAACGCTCCCCGCGCCCCGTGCTGGTCTCCCTCGCCCGCGCCGGCACACCCGTCGGCGTACTGATGCGGCGCTACGCCCAGCACCGCCACGGGCTCGACCTCCCGCACTACGCCGTCTCCATCGTCCGGGGCCGGGGCGTCGACGAGACGGCCCTGCGCTGGCTCGCCGCGCACCACGCCCCGGCCGACGTCGTCTTCGTCGACGGCTGGACGGGCAAGGGCGCGATCACCCGCGAACTGGCCCAGGCCCTGGACGCCTTCGCCGCGGCCACGGGCATCCGCGGCTTCGACCCGGAGATAGCCGTCCTCGCCGACCCCGGCGGCTGCGTGAAGACCTACGGCACCCGCGAGGACTTCCTCATCCCCTCCGCCTGCCTCAACTCCACCGTCTCCGGTCTCGTCTCCCGTACGGTGCTGCGGTCCGACCTGGTGGGCCCCGACGACTTCCACGGCGCGAAGTTCTACCGCGAACTCGCCGCCGACGACGTCTCCGGCCTCTTCCTCGACACGGTCGCCGCCCGCTTCGACGAGGTCGCCGGCGCCGTGGACGCCGAGGTCAAGGAACTGCTGTCGGCGGACCGCGCCCCCACCTGGGCAGGCTGGGCGGCCGTCGAGCGGATCAGCGAGGAGTACGGCATCCACGACGTGAACCTCGTCAAGCCCGGCGTCGGCGAGACCACCCGCGTCCTGCTGCGCCGCGTCCCCTGGAAGATCCTCGCCAAGCGCGACGCCGGCACCGACCTCGACCACGTACGGCTCCTGGCGGAGCAGCGCGGCGTCCCGGTCGAGGAGGTCGACGGGCTCCCGTACACCTGCGTCGGACTGATCCACCCCCAGTACACACGCGGCGCCACCGGCGCGGACGGCAAGGCGGTAGCAGCGAAGTGACCGGCCACCCGACCGTCCTGGTCGCCAGCGATCTCGACCGCACCCTGATCTACTCCACCGCCGCGCTCGCGCTGCGCATGCCCGACGCCGAGGCGCCGCGGCTGCTCTGCGTCGAGGTGTACCAGGGCAAGCCCCTCTCCTACCTCACGGAGACGGCCGCCGGCCTGATGGAACAGCTCGCCGCCCAGACCTGCTTCGTGCCGACGACCACCCGCACCCGCGAGCAGTACCACCGCATCCGGCTGCCGGTCCCCACGCCCCGCTTCGCGATCTGCGCCAACGGCGGCCACCTCCTGGTCGACGGAGTGTCCGACCCCGACTGGCAGGCCCAGGTGGCCACCCGGCTCGCGGACGAGTGCGCCACCCTGGCCGAGGTCCGCGCCCACCTCGTCGCCGCCGCCGACCCCGCCTGGCTGCTCAAGGAGCGGGTCGCCGAGGACCTCTTCGCCTACCTCGTCGTCGAACGCGCGCTGCTGCCGGACGAATGGGTCAAGGAACTCGGCGAGTGGGCGGAGCCGCGCGGCTGGACGGTCTCGCTCCAGGGCCGGAAGATCTACGCCGTACCGAAGCCGCTCACCAAGAGCGCGGCCATGCGCGAGGTGGCCCGCCGCAGCGGCGCCACCCTCACTCTCGCCGCCGGCGACTCCCTCCTCGACGCCGACCTGCTGCTGGCGGCGGACCGCGGCTGGCGGCCGGGACACGGCGAGCTGGCCGACACCGGCTGGACCGCCCCCCAGGTCACCGTCCTGCCGGAGGCGGGCGTCGCCGCGGGCGAGGAGATCCTGCGGTCCTTCATCCGCGCCGCCGGCCGGCGCCCGGCCTGAGCATCCGGCGGACCAGGAAGGCGAGCACCGCCAGCGCGGCGCCGGCCAGCACCACCTTCGAGTACGCGGACACGTACCCCGTCACGTCCTCCCAGTTCTCGCCCAGCGTGTAACCGGCGAGGACGAAGACGGCGTTCCAGATCGCGCTGCCGAGCGTGGTGAGGCCGAGGAAGACCGGCAGCGGCATGCGCTCGACGCCCGCGGGCACCGATATCAGGCTGCGGAACACCGGGATCATGCGCCCGAAGAACACCGCCTTGGCGCCGTGCCGGACGAACCATGCCTCGGTCCGCTCGATGTCGGACACCTTCACCAGCGGCAGCCGGGCGGCGATGGCGACGGTCCGCTCGCGCCCCAGCAGCGCCCCCACTCCGTACAGCGCGAGCGCACCGACCACCGAGCCCGCCGTGGTCCACAGCAGAGCGGCGGTCAGACTCATCTGCCCGGTACTGGCGGCGAAGCCGGCCAGCGGCAGGATCACCTCGCTGGGCAGCGGCGGGAACAGGTTCTCCAGCGCGATGGCAATGCCCGCGCCCGGTGCCCCGAGGGTGTCCATGAGCGAGTTGATCCACTGTGGTGCGCCGCTTCCGATCATGCGCGCCACCATAGAATTCGCTGCCTGAAGCCAGGCTGAAGAAGGCTTCCGGCCGACTACCGTGAAGGAACGCGATGAGCAAGGGAAACAGCACTCCGCTCACCGACGGGCTGTACGCCTACATGCTGGCGCACAACCCGCCGCTGGACGCCGAGCAGCGGGAGCTCGTCGAAACGACGTACCGGCAACTGCCGGGGCACGCGCGCATGCAGTCCGCCGAGGAGCAGGGCCCCCTCCTCGCCTTCCTCGTCCGGCTGACCCGGGCCCGGCACATCGTCGAGATCGGTACGTTCACGGGCTTCTCCGCACTGTCCATGGCACGGGCCCTGCCCGCCGACGGCCGCCTGATCACCTGCGACGTGTCGGAGGAATGGACGGCGTACGCACGCGAGGCGTGGGCGAAGGCGGGTGTCGCCGACCGCGTCGAGCTGCGCATCGGGCCCGCCCTCGACACCCTGCGCGCGATGCCCGACGAGCCGCACATCGACTTCGCCTACCTTGACGCGGACAAGCCCAACTACGTGCCGTACTGGGAGGAGTTGGTGCCCCGGATGCGGCAGGGCGGGGTGATCGCCACGGACAACGTCTTCTTCGGCGGCGGCGTCACGGACCCGGACGCCACGGGCGCGGCGGCAGCGATCAAGGAGTTCAACGATCGCGTGACGGGCGACGAGCGCATGGAGAGCGTCATGATCCCCGTGGCGGACGGGGTGACGCTCTCCCGGAAGCGCTGACCTCGGGGATGGCGGCGGCCGCGCGGAGCGTCGGCCTCGGGAAAGCGACGGTTGGTGCCGGCCACGGGAAGCGCCGGCCGCGAGGAGAGTCCGCCTCGGGACGTGCCGGGCGTCAGCCGCAGCACCCGCCGCCGCAGCACCCCCCGCCGCCGCCTGCGGACGGAGCGGGGGCGGCGGACCTGGCCGTGCCGCCCACGGCGACGGCCGACAGCAGCTTGACGGTGTCCTCGTGCCCGTCCGGGCAGACGGCGGGCGCGGAGGACTCGGCCATGGGCCGGTTGAGCTCGAAGCTGGTGCCGCAGGAGCGGCAGCGGTACTCGTAACGGGGCATGCACACAGGTTACTGAGTCGCCGCCGCGCTCAGGAGCCCGCGCCCCGTTCCTCCCGGATGTCCGAGACGACCCGCGCCACGGTCCGCCGTACCGCCTCCGTCTCGGTCAGGAAGTGCCAGTAGTCGGGGTGGCGGCCCTCCAGACCCGCGACGGCCCGCTCCAGCCGCGCCACCCCGTCGTCCAGCGGGCGGGCATGGCGCGGATCGGGAGTGTTCCGGCCGGCCATGGCCAGCCGTTGGGCGTCCCTGATCGCGAACCGCGTGCGGTCGATCTCGTGCTGCGGGTCCTTGGACACGGCGTTCAGGCGCTGGAGGCGGTCACCGGCCGCCGACACCGCCTCGTCGGTGGAGTTCAGCAGCGCCCGGACCGTGCTCAGCAGTGCGACGGCGTCGGGCCACCGCTGCTCGTCACGGGCCTTCGCCGCCTCCTTGATCTTCTCCTCGGCCTTGCGGACGGTGTCCGCGGTCTGCGCCGGCACCCCCTGGAGGTCCTGCCAGCAGGCAGCCGTGAACCGGCGGCGCAGCTCGCTCAGGACCGGCTCGACATGGCCCGCCCGGGTCGTCAGCGCCTGCGCCCGCGTCCGCAGCGACACCAGCCGCCGGTCGATCTCCGCCGCCCGCTCCGGCAGCCGCTCGGCCTCGGTCCGCACGGCCTCGGCGTCGCGCAGCACCTGGTCCGCGCGTCGCAGCGTCTCCGGCACGCCGTGCCGTCCGGCGCCCTGGTTGAGCCTGGTCAGCTCGGGTGCGAGGGCCGCGAGCCGCGCCGCGAGGTCGTCGGCCCGCAGCCCGGATGCCCGTACCGCGTCCAGCGCGTTGCTCGCCGCGAGCAGCGCCTGACGGGCCCGCTCCACGGCGGGCGCGAGCCGGGCGAGCTGCGACTCCGCCGTTTCGAGGAGCGGGCCGAGCCCTCGCGCGTACCGGTCCAGCTCGTCCTTGACCCGCACCAGCTCGTCCTTCGCACGGGTCAGCTCCGCGCGCGCCCTGGCGGCGGTGGCGGCCTCCAGGTCGTCGCGGTCGAGATCGTGCGCGTCGACGGCTGTGATGTACGTGTGGCTGACCTCGTCGATACGACGCCCCAGCGCGGCGAAGTCCTCCACGGCCTTGCGGCCCTGCGGCGAGCTGTCCACGGCCGTGATCGTCTCGATCGAGATCCGCAGGTCGCGCTGGGCCGTGTCCAGCTCGTAGAAGGCGGCTGCCGCGGCGTCCTTGGCGGCCTGGGCGTCGGCGCGGACGTTCTCCCCGCGGCCGCCGAACCACCGTCTCGTACCGCCGCCGGTGAAGGCGAGCGGGAGCGACGCGACGAGCAGCGGCACCGGCAGCAGCGCGAGCGTGACGACGTCCCTGACGGCACCCGCTGTCGTACGGCGGCGTACTCGCTGCGTGCACGGCTGCGCGTCTGTCGCCGTCACATCCCTCTCCCGTGCTGTGTCCGCCCCTGCCGGTTCATTCTCCCACCAGTAAGGACGAACACACGGGCGCGTTAGTTCGCGGTTCGGAGGGTGACTTCCCCGTTGTCGCTGCGCGCCCGCACCACGTGCCGGCTGTCGGCGTCGCGCGGCACGCCGATCTTGACGCCGCCGTTGTCGCTCCGCGCGGTGACGCTGTACGCGGCCTTGGGCAGGTCGATGCTGATGCCGCCGTTCTCGCTGTCGCTCTCCACCAGGTCGGGGACGGCCGTGAAGCTCATGCGGACACTTCCGTTGGCGGAGTCGGCGTCGACCCGCTTGGAGGAGATGCCCTCCGCGACGATGCCGCCGTTCTCGCTGGTCAGCTCCAGGGGCCCGCTGGAGTCCTTGACGGTGACCTCCCCGTTGTCGGCGCCGAGTCGCAGGGCGGTGTCGAAGCCGGACGCCGACACGGTTCCGTTGTCGTCCGTCACGGTCACGGCGACCCCGCGCGGCACCTTGATCCGGTGCCACGAATCGCAGTCGCTGGCGACCGCCTCGCAGCCCTGCCGCAGGATGAGCTTGCCGTCCTGCATCTTCCAGCTGGAATCGGGACCGTTCCCCATGAACACCCAGCCGTCGGTCCGCCGCGTGACCTCGACGTCCTTCACATCGGCCGGAACGAGCTCGATCTCGGAGTTCTCCGCGTCGATGGTCAGCTTCTTCCCGCTGAACGGGAACGACCGCTGCTCGGCGGGCGAGTCCTTCGCCTGTGCGCCACAACCACTCAGAGCGACCACGCCGACGACTGCCCCGCCGACGGCGAGCAAGGTGCGGGTACGAAGTGCCACGGTGATCGATCCCCCAAGTAGTGCCTCGTGTGAGCCTTCACCGTATGAGCGGTCCCTATACCGGCACGATGCGGCCCACCACCGAACGATGGTGGGGTTATCCCCCCAGCCCCCGCCGGCTCCGCCCTGCCACAGGCGGCCGCCCCCCTGGTCAGCAGCCTTCGGCCGCGCTTCCCGGCGACCATCGTCCGATTGCCATCCCTCGCCCGGATCCATGTACGCTGTTGCCTCATCCACGGGTGCGTAGCTCAGGGGTAGAGCGCTGCTCTTACAAAGCAGATGTCGGCGGTTCGAAACCGTCCGCGCCCACCAGTAGGAACACGACAAAGGTCCAGGTCACCGGTAGCAACCCGGAAGCCTGGGCCTTTCTCGTTCCGCCGCCTGTACGGCGGGGGAGTGGCGTCTGCGCAGGGCGCGGCGGAGTTCGTGCGACTGCCGACCGGCCTGACGGATACATCGCAGGGCAGCTGTGGCATAGAGCTGTCGACGTTCCGGGCGTGCGTGCAAGGTCTGTACGGCACTTACTCCTCGACTCGGAACCCGGTGCTGCACGGTCTGCCGCGCGGTCTTCTGGTCACCTCGCTCGCATGGCTGGACGGAACCGAAACGACGAGTATTCGGTTGGCCAGAACAGTTCGCCCGCCTGCATGATGGCTGCTTGGACCGGTTGCAGCACAGTGCTTGGCAGTACGTGGCGGAACAACTCCGTGTCGAGGAGCTCCCGATGCTCGCTGCGCTTGCGCTCGTCGATGGCCGCGATTCCCCGGCCCTGCGCGAGTTGGCCGGCCTGCCGCGCCGGGGCGATGAGGCTGAGATCCGGCAGCTGTACGTCGAAGCTCTGCACGAACTCGATGTGCCGGTTCCGGACGCGGAGACCGCCGGCCGTTGTCTCCTCGTGAGCCTCGCCTTCGGTCTCACGGATGGCCGGCTGAGCCCCGGGGAAGTGGCTGACGGGCTGGGCATGGCGGTGGCAGCTCGCACCCGGGAGGAGATACGGTTCCTCTCCGTTGCGGCGGACTACAGCGAATGGATCAGCCCCGGCGACCTCCCGGAGTGGGAACGTGATCTGCGTACCGCAGCCCACTCGTTGGCTGCCTCCACGGACCTCGGGCCCAGCATCGGCGTAACCGGTTCGCGGCGTGACTGACGAAGTGGGCGCTCGGCCAGGTCGGGGAAGAGCCACGCTCTGGATGTCTCCGGCTTCCCGGACCGGGGTCCGCAGTACGCCGCCATGGACGCAAGCCATAAGGTCTCGCCCATGGTGATGGCGACTGTCCGCGAGTGGCGCGACGAGGAAGGGTGGGGCGTTCTCGACTCTTCCGAGACTCCTGGCGGCTGTTGGGGTCACTACTCCCGCATCCGCATGGAAGGTTTCCGCACACTGGCGCCAGGACAACGGGTGGATCTGCGGTGGGAGGCCCCCGGCTTCAGCCAGGACGGGTACGCCTACCGGGCAGTCGACATCGTGCCCCGGCCCGCCTGACAGCAACTTGGCCGAGCAGCCACTTCGTATGCCCAGTGGATGACGGCGGGCTTTTCACCAGTGCGAGCAGGTGCCGCAGCTGCGGGAAGCGGCCAGGCCGGACGAACGCCCCCCCGCACGCACCTTTGCCGCTGCATCAAGCCCGGGTATCGCTGTGAGGTGTCGGGGGCTTGGGCTGGCGGGTGGTGTTGCTGTGGCGGGGGGTGGCCTGGCGGGGCGGGCGGGTGAGGGTGATCTGGCGGACGAGCTGCTGGAAGCAGGCGAGTGCGGCGAGGGAGGGCAGGGCCGCCGCTGCGGCGTCGACCGGGGTGTGGGGGGCCTGCGCCACGCACAGGAGCATGGACACCGTCGAGAAGACGAGGACGACGGCCCAGGAGTGGGCGGCGCGGCGCTGGTGGAGAGCGGCGCGCAGGATGGAGAGGGACGCGACCATCCACGGTCCGTAGACCAGCAGCGGCCACCAGCCGACCGCGCCGGCCGAGGTGCGGTACTGGGCGAGGTGGCGCAGCGGGTCGTAGGTGACCATCCCGCCGAAGACGCAGACCATGGAGACCACGACGGCGGCGAGCGCGGCCAGTGCGAAGCTCGTCCGCTGCATGGCGCTGACCGCGCGTTTGCGCGAGCGGGGCCGGCGGCGGCCGGAGGGCGAAGGGGGCCGGACGGGCGGCAGTTCCGCCGTGATCTCCGTCAGGCCCGTGAGCGGTGAGTGGTCCGGCCCCGCGAGCGGAAAGTCTTCGGCGTCGGTGACCGTGGCCGGGTGGGAGCCCGGCAGGGTTGCGGTGCTCGCCTCGGCGGCGATGGCTTCCTGCAGCAGGTGGGCCAGTTCCTCCGCCGGGTCCCACGGGTCGATCGAAGAGAAGTGTTCGCCGCTGTAGGGGGCGGCGCCTGTGACGGGCGGCGCCCAGGCGGCGTGGGGGCCGGTCGGGGCGGGCGGTTCGGGACGACTGTGACGGCCGCGCCGGGTCTCATGCATGGAGGCTCTGCCCGCTCTGCTGGTTGCCGTGCCCGTCGGGCAGGGAGGAAGTGCGGGACTGCGCCACGAAGCCGTCCTCGATGTCCTCCATCACCACGACGAAGTCCTCGAGGACCGTGGAGGTGTACCGCAGAGGGATGCACCGGTCCTTGTCGCGTAACGTCGCGGCCGCTTCCCGGGCGAAGCGCACGGAGGACGGCGTGAAGACCCACGCTCCCATCCGTACGCCGGATGCGGGTGCGTCACCGGCCCGGAGCGCGGCCCCGGCCGCGTCGCTCTGCGCGCCGGGCACGTGACGCGTACCGCCGGGAGAATGGATCGCGTTCGTCATGATCCATCCAACTGTCCGGCTATTAAGCAGGATGCGCGGCAAACGGGTGGAGGCGTTGTCGCATATGGATGACGTCCTTCAAGTGGTTAATCAGTTCTGCAGGGACATGAGCTATAAGCCTTCCGGTTCTCTGTGCGTATACCGGGTCGGTCCAGTGTCCCGATTGGCCGTGAGTGCGTAACCAGGCATATGCCCATGCGTTATGCGGCATACTGTCGCACCCTTCCTGCGCGTCACGGGTGCAACGGGCCGACGTGACCCCTTGGTTGCGGAAATCCCTAGTGGCGGAAGATGGTAATTCTTATGTCAGGCACGACGCTGTGGATCCTCCTCGGTTTCGCTGTGCTGTGCACCGCGCTGTGGATTCTCGCTCCGCTGCCTCTGCGGCGGATGCCGCACGGCGACGTCAGGGAGATGCGGCGGCGCCATGAGCTCAGGCGGGTGCTGACGGAGACCTCGGGCTGCCGGCCCGCGGCCGACGGCGTGCCGTGGGGCGCACCGGCGGGTGTGGCCCCGGAAGCGCTCAACTGCCCACCGGACACCGTGTGCCGGGCCTGCGGCAGCCGGCCGCACGCCCCGGCGGACGCTCCGGCGCGGTTCGTCCCCTGCTGGTGAGTTCACCGGCTTCCGGACGCCGGGGAAGGCGTCGGCCGTCGTCCGGAAACGGTCGGTCGTGCGTGGCGCGCGTGATGCCGAGGACCGTGCTGCACTGGAGGAGAGGGACGTACTCCACTGGATACAGGGACCACCGAATGCACGGGAGGTGCGTCGTGGCTGGTCGCGCCGGTAAGTACCGCAATATCTTTCTTGTCTGGCTGGTCTGGCCGCTTATCACGTTGGGCGTCTATCACCTGGTCTGGTACTACAAAGTGAACCGCGAGGCCCGCGATCTCGACGACCGGATCGACGTGAACCCGGCCGGGGCCGTTCTGGCCGTCACTCTCGGCTGGCTGGTGATCGTCCCGCCCTTCGTGTCGGTCTACAACACCGGTCAGCGCATCGCCCGTATGCAGCGTTCGGCCGGAATGCAGCCCAACTGCAGCCCCGTGGTCGGGCTGATTCTCATGATTGTCGCCGGGCTGTACTCGCTCTATTACCAGCACGAGTTGAACCAGATCTGGGCCCACTACAGGGACCCGGCCGAGGGTGAGCAGGTCCCTCTCGCCGCCTGACGGGAGTGTGCGCCCCCGAGCGACCGGTCCCGGTCCGCCGTGCTCCGGGCCGGACGGCGGTGCGCCTTCCGCCGGCGTTGTGCGTCCCGTGACCCTGGAGACGACCGCACGACAGCCGGGACCAGGGGTGGGGATCATGGCTCGTACGCAGTCCAGGTGTGGAGCGCCGACGGAGAAGGGCACCCGGTGCCGGCGCCTGGCGATGGTGGGCGCGTCGAGGTCCGACCTGCACCGCGGGGACTGGTCCTCGTACACCGTCCAGAGGCGCAAGGAGGCCGAGCGCGCGGCCAGGGCCCGCCGGGGCCGCGCTTGACGGGGGCGTGCCTGGGGGGAGCGGGTGCCGGTACGGGGGCAGGGGGGCCGGGCCGGGCGGGCGCCGGAGGCGGCGCTCGTCCGACTCCGCGCAGCGACCGCGGGCAGGCGGTCCCGTCCCGGATCACCTGGCCGCCGCAGGCCAAGGCGGCGGCGGGCGGCCGTCGCGGTGTCGGCGGCGTCGCACCGAGCACCGTGACGAGCGCCTCGCGTTCCATGATCGCCTCCGCCGGGATTCTCCGCCGCGCCCACCCGGTGCGGCAGGCGATCGACGCCGACGGCCCCGCCCGGGGAGTGGGCTATGTTGAGCGTCTGTGGGACGAGAGGGAGGCACGCCGGTGCCATCTAGGCAGCAGGCACGCGCGCAGGCGTCCGCGATCACGCCGGGCAGGCGGGCTCCCGACACGGAGGCGTCCCCCAGGGACCGCGTCCGGGCGCTCTTCGGCGGCCACCGGCTGTCGCCCGCGCAGCGGCGTATCGCCCAGTACATCGTCGACCACCTCACCGAGGCCGCGTTCCTGTCGATCACGGACCTGGCGGAGCGCGTGGGGGTCAGCCAGCCCTCGGTGACGCGGTTCGCGTCCTCCCTCGGCTTCAGCGGGTTCCCCGCCCTGCGGGAGGCCCTGCAGCCCATCGCGCTCAGTTCCGTCGCCGTGTCCCCCGAAGTGCGGGAGGAGGTGCGCCGCAACGAGCTCCAGGCGGCCGTCGACGCCGAGATCGAGAACCTGGAGAGCCTGCGGCGTACGCTCGCCGACCCCGGCCGGGTGCTCGACGTCGGCCGTGAGCTGGCCCGTTCGGTGCCTCTGACGGTCCTCGGCCTGCGGATCTCCGTCTCGTTGGCGGAGTACTTCGCCTACGCGGCGCGGCGGATCCATCCCGACGTACGGCTGGTCACCCGTGGTGGCAGCGTCGCGTTCGACGCGCTGCTCCAGTCGCGGGAGGCGGGCGGCACCTGGGTGGTGGCGTTCGCGATGCCCCGGCACGCCAACGAGACCCTGGCGGCGATGCAGGCCGCCCGCAGCACGGGGCTGCGCGTCGCGCTGATCACCGATCTGAGCCTCGGGTCGCTCGTCGACGAGGCCGACGTGGTCCTGACCGCCGGCACCGGGTCCCGCCTCGTCTTCGACTCCTACTCGGCGCCCGGGGTCATGTCCGCCGCCGTTCTGCAGGCCATGGCCGACGCCGATCCCGTACGCACGCAGTCGCGTCTCGAGGGGTACGAGCAGGTCGCCGAGCAGCACGACTTCTTCCTGGAGGACTAGCTCCCGCCCTCGCCGCCGCGTGAGCAGCCCCCTTGTCGCCGGTTACTCAGCGCGCTCTTTCACACCACGCAGGGTATGAATTTTTTCATACCCTTGCGTACTCGGCGGTATATATGTTTACTTCGAGTGGCCTCAAAGGCCCTCGTGCATCACACAACTGGACATTCACGGGCGGCGCGCTCCTCCTCACGCCGCTCTCGGGTGTTCCCGGCACTCCGCTTTCCTCGGCGGAGGGCCCCCCTTGGCGGTCCCGGTCTACCCCTGGGCCGGGACCGCCACATACGTCCGCGGCACCCCGCGACCACCAGAGCCGTCCCACCACCCGCCGGAGCGACGACGATGTCTCCCACCCTCACCACGACCAGCCCGGACTGGCCCTGTCAGGTCAAGACCCCGGGCAGTCACGACTGGGAGCGCACGGCGGCCCGGTGGCTGCGGGATCTGCTGCCGGCCCGTTACGCCGGTTATTCGACGCTCACGCGCCACCCCGTCCTGCTCGCCCGCCACGCTCAGCTCCAGGTCGAGCACGAGATCCGCGCGGTGCGGGTCGCGCTGCGGACCTGCCGGGCGGAGCTGCCGACCGTCGGCGTCTCGGAGGCGGTCATCGAGGGCACCATCAAGCTGTACGCCGTCGAACTGGAGCAGCTCAACCGCCTCGCCCGCGCCGTCCGGCTCATCACCGAAGCGCTCCTCGCGGACAGCGGCGCCGGCAGCGGCCGCGGACGGCCCGGCCGCTGAGCGGATTCCCGCCGGCGCCCGCCACGGCATCCCGCCCGTCACGGCTTTCCGCCCGTCACGGCTTCCACCCGTGACGGCCGTGCGCGGGACGGGGATCCGGGGATACGGTCGAAGCATGTGCCGCAGCATCAAGACGCTCCGTCCCCCCGTTCTCCCCGAAGAGGCCACCGACGAGGACATCCACGCGGCTGCCCTGCAGTACGTGCGCAAGGTCTCCGGGTTCCGGGCGCCCGCCGCCCACAACCGCGAGGTCTTCGACCGGGCCGTCGACGAAGTGGCCGAGGCGACCCGCACGCTCCTCGACGGACTCGAAGTGCGAGGAGCGGGCAAGGCGGCCGGGTAGCCGGCTAGAGCGCCGCGGGGGATTCCGCCGGCGCCCCTGCCGGGACCGGGCGGCGTACGAACAGGGCCGCCAGCGAGCCCGCCGCGAACAGCGCCAGCAGCGAGACCGCCGCGCCCAGCCAGGACGCGCCCAGCCACTGCCCGCCCAGGTAGCCGAGGCCCACGCTGTATCCGGCCCACGCCACGCCCGCCAGGGCCGACCACGGCAGGAACTCCTTCACCTTGCGGTGTGCGGCGCCCGCGCCCAGGGAGACCACGGAGCGGCCCGCCGGAGCGAACCGGGCGATGACGACCAGGACGCCGCCGCCGCGGCTGAGCGCGGTGCCGAGTCGTTCCTGCGCGGTGGTCAGACGGCGCGAGCGGGCGATGGCCCGGTCGAGACGGTCGCCGCCGCGCCAGGCCAGCCGGTACGCCGCGAAGTCACCCAGTACGGAGGCGGTCGTCGCGCACGCGAGCAGCGCGAGGATGTCGGGCACCTGGTGCGCCACCTGGCCCGCCGCCGCGACGGTCGTGGTGCCGGCGGCGGCCGCGGTGGCGGCCGTGATCACCAGGACCCCGCTGGGAAGGACCGGCAGGAAAACGTCCATGACCACACAGAACGCGACCACCGCGTAGATCCATGGGCTGCCGGTCAGCGCCCCCACACTTTCGAACAACGTGACTCCCCGGTTCGTGACAACGCCGCGACGTCGCAGGGGAGCGGCAGGGGCGGCTGTACAGCCATACAGCGTACGCCTGCCATATCGGGGGAGATCGTCAGGGTCGCGACGATGTTGGACATGTCACGTTCAGGGTGCGGACGGGAATACGCCGTCGCGCCGGACGGACAACACGCCGCGAAGACGGCCGCCCCGTCCGTCCGCCACCCCCTGCGCCAGCGCCGCTCAGCCCGGTGTCCGGTGCGACGGCGGGGAGCTGAGGACCGCCGGTGTGCCGGCCGTCGCCGCCGCCCGCAGCGCCGCGCGCGCCACCGCGTCCGCGTCGGTCAGCGTCACCGAGTCGACCCCGGGCCTGGCGCCCGCCGCCGTCACCCAGTGCACGCCCTCGGTGGGCACTCCGAACGCGAACCGCCGCGGGTGCGCCCTTCCCTGACCGTCCACCAGATGGTACGGGCGGCGGGTGACGTCGAGGCCGCCCGTCTCGTACCCGTCGACCGTGTGGGGCCGGCACTCGCCGGTCTTCAGCAGGCGGGCGAGGAGTTCGTCCGCGGTGCGCCGCAGGTCGGGCTCCGGCAGCCGGGCCTCCACGAGGGTCGTGGCCTCGACCCGGGAGCCGGCGATGTCGGGGGACCGGGCGGCGAAGGCGCCGCCGGCCGCTTCCACCGTCATGCGCGGGCCCACCACGTCCAGTACGCCCGCCTCGATCAGCGCCGTCATCTCCTCGATCCGGCGGCGCGGCGGGCCGATGGAGAGGAAGGCGTTCAGCGGCGTGTACCAGCGGTCGAGGTGGTCGCGGCGCGAGGCTCCCGGCAGGCCGGCGTGGTCGACGATCTGCCGCAACTCGTTGCGCAGGTCGCGCAGTACGTCGAGGGCCGCCTTGCGCGGACCCGCGACATTGCCGAGCGCCGCGTGCGCCGCGTCCCGCCGCAGGTGGCGCAGCAGCCAGGCGCGGTGGTCGGCAGGGTTGCGGAAGGTGTGACCGGCGTACGGGCGGGCGGTCAGGTCCCAGCACCAGCGTTCGTCGTGCGGTACGCCGAACTCGGCGAGCACCTCCGCCTCCTGGGCGCTGCGGTGCCCCGTGGCGAGGAACCGGGCGCGGAAAGCGGTACCCCGCGCGGCGGCGCCGAGCAGCACCTCGTAGTAGACGGTCTCCACTTCCTTGGCGACCAGCGGCCATATCTCCGCCAGGAAGTCGGGCGGGTCGCCCGCGTCCGCGCGGGCGCGGAAGGCGGCTGTGACGCGGGGGGTGAGGAGCAGGGGCTCGTGCCTGCCGTACGGGCCCTTGGCGTTGTCGCCGCGCGCCTGGTGCGGTACGCCGCGCCGCGACCCGGCGTACAGGCGCGGCTCGCGGCCCGACGGGTGGTAGACGAGACCGCCGCCCGGAGCGCGGGTGAACGTTCCGCCGCGCCCGGCCGTCAGCAGCGCCATGTGGTCGAAGAAGTTGAGACCGAGGCCGCGCAGCAGGACCGGCTCACCGGGGGCGAGACCGGAGAGATCGAGGTCGGCCGGGTTCGCGGGCGGCAGGTGGCGCAGGCCGTGGCGGGCGGCGTACGCGGCGAGGTGCGACGCGGACGGGTCCTCGTGCACCGGCAGATGGCCCTGGGCGAGGACGACCGCGCCGAGGCCGGTGAGCGTCTCGCCGTTGTCGAGGGTGAGGGCCTGGGGGGAGCCCGGGCCGCCGGAGGAGTCCTGGAGGCTCACCGCCCGGGCCGCGTGTACCTGCACGGTGACCGACTCCGGGGCGCCGCGCACCACCTGGCGGAAGACCCACTCCAGGTACCGGCCGTAGCAGGCGCGGGTGGGGTAGTCGTCGGGGCCGAGCGCCGCCTCGCCGCGCGCGGTTCCGCCGCCCCCGGAGGCGGCCCACTCGTACAGGCTCGGGCCCCGGCGTATCGGGCCCTCGCAGGCGACGCTCGCGTCGGTGAAGAGCGTGACCTGGGAGGCGACCGTGTTCATCAGCAGTTCGGAAGGCTGTCCGGTACGCCAGACCTGTCCCGCTCCCGGCGGCGCCGGATCGACGACGTGCACGGTCAGCCTGGTGTCCGGAGCCAGCGCGGGCACGGAGGCGCAGAGCCGTTCGAGCACGCTGGTGCCGCGGGGGCCGGCGCCCACGACGGCGAGGGCTTGGTGCACTGCGGACAAAGCGGTGACTCCCGGGGCGAGCGTGGCGTGGGGGGCGCTGGAAGCGGAGGGTCCGCATCATCATGCCGGTGGGGTGAGGCAAGTCATAACCCTGTCACGCGGGATCCCCGCCGCTGTGGGGAGGATCACGGCGCGGGCGCGCGAGGGCCGCGGGGAGCGGCCGGGGGCGAGGCCGCGCGGGCGTTGCCCCCGCTCCCCGGGACGGCCGGGGGCCGGTGACGCGGAAGCACGCGCCGCGGCCCGCCCCGCGCCGCCGGCGCCGCACTCACCGCCCGCCCCTCGCCGCCGGGCGCGCGGTCATGGCCCCGTCCGCTCAACGCCGCGCCGCCCGGTCGGCGTTCACGTCCGCGAGTTCCCGCTCCAGTACGGTCGTGAGCCCCGCGCGCCCGCCCTTGCGCGCCCGCGCCTGGTCCAGTCGCAGGACCGCCGACCGGCCCCGCAGCGTCAACGTCATCAACTGGTTGCCGAACCACGGCCCCGACGTCTTCCGCCAGCCGATGCGCGGCTTCCCGAGCCGGCCGTGCCGCGCCAGGAAGCGGCCGAGGCGGCGGCCCGTCCGGCTCCATCCGAAGCGGAAGCCCAGCCGTATCGAGGCGGGAATGCTGTTGTGCACGGGGGAGCAGGTCAGCTGGGCCACCCGCGCCGACGGGCTCCTCCCGTCGTGCCAGTCCGGTTCGGCGACGTACGCGTGGTGCACGTCGCCGGACAGCACGCACACCGTCGCCGGCGCCGAGGGGCCCGAGCCCGCCTCGGCGACGAGGTCCGTGAGCTGGTCGAACGACGCCGGGAACGCCGCCCAGTGCTCCAGGTCGGACCTGCGGCGCAGGCCCTCCCCGAAGCGCGCCCAGCGCCCGCCGGGCCCGCCCCGCTCGCCCCGGCACAGCGCCGCGTTCCAGCCCTCCGCGTCGTGGACGAGCGGCGGCAGCAGCCACGGCAGCGACGTCCCGATCAGCAGGTGGTCGTACGAGCCCGGGTCGTCCAGCGCCTGTTCGCGCAGCCACCGCGCCTCGGCCTCGTCGAGCATCGCGCGCCGGTCCTCCGCCAGCACGCGGGCCGCCCGCGTGTCCACCATCAGCACCCGCACCCGCCCGAAGTCGCGCCGGTAGCTCCAGCGCACGCACGCCGGCTCGGAATCGGCCCGCGCCGCGAACGCGCGCAGGCTGTCCGTGCCGTCGGGGGAGGCCCGTACGGCCGCGTAGAGCTCGTCCGCCGCCAGTTCGGCCGGTGAGAGGTTGCCCAGGTGCTGGTAGACCCAGTACGACATCAGGCCGCTGAGGATCCGCTCGCGCCACCACGGCGTGGCGCGCATCCGCTCCACCCACGACGCGCTGGTGTTCCAGTCGTCTATCACGTCGTGGTCGTCGAAGATCATGCAGCTGGGGACGGTGGAGAGCAGCCAGCGCACCTCAGGGTCCAGCCAGGATTCGTAGTACAGCCGGGTGTACTCCTCGTAGTCCGCGACCTCGGCGCCCGGCGGCTCGCGCAGATCGCGCCGGGCCGCGAGCCAGGTCCGCGTCGCCTGCGAGGTCTCGTCGGCGTACACTTGGTCGCCGAGCAGCAGCAGTACGTCGGGACGCCGCGCCGAGGGGTCCGCCGCGAGACCCGCCGCGAGCGTGTCCAGGGCGTCCGGGCCCACGGGGTCGTGCTCGCCCTCGGCCGGAGCGGCCCAGCGGCACGAACCGAAGGAGACGCGCACCTCCTCGGCGGGCCCGGCGGGCGTGCGGATGGTGCTCGGCGGGAAGGGGGAGCCCTCCAGGGGCCACACCCGCCGCCCGTCGAGCAGCACCTCGTACGCCGTCTGCGAGCCGGGGCGCAGCCCGGTCACGGTGATCAGCGCGTAGTGGTGCCCGGCGATCTGGAACGTACCGGACGAACCGCCCGCACCGCCCGCGCCGTCGTCGCACCGCACCTCCGCCGTGCAGGGCCGGTCCGTCTCGATCCAGACGGTCGCCGTGTCACCGGCGTCGCGGTCGACGTACCGCAGCAGTGGTCCCAGCCGAAGCCCGGCCATAAGTCGTCCTCCTCAGTCGCCCCGAAGGGTACGGAACGCCGGGGGAGGACGGGTGGGTTTCTGCGTTCCCGTTCCTGGTCAGCGGTTTCCCGGGCCCGGTCAGCAGGTGTTGAGGACGCCCTGGAGCGCGCTCTTCTCGGCGGAGTCCACGGTCAGGTTCCAGTGGTGCTTCACGTGCACCCACATCCGCGCGTACGTGCAGCGGTAGGCGGTGCGCGACGGCATCCACTCCGCCGGGTCCAGGTCGCTCTTGGCCTGGTTCACGTTGTCGGTGACGGTGATGAGCTGCGGGCGGGTCAGGTCGTTGGCGAAAGCCTGCCGCTGGGACGTCGTCCAGCCGCTCGCGCCGGAGCGCCAGGCCTCGGCGAGCGCCACGACGTGGTCGATGTCGAGGTCGGAGGCGGCCGTCCAGGTGGCGCCGTCGTATTCGGAGTACCAACTTCCGCCGACGGCGGCGCAGCTGGAGTCCTGCTGGACGTTGGTGCCGTCCCGCTTGAGGACGACCTCGCGGGTGTTGCACGCCCCCGACTGGGTGATCCAGTGCGGGAACTTGTCGCGGCTGTACCCGGTCGACGAGCCCTCGGCCCGTTCGGTCAGCTGGCCCAGGTACGTGCGGGCGGTGGCCGCGCTCACGGGGGTGGGCGGGGACGCCTGGGCCGTGGGGGCGGTGAGCAGGACGCTCGTGCCGGCGAGGGCGGCGGACGCGGCGAAGACGGCTATGCGGCGCCCTGCTCGACGCGCGTAGACACCAGACATGGGGAACTCCCTTGTTGTGGGGGGACCGGCCGGGACCGGGGTCGGGCGGGTACGCGGGCGAGGTAGGACGCACCGGTACCGCCCGTCGCCGGGCTCGGTCAGCTTGGCGGCGCCGGGTTACCGGTGGGTGGGCGCCGGGTAACAGCGTGACGACATGAGCACGTCACATCAAGACGTACTGACGTTCCGACACCGTTCCTCCACGGGCCTAGGGTTGACCGGTGACCGCCCTGCCGGCGACGGCCCTCGCCACCGACGCCCACGTCCTGCTGCCCGTCGACTCGACGCTCGCGGCGGTGCTCGCCGTACTGCTCGCGGTCGCGGTCACGGTGGTCGCCTGGGCGCGCCTGTCCGACGACGGGTCGCGCCGCCGGGCCCGCTCGGTGGCCGCCGCCGGCGTGCGGGCCGCCGTCCAGCTCGTCGCCGTGTCGCTCCTGATCGGCTGGGTCGTACGCTCCGGATGGCTGCTGCTCGCGTTCCTTCTCTTGATGTACGCCGTCGCCGTGCGCACCGCCGGACGCCGCGTCACCCCCAACGCCACCTGGTGGTGGGCCGCCCCACCGATCGCCGCCGGGGTCTTCCCGGTCGTCGCCGCGCTCGTGCTCACCGGGCTCGTACCGGTCGACGGCATCGCGCTCGTCCCCGTCGCCGGCATCCTCATCGGCGGCGCGCTCACCGCGACGGTGCTGGCCGGCAGGCGTGCCCTCGACGAGCTGGGACTGCGGCGCGGGGAGGTGGAGGCGGGCATGGCGATCGGCCTCCTGGACCGCGACGCCAGGCTGGAGGTCGCCCGCCCCGCCGCCTCGGACGCGCTGCTGCCCGGCCTCGACCAGACCAGGACGGTGGGCCTGGTCACCCTGCCGGGCGCCTTCGTCGGCATGCTGCTGGGCGGGGCGTCCCCGCTGCTCGCCGGGATGGTGCAGCTGTTCGTCCTGGTCGCGCTGCTCGCGGTGCAGGCGGTCGCGGTCGCGACGGTGCTGGAACTGGTGGCGCGGGGGCGGCTGCACCGGGACGAGCCGCAGGCGGCGGCGGGGCAGGGGGACGAAGGGCCCTGACCGGGACCGGAACGGGTCGCGTACCCTGTTCGGAGCAGAAGGGGAGTAGCTCTTCGCCGGACCGTCGACATACTGCTGAGCACGCCTCAGCCGGCGCCCGGAGGCGGACGGGGACCCATCAGGACCCCGGCCCGCCAGCGAGACCTTCGGCCGCAGTGTTGTTGTCTTTCACGACGCTGCCGTGCCGAAGCGACCCCTGATTCACGCAGGTTTCTCTCGGCGCGGGCAGCCCGACCGATTGAGGAACCCCACCCCCGTGATCAGTTTCACCATCCTGGCGATCACCTTCGGCACCGTCTTCCTCGCCGAGCTCCCCGACAAGACCGCCCTGGCCGGTCTCATGCTCGGCACCCGCTACCGCGCGTCGTACGTCTTCGCCGGCGTCGCCGCCGCCTTCGCCGTGCACGTGGCCCTCGCCATCGCGGCGGGCAGCGTGCTGACCCTGCTGCCGCACCGTCTGGTGCAGGCGGTCGTGGGTGTCCTCTTCCTCGCCGGCGCGCTGGTCCTGCTCTTCAAGAAGGACGACGAGGAGGAGGAGATCAAGGCCCCCGCCGACCAGTCGTTCTGGAAGGTCTCGGGCGCGGGCTTCATGCTCATCCTGGTCGCGGAGTTCGGCGACCTCACCCAGATCATGACGGCCACCCTGGCGGCCCGCTACGACGACCCGGTGTCGGTGGGCATCGGCGCGGTGCTGGCCCTGTGGGCGGTCGCGGGCATCGGCATCGTGGGCGGCCGCACCCTCATGAAGTACGTGCCGCTGGCCCTGATCACGAAGGTCGCGGCGGCGCTGATGCTGGCCCTGGCGGCGTTCAGCCTGTACGAGGCCGTGACCGGCTGACCGCGGGCGCCCGCCCCGTCGGGGCGGGCACGTCCGCGCTCAGGCGGTGATGTGCAGGTTCAGCGTGCCGTCGGGCAGGGCCTCGACCCGTACCCGCGTGAGGTCGTCCACGTGCGCCGTCGGGCTGTGGACGGCCGCGCGCGGCCCCACGCCCACCACGCGCATGCCGGCCGCCCGGCCCGCCGCGATGCCCGCCTGCGAGTCCTCGAACACGACGCAGTCGGCCGGGTCGTGGCCGAGCTCCGCCGCGCCCTTGAGGAACCCCTCGGGGTCGGGCTTGCTCGCGCCCACCAGCTCGGCCGTGACGCGCGTGACCGGCATCGGCAGCCCGGCGGCCGTCATACGGGCCTGCGCCAGCGCCTCGTTCGCCGAGGTGACGAGGGCGTGCGGCAGGCCGGAGAGGGCCGCCATGAAGGCGGGGGCGCCGGGGACCGGTACGACGCCGTCGACGTCGGCGGTCTCCTGGGCGAGGAGCTCGCGGTTGTCGGCGTAATTGCGCTCGACGGGGCGGTCCGGCAGGAGCACGGCCATGGTGGCGTAGCCCTGGCGGCCGTGCACGACCTTGAGCGCCGCTTCCGGGTCCAGGCCGTGTGCGTCGGCCCAGCGCCGCCAGACGCGCTCCACGACGGCGTCGGAATCGACCAGCGTGCCGTCCATGTCCAGGAGGAGCGCGCGGGCGTGCAGAACAGTGGCGGGGGCCGGCATCGGCGTACTCCAGAGCGCGGAAGAAAAGACAAGCGGCCCCGCCCGCCGGTCAGGGAAAACGGGCGGAGGCCACTTTGTTCCTCCACGATACAAAAAGTGGGGGGCGAACGCCACCCCGCGCGTTTCAGGACGTCTCCGCCTCCAGTGCGCTGCGCGTCTGCGGTCCGTACGTGCCCGGGGCGTCGCCCTGGATGCCCCGGGACTCCTGGTACGCCCGCACGGCCTGCTCGACGCGGTCGTTGTACCGGCCGTGCCCGGGGCCGCTGTAGAACCGGGCCTGCGCCAGCCGGTCCTGCAGTTCCGCGACCTCGGAACCCCGGTCGCCCCGGCTCAGGACGGGGGCGGTCTGCGGCGGCTGCTCCGCCGGGCCGGTCGCGGGCGCTGTGGGCGCCGCGTCCGAGGCGTCGGCGTCGGGTGCCGCGCCGCGCAGCACGTCCGCCGACGGGGTCGCCGAGCGCGGGGCGCCGGCGGGAGCCGACGCCGAGACCGACGCCGAGGCCGACGCGGACGGGCCCGGGGTACCGGACGCGGCGTCCGGCTCCGGCGCCCGTGTGGGGGGCGCCTGTGACGACGCGTCCGACGCCTCGGGCGCGTCGGTCGGCGCCGGTGGCTTGGTCGGCGTGTCCGGCAGCGCGTACTCCTGCTTCTCGCGGCCGGAGAACAGCCCGCCGGCGAACGCCGCGACGCCCACGACCGCCACGGCGGCCGCGGCCACCGCGAGCCACAGCGCCGGGCCCCTGCGCCGCTCCCGGCGACGTGCGGCGCGCCCCGGCCGTACGCCGACTTCGTACAGATCGCCCCCGTCGGCTCCGTCGGCTCCGTCGCTGTACGCGTACGCGTACGCGGCGGTGTCGGTGGCATCCGGCTCAGGCCCGCCCAGCACGCCGAGCGGCATCGTCGCCGCGGCGGAACCGCCGGCCGTCGGGTAGTGGGGAGGTGTGTCGTGCTCGTGCGCCGACGGCTGCCCGTAGAGCGTCACGTACGGACGTATCCGGAGCGGATGGAAGTCCTCCGCCGCCCGCTCCGCACACCCGCAGCCGGGTCTGCCGTCCTCGGACGCGGCACCCCCGTCCGTACCGCACTCAGGACATGTGTGTCCGTTCACCGTCGGTCCCTCCCTCGAACTGCCAGCGATTATGCAGACCGGCAGACGGGAAGCCCAGCGGCCACCGGGCTCGGCAGGCCATATCGGCCCACAACGATCAGGATGGAAGGGTGCCCGACTCCCAGGGGACCCGAGGAGCAGCCCATGGCCCAGCAACCCGGCGGCGCCCCCGCCGCAGCCCCGGAGGCCGGTCCCGGCGCGGGACCGGCCGACAGCCGGCGGACCGTTCTCGTGGCGATCGGAGCCCTGCTGCTCGGCATGCTGCTCGCCGCCCTCGACCAGACCATCGTGTCCACCGCCCTGCCGACGATCGTCAGCGAACTCGGCGGCATGGAGCACCTGTCCTGGGTCGTCACGGCCTACATGCTCGCCGCGACCGCGGCCACCCCGCTGTGGGGCAAGCTCGGTGACCAGTACGGCCGCAAGAAGCTCTTCCAGGCCGCGATCGTCATCTTCCTGATCGGCTCCGCGCTCTGCGGCGTCGCGCAGAACATGTCGCAGCTCATCGGCTTCCGCGCGGTCCAGGGGCTGGGCGGCGGCGGCCTGATGGTGCTGTCCATGGCGATCGTCGGCGACCTCGTGCCGCCGCGCGAACGGGGCAAGTACCAGGGCCTGTTCGGCGCCGTGTTCGGCGCCACGAGCGTCCTCGGCCCGCTCCTCGGCGGCCTGTTCACCGAGCACCTCAGCTGGCGCTGGGTGTTCTACGTGAACCTCCCCATCGGCGTCGTCGCCCTCCTGGTGATCGCCGCCGTACTGCACATCCCGGTCGGCGCCGCCCGCCACACCATCGACTACCTCGGCACCGCCCTGATCGCCTCGGTCGCCGCCTGCCTCGTCCTCGTCGCCTCGCTGGGCGGCACCACCTGGGCCTGGGACTCGGCGCAGATCATCGGGCTGGCGGTCCTCGGGGCCCTGCTGCTCGCGTGGTTCGTCCTCGTGGAGCGCAAGGCGGCCGAGCCGGTCCTGCCGCTGAAGCTCTTCAAGCTGCGGACGTTCACCCTCGTCGCCGTCATCAGCTTCGTCGTCGGCTTCGCGATGTTCGGCGCGATGACCTACCTGCCGACGTTCCTCCAGGTGGTCCAGGGCGTCAGCCCCACCATGTCCGGCGTGCACATGCTGCCGATGGTGCTCGGCATGCTGATCACCTCGACCGCCTCCGGCCAGATCGTCAGCCGTACGGGCCGCTGGAAGGTCTTCCCGATCGCCGGCACGGGCATCACCGCCCTCGGACTGCTCCTCCTGCACCAGCTGACCGAGACCACCGGCACGTGGGAGATGAGCGCGTTCTTCTTCGTCTTCGGCGCCGGACTCGGTCTGGTCATGCAGGTGCTGGTGCTCGTCGCGCAGAACGCCGTCCGGTACGAGGACCTCGGCGTCGCCACCTCCGGCGCGACGTTCTTCCGCTCCATCGGGGCGTCCTTCGGCGTCGCCATCTTCGGCACGGTCTTCACCAACCGGCTGCTCGACAAACTCGACAGCGCCCTCGCGGGGGAGCAACTGCCGCCCGGCATCGGGCCCCAGCAGGTGGCGGCCGACCCGAGGGACATCGCCCTGCTGCCGCCCGACCTGCGGGCCCCGGTGCTGCACGCGTACTCCACCTCCATCACCGACGTCTTCCTCTACGCCTCGCCCGTGGTGCTCATCGCCTTCGTGATCGCCTGGTTCCTCAAGGAGGACAGGCTGCGCAGGTCGGTGACGGCCCCCGACGCCGGCCAGACGCTGGCGTCCAACCCGGTGGAGCGTTCCTCCTACGACGAATGCGTCCGCGCCCTCTCGGTGCTCGCCACGCGCGAGGGGCGGCGCAGGGTCTACGAGCGGATCACCGAGAAGGCGGGCTACGACCTGCTGCCGGCGGCCAGTTGGCTGCTGCTGCGCATCAAACGCGCGGGCGCCGTCGAACCCGCCAGGCTCGCCGACGTCACGCCGGTGCCCCTGCGGGCCGTCAACGAGGCGTCCCGGCAGGTGGAGGAGCGCGGGCTCGCCCGGCGCGAGGGGCTGCAACTGGTGCTGACGGACAAGGGGACGGCGGTCGCCGAGCGGCTCACCGAGGCCCGCGAGGAGTCCCTGGCCGAGCTGCTCGGCGACTGGTGGGGACCCGACCGGCCGACCGATCTCATCAAACTGGTCGAGGAGCTGAGCGCCGAGGTGAGCGGCTCCGACGAGGACCGCCCCTTCACACGGCAGCCCGCGCCCGACCACCATCTGTGACCGCCGCCGGGGCCGGATGCGCGGCGGCCGTACGAGCCGTGCGAGCCGGCACCGGCTCGACCTGATCGCACGGGTCGTCCCGCCGGCGCGGCCTACAGCGACTTGGCGAACCAGTGCTCGGCGTACGGCCCCTGGTTGAACGCCGGGACCTCGGCGTACCCGTGTCTCGCGTACAGCGCGCGGGCCTCCACCAGGTCGTCGCGGGTGTCCAGCCGCACGCACCCGGCGCCCAGCTCACGGGCCGCCGCCTCCAGCGCGGCCAGCAGCAGCGCCCCGCCGCCCGTGCCCCGGAAGGCGGGGCGTACGTACACCCGCGTCAGCTCGGCGGTGTCCGGGGCGACCAGGAGGAGCCCGGCGCAGGCCGCGGCCGCGCCGTCGTGACGGCCGACGACGAACTCGCCCGTGGGCCGCGCGAGGCGCTCCGCGCCGTCGTCGGCGAGCCCCTCGTCTATCTCCCGCGCCGTCGCGGGACGCCCCCAGTAACGGCCCGCCACCTCGGCGTAGTAGTCGCGCCGCAGGGCCGTCGACTCGGGGGTGTCGTAGCGCTCGGGGGTCACGGTCCACGTCATGGTCATGTCTGTACCCCGGCCACCGGCCGTTTGGCCAAGGATTTACGGGCAACCCGCTGCGTAACAAGCCGTGACAGACAGACAACCGGGAAGGCAGCCATGTCCACAGTCTGGATCATCGCCCTGATAGCGGTGGTCGTCGTCCTCCTCGTCGCCGTGTTCCTCGTCGCCGGACCGGGCAGGGGCGGTGGCGGGCGCGGGCTGAAAAGGCGGTTCGGTCCCGAGTACGACAGGGTCGTCGCCCACCACGACGGCGACACGAAAGCGGCGGAGCGCGAGCTCGAAGCACGCGTGAAGCGGCACGGGTCGCTCGAACCGCGGCCGCTGAGCCCGGAGATCCGTGAGCAGTACGTCGCCCGCTGGGCCGCCGTGCAGGAGCAGTTCGTCGACTCCCCGCAGCGCGCCGTCGCCGAGGCCGACCGGCTGCTGGCGCGGCTCGCGGCCGACCGCGGCTTCCCGGCCGACAGCCAGTACGACGAGCAGGTCTCCGCGCTGTCCGTGCACCACGCGGACAAGGTGCAGGGCTACCGCAGGGTGCACCGCGCCGCGCACACCGACAGCAGCACGGAGCAGATGCGCGAGGCCATGCTCGACGCGCGTGAGCTCTTCGAGACGCTGGTCACCGCCAAGCCGGCGGACAACGGCCGGCATCGCCAGCAGCAGGCGGACGGCCACCGCGGCCGCTCGCACGCCCCGTGGTCGCCGGGCAGGGGCCACCACCCGAAGGGGAGTGGTGCGTGATGACGTACGACGCCGAACCGAACCGCACGAGCCCGCAGCAGCCGGCCGCGCCGCAGCAGCCGCCGCCGGTGCCCGAGCGGCGCGCGCCGCGGCAGGCGGGCCCCGGTCCGCTCCCGACGCCGGGGGAGGCCCCCGGGCAGGCGGGCCCCGGTCCGCTCCCGACGCCGGGGGAGGCCCCCGGGCAGGCGGGCCCCGGTCCGCTGCCGGCGCCGGGGGAGGCTCCTGGAGCCGCCTCCGCCGGTCCTTCCGGGACCGGCCGTCAGGGCGAGCGCACGGGTACCTCCGCCCACCTCGGATCCGCGACCGGCTCGGAGGGCTCGGCCGGTCCGGCCGGCTCCGCCGACCACGGCCGGTCCGCGGAGGCCCCGCTGTTCCCGCAGGGTGAGCGCGACAAGCTGGCCCTGCGCCTCCAGCAGGCCGTCAACACCTTCGTGGACGGCCCCCGGCACGCGGTCGAGGAGGCCGACGGCGTCTTCGAGGAGGCGGCCCGCCTCCTGACCGACGCGGTGGCCGAACGGCGCGGCTCCCTCCGCTCGGCCTGGTCGGGCAAGGACCGCGAGGCCGAGACGGAGGAACTGCGGGTGGCGCTGCGCACGTACCGCGAGGCGACGGAGCGCCTGTTGCGCATGTAGACGTACGAGCTGTGCGGGGTGAGCAGGTCAGCCGTTCCTCGGACCGGCCTGCTGGACCACCTCGAACGACCACAGCGTGGAGCCGGAGGCGGCGGGCCTGGGACGCTCGCCGCCTTCACCCGCGCCCGGGCCGCCCTGGTGGGCGGCCTTCATCGGCCCCTCCATCCACGCCTGGAACGACGCCTCGTCGGCCCACCGGGTGTAGACGAGGTACTGGTCGGTCCCGTCGACGGGCCGCAGCAGCTCGAACCACTCGAAGCCGTCGGAGTTCTCCACGGAACCGGCCCGTGCCGAGAACCGCTTCTCCAGTACCTCACGCTGCTCGGCCGGGACGGTCAGCACATTGATCTTCACGATGCTCATGCGCCCATCCTGCCGCACGCGCCGCGTGTGCCCCGCGAAGCCCTCGGTGACTTCGCCCCCGCCGCCTCCGTCGTGATCCTTTCGCGCGCGGACGCCGGGACGGGGATCGTGGAAAGGGGGATCCTCCGGCCAAAACCGGATGACAGCCAGGCGAAGCAGGGGTTGCCTGCGTCTTCCGTACGGGTCGGTGCGAGGCTCTACGCACCGTGCACGCGGGTGCAGGGAGACGTGGGGAGGGTCAGCGCGACGTGGCGAATGCGGAGCGGGGCGGCGCCGTCGGGGCGATGGGCGCCGGGAACAGGGTCGGAGCCGCACGGATAGCCCTCTGGGCGGTGGTGGCGGCACTCGGCGTACGGCAGATCGCGATGCTGCTGCGGACGCCGCCGGGTGAGCGCCTCACCGACCTGGAGACCTGGATCGGCGAAGAGGGCGTACTGCGCGTGGCGGGGTCGCTCTACGACTCCGACCGTTTCATCGGTACACCGTTCGCCGGGCTCGTCCTCAAACCACTGGCCCGCTCCGCGGAGCAGAGCCTCGGCGTCGCCTGGACCTTCGGGACGCTGCTGCTCGTCGCCGTACTGGGCATGGTCGTCGCCCGCGCCCTGCCGGGTCCCGTGTCCCGGCGCACCGCGCTCCTGGCCGCCCCGGTCGCCATCAGCCTGCTGATGCTGTCGCTGCCCGTCCGCAACACCCTGCACCTGGGCCAGACCAGCGTCATCCCGGTCCTGTTCGTGCTCCTCGGCTGCTTCCAGGCGCGCGGGGAGCGCAGCTGCGGCGTCCTCGTCGGCATCGCCGCCGCCCTCCAGCCCACGATGCTGCTGTTCGCGCCGCTCCTGTGGCTGACGGGCCGCAGACGCGCCGCGCTCACCACCGGCGCCACCTTCGCCGCCTGCTCGGCGCTGGCGTGGGCCGCGCTGCCGCACGACTCCTGGACGTACTGGGTGCACCACGTGGCCGGCGCCGGGCTGGGCGCACGGCCCGACAGCCTCGCCAACCAGTCGCTGCACGGCGCGCTGCTGCGCCTCGGGCTCGAAGGGCCGCTGGAGACGGCGCTCTTCCTGCTGCTGGGGGCGGCCGTCGCCGTACTCGGACTGCGGCGCGCCGTCCGGTACGCGCGGGACGGCCAGGTGCTGCTCGCGGTCGCCGTGACCGGCTGCGTCGCCGTGGCCGTGTCGCCGACGGCCTGGCAGCACCAGCTGCTGTGGGTGCTTCTCGCCGTGGCCGGCCGGGTCGGCAAGCGGTCGGCGGACCGGACGGTGTGGCCCGCGGCCGTCGTCCTGGTGATGACGCTGCCGGGGACGATGCTGCTGCCGAACGTGGGGCCGCTCATCCCGGTCCGCGACAACGCGCTGCTGGTGGCCGCGCTCGCGGCGGCGTGCGCGGTGCCGTTCCTGCCGCGGACCTCGCCGTACTGGCTCCGGCCCCTGCCCACCGACTGCGCGAGACCGGTCGCGGGCCGCTGGAGCAGGGTGCCGCTGCTGCCCTTCTGGCGCCGGGTCCTCAGCCGCCCGAACCTGCTCCTCGAACTGCTGCTCATCCGCGCCGCCTACTCGGTCTACTCGCAGGTGCGCACCGCCGCCGCCGGCGGCCGCGCGGCCGCCGAGGACAACGCCCGGCAGATCGTGTCGGCCGAGCGGTTCCTGCACATCGACGTCGAACACTGGATCAACCACGCGGTGGCGAAGGCGGACGGTCTCGAAGCCTTCTTCAACTTCTACTACTCCTCGTTCCACTTCCTCGTCCCGCTGGCGATCCTCGGCGTGCTCTACGCCCGCCGCCCGGCCGACTACCGCTGGGCCCGCACCTCCCTCGGCTTCGCGACCGTCCTCGCGCTGGCCGGGTTCTGGCTGTACCCGCTCGCCCCGCCGCGTCTGATGCCGGGCCTCGGCTACATCGACACGATCCACGGTCCGCAGGACCTCGCGAGCCCGGAGTACGGGGCGCTGACCGCGCTGACCAACCAGTACGCGGCGATGCCCTCCCTCCACTTCGGCTGGTCGCTGTGGTGCGGGCTGGTGGTCCTCCTGCTCGCGCCGAAACCGTGGATGAGGCTGCTCGGCCTGCTCCACCCCTTCTTCACGGTGCTGGCGATCGTCGCCACCGCCAACCACTGGGTGCTGGACGCGGTGGGCGGGGCGGCGGTGGTCGGGGCGGGCTTCGCCCTGACGTACCTGCTGGCCGGTCCCCGCGAGCTGCTTCCACCGGCGCCGGCGGAACCCGCGCCCGCGGAACCCGGGCCGGCGGAGCCCGCGCCCGCAGAGCCCGCGCCGGAGCAGCCGGTCTCCGACGCCGCGTCAGCTCCCTTTCGGGGCCGCTAGTTCCGGTTGTCGCGGCCGTCCTCTCCGCGCCGGTCCCGCGTGGTCGGAGGGCGATCCGCCGGTTCCGCCGGTACGCGAAATCGGGAGGTTCTGCGCAGCTGCCCGAGGCAAGGGTGATCCCCGCCCTGAGGTCTCACGGACGGTGGTTACCATGGCCAAGGATCAGCGGATCTTCGTCGTCAACTCACCTCCTTCCGCGACCAGATGACGGCTCCGCCGCCGTCTGCCCCCCACACACCGTCTGAGGGACTGTGCTATGACTTTGCCCGCCGCCGCCCGCCCGCGCCGCGCACCGCGGGGGCGCCCGCCCTGGGCCGTGTCGGCAGCCGGCCTGGCCGTCGCCGCGGCGGCCGGCGGCACCGTGGTGGCGGTGGCCCCGGACCAGGCGTACTCCTGGGTGCTCGGGACCGTCGTCGTCGCCGGCCTGTGCGTCGTCGCGCTCGTCGTCACCGCCGCCGTACTGGCCCGGCGTCTCGCCGCCGCCCGCCGCGCCGCCCACGACGAGCAGACCGCCCTGCGTGAGCGGGTGTCCCGCGCCACCGGGGACACCGCGCACCTCGTGAACGTCACGCTGCCGCAGATGGTGCAGCGCGTGCGCGACGGTTCGGACGCGTACGAGGCCCTGGCGTCCGCCCAGCGTCCCGCCGACCCGCAACTCGAAAGCCTCCTGCGGTTGTTCACCACCGAGCTGGCCGAAGCGGCGCGCCGCACGGCGGCGGCGGAAGCAGCCCGCGACGCCGCCGTACAGCAGCTCGGCCGGGGCGTCGACGACCTGGAGCGCCTGTCGGTCACCGCCCTGCCCGCCGCCGTCGCGGCGCTGCGCCGGGGCGCGTCCGCCGACACGGTCCTCGCCGCACTCGACATGCCGGGCGAGGGACGGCTGCGCGTGCTGCTGGAGCAGATGGTGCGGGAACTCGGCGTCAGCGAGCGCCGCGCCGCCGCCGCGCGGGCCGCGAGCGCCAAGGCGCTCGGCCGGGTGCAGGCCCGGGCCGTCAGCATGCTGGCCGACCTCCGCGAGATGCAGGACCGGCACGGCGCCGACGTGTTCAGCGACCTGCTCAGGCTGGACCACAGCACCTCGCAGCTCGGACTGCTCACCGACCGCCTCGCCATCCTGATGGGCGGCCGGGCGAGCCGGGCGTGGAACAAGCCGATCGTCATGGAGAGCATCCTGCGGGGCGCGGTCGGGCGCATCGCCGACTTCCGCCGGGTGCGGCTGCACTCCGCGAGCACCGTCGCGATCGCCGGGTTCGCCGCCGAAGGCGTCATGCACCTGCTGGCCGAACTGATGGACAACGCGGCCAACTTCTCGCCGCCCATCGACGAGGTCCACGTGTACGTGGAGGAACGCAGCGCCGGCATCGTCGTCACCATCGAGGACAGCGGTCTGCGGATGTCCGACGCGGCCATGCGCCGCGCGGTGGAAGCCGTCTCCGGCAAGTCCACCGACCTGGCGGCCCTCCAGGGCACCCGGCTCGGCCTCGCGGTCGTCGGGATCCTGGCCGCCAAGTACGGCATCTCCGTCAACTACCGGCCCTCCTCCCGGGGCGGCACCGGCGTCGTCGTCCTGCTCCCGCCGCAACTGCTGGCCCAGCAGCGCGGTCCGGTGCCGGTCTCGGCCACCGGCCAGGCGCCGGCGCAGCCGCGTACCGGCGAGCTGTCCGCCCGGACGCGTACGGCCGTACTGGAGGCCCCGGCGCCCGCCCCGGCCGCCCTGCCCGCCCCGGACGTCTCGCCCGCGCTGCCGCCGCTGCCCTCGCGCGCCGCTGCCCCGGCCGAGGGGCCCGAGGCTCTCGCCGGCCCCGACGCTTCCGCTCAGGCCGCGACCCCGGGCGGCCTGCCCGTACGGCCGCCGGGGCGCACGATGGCCGCCGCCGACCGGGGCCGCCCCGCGCCCGGGGCCGCCGACGAGCCGCCCACCCCGCCGGCACGCAACCCCGGGGCCGGTTTCGGCGCCTTCCACCAGTCCCAGCGCCGCAAGGACCCCCGCCCGCCCGGCTGAGCACCACCGTGCCCCACCCCGGCGTGCCGCCGCCCCCGCGGGCGGCCGACCCTCTCACCTGACCACCGAGATTGGAGGCACGGGCCGACCGCGCCCCGCGTCGACCGGCCCATGACCACCGTGCAGACCACCGACACCAGCCTCACCTGGCTCCTGGACAACCTCGTGGAGCACACCCCCGGCACCCGGCACGCCCTGGTGCTCTCCCGCGACGGCCTCAAGCTGTGCCGCAGCAGCAACCTCACCCTCGACCAGGCCGACCAGCTGGCCGCCATCGCCAGCGGGATGCAGTCCCTGGCCCACGGCGCGTCGGTGGAGTTCGGTGACGGCACCGGAGGCGTGAACCACCTGATGGCCGAGTTCCGCGGCGGTCTGCTCCTCATCGTGGAGGCGGGCGAGGGCGCCCACCTCGCCGTCGTCGCCGCCGACAGCGCCGACCCCGGTGTGGTCGGCCACAACATGAGCGAGATGGTCGAGCAGATCGGCGAGCACCTGCGGGCCGAACCGCGCAACCGTGCGCAGGACAGTCCGACGTCATGACCCGCCGCCCCGTCGACACCGGGTCCCCCGACCGCCTCTACACGGTGACCGGTGGCCGCAGCCACACCGCGGACACCACGGTGTTCGATCTGGTGACGCTGGTGGTCAGCGAGTGCGACCCGACACCGGGCATGCAGTCGGAGCACGTACGGATCCTCACGCTGTGCCGTCATCCCGCCGCGGTGGTGGAGATCGCCGCCGAACTGCGCATGCCCATCACCGTCGTACGGATCCTCCTGGAGGACCTGCTGGACGCCGGACGGATCACCGCCCGCCGTCCCCGGGCCGCCGCGGCCGCCGCCGACCTGCCCGAATCCGCTCTGCTGAAGGAGGTGCTGCATGGACTCCGCAATCTCTGAGGCGCCGGCCCAGGCGCCGGAGCGCACCCCGCTCGCCGACGCCGCCGACACCGGACTGAAGATCGTCATCGTCGGGGGATTCGGCGTGGGCAAGACCACGCTCGTCAGGTCGGTGAGCGAGATCCGCCCGCTGAACACCGAGGAGTACATGACGCAGGCCGGTGTCGGCGTCGACGAGACGACCGGCCTCGCCCACAAGACCACCACGACGGTGGCCTTCGACTTCGGCCGGATCAGCCTCAACGAGACGAAGGTGCTCTACCTCTTCGGCGCTCCGGGGCAGGAACGTTTCTGGTTCCTGTGGGACCGGCTGTTCTCCGGCACCCTCGGCGCGGTCGTCCTGGTCGACACCCGTCGCATGAGCGACTCCTGGTACGCCATCGACCGCCTGGAACACCACAAGACGCCCTTCGTCGTCGCCGTGAACCGGTTCGACGACGACGCCGCGTACCACTCCCTGGACGAGATCCGGCAGGCACTGGCGCTGCCCGCGCACATCCCGCTGCTCGACTGCGACGCCCGTGTGCGCAGCGACGGCAAACGCGTCCTGATCACCCTCGTCGACCACCTCTACCAGCTGGCCCTGGCCCAGGAGACCACCACATGAGCGACCCCACCGCCACCGCCTCCGGGGCGACGCCTCCGCCGGGCTGCCCCGCGCACGCGGGCGCGATCCGGCTCAGCGGCCTCCAGTACCAGCAGACCCCCGCCGAGCTGTACCGCACGCTGCGCCGCGAACACGGTGCCGTCGCGCCGGTGCTGCTGGACGGCGACGTCCCGGCCTGGCTGGTCCTCGGCTACTCCGAGGTCTCGTACGTCACCACCCACGACGAATTGTTCGCCCGCGACTCCCGGCGCTGGAACCAGTGGGACGCGATCCCGGCCGACTGGCCGCTGCTGCCGTACGTCGGCTACCAGCCCTCGGTCCTGTTCACCGAGGGCTTGGAGCACCAGCGCCGCGCCGGAGTCATCAGCGAGGCGCTGGAGGCGGTCGACCAGTTCGAGTTCGGCTACAACTGCCGGCGGATCGCCGACGAGCTCATCGACGTCTTCGCGGGCAGCGGCGAGGCCGAGCTGATGGCGGCGTACGCCCACGCCCTGCCGATGCGCGCGGCGGTCCAGATGTGCGGGATGCCGGCCCACAGCACCGACACCGACGACCTCGTCGAGGACCTGCGGATGTCCCTGGACGCGGCTGAGGGCGACGACCCGGTGGCGGCGTACGGACGTGTGGGCAAGCGCCTTCAGGAGCTCGTCGCACAGAAGCGGGCGACGCCCGGCCCGGACGTCATCTCCCGGATGCTCACGCACCCGGCGGGCCTGGCGGACGAGGAGATCGTCCAGGACCTCATCTCCATCATCGCCGCCGCCCAGCAGCCGACCGCCAACTGGATCGGCAACGCCCTGCGCCGGCTCCTCACCGACGACCGGTTCGCGCTGAACGTCTCGGGCGGGCGGCTGAGCGTCGGTCAGGCGCTCAACGAGGTCCTGTGGCTGGAGACCCCCACCCAGAACTTCATCGGCCGCTGGGCCGACCGCGACGTCCAGCTCGGCGGCCGCCACATCAAGGCCGGCGACTGCCTGGTCCTGGGCTTCGCGGCCGCCAACACCGACCCGCAGATCTGGCCCGAGGGTCACGTCGGCGCGGAGGGCAACTCCTCGCACCTGTCCTTCAGCAACGGCGAGCACCGCTGCCCCTACCCCGCTCCGCAGCTCGCCGACGTCATGGCCCGCACCGCCGTCGAAGCCCTCCTGGAGCGGCTCCCGGACGTGATGCTCGCGGTCGAGCCGGAGCAGCTGACCTGGCGGCCGTCCATCTGGATGCGCGGCCTGACCACCCTGCCGGTGTCCTTCACCCCGTCCTCCCACTGACGGGTTCGCCGCGCCGGTGACCGCCTCGGGCACGCCCGGGGTCACCGGCGCGGGGCCGGGGCCCCGGCAACTCAGCCGACGGGCGTGAACGCCACCGGCACGCTCTGCGGACCCCGGGTGAACACGCCGTGCTCGACGATCTCGGCGCCGTCCGCGAGCCGCAGGCCGGGCATGGCGTCGAGCAGCTGGTTCACACCGGTCTGCACCTCCGCCCGCGCGAGCAGCGCGCCGACGCAGAAGTGCCGTCCGAGGGCGAAGGCGAGGTGGTCGGCCGCGGCGGAGAAGGCGTTCGTCGCCGTGAGGTCCTCGCGGAAGATGTCGAACCTGTCCGGGCGGGCGTACCGGCTCTCGTCGCGGTTGGCGGACCCGATCAGGCAGGTGACGGTCGCGCCGGCCGGGATCGTGCCGCCGCTGAGCGTGACCTCCTTGGCCGTCTGGCGCATGATCATGTGTACGGGCGGGGTGTAGCGCAGCGTCTCGGCGAAGGCCCGGTCGATGAGGGTGCGGTCCTGCTGCACGGCGGCCAGCTGGTCCGGGTGGGCGAGGAGGTTGGCGAAGAGGGCCGCGATCGCCTTGTCGGTCGTCTCGCCGCCGGCCGCGAGGAGCAGACTGCAGAACGCCTTGATGTCCTCGTCGCTCATGCGCACGCCGTCCACCTCGGCCTGGCACAGCGTGGACAGCAGGTCGTCGCCCGGGGCCTTCCGGCGCTCCTGGATGATCGGGATCATGTACTGCGCGAACTCGACGCGGGTCCGCTCACCCGCCGCCGCCACCTCGGGGTCGCCGGCCAGATTGCCGAGGAACGCGATCACGGTGGTGTACCAGTGGTGGAACTTCGCGTGGTCGCCCTTGTCGAGCCCGAGCATGTCCGCGATCACGTTCACCGGGAAGCGGGTCGCGAACGCGTCGACGAGATCGACCGCGCCCCGGTCGCGGAACGTGTCGATCAGCTCGCGGGCGTTGCGCTCGATGACCGGCAGGAACATCTCCTGGAGGTCCTTGCCGCGGAAGGCGGGAGCCACCAGCGCCCGGCGCACGGCGTGTTCTCGGCCACTGAGCTGGAGGATCGTCTTCCCGTGCACGGGCTCGATCTGCCAGTCGTAGTTGTCGGTCGTGAACACCGACTCCTTGTCCTTGAAGGCCCGTTCCACGTCCTCGTACCGGGATATGACGTAGCTCTGCATCGCCTCGTGCCAGAACAGCGGGGCGGACTTGCGCATCACCTCGTAGGCGGCGTACGGGTTCTCGGCGAACTCGGGCGAAAGCAGGTCGGGGACGTGCTGGGCCGTGGTCATGGTCGGGTGCTCCCTTGAACGGTAAACAGGCGGACACCCGAACGTTATTGATCAATCGTCACTACCGATAGAGCAGGCCCGCTCACAGTGCGACATCCTGGCCCGGCAGACCATGCTGCCCGGCCCCGCCGAACGGCGTTCTCGGCGAGGTCGGCCGGGCCCGCGGTGCGTACGACGACCGCGGCCGGTGAGAGGTGGGGGCGGGGCGTAGGGGATCACCCCCGCCTCCCGGTTCCCGGGCCCGCGGAGTCAGCGGTGGGTCACCCGGAGCTCCTTGATGCCGTTCAGCCACGCCGAGCGCAGCCGGCGCGGGTCGCCCGCGAGCTTCAGACCGGGCAGCGCGTCGGCGATCGCGTTGAAGATGAGGTTGATCTCCAGCACGGCGAGGGACTTGCCGAGGCAGAAGTGCGGGCCCCCGCCGCCGAATCCGAGGTGCGGGTTCGGGTCGCGGGTGATGTCGAACGTCCCCGGATCGGTGAACACCTCGGGATCGTTGTTGGCCGACGAGTAGAAGAGCCCGACGCGGTCGCCCTTCCTGATCCGCTGCCCGCCCAGCTCGACGTCCTGCGTCGCCGTCCGCTGGAACGAGACGACGGGCGTCGCCCAGCGCACGATCTCCTCGGCCGCCGTGCCCGGCCGCTCGCGCTTGTAGAGCTCCCACTGCTCGGGGTGCGTCAGGAACGCGTGCATTCCGTGGCTGATCGCGTTGCGCGTCGTCTCGTTCCCGGCCACGGCCAGCAGGATGACGAAGAAGCCGAACTCGTCCGGGCCCAGGTTCCCTTCGCCCTCCGCCGCCACGAGCTGGGACACGATGTCCTTGGCCGGGCACTCCTTGCGGGCGGCCGCCAGGTTCATCGCGTACGAGACGATCTCCATGGCCGCCTCGGTGCCGACCTCCTCGGTGATGGCGTACTCGGGATCGTCGTACGCCGCCATCTTGTTCGACCAGTCGAAGATCTTGGTCCGGTCCTCCTGCGGTACGCCGATGAGCTCGGCGATGGCCTGGAGGGGCAGTTCGACGGCGATGCGGGTGACGAAGTCGAAGGTGCCGTCGTCGGCCGCGCCGGCGACGGCCGCCCCGACGATCGAGCGGGCGCGGTCGCGCAGGGCGCCCTCGAGCGAGCGGATCGCACGCGGAGTGAAGCCGCGCTGGACGATCTGGCGCACGCGGGTGTGCTCGGGCGGGTCCATGTTGAGCATGATCAGCTTCTGGACCTCGATCTGGTCGCGGCTGATCGTCTCGTTGAAGCGGATGACGGCCGTGTTGGTGTGCGAGGAGAAGAGCTCCGGATGCGTGGAGACGTACTTGACGTCGGCGTGCCGGGTGACGGCCCAGTACCCCTCGTCGTCGAAACCGGAGATGCCGGGGGGCTGCGCGCACCACCAGACCGGCGCGGTACGCCGCATCTGTGCGAACTCCGGATGCGGCACGCGGGCGAGGAGCAGGTCGGGATCGGTGAAGTCGAACCCGTCGGGCAGCGCGGGGCAGTGCATCGGCAGCTCCCATGTCTGACGACCCATCAGAAGTTGCCGGGAATGTAGTAACGGGTTCTACAGGAGGCAAGGGGCCCGGCGTCATCTGTTGCGTGTGGAGACGGTGCGCAAGGCGTGCAAGACCCTTGCGCTGCCGGGGCGGTACTCATAAGACTGCTCGGAGAACTAGAACGCGTACTAGTTGGCAGCCGCCGCGGGCGCCGGGGGAGGCCCGCGGGTGAGGAGAGGACGGCTCATGGCCGCGGAACCCGTCATCGTCGAAGCCGTACGCACCCCCATCGGCAAGCGCGGAGGCGCGCTCGCCAACCTGCACCCCGCCTATCTGCTCGGCGAGACGTACCGCGAACTCCTCGGCCGTACGGCCATTCACGCCGACTGCGTCGAACAGATCGTCGGCGGCACGGTCACGCACGCCGGCGAGCAGTCCATGAACCCCGCCCGCAACGCCTGGCTGGCGGTCGGCCTGCCGTACGAGACGGCCGCGACGACCGTGGACTGCCAGTGCGGCTCGTCCCAGCAGGCCGCCCACATGGTCGCCAACATGATCGCCGCGGGGGTCATCGACGTCGGCATCAGCTGCGGGGTGGAGGCCATGTCACGTGTCCCGCTGGGGTCGGGGTCCAAGCACGGGCCGGGGAAACCGTGGCCGGACGAGTGGAACGTCGACCTGCCCAACCAGTTCGAGGCGGCCGAGCGGATCGCCCGCAAGCGCGGCCTGACGCGCGAACGGGTCGACTCGCTCGGCCTGTTGTCGCAGGAGCGGGCGGCGACCGCCTGGGCGGAGGAGCGCTTCAAGCGCGAGACGTTCGCCGTGCAGGTGCCGACGACCGAGGAGGAGCAGGCGGCGGGGCAGGGCATGTGGCGGCTCGTCGACCGGGACGAGGGGCTGCGGGACACGTCCATGGAGGCGCTGGCCCGGCTCAAGCCGGTGATGCCGACCGCCGTCCACACGGCGGGGAACTCCTCGCAGATATCCGACGGGGCGAGCGCGATCATGTGGGCGTCCAAGCGGATGGCCCGGGCCCTCAAACTCAAGCCGCGCGCCCGGATCGTCGCCCAGGCCCTGGTCGGATCCGACCCGCACTTCCATCTCGACGGGCCGATCGACGCGACGCGCGCGGTGCTCGGCAAGGCGGGCATGTCGCTCAAGGACATCGACGTCGTCGAGATCAACGAGGCCTTCGCGTCGGTGGTGCTGAGCTGGGCGCAGGTCTTCGAGCAGGATCTGGCGAAGGTGAACGTGAACGGCGGGGCGATCGCGCTCGGCCATCCGGTGGGCGCGACGGGCGCCCGCCTGATCGCGACGGCCTTGCACGAACTGGAGCGCCGCGACAAGGAGTTCGCGCTCGTCACGATGTGCGCGGGCGGCGCGCTCGCCACCGGGACGATCATCCAGAGGTTCTGACGCGAGGGGCGGGCGTGCCCGCTCCCCGGCGGCCGGGACTCGGCCCGGCGTGCCGGGGCAGGGCCCGGTGCGCCGGTGGCGCGCCCACGTTCGGCCCCTCTCGCGGGCTGCCGGGGGGTGGCTTGCAGTACGGCGTGCGGGCCGGGTCAGTACCAGCCGTTGGACTGCCAGAAGTCCCAGGCGCCGCACGGGCTGCCGTACCGGTCGTTCATGTAGTCCAGGCCCCACTCGATCTGGGTGGCCGGGTTCGTCTTCCAGTCCGCGCCCGCCGAGGACATCTTGGCGGCGGGCAGGGCCTGGACCAGGCCGTACGCGCCGGACGAGGCGTTGCTGGCCTGCGGGTTCCAGCCGCTCTCGTGCTCGACGATCTTGTCGAAGCAGGAGAACTGGGCGGCGTCCGGGATCATCTGCCGGGCGACGGCCTGCGGGCTCGCGGCAGCGGCCTCGGAGACGCCGCCGCCCATGACCACACCCACGGACCCGAGCAGCACGGCGGCGCCGGCGGCGAAGGACTTGGGGCGGGCGACGAGGCGGGTGATGACCGGAAACGACACGTGAGGACCTAACGTCGGGTACGGGGGACGTCGCGGGCGGGCCGGTGATGACCGGCGTACCGCTCCCGGCGACTGCTCCAATGAAGCAGGGCCCCTGCCCCGGTGCAATCACCCCTCTTACTAGCAGGACCGGCGGATCGGGCCCATCGGCCCGCGGCGCTGTGATCCGGGTCTGTGCAGGTCAGGGGTGCGCGGGAGGGTGTGCAGGCGGTCCGGTCGGCCTACTGCCCGGCCTAGTGGAGGACCAAGGTCCTGTGGGCCCTCTCACCGGCGGATCAGCCCCGCGGGGCCTCGAATGTGACCTGGGCCTCGAAGGCGGCGCGGCGGGTGGCCCGGCGCAGTGCCCTCAGGAGGGTGGCGCCGGTGGTGAGGACCAGGACGACGGTGAGCGCGGCGCGGCCCAGGTCCCAGCCGAGGGAGGTGGTGGCGCAGTACGCGAGGAAGCGGGCCAGGTTCTCGTTCACCGGATCGCCCGGCCGGAAGGACACGCCGGACGCCATGCCGCCGATGTACGTCCAGCCCTGCAGGTTCATGACGGCCCCGTACAGGAAGGCCGCGACGAAGCCGTACGCCGCGAGCATCGCCAGCTCCGCCCGGCCGCGCAGGCGCTCCGCGCCCGGCAGCAGGCCCGCGCCCATCGTGAACCAGCCCATGGACAGCATCTGGAACGGCATCCACGGACCGACCCCGCCCGTGAGCAGCGCGGACGCGAACATCGTCACCGAGCCGAGCACGAACCCGAACCCGGGGCCCAGGACGCGGCCGCTCAGCACCATCAGGAAGAACATCGGCTCCAGGCCGGCCGTCCCCGCCCCGAGCGGGCGCAGTGCCGCCCCGACGGCGGCCAGTACGCCCAGCATCGCTACGGCCTTCGCGTCGAGCCCGGCGTCGGCGATGGTCGCGACGACCACGGCGACGAGGAGCGGAAGGAGAGCGGCGAGGAGCCACGGGGCGTCCTCGGAGTGGTGCGTGGCGAGCCCCGAGCCGGGGTCGGCGAGCAGCGGCCAGCCGAAGGCGATCACCCCGATCGCGCTGACGAGGAGCAGCGCGGCGACCGAGCGGGGACCGAGGCGTACGGCGCGTACCGGCTTCGGCGTGCTCACGAGGCCACCCCGTCCAGTGCGTCGCGCACCTGCGTCACGGTCAGCCACTTCTCGGGGGCGAGGATCTTCGCCACCTGCGGTGCGAAGGCGGGGGAGGACACGACGACCTCGGCCGTCGGGCCGTCCGCGACGACCTCGCCGTCGGCGAGGATCATGACGCGGTGCGCCAGTTCCGCCGCGAGTTCCACGTCGTGCGTCGCCAGCACGATCGCGTGCCCCCGGGCGGCCAGGTCGCGCAGCAGGCCGATCAGGCGGGTCTTCGCGGCGTAGTCGAGGCCGCGGGTGGGCTCGTCGAGGAGGAGCAGCGGGGGGCGTCCGGTGAGCACGACGGCCAGGGCCAGGGCCAGGCGCTGGCCCTCGGACAGGTCCCGGGGGTGCGTGTCGTCCTGGATGCCGGGGAGCAGTCCGGCGACCAGGGCCCGGCACGTCCCCGGTTCCGCGCCCGCGTCGCCGTCGGCCGCCGCGCACTCGGCGGCGACGGTGTCGGCGTACAGCAGATCGCGCGGCTCCTGCGGGACCAGGCCGACCTCGCGGACCATCTCGCGGGGACTGGTGCGGTGGGGGGTGCGGCCGCCGACGGAGACCGTGCCGGTGGTGGGTTCGATCATGCCGACGAGGGCGGAGAGGAGGGTGGACTTGCCCGCCCCGTTGCGGCCCATGAGCGCGACGGTCTCGCCGGGGCCGACGGTGAAGGTGACGCGGCGCAGCGCTTCGATGCGCCCGCGCCGGACGCCGAGCCCGGCGACTGTGGCGACCGCGCCGGCGCCCGCGACCGGGCGTGCGTGCGGGTGTGCGAGGGCGTCCGGGTGTGCGAGGGCGTCCGCGGCGCGGGCCGGTTCGCCGGAGCGGCGCCGCAGCAGGCGGCGGAGCCCTTCCCCTGCCCGCCCCTTGCCGACGCCGCGGGCTTCGCCCCCGCCCCCCGGGCCGTCCACCGCCGGGAGGACCGGCCTCTCCGGCGTCCCGGGAGCGAAGTCCGGGGTCCGGGAAGAGGCGAGTACGGGAACCCGACCCGGCTCCGCGCCGGCCAGGGCCGTGCGCAGCGCCGTCGCCCGGCGACGGGCGTCCCGTACGGACAGCGGCAACGGCTCCCAGCCCGCCACCCGGCCCAGCCCCACCACCGGCGGGAACACCGGGGAGACGGACATGACCGCCCCCGGTTCACCCACCACCGGCGCCTCCCCGCGCCCCGGCAGCAGGATCACCCGGTCCGCGTACTGCACCACCCGCTCCAGGCGGTGCTCGGCCAGCAGCACGGTCGTGCCCAGGTCGTGGACCAGGCGCTGCAGCACCGCCAGCACCTCCTCCGCCGCCGCCGGGTCCAGCGCCGAGGTCGGCTCGTCCAGCACCAGCACCCTGGGGTGCGGCGTGAGCACCGAGCCGATCGCCACGCGCTGCTGCTGGCCGCCGGAGAGGGTGGCGATGGGGCGGTCGCGCAGCTCGGCGAGGCCGAGCAGGTCCAGCGTCTCCTCGACGCGGCGGCGCATCACGTCCGGCGCGAGGCCGAGCGACTCCATGCCGTACGCCAGTTCGTCCTCCACGGTGTCGGTGACGAAGTGGGCGAGCGGGTCCTGCCCCACCGTGCCGACCAGATCGGCCAGTTCGCGCGGCTTGTGCGTCCGGGTGTCGCGGCCGTCGACCGTCACGCGTCCGCGCAGCGTGCCACCCGTGAAGTGGGGGACGAGACCGGAGACCGTGCCGAGCAGGGTCGACTTGCCGACTCCCGACGGGCCGACCAGGAGGACCAGCTCGCCCTCCGGCACCGTGAGATCCACGCCCCGGATCACGGGCGACGCGGCGTCGGCGTAGCCGACCGACACATTCTCGAACCGGATCACTTCGAAGTCGCTTTCGTCGCAGGGGACACGTGCGGCACCGGAGCCACGAACGCCGGCAGCAGGCCGATCAGCACGGACGCCGCCGGCCACAGCGGGAACGTGGGCGCGACCAGAGGCACCACCCCGGGGTGCAGGGCCGCCGGATCGTTCGCGGCGGCAAGGATCATCAGCGCCGCGACGGTGCCCCCCGACCCCGCCACCAGCCACGCCCGTACGCCCCACGCGTCCGGCCGGTAGCGGGTACGGACGCTGCGCCGGCCGCCGAGGCGCAGCCCCGCCAGCGCGGCGGCCAGCCCGGCGGCCGTGACCGGCAGGCCGTACACCTCGCCGTCGGCGGTCAGCAGCCCGTACGCACCGGCGCACACCCCCAGCAGCCCGCCGAGCGTCAGCGCGGTCGTCGTGTGCCGGACGGCGGGCGGGACTTCGGCGGTGCGCCCGTAGCCGCGCGCGTCCATCGAGGCGGCCACCGCCACCGAGCGTTCCAGTGCGCCCTCCAGGACCGGCAGCCCGATCTGGAGCACGGCCCGTACGCCCCCGGCCGGACGGCCGCGCAGGCGGCGCGCGGTGCGCAGCCGCGCCACGTCGGCCACCATGTTCGGCGCGAACGTCATCGCCACCACGACGGCGACCCCCGCCTCGTACAGCGCCCCCGGCAGCGACTTGAGCAGCCGGGCCGGGTTGGCGAGCGCGTTCGCGGCGCCCACGCAGATCAGCAGCGTGGCCAGCTTCGCCCCGTCGTACAGCGCGAAGACCAGTTGCTCGGCCGTCACGCGTCCACCGATCCGCACCCCCTGCGCCCAGTCGGGCAGCGGCACTTCGGGGAGTGTGAGGACGGTGTGGCTGCCCGGGATCGACGAGCCGAAGAACGCCGAGAACACGAGCCGGATGCCGATGACGAGCAGGCCGAGCTTCACGAACGCCCCGTACGAACGTGCCCACGGGGCATCCGTCCGCCGCGCCGCCACCACGTACCCCGCCACTCCCACCAGCATCCCCAGCAGCAGCGGATTGGTGGTCCGCGACGCGGCGGCGGCCAGGCCGAGCGCCCACAGCCACCACGCCCCGGCGTGCAGGGCGTTGCTGCGGCTCGCGCGCGGCGCGCGCAGGGTCATGGTGATCATCCGCGGCGGCGGCGCGCCTGCCACACGCCCGCGACGCCGAGCGTCAGCACGGCGGCGAGGCCCACGAGCACACCGGCGGAGGGCCCGCCGGCCGCGCTGTCGTCGGTGGTCCCGGTGGTCCCGGCGGTCGAGGACGCCGTCGAGGGCGCGGACGCGTCACCGGACGGGTCGGCGTCGCGGCCGGAGACCTGCTCCCCGCAGCCCGTCCTCGGGTAGCCGGAGATCGCGCACAGCAGCGCCGAGCTGTCATAGCGCAGCGGCTTCGCCACCGAGGCGAGCGCGTCCGCCGCCGTGGCGTCCGTACCGGTCCGCGCGCACGCGGTGCGCCGCGCGGGCGGCCGCTCCCCGGCCGGGGCGTCGGCCGCCGTGCCGGGGTCGATGACGACGGCCACCCGCTTGGCGCCCTTCCTGGCCGGCGTGCTCCCGCAGACGGCGTCGAAGGACCCGGCGGCGTGGCGGGGCCGGGCCGAGTCCTGCGCGTCCTCGCTCACGGAGAACCGGAAGCCGATCACGGCGCCGTCCTCGGGCCTCGCCATGGCGGGGCCCTGGGTGGCGTACGTCCACGCGCCGCCGTCGTTCTCCCAGAACGACCAGTAGCGGTAGCCGGTGGCCGCCTGCGCGGTCCCCGTGCCCAGCACTGCGAGGAGCGCGGCGCCGAGCACGAGGAGCAGGGCGGCCGGACGCTTCCGTACGGTCGTCACCGCTGCTGGTTCTTCTTGCGGCCGCTGATCAGGATGCCGACGCCGACGCTCGCCACGAACAGGACGGCGACGATCCACCAGTCGCCGAACGCGCTGTCGCTGTCGTCCTTCTTGTCCTCGGTCTTCTTCTCGGCCGCCTCGGGGGCCGGCCCGGTGGCGTTGAGCGCCTTCACCAGGTCGGCGCCGCCGAAGCTCCTCGGGTCGGTGCCGGTGGCGTGGGCGGCGAGGACGAGCTGCGCGTACGCGGCGGGGCCGTTCTCCTTCGCCCAGGACGCCGAGTTCTTCTTCAGCCACTCCAGCGGCTTCCGGGCCTCCTGCGCCCCGCCCTGCGCGGCCAGCGCGACGACCGCGTCGGCCGTGTTGCCGAAGTCGGGCTGCGGCTCGGCGTCCTCGGCGCCCGGCATGGGAGGCGTGTCGAGGTGGCCGGTCTTCGCGAGGACGCCGTCGAGGTACGCGGCGCCGTTCGCGGCGGCCTGCTCCGGCGTCGGCTTGCCCTTGACGCACGTGACGGGCTTCGCGTCGGGCCGGTCGCCGGGCTTCCCCGCCTCCGCGTTCAGTCCCAGGCCGAGCCCGCCCAGCACGCCCGCCGCCGTCGCGTCGGCGTTGGGCGCGAGCTTGCCGGACTTGTCCGGCTGGTAGGCGAACGCGCCGCCGCCCTTCTTCGCGTCGCACGGCACCGAGAAGGTGACCAGCGCGTCGTACGGCGACTTGCCCTTCTGCGACGTCACCCCGGCCGGCTTCTCGCCGGCCGCGGCCAGCGCGCCGATCGCGATCGAGGTGGAGTTGGCGTCGCTCGGGCTGCCGGGGTTGTAGCCCCAGCCGCCGTCCTGGTTCTGTGACGCCTTCAGCCAGCCGACGCCCTTCTTCACTGCGGCGTCCTGGCCGCCGAGCGCGCTCAGCGCCTGCACGGCGGCGGCGGTGGCGTTGCTGTCCATCACGGTCTTCGACGTGCACGGCTCGGCGGCGTCGGCGCGGAAGGACGGGAAGCTGCCGCTGTCGCACTGCTGCCCGACGAGCCAGTTCACCGCCTTGGCGGCGGGCTCGACGCCCGCCGTGTCCTGCGCGAGGAAAGCCAGCGACTGCCGCCAGACACCGTCGTACGTCGGGTCCTTCTCCCCGTAGAGACCCGAGGGGACCACGGGCGTGGGGGAGGGAGCGGCGACGGCGGTCGTGGCCGTGGCCGCCGACGCGCAGAGTACGGCGGAAGCGGCGAGCACGGTGGCTGCGCTGCGGCGAAGGGTCATGACGGGCGGGGGCCTCTCCTGCTGAGGAGCCGGGCCCGGGCGCGCGGAAACCACGCACCAGGCTCCGGCTCCGTATACCTCGACGGTGCCGAGCCTTGGTCATGCCGGACCGGGCGTTGCGACTCACCGCCCTCGGGGGGCGGATGACGAAGGGGGTCTCCCCTGCTCGAGCGCAGCCGAGAGCTTGGGGAAGGGGCAGTGCCGGATTCGCACCGGCTTCTCCCAGAACGGCATGATGACGACTCGCACACTCTACCGGCCCGTACCGGGCGGCCCCCGGGGCGGTCGGGGCATCGCGGCGGCGCCCGCCCGCGGCCCGTCTACAGCGGCGCCGAGGCGTCCGCCGGGAAGGCGCCGCCGTGGCCGGGGACGATGACGTCGGCGATCGCCAGGACCCGTTCCCTGCTCGCCCTCAGCCGCGCGAGATCCGGGGCGACCGGGTCTTCGACCGGACCGTTCGGCCGCCACCACAGGTCTCCGACGAACGCGACCACCCCGTCCGGGGTGCCCACCAGCACCGTCACGTCCTCCTCGCTGTGGCCGGGAGTCCTGATCAACTTGACGGACGGGGTCAGTTCGTACCCCTCCGCGTCGCGGTCGGTCCACTGGTCGGCGTGGTAGATCGCCTTGTGGTCGTGCATGCGGGCCCGGCCGAACAGCCCCGCGTTGATGACGTTGTCCGGGTGGTGATGGCTGAGGACGACATCGGTGATGTCCTCGGCGCCCAGGCCCCTCGCGGCGAGCGGGTCCAGGATCCGGCCGCGGCTCGCGACCATGCCCGGGTCGATGACGATGTGCAGGTCCCCGTCGGTCACGTACGAGACGGTGGCGGCGACCCCGGGGCCCGTCGAGGTGGTGTAACCCGTGGTCAGAATCGTGTAGCCGGCCGTACGGCCGCGCGGTGCGTCGCTCATGGGACCAGCCTCCCGTCGGCGCGCGGCACGCACGAGTGGCACATGTGCCATGTATCGCGGGATTCGTGCCACCCCCGCGCGCACCCGCTGCCAGACTGCGTGGATGCCCCCGTTCCGTACCGTCGCCGCCTACGCGCCCCCGGGTGTCGGCCTGCTCAGCGTCGGCGTCGTCGGCGAGATCTTCGACGAGCGCGACTTCACCTTCGCCCTGTGCACGGACCGCCCGGGCCCGGTCCCCACCGACCACGGGCTCTCGCTCGCCGTGGAGCACGGACTCGACCGGCTCGCCGAGGCCGATCTGGTTCTCGCCCTGCCGTGGAGCGGCTTTCGCACACCGCCTGCGGACCCCGTCCTCGACGCGCTGCGCTCGGCCCACGAGCGCGGCGCCACGGTCGCCGCCCACTGCGTCGGCACGTTCGCGCTCGCCGCCGCCGGACTGCTCGACGGCCTGCGCGCCACCACCCACTGGCGCTTCGCCTCCCTGCTCGCGGCCCTGCATCCCGCCGTCACCCTCGATCCCGGCGCCCTGTACGTCGACGAGGGCCGCACGGTCACCGGGGCGGGCGCCGCCGCCGGATTCGACCTCTGCCTGCACCTGCTGCGCCGCGAACACGGCGCCGCGGTGGCCAACGCCGTCGCCAGGGACCTCGTCCTCCCTCCGCACCGCGAGGGCGGCCAGGCCCAGTACCTCGCGGCCCCGGTGCCCGAGAACTGCGCCGACGACCGTCTCGGCGAGGTCCTCGACTGGGCCCGCGCCCACCTCGACCGGCCCCTCCCGGTCGGCGAACTGGCGCGCCGCGCCCTCATGAGCCGCCGCTCCTTCGCCCGCCGCTTCACCGCGGCGACCGGCACCACGCCGCACGCGTGGCTGCTCACCCAGCGCCTCAACACCGCCGAAGAGCTGCTGGAGACGACGGAGCTGTCCGTGGAGGACATCGCCCGCCGCGTCGGTTACGCCGGCGCCGCCGTCCTGCGCGAGCAGTTCGTACGCCGCCGGGGCGTCCCGCCCCGCGACTACCGCCGCGCCTTCACACAGCGACGTACGTGACCGGGCCGTCGCCCGGGACCGCTTCCGCGTGGCCCAGCTTCACCAGGCGGCGCAGGTGGGCCTCGGCCTCCGAGACGGCGATGTTCCTGGACCCGTACGGGATCTCCGCCCAGGGCCGGTTCCACTCCATCCGCTCGGCGAGCTGCCAGGCGGTGAGGGGGGTGGCGAGCAGCGCGCGGAGGCCGGTGAGGCGGTCCTCGTGGTGGTCGAGGAGCGCCCCGACGCGCGCGGCGGCGTCGGTGAACGCGTGCTGGTGGGCCGGGAGCACCTCGGCGGGGGCCAGCCGGGCGACACGCTCGAGGGAGTCGAGGTAGTCGCCCAGCGGATCGGTGACCGCGGTGTCGTCGGGGTCCTCGTACAGGCCGATGTGAGGGGTGATGCCGGGGAGCAGGTGGTCGCCGGAGAAGAGGCGGCCGTTGCCGGGGAGGTTCGCCGGGTGCGTCTCCTCCAGGTGCAGGCAGACGTGACCGGGGGTGTGGCCCGGGGTCCACACCGCGCGCAGCCGGCGGCCGGTGAGGGGGAGCAGGTCGCCGGGGACGATCTCGCGGTCGGGGAGCGCGGCCCGCAGACCCGGCAGGGTGCGCACGCGACCCGAGTCGCGGGCGGAACGGAGCGGGGCGAGGTGCTCGTCGGGCGCGCCGGCGGCGGTCAGCTTGGCGGTGATGTAGCCGAGCCAGGCGCCGGGCTCCGCGCTCCGGGTCCGGCGTACGACCTCGGCGTCGGCGGCGTGCATGGCGATCCACGCGCCGGACGCCTCGCGCACCTGGCCGGACAGGCCGTGGTGGTCGGGGTGGTGATGGGTGACGAGTACGCCGTGGATCTCCGGGACGGACGTGCCGAGCGCGGCCAGACCGGCGGCCAGCGCGTCCCAGGACGTGGGGTCGTCCCAGCCCGTGTCGATCAGCACCGGGCCGTCGTCGGTGTCGAGCAGGTGGACCAGGGTGTGGCCGAGCGGGTTGTCCGGGATGGGGACCGCGAGGGACCAGACGCCGCCGCCGTGCTCGGTCACCTGCGTCATGGATCCCCGATTCCTCGACGGTTGGTAGAACTGGTTCCAATAGTCGCCCAGGCAGACTTTCCTGCAAAGGGGCGGGCGGTGGCTTCCGTGGACTCCCAGGACTGGAACTGGTATCAGTTCTGATGCATCGTCAGAATGCTCGGGCGAGCGTCGCCGGGCCGTGTGAGCCGTGGGAGGCAGACAGTCATGACCGAGCTTGTGGAGCACCGGAAGCTGTACATCGGCGGCCAGTTGACCGACCCGCTGGGCAGCGAGGTCATCGACGTCGTCTCGCCGCACACCGAGCAGATCGTCGGCCGGGTGCCGCACGCCTCGCGGGCCGACGTCGACCGCGCGGTGGCCGCCGCGCGCGAGGCGTTCGACCAGGGGCCCTGGCCCCGGACGACGCTCGAGGAGCGGATCGCCGTCGTCACCCGGATCAAGGACGCGATCGCCGTACGGCACGAGGAGATCGCCCGCAGCATCACCTCGCAGAACGGGTCGCCGTACACCGCCAGCGTCATGATGCAGGCGCTGGCCGCGATGATGGTCTGGGACGCCACCATCGCCGTCGCGCGCGACTTCCCGTTCGAGGAGCGGCGGACCGGGGTCCTCGGGCCGCTCCTCGTGCGCCGGGAGCCGGCCGGGGTGGTCGCGGCCGTCGTGCCGTGGAACGTCCCGCAGTTCACGGCGGCGGCCAAGCTCGCGCCCGCGCTGCTGGCGGGCTGCACGGCCGTGCTCAAGGTGTCGCCGGAGACGCCCCTCGACGCGTACATCCTGGCCGAGATAGCCACCGAGGCCGGGCTGCCCGAGGGCGTCCTGTCGATCCTCCCGGCCGACCGCGAGGTCAGTGAGTACCTCGTCGGGCATCCGGGCGTCGACAAGGTGTCGTTCACCGGCTCCGTCGCGGCCGGGAAGCGTGTGATGGAGGTCGCCGCGCGCAACCTCACCCGGGTGACGCTGGAGCTCGGCGGCAAGTCGGCGGCCGTGATCCTGCCGGACGCCGACCTGGAGGCGGCCGTCGCGGGGATCGTCCCCTTCGCCTGGATGCTCAACGGCCAGGCGTGCGTGGCCCAGACCCGCATCCTCACCCCGCGCTCGCGCTACGACGAGTTCGCCGAGGCGTTCGCCGCCGCGGCCGGGGCCCTCACGGTGGGCGACCCGTTCGACCCGGCCACCGAGGTCGGCCCGCTCGTCGCCGAACGCCAGCAGCGGCGCTCCCTCGACTACATCAGGATCGGACAGGAGGAGGGTGCGAAGATCCTGACGGGCGGCGGACGCCCGGCGGGCGCGGAACGCGGCTGGTACGTCGAGCCGACGCTCTTCGGCGGGGTCGACAACGGGATGCGCATCGCCCGCGAGGAGATCTTCGGCCCGGTCGTCTGCCTGCTGCCGTACGACGGCGAAGGCGACGCCGTGCGGATCGCCAACGACTCGGAGTACGGGCTCAGCGGCAGCGTGTGGACCGCCGACGTCGAGCACGGCATCGACATCGCGCGGCAGGTCAGGACCGGCACGTACTCCGTGAACACCTTCAGCATCGACATGCTCGGGCCGTTCGGCGGCTACAAGAACTCCGGCATCGGCAGGGAGTTCGGGCCCGAGGGGTTCGGCGAGTACCTGGAGCACAAGATGATCCACCTGCCGGCGGGCCACGGTCGGGGGGACGCGTGACGGGGGACCGCTGGCACGTCGAGGTCGACCGGGGCGTGTGCATCGGCTCGGGCATGTGCCTGAACAACGCGCCGGGATCCTTCGCCCTGGACTCCGCCCGCCAGTCGCACCCCGCCGACCCGGACCTCGACGCGAACGAGAAGGTGCTGGCCGCGGCGGAGGGCTGTCCGGTGGAGGCGATCGCGATCACGCTGCTCGGAAGCGGGGAGGCGGTCTTCCCGCCCGACGAGTGAACCGCCCGCCGCCCCGCCGCCCCGAAGCTGTTCAGTGTCGAACAAGTGCGAACGCTTCTTTACCTATGAGTACCGCACACCCATGACGTGACAGGTGTGACTGTTCCTCCCGTACGGCCCGTGGAAATCTCGGTGTCACCGCAGCCGCCGAGGGGGGACGCATGGACAACCGGTACGAGGTCTTCTGCCTCGCCGACAGGCAGTTCTACGAGACCCCGGACCGTGTCTCGGCGGGGCGGCCCGGTACTTCCTCGCCGGCGCCGCTCTTCGAGGCGGCCCAGCGCGAAGTGCCTGCCGGATGGCGGAGATTCGTCTCCGGCGACTGGATGCACATCAACCCGGTCGACGACCAGGGCGCGCCGCTGCCGGGCCGGCCGCTGCAGGGCTGGAAGATCCACGTGTCGGCCTGCCTGGACAACGCGGAGAAGACGGCCGCGAAGGTGTGGGACTACTGCGTCCCGCGCGGCCTGCCGTTCAAGTTCGTACCGGGACCGCAGCCGCTGCACCTGCGCAACTCCAAGTACGCCGGGCGCGGCTCCAGCGGCAAGTTCGCGACGCTCTACCCCGCCGACGAGAACGAACTGCACGTCGTGCTCCGGGAACTCGGCGAACTGCTCGAAGGCGAACCCGGACCGTACATCCTCACCGACCTCCGCTGGGGCGACGGACCGCTGTACGTCCGCTACGGCGGTTTCGCGCACCGGTACTGCGTCGACGCCAAGGGCGCGCTCGTCCCGGCGATCGAGAACGCTGACGGGACCCTCGTCCCGGATCTGCGCGAGCCGTCCTTCCACGTCCCGGACTGGGTGGAGCTGCCCGCGTTCCTCGCACCGCACCTCGCGGCCCGCAACGCCACCACCACGAGTGACCTGCCGTACCGCATCGAGAGCGCCCTGCACTTCTCGAACGGCGGCGGGGTCTACCTCGGCGAGGACCTGCGCAGCGGCGAGAAGGTGGTCCTGAAGGAGGCGCGCCCGCACGCCGGGCTGGCCGCCGACCGGGCCGACGCCGTCACCCGCCTGGAGCGCGAACGGGCCGCCCTGGAACGGCTGTCGGGACTCGGCGTCGCGCCCGAGGTCCGCGACTGGTTCGTGCTCGGCGACCACCGCTTCCTGGTCATGGACCACCTGCCCGGCCGTACCCTCAACTCCTTCTTCGCCCAGCGCCACCCGCTGCTGGAGCCCGAGCCCGACCCGGACGCCGTCGCGGACTACTCCCGCTGGGCGCTGCGCATCCACCGCGCCGTGGAGGAAGCGGTCGCCGCCGTGCACAGCCGGGGCGTCGTCTTCAACGACCTGCACATGTTCAACATCATGGTCGGGCCGGACGAGGAGTCCGTACGCCTCCTGGACTTCGAGGCCGCCGCGGGCGCCGAGGAGAACCACCGCCAGGCCATCGCCCACCCCGGCTTCATCGCGCCCCGCGAGCGCACCGGGTTCGACGTCGACCGCTACGCCCTCGCCTGCCTGCGGCTGGCGCTCTTCCTGCCGATGACCACCCTGCTGGTCGTCGACCGCGACAAGGCGCGCCATCTCGCGGAGGTCGCCGCGCGGCAGTTCCCGGACGTGCCGCGCGACTTCTTCGACGAGGCGGTCGCGGTCATCCGTGAGACGGACCCGGCCGGCGACGGCCGGCCCTACCTGCCCGTGGAGCCCGCCGACTGGCCGGGCGGCCGGGACTCGGTCGCCGCGGGCATCCTGGCCTCCGCCACTCCCGACCGCGACGACCGGCTCTTCCCCGGCGACATCGCCCAGTTCTCCGACGGCGGCGGGCTCGGCATCGCGCACGGCGCCGCCGGGGTGCTGTACGCGCTCGGCCAGGCCGGCGCCGGACGGTACGCGCAGGGCGAGGAGTGGCTGCTGCGGCACACCGCGCCGCCGCCGCTCGGCACGCCGCTCGGACTCTACGACGGACTGACGGGCGTCGCCCACGTCCTCGACGGACTCGGGCACCGCGAACGGGCCCTGGAGCTGGTCCAGCGGGTGCTGGACGAGAAGTGGCAGCGGCTCGTCCCCGGACTGTACGGAGGGCTGTCCGGCGTCGGGCTCGTGCTCGCCGCACTCTCGCGTACCACCGGGGAAACGGTCCTCCGCCAACGGGCCCTCGAAGCCGCGCAGATCCTCGCCGACCGGCTCGGCCCCGGCGGCGGCCCCGCCGGCAAGCGCACCGGCCTGCTGCACGGAGCCACCGGCCCCGCCCTGCTCTTCCTGCGCCTGTACGAGGACACGGGCGCACCGCAGCTCCTCGACCTGGCGGCCGACGCCCTGCGCGCCGACCTCGCGCGCTGCGTCCGCAACAGCACCGGCACCCTGCTCGTCGACGAGGGGACGCGGACCATGCCGTACCTCGGCGCCGGTTCCGTGGGCATCGGCATGGTGCTCGACGACTTCCTCTCCCACCGCGGGGACGAGGAGTTCCAGGCGGCGCGGGCCGGCATCGTACGAGCGGCCCGCTCGCGCTACTACGCTCAGCCCGGACTGTTCAACGGGCGCGCGGGCATGGCCCTCCACCTGTCCAGGACCACCGCCCCCGAGGCGCGGCCCGAGCACCTCGCCGCGCAGCTCGAAGGACTCGGCTGGTACGCCCTGCCCTACGAGGGCCACCTCGCCTTCCCCGGCGACCAGATGATGCGCCTGTCCATGGATCTGGGCACCGGCGGCGCCGGCGTACTCCTCGCACGGGCAGCGGCGCGCGGCACCGGCGCGCACCTGCCCTTCCTCCCGCCGCTGCGGCGGCCCTAGAACCGGTACGGCTCCGACCCGGAGACGTACCGCACCAAGAAACCCCGTCCCCACGGGAACGGACAACCGAAGGGAACCACCATGGCACTCCTCGACCTCCAGAGCCTGGACACCCCCGAGACCGACGGCGGCGACCAGAGCAGCCTGAGCCTGCTGGCCTGCGACAAGCACAGCTCCAACAGCTTCCTGCTGTGTCTGTGACGTTGTCCCTGTGACGTCCTGTCTGTGACGTCGCGAGACATCTTCGGGACGACGTTCTGACAGAGATGCGGTCCCGGTGGCTCACCGCTCCCGGGGCCGCACATCTGTCGCACCAGGAAGACCGGCGGTGACGCGCAGTGGACCCACAGCCCGATCAACACCGAGTGGCCGACCGGCTGTTGCTCGAATCCGTCCGGCACAGCGCGGTCCCCGGCGCGGCCGTCCTGGTCCTCAGCACCGGGGGAGCGGTCGTCGGCCTCGCGCTTCCCGCCGTACTCGGCCGCACCCTGGACCTGCTCCTCTCCGGACGCCCCGCCACCCCCTGGCTCGCCGCCTGCGCGGCGCTCACCTGCCTGCTCGTCGTCGTCGACGCGCTCGACGGGGTGCTGACGGGAACCACCAACGCCCGCTCCACCGCCTGGTTCCGCCGACGCCTGCTGCGCCACGTTCTGGCGGCCGGGCCGCGCACCACGGACCGCACACCGCCCGGTGACGTCGTCTCCCGCCTGGTCGGCAACGCGGCGCACGCCGGAGGAGCAGCCGCCGCGCTGGCGGGCACGGTCGCCGCCGTCGTGACACCCGTCGGCGGGCTCGTCGCCCTCGCGGTCGTCGATCTGTGGACGGCCGGGGCGTTCCTCGTCGGCGTGCCGGTGCTCGCCCTGCTGCTCAAGGTCTTCGTCCGCGAATCGGGCGACAGCGTCGCGCGCTACCAGGAGAGCCAGGGTGAGATCGCCGCCCGCCTCGTGGAAGCGGTGGGCGGAGCCCGTACGATCGCCGCCGCCGGCACCGCCCGGCGCGAACAGGCCCGCATCCTGGAGCCGCTCGCCGGCCTCAGCGCCCAGGGCTACCGCATGTGGCGGGTCCAGGGGCGCTCCACCGCACAGGCCGCCGTGATCGTGCCGCTGCTCCAGATCGCCGTGCTCGCGGTGGCCGGAGCCCGCCTCGCGGCCGGCGAACTCTCGGTCGGCGGGCTGCTCGCGGCCGCGCGGTACGCCGCGCTCGCCACCGGCATCGGCATTCTGGTCGGCCGCCTGAACGGCCTCGTCCGCAGCCGGGGCGCGGCCCGCCGGCTCGCCGGGCTGCTCGCCGTGCCGGCCACCGCCCACGGCGACGCGCGCCTGCCGGCCGGCGACGGGACGCTGGAGCTGCGCGGCGTCACGGTGAACCGCGGAGACCGCACCGTCCTCGCCGGCCTCGACCTCACCGTCCCCGGCGGCACCTCGCTGGCCCTCGTCGGGCGCTCGGGGTCCGGCAAGTCCACCGTGGCCGCGGTCGCGGGCCGCCTCGCCGACCCCGACCGGGGGACGGTCACGCTCGACGGCGTACCGCTGCGCGACCTGCCCCGCGACGTGCTGCGCCGCGCCGTCGGCCAGGCGTTCGAGCGGCCCGCGCTCCTCGGCACCACGATCGGCGGCACGATCGCCTTCGGCGCCGACGAACCGGACGCGGCGACGGTGCGGGAGGCGGCCCGTACCGCCTGCGCGGACGACTTCGTACGCCGCCTTCCCGACGGCTACGACACCCCGTGCGCCGAGGCCCCGCTCTCCGGCGGCGAGGTGCAGCGCCTGGGGCTGGCGCGGGCGTTCGCGCATCCCGGGCGGCTGCTGATCCTCGACGACGCGACCTCCAGCCTCGACACGGTCACCGAACTGCGGGTGGGCGAGGCCCTGACCCGGGAGGCCGGCGTCCGCACCCGGCTGATCATCGCGCACCGGGCCTCGACGGCGGCCCGCGCCGATCAGGTCGCCTGGCTCCACGAAGGCCGGATCCGCGCCGTCGGGCCGCACGCGCGGCTCTGGCGCGAACGCGGCGACTACCGCGCGGTGTTCACGGAAGCGCAAGCGCACGCCGAGGAAGGAACGGACCGGCCGCCCCATGACGACTGACCCGCGCCCCCGCCCACCCCGCCTGCGCACCCTGGGCCTGCGCTTCCTGAACCGGCGGCGGCCCGTGCTGGCCCGGCTGACGGCCTGGTCGCTGCTCGAGGCCGTGCAGACGTTCCTCTTCGGCTACGCGCTCGCCCGCGCCCTCGACCACGGCTTCCTGGCCGGCAGCACGCACACCGGGCTGGGCTGGCTCGCGGTCGCGGCGGCGGCCGTGGCGGCCGGGGCGTACGGCACCGGGCGCGTCTTCCGGGCCGTGTCCGAGCTGGTGGAGCCCCTGCGGGACGGCCTCGTGCGCCGGGTCGTCGACCGCGCCCTGGCCCGGGCCGACCACGGGGCGGTGTCCCGGCTCACCCACCAGGTGGAGATCGCCCGGGACACCTTCGCCGGTCTGGTGATGGTCTCCCGCTCGTTCGTCTTCACGGCGGCCGGGGCACTGGCCGGGCTCGCCTCGCTCGCGCCCGCCCTGCTGCTCGTCGTGGTGCCGCCGCTGGTGCTGGGACTCGGTCTGTTCCTGGTGACGCTGCGCCCGATGGCCCGCCGCCAGGAGACGTTCCTCGCCGCCGACGAGGCGGTCGCGGAAGTGCTGGACGCGACCGCCGCCGGGCTGCGGGACATCGCCGCCGGCGGCGCGGAGTCCCGTACGGCCGCCGACGCCGACGCCCGGTTCGACGCCGAGTTCCGCGCCGCCCGCACCCTCGCCCGCTGGGGGGTGCTGCGGGTGCTGGCGGTGGCGGTGGCCGGCCGGCTGCCGGTGGTCCTGCTGCTGGTCACCGCCCCCTGGCTGCTGCGGCGGGGGGTGACGCCCGGCGATCTGGTGGGGGCGCTCACGTACCTCATGTACGCCCTGCTCCCCGCGCTCCAGAGCCTGATGCAGGCGCTCGGCACGGCGGGCTCCCGCCTGACGGTGGTGCTGCGCCGCCTCACGGAAGGGGGTAGCGAGCAGGCGTACGCCCCGGCGCCCCGGACCCCGGTCACGACGAGGGCGGCCCGTGCGCAGGAGCCGCCGGCGGTGGAGCTGCGGGGGGTCACCTTCGCCTACGGGCCGCACGCCGAGCCGGTGTTCCGGGGGCTCGATCTCGCCGTACCGGCCGGTGGCCGGCTCACCGTGGTCGGGCCCAGCGGCATCGGAAAGTCCACCCTGACCGCCCTGGCCGCCGGGCTCCGCGCGCCGCAGGCCGGCGAGGTCCTGCTCTGCGGCGAACCGGCGCGCGACGCCGCGCACCGGCGGACCCTGGTGCCCCAGGAGGCGTACGTCTTCTCGGGCCCCCTGCGGGACAACCTCACCTACCTGTGCCCCGACCCGCCGCCCGACTCCGCAGTGCTCGCGTCCGCCCGGGCCGTCGGGGCGTACGAACTGCTCCGGCGGCTCGGCGGGCTCGACGCCGACGTGGTGCCGGGGCGGCTGTCGGCGGGCGAGCGGCAGCTGATCGCGCTCGCCCGGTCGCACCTGGCCCCCGTGCCGGTCGTCCTGCTCGACGAAGCGACCTGCCATCTCGATCCCGCCGCCGAGGCCCGCGCCGAGCGCGCGTTCGCCGAGCGCCCCGGCACCACCCTGATCGTCGTCGCCCACCGGATGAGCTCCGCCCGGCGCGCCGACCGGATCCTGGTGATGGACGGTACGCGGGCCGTCTGCGGGACCCACGACGAGCTGCTCGGGCGCTCCGCGCTCTACCGCGATCTGGCCGGCGGCTGGTCAGAGCCAGCCGGCTCCCTGGGAGATGCGGATGGCGTCCACGCGGTTGCGGGCCCCGGTCTTGCGGGTGATCGCGGCCATGTAGTTGCGCACCGTCCCGTTGGTCAGGTGCAGGCTGTGGGCGATCTCGGTGACGTCCGCGCCCTCGGCGGCGAGTGACAGCACGCTCAGCTCACGTGTGGTGAGGGGGCTGTGCGCGGCCTCCAGGAACTCGCAGGCGAGCAGGTCGTCGACGAAGCGCCCGCCCGCGGCGACCCGCCGTATCCCCTCCAGCAGCCGCTCGGCGGGGGCGTTCTTGCTGACGTACCCGTGGGCGTCGGCCTCGTGCGCCCGGCGCAGGAGGCCGGGCTTGCCGGACGGGGCCAGGACGAGCAGCGCGCAGTCCGGGTAGGCGCCGCGCGGGCCCGCCACCTCCGCCGCGGCGGCCAGCGCCGGTGACCCGGCCCCCTCCGTGTCGGCCACGCACACCTGCGGCGGTAACGACCGGGCGCGGCCCAGCGCTCCCGCCGACGCGCTGGCGGATATCTCGATGTCGGGCTCCTTTTCGAGCAGTGCGGCCAGCCCGGACCGCATAAGACAGATGTCGTGCACGAGAAGAACACGGATCACGCCGCTCACTGCCTGCTCCCCCTGGGGTTACACCGCTGCGCAACGCTGCATGGACATGGCACGTCGCTCATTAGTACCCGGGACTGCCGATGTCACGGGTGCGGAATCAGGCCAAGGGGGAGCACGGGAGGGGCGCGGCGGGCGCACCCGCGCCTCCCATGCGCCTGCTACCAGCGGTGATGAGCCTGCTCCTCAGTGTGATCGCTCGGGTCTGGTCAGGTCGATCAGCCGGCACACCGTCTCGATATCTATCTTCACCTGGGCGATGGAGGCCCGTCCCGACAGCCAGGTGATCAGTGCCGAGTGCCAGGTGTGCTCGATGACCCGGACCGCCGAGAGCTGCTCCGGGCTGGGCGGCCCGGACAGGTTCATCGCGTCCAGGATGATCGCCGTGGTCTGGCGCGACACCGTGTCGACCTCGGGGCTGACGCTGCGGTCGGCGAAGGTCAGCGCCCGCACCATCGCGTCCGCGAGCTGCGGCTCGCGCTGCAGCGCCCGGAAGGCGCGCATCAGGGTCTCGGCGACCCGCTCGGCCGCCGTCTCGCCGCCCGGCGGACGCTTGCGCAGCGTCGTGTGCATGTGCTGGAGCTGGTCCTGCATGGTGGCGACCAGCAGGTGGACCTTGGACGGGAAGTAGCGGTACAGCGTGCCCAGCGCGACGCCCGCGGCCTCGGCGACCTCGCGCATCTGCACCGCGTCGAAGCCGCCCCGGCTCGCCAGCTGGGCGCTGGCGTGCAGGATGCGGCGGCGGCGCGCCTCCTGGCGTTCCGTCAGTGGCGGCGACGAGGGCTTGACTTCCGCTGTCATGCGTCCCATTCCATGGCATTTGTCCGTACGCCGGGCATGGGGGGCCGGGACCCCCGGGTGGCACAGCATGGCAGGACGCCGGTCGTGGCGCGAATCACCTGATCCGGCGCTCGCGGCGGCCGTACCTGCCGGTAGATTCAAAGCTCGTCGGACGTTCGATACTGAAACTTGTTCTAGGTTAGCGCCAGCGGCTACGCTCCGGCCAAAGAGTAGTGAGAAGGGGGCCGGGAGTGACCGCTGAGGCCATAGAGGCGGGCCCCCACGCGGGGGGTCCTGTCCAGGGCGACCGACCGCTGCGCATCGCGCTCCTGACGTACAAGGGAAACCCCTTCTGCGGGGGCCAGGGCGTCTACGTGCGCCACCTCTCCCGTGAGCTCGCGCGCCTCGGCCACAGCGTCGAGGTCCTCGGCGCCCAGCCCTACCCCGTACTCGACGAGGGCGTACCGCTCACCGAGCTGGCCAGCCTCGACCTGTACCGCAGCCCGGACCCCTTCCGCACGCCGAAGCGCGACGAGTACCGCGACTGGATCGACGCCCTCGAAGTCGCGACGATGTGGACCGGCGGCTTCCCCGAGCCCCTCACGTTCTCGCTCCGCGCCAAGCGCCACCTGGCCGCCCGCCGGGGCGACTTCGACGTCGTCCACGACAACCAGACGCTCGGCTACGGACTGCTCGGCGACCTCGGCGCGCCCCTGGTCACCACCGTCCACCACCCCATCACCGTCGACCGGCAGCTCGACCTCGACGCTGCCGGAAGCCGCCGCAAGCGGGCCTCCGTACGCCGCTGGTACGGCTTCACCCGCATGCAGAAGCGCGTCGCCCGCCGCCTGCCCTCGGTGCTCACCGTCTCCGGCTCCTCGCGGGAGGAGATAGCCGAGCACCTCGGCGTACGCCGCGACCGCATCCGCGTCGTGCACATCGGCGCGGACACCGGCCTCTGGTCGCCCGACCCGTCCGTCGCCGAGATCCCCGGCCGCATCGTCACCACCTCCAGCGCCGACGTCCCGCTCAAGGGGCTCGTCCACCTCGTCGAGGCGCTCGCCAAGCTCCGCACCGAGCGGCCCGACGCCCACCTCGTCGTCGTCGGCAAGCGCGCCGAGGACGGCCCGGTCGCCCAGGCCATCGAGCGGTACGGCCTCCAGGGCGCCGTCGAGTTCGTCAAGGGCATCAGCGACCAGGAACTCGTCGACCTCGTGCGCGGCGCCCAGGTCTCCTGCGTCCCCTCCCTGTACGAGGGCTTCTCGCTGCCCGCCGCCGAGGCGATGGCCACCGGCACCCCCCTCGTCGCCACCACGGGCGGCGCGATCCCCGAGGTCGCCGGAACCGACGGCGAGACGTGCCTGGCCGTGCCACCCGGCGACGCGGGCGCGCTGGCCGCCGCACTCGGCCGGCTCCTCGGCGACCCCGCGCTGCGCCGGCGCCTCGGCGCGGCGGGCCGCGACCGGGTGCTGGAGCGGTTCACCTGGGCCAAGGCCGCCCAGGGCACCGCGGAGCTCTACCGGGAGCGGATCGCCGCCCACAGCGCGGTCCGCGGGGGAGCCCGGTGAGACCCCGCTGACGCGGACTCCGCCCACGCGGACCCCGCCGACCCCCGCCACCCCAGCCACGCGCGCCCGGTGATCCGGCGCCGCGACCATCTCCATCCGGAAGGGCAGACCCCCGTGCTGACCGTGGACTTCTCCCGCTTCCCGCTCGCCCCGGGCGATCGCGTGCTCGACCTGGGCTGCGGCGCGGGCCGGCACGCCTTCGAGTGCTACCGGCGCGGCGCCCAGGTGGTGGCCCTCGACCAGAACGGCGAGGAGATCCGCGAGGTCGCCAAGTGGTTCGCCGCCATGAAGGAGGCCGGTGAGGCCCCGGCGGGCGCCACCGCCACCGCCATGGAGGGCGACGCGCTCAACCTCCCCTTCCCCGACGCCTCGTTCGACGTCGTGATCATCTCCGAGGTCATGGAGCACATCCCCGACGACAAGGGCGTGCTGGCCGAGATGGTCCGCGTCCTGAAGCCGGGCGGCCGCATCGCCGTCACCGTGCCGCGCTACGGGCCGGAGAAGATCTGCTGGGCGCTGAGCGACGCGTACCACGAGGTCGAGGGCGGTCACATCCGCATCTACAAGGCCGACGAACTGCTCGGCAAGATGCGCGAGGCGGGCCTGCGGCCGTACGGCACGCACCACGCCCACGCGCTGCACTCGCCGTACTGGTGGCTCAAGTGCGCCTTCGGAGTCGACAACGACAAAGCGCTGCCGGTCCGCGCCTACCACAAGCTGCTGGTCTGGGACATCATGAAGAAGCCCCTGGCCACCCGCATCGCGGAGCAGGCGCTCAACCCGCTCGTGGGCAAGAGCTTCGTGGCGTACGCGACCAAGCCGCACCTGCCGGCCGCGTCGGTCGCGGCGGACGCCAAGTGACCGGGCTCTGGCGCGGCCCGGAGCGTACGGAACACCTCGTCCTGCCCGGCGTCCTCACCGCCGAGGAGGCCGCCGAGACCGTGGCGGGCATCCTCGCCGCGCAGCGCGAGGACGGCGCCATCCCGTGGTTCCGCGGCCACCACCTCGACCCGTGGGACCACACCGAGGCCGCCATGGCGCTCGACGCGGCCGGCGAGCACGACGCCGCCGAGCGCGCCTACGCGTGGCTGGCCCGGCACCAGAACGCGGACGGTTCCTGGTACGCGGCGTACGACGACGGGGACCCGGAGCGGGTCACCGACCGGGGGCGCGAGACGAACTTCTGCGCGTACATCGCCGTCGGCGTCTGGCACCACTACCTCGCCACCGGCGACGACGCGTTCGTCGACCGCATGTGGCCGGCCGTCTACGCGGCGGTCGAGTTCGTCCTCGGGCTCCAGCAGCCCGGCGGCCAGATCGGCTGGAAGCGGGAGGAGGACGGCACCCCCGTCAATGATGCCCTGCTGACCGGCAGTTCCTCCATCCACCAGGCGCTGCGCTGCGCGCTGGCCATCGCCGAGCAGCGCGAGGAGCCGCAGCCCGACTGGGAACTGGCGGTCGGCGCGCTGCGGCACGCCATCCAGCGGCACCCGGAGCGGTTCCTCGACAAGAACCGCTACTCGATGGACTGGTACTACCCGATCCTCGCCGGCGCGGTCACGGGCCCCGAGGCCAAGGCCCGCGTCGAGGCGGACTGGGACCGCTTCGTCGTGCCGGGCCTCGGCGTGCGCTGCATCGTCCCGAACCCCTGGGTGACCGGCGGCGAGAGCTGCGAACTCGCGCTCGCCCTGTGGGTGATGGGGGAGTCGGACCGGGCGCTGGAGATCCTCCAGTCGATCCAGCACCTGCGGGGGCCGGACGGCATGTACTGGACGGGGTACGTGTTCGAGGGCGACCGGGCGATATGGCCCGAGGAGCTCACCACCTGGACGGCGGGCTCCCTGCTGCTGGCGGTGGCCGCTCTCGGGGGCGACGAGGCGACCACCGCGGTCTTCGGCGGCGAACGTCTGCCGCTGGGCCTGGACCCGGACTGCTGCTAGCCCTTTGCCCGGGCCCGGAAACGGCGAGCCCGGGCGCCGGTGTCAGTGGCGGCGGACGACGTTCGCCAGGGCGTGCCCGACGAAGAGGTAGACGATCGCCGCGAGCCCGTACCCGGCCACGACGCGTGCCCAGGCCTCGTCGAAGGTGAACAGGTCGTGGGACCAGCCGGCCAGCCAGCGGGCGGCGTCCTGGACGAAGTTCACCAGGTCGTTCGCGCGGTTGGCGTCCAGCAGGTACATCAGGATCCACAGGCCGAGGATGAAGGCCATGACGTCGGCGACGACGATGAGGACGGTCGCCGCCTGGTTGCTTCCACTGCGATGACGTGGGGACATGTCGAACGTGTTGCCGTTTTCCGGCCGATAAAACGGGGGTGTCGCCGCGCCCCGGTTCACTACAGTGCCCCTATGACCGACCTGGGCCACGCACGTTACTGCGACGAAATCGTCCACCAGACCGACCTGTTGAGGGCCGTGCTGATCGATGCCGACCTGGGCGCGAAGGTGCCGTCCTGCCCCGAGTGGACCCTCGGCCGGCTCGCCCGGCACGTCGGCGCCGCCCACCGCTGGGCCGAGGCGATCGTACGCACGAAGGCGTCCGAGGCCCTGCCCGAGGACCAGGTGCCCGGCATCACCGGACCCGGCGACGCCGAACCGGCCGCGCTGGACACGTGGTTGGAGGAGGGAGCGCGCAAGGCCGCCGACACGCTGCGTGCCGCCGGGCCGGAGGCCGGGGCGTGGTCCTGGAACGGGGACCACCGGGCGGCGTTCTGGGCGCGGCGCATGACCCACGAGACGGTGGTCCACCGCGCGGACGCGGCGCTCACCGCGTCGATCGCCTTCGAGGCCGACCCCGAGGTGGCGGCCGACACCCTCGACGAGTGGCTGGAGATCGTCGCCTGGTCCCAGTCCACCGGCGCCGACGAGCAGGCGAACGAGCTGCGCGGCGCAGGGCGCTCCCTGCACCTCCACGCGACGGACGTTCCCGGCGCGGAGTGGCTGATCGAGTTCGGCGAGGACGGCTTCACCTGGCGCCGCGCCCATGAGAAGGCGACGGTCGCCCTGCGCGGCCCCCTCGCCGACGTACTCCGGGTCTTCTACCGCCGCCTGCCCGCCGACAGTGACCGGGTCCAGGTGCTGGGCGACGCGGAACTGCTGGACTTCTGGCTGGAGCGGGCGACGTTCGGCTGAGAGCCGCCGCCCGCGTCAGCCGTTGAGTTCCGCCAGTACGCGCAGGGTGTACGGGTCCGGGGCCGTCACCAGCAGGTCGGTCACCGGGCCCGCGCGCCACAGCTCCAGGCGTTCCGCGATGCGCTCGCGCGGGCCCACGAGCGAGATCTCGTCGGCGAACGCGTCGGGGACCGCGAGCACCGCCTCCTCCTTCCGCCCCGCCAGGAACAGCTCCTGGACGCGATGGGCCTCCTCCGCGAAGCCCATGCGGGCCATCAGGTCCGCGTGGAAGTTGCGGGCCGCGTGGCCCATGCCGCCGATGTAGAAGCCCAGCATGGCCTTGACCGGCAGCAGGCCCTGGGCGACGTCGTCGCAGACCTTCGCCCGCGCCATCGGCGCGATCACGAAGCCCTCGGGGAGGCCGGTGAGCGACGCCGCGTACACGTCGGTGCGCGTCGGCGACCAGTAGAGCGGCAGCCAGCCGTCGGCGATGCGGGTCGTCTGGGCTATGTTCCGCGGGCCCTCCGCGCCGAGGAGGAGCGGCAGCGAGGGCCGGAGCGGATGCGTGATGGGCTTGAGGGCCTTGCCGACGCCGACCGCGTCCGGGCCCCGGTACGGGAGCGGGTGGAACCTCCCGTCCACCTCCACCGGCGCCTCGCGGGCGAACACCTGGCGGATCGTGTCGACGTACTCCCGCGTCGCGGTGAGCGGGCTCGCGGGGAAGGGCCGCCCGTACCAGCCCTCGACGACCTGCGGGCCGGAGAGGCCGAGCCCGAGCATCATCCGGCCCCCGGAGAGGTGGTCCAGGGTCAGGGCGTGCATGGCCGTGGCGGTGGGCGTGCGGGCGGCCATCTGCGCCACGGCGGTGCCGAGCCGGATGCGGGAGGTGTGCGCCGCGATCCAGGTGAGCGGGGTGAACGCGTCGGAACCCCACGCCTCGGCGGTCCACACGGAGGCGTAACCGAGGCGCTCCGCCTCACGGGCCAGGGCGAGATGGCCGGGGTCCGGGCCGCGGCCCCAGTAGCCGAGAGCGAGTCCGAGGCGCATCCCTGAGTCCCTCCGGGCGACGACCCGACCTGACGGTACGTCAGATCGCTGACCGGGCGACTGTACGGCAACGGCCCCCCGCCCGGAAGGGTGAGGGGCCGTCCTGCGGCGCCGCGAGGGGTCAGCCGCGCTGGATGCCGGTGGTGTCCTGGAGGACGCCGCGGCGGCCGTCCTGCGTCTGGGCGACCAGGCCGGGGCCGCGCTGCTCCACCGCCAGGTACCAGGTGCCGGGCGCGAGTTCGGCGATCGGCGTCGGCGAACCGTCCTCCGCGTACAGCGGCCGGGCGACCGGAACCGCGAACCAGAACGGGGCGAAGTCACCGGCGGCAGCGGCGGGCGCACCGCCCTGCTGCGCCTGCGCCGCCGGAGCCTGCTGCTGGGCCTGCGGCTGCTGACCCTGCTGCGGCTGCGCGCCGTACGGCTGCGGCTGACCGGGCTGGCCGGGCTGCCCGCCGTACGACGGCTGCTGCGCGCCGGGGTAGCCGTAGCCGCCGGGGCCCGGCTGACCGGGCTGCCCGCCGTACGGCTGCGCGACCTGCGGCTTCGGGGCCGGCATGAGCGGGGCCTTGAGCGCCGGAACGAGCGGCGCGGCGACGGCGCCGGCGGCGAGGATCAGGACCGCGAGCAGGCCGAGGATCTGGCCGGGGCCGGAGTCGCTGCCGTCGATGATCGTCCAGAAGGCGGTCCAGGCCGCGAACACGGCGAAGGCGACACCGAACTGGCCGAGGTCGATGCCGGCGATCTTGCGCTGCTGCGGCAGCGAGCGGGACACCACGATGAGCGCCGCCGCGATCACACCGGCGAGGTAGATGCTCATCAGGACGCCCAGGCTGTCCCAGGCGTTGCCGGCGTCGAGGGCCGGAGGGCAGAACTGCCCCGAGCAGGCCGGCTTGTCGAACGACTTGAAATCGAGGAACGAGGCGATGAACAGCACCACCGCTGCTCCGATCACCACGCCGTCGCCTCGAGTGAGGGAGCGGATGTTCACTTTGAAGGTCCTTAGTGGGTCGACTCGTCGGGGCGGCACAGTGTGAAGCTCGGGGGCAGCTCCCCATCGTACGGATGAATGTATCGTCCCTCCGGCAGAGTCGGCCGCCGGGTGTCAGACCTACCCGCCCAAGTAGCTTCCGATGCCGTCGGCGATGCCCTGCGCCGCCTTCTGGCGCCAGCTTTCATCGGTCAGCAGCGCGGCGTCCTTCGGATCGCGCATATTGCCGCATTCGATGAACACCTTGGGCACAGTCGACAGATTGAGCCCGCCGAGGTCCTTGCGGACGTCCAACCCCGTGCCGTCGCCCACGTAGTTGGAGGGCGCGCTGCCGGTCGCCTGGACGAACCTGCCCGCGATGCGCGTCCCGAGTTCGCGCGAGGGGCCGACGATCTTCGAGGTGTCCGAGGCTCCGCCCTTCACCAGCGCGGGCAGAATCACGTGGAAGCCGCGGTTGCCCACGGCCGAGCCGTCGGCGTGGACCGAGACGACGGCGTCGGCCTTCGCCTCGTTGCCGATACGGGCCCGCTCGTCCACGCACGGCCCGTACGGCCGGTCCTCGTTCTGCACGAGCTTGACCGTCGCGCCCTCCTTCTCCAGGAGCGCGCGCAGCCGGCGCGAGACGTCGAGGGTGAAGGACGCCTCGGTGTAGCCGTCGTTGGTAGTCGTGCCGGTGGTGTCGCATTCCTTGCGGTGTGTCCCGACATCCACCAGTCTGTTGATTTCGCGTGTGTGGCGAAAATTGCCCGGGTTGTGGCCGGGGTCGACCACCACGGTCTTGCCGGCGAGGGGCCCGGTCGCGTCCGGCTTCTCGTCCTTGCCCGTTCCGGAAGGGGAGGGCAAGCCGGTCGGCGCGGGCGGCGTCGTGGGCGCCGACGGCTTGGCGTCGGCGGGCGGCGACGCGGACCCGGTGCGGCTCTGGCCCGGCTGCGGCACCACCTTCGGCGGATCGCCGCCGCCCGGACCGCTCATCGCCTGCCACACCAGCCAGCCCGCGAGGGCGGTGGGCACGAGCGCGGCGACCGCGACGGCGGCGTTCCGGCGGCCGGGGCGGCGGGACGGGGGCGGAGGAGTGGCGGGGGGAGTGGGGGGCTCGCTGTCGTACGACACCCGGCGATGCTAACCGCGCCGGTCAGATCCCCGGTGAAACACGGCGCAGGACGCGCAGCGAGTCGGTCACCGAGATCTCGGCGAAGGCGCCGGACGCGAGCGCGCGCCGGTACACCCGGTACGGGGCCTGGCCGCCGTCGGCCGGGTCGGGGAAGACGTCGTGGATCACGAGCAGCCCGCCGGTGGCCACGTGCGGCGCCCAGCCCTCGTAGTCGCCGCCTGCGTGCTCGTCGGTGTGGCCGCCGTCGATGAAGACGAGCCCCACCTCGCCGCCCCATACCGCCGCGACCTGCGGCGATCGCCCGACGACCGCGATCACGTGCTCTTCGAGGCCCGCCGCGTGCAGCGTGCGGCGGAAGGTGGGGAGGGTGTCCATCAGACCGACCTCGGGGTCCACGACCGTCGGGTCGTGGTACTCCCAGCCGGGCTGCTGCTCCTCGCTGCCCCGGTGGTGGTCGACGGTCACCGCGACCGTGCCGGCCTCCCGGGCGGCGTCGGCCAGCAGGATCGTGGAGCGCCCGCAGTACGTGCCGACCTCCACCAGCGGCAGCCCGAGCGCCCCGGCCTCGGCGGCGGCGGCGTACAGCGCCAGCCCCTCGCGCACCGGCATGAAGCCCTTGGCTGCCTCGAAAGCGGCGAGGGTCTCGGGCTTGGGCGCGGCGGCCATGGGTCCTCCGGACGGGCGGATGCGGTTACTGGGCGGTCACATCCTAGGGGCCGGCCGGGGGCTCCTGTCCGCGGCCTCCACCGCCAGCCCGCCCGGCCTGCCGGGCGGCTCCAACGGCGCCCAAGCGCGGAAAGGGGCACGATCGTCGGCGGTCGGCGGTCGGCGGTCGGCGGTCGGTGGTCTGTGTCTGGTGCCTGGTGCCTGGTGATCGGTGTGGTGAAACGTGACGGGTGATGCGTGATGCGTGGTCGGTGCGCACACCGGCGCGGCCGCGCACCCGCGGCCGCGCCGGCTTCGGTGCGTCAGCAGTAGGCGCCCCAGCGGTGCGAGGCGACGTTGTCGTTCATGGCCTCGCCGCCTCCGTTGCCGTTGTGCGGGAAGTAGTCGTAGCGCATGTCCATCAGGTAGCTGCCGTTGCCCAGGCAGTAGGCGGCGCCGACGTTGCCGGTGCCCCAGTACAGGCGCACGTCCTCGTAGGCGCCCGCGTAACCGTTGTTGTGCACGGACGACGCCTGGTTGCGCATGTTCCGGTCCGCCCAGTCGGAGCTGCTGTTGGACCAGGTGGCCTGACGGCCGCCCTTCCACGAGTGCTCCCAGGCGTACAGGAGGCCGTCCGCGGCCGCGGCGGCGGTGCCGGCCGGCGCGGGAGCGGCTTGCGCGGTGGCGGGTGCAAGCCCGAGTGCGGTGACGACCGCAGCTGTGGCGAGCAGGAACCTGCCTCGGTGCGTAGACATGATCGATCCCCTCGTTGATTCGCTGTTGTATCTCTGGACCCCGCCGTTTCCGGGCCGCAGTGGTCCGCGGACCCGGTGCGGGAACTCGTGGTGCCGGCTCCTCAGGAGGCCAGCACGTCGCGCGCCCGTGGCAGCGCGCCGGTCCGCAGGCGCTCCACCTGGTCCACCGCTGCCCGGTGCTCCTGGCGCAGTGCCCGGTCGTGGCGCCGGTCCAGCCGTACGGTGACGGCGGACAGTCCGCTGCTGAGCGCGCACCCGGCTTCCCGGACCGCGACCCTGATCTCCGCCGATCTGTCCCCGGTCCCGGCGTCCCCCAGGAAGTCGGCCCTGCTCTTCGACGGGTCGCGGTAGTGGTGCCCGCTCGCCCGCATGCAGGCCGACCACGTCTTGACGGCCCGGCCGTACTCCGGCTCCGCGAGCACCCGTTCGTACCGGTGCGCCTTCAGGTTCGCGACCAGGGTGCTCGCCGCGTACCAGCCGGGAAGATCGCCGTAGAGCTTCCGCCACGCCTGCGCCCTGCACCCGGTGGCGCTGTGCCCCATGACCATCCCGCCGGGCAGTCGCGAGGTGAGCTGCCGGGCGCCCGTGCGGGTGCCGTTCAGCGCCGTGATCGCCGCTCGTCTGCGTTCCTCGGACAGTCCCCGCAGGTACACCTGGTTCGGGTCCTCGGCGCGCAGCCGGTCGATCCGCGCGTTCAGGGTGCTTCCGTAGCCGTACCGGCGGGCCCACGCCGGATCGTCGACGACGTAGGGGAACTCCCGTGCCTCGGGCACCGGCTTCGCGGACTCGGCCCAGTACCTGAAGCCGGACGCTGCCATGCAGCGGCGTCTCAGTTCCTGTTCCGCGTCGTGCAGCAGCTTCAGCTCGCCCGCCGTGGCGGGCCCCGCGGCCGTGGTGGCCGGGCCAGAGTTCTTCGGCGGGGCGGCCGCGTCCGTCCGTACGGCGGAGCAGCCGGTGGACAGCAGCAGGGCCAGGAGAGCCGCTGCGGCTCCCGGGGCGATCCGGCGGGGACGCTCCTTCACCTGCGCTCCCCTCAACAGACCCGGACGCCGGGCAGCTCGTTGCCCGGTGACTGGACGTAGATGTTGGTCATGTAGCCGCCGTATTGGGGCAGATAGGCCCACCAGGAGTTGGTGTACGGCGGCACGGAGACCGTCTGTCCCTGCTTCTGGCAGGAGACCAGCACCTCGACACCGGCGGGCAGAGTCGTCAGGGTGGCGGATTCGGTGGTCGCCGCGGCGCGGACCCGGACCCCGGAGCTCCAGGTGCCGAACCAGGTGCCCGCCGCCTTCTGCGCGCCCGGGACGACGAGCGAGCGGGTCAGCCTGCCCAGGTCCGAGTACGCCCTGCCGTACGGGGTGCCCTGCGGGTGCAGGGTGAGGACGGCCACGATCGCGCGGTCGCCGGCCCCGACGGTGCCGGTGGTGTGCAGGGCCGGGCGGGTGAGGTCCACGCCGTTCGCCGTCTTCGCCGTCTTCCCCGCCGCGGGGCCGGAGCCGGCGGACGCCCCGGCGGTGGCCGGCGTGACCGTGGCCGGCGCGGCGGTGCAGCCGCCCGAGCTGAACTCGGACCAGCCCTGCTTGACCGCCCACGGTCGTTCGAAGGCTCCCGCGATGCCGAAGTGCTGGTCGAAGCCGTCGGTCGCGCAGCGCGTCGACCGCCGCAGGTTGCCCATCACGTAGTCGCGCAGGGGTGCGGGCGCACTGTCCAGCAGGTAGCGGTAGATCCGTACGGTGTCTGCGGCGCTGACGGCGGTGTAGCCCCAGTAGCCGGGGTGCGTCGACGGCGGACGGCTGGTGTGGAGCAGGCCCAGCCGGGCGACCATCCGGTCGACGATGGCGCTCTGGCCGTTCTGGATCCAGTAGTGGTCGGCCCCGTCGTCGTCGCTGCTGCGCAGCATCGCGTCCATCCGCGCGCGGTCCGCGGCGGGAAGGTCGTACGTGGGGCCCTTGTTCCACAAGTGGTCCAGGGCGAGCAGCAGTTTCACGACGGACGCCGACCGGAAGGGCGTCGTGGTGTTCAGCTGCTCGGTGAAGGTCCCGGTCTGCCGGTCGAATACGGCCACCCCGGCGGTGACGCCCGCGGGGACCTCGGACGAGGCCGTCCGGTCGCTCGCGCCGGCGCTCGGCGCCCGGTGCGCCGCCGTCGGGGTGGCCGACGCGGTCGCCACCGGTGCGAGGCACACCCCGGCGAGCAGGAGGGTGAGGAAGGCGCGCGGTCCGGCACCGGACCGGCGCACCCGTAACTGCCGTGAACGAAACATGGTGCTCCCCGTACGTGCCACGTGTTCAGCAGGTCTGCCCCCCGATGCCGCCGGATGGTCGGCCGGACGGCGGGGGCGATTGAGACACTCGCACAGGAGGCAGTCGGTGTCATGGACACAGTCATGCGACAACACAGGGCATTGATAAGGGAATCACCATGGTCGCAGGTAATGACGGGGGACGGGCGGCGCGGGGGAGCGGGACGGGGGAGCCGACGATCCACCAGCTGCGGCTGTTCCTGGCGCTGAGCGAGGAGCTCCACTTCGGGCGCACCGCGAAGCGGTTGTTCATGACGCAGTCCGCGCTCAGCCAGCAGATCCGGGACCTGGAGAAGCGCCTGGGCGTACGGCTGCTGGAGCGCACCAGCCGCACCGTCGAACTCACCCCGGCCGGCCGGGCGCTGCTCCCGGAGATCAGGGCGTCGGTCGCGGCCACCGACCGATTACGCCGGGCGACCAATGCCCAGCAGCGCCAGCTCTCCGGGCAGCTGGTGGTGGGCGCGATCGGCGCCGAGGTCGCCATGCCGCACACGCGCGCCGTGCTCGGGGCACTGCACGCACGCCATCCCGCCCTCGCGGTACGGATCGTCAGCCTCAACTTCGCCGACCACATCGCCGCCCTGACCGGGGACGAGGTCGACGTGGTCTTCCTGCGCCCGCCGGTCCCCGAGGGCATCGAACTGCACCCTCTCGCGACCGAGCCCCGCGTCGCCTGCCTGCCGGCCGACGACCCGCTGGCGGAGCTGGAGCACGTCACGCTCGCCCAGCTCGCCGATCGCCCGGTCGTCGACGTCCCGCCGCCCGCCCCCCGGGTCTGGTGGGACTTCTGGTCGGTCAACCCGCGACCCGACGGCTCCCCCGTGCGGTACGGGCCCGTCGTCGCGGACATGGAGGCCCTGCTGCACGCCGTCGCGCACGGGCAGGCGATGTGCTTCCTGCCGGCGGCCGCCCGCCACCTCTTCCCCCGGCCGGGCGTGCGGTACGTCGACGTCGTCGACCTGCCCCCGTCCCACTCGGCGCTGGCGTGGCTGGCGAAGAACCGCACCCGGCCCACGGTGCTCGCCGTCCGCCGGGCCGCGCGGTCACTGCGCGCGGACGGCGGGGCCGCGTATCCGCCGGACGAACGGCCCGTCTCCTGACCTTCCGTCAGATTGGAACGTGTTCTAGTCTGCCGCGCATGGGTATCGGAATCACGCAAGAGCATCGCGACCTGGCGGACTCCGTACGCCGCCGGCTCGCGCGGGCGGTGCCGCGCGAGGCCGTGCGGAAGGCGCTCGACGGGGCGCAGGAGGGGCGGCCTTCCTACTGGGACGGGGCCGCGGAGCAGGGGCTGCACGGCATCCACCTGCCCGAGGAGTACGGCGGCGGGGGCGGCACGCTGCTCGACCTCGCCGTCGTACTGGAGGAGACCGGCCGGGCGGCGCTGCCCGGTCCGTACCTGCCCAGCGTGCTCGCCTCCGAGGTGCTGCGGCGCGGCGGACAGGAGTCGCTCGTCGCCGAACTGGCGTCGGGAGCCCGCATCGGCGCCGTCGCGCTCGGCGCGGGGACGCTCACCGCGACGCCGGCCGGCGGCGGTCACCGGCTCGACGGGACCGCGCCGCCCGTCCTCGGCGGCGCGCAGGCGGACGTCGTCGTGCTCGCCGCCGGGAACGCGTGGTTCGCCGTGGACGCCGGGGACCTGGCGGTCCGGCCGCACGTGAGCGCCGACCCGACCCGGGCCACCGCCGAGGTCGCCGCGCAGGCCGTCACCGTCCCCGCCGACCGCCTGCTCGCCCTCGACGGCGACGCCGTCCGCGACCTCGCCGCCGTGCTGTACGCCGCCGACGCGTGCGGCACCGCGGGCTGGGCGCTGGACACCGCGGCCGAACACGCCAGGACCCGCGAGCAGTTCGGGCGGCCCATCGGGCGGTTCCAGGCGGTCAAGCACCTGTGCGCCGACATGCTCGTACGCCTCGAACAGGCCAGGGCCCTCACCTGGGACGCGGCCCGCGCGGCCGGGACCGACGCCGGGGGACTGGTCGCCGCGCTCGCCGCGTCGGCCGCACTGGACGCCGCGTACTCCTGCGCCAAGGACTGCGTCCAGATCCTCGGCGGCATCGGCTTCACCTGGGAGCACGACGCCCACCTCCACCTGCGCCGGGCGCTCGTCGCGCGCCAGCTGCTCGGCCCGGGCGACGCGCACCGGCTGCGCGCCGCACGTCTGGCGGCGGCCGGCGCGCGGCGCGAGCTGCGCCTGGAGCTGCCACCGGAGGCGGACGCGTACCGGGAGCGGGCGCGGGAGGCGATCGCGGCCGCGCACGGTCTCGACCCGGCCGCCGCCCGCCGCGCCCTCGCCCCCACGGGGTACGCAGCCCCGCACCTGCCGCCGCCGTACGGGCGGGGGGCGGGGCCGCTGGAGCAGCTCGCGGTGCAGCGCGAGCTGCGGGAGGCGGGGGTGCGGGTCAGCGATCTGGGCATCGCGACCTGGGTCGTGCCCTCGCTGATCGCGTACGGGACGCCGGAGCAGCAGGAGCGCTACCTGGGCCCGACGCTGCGCGGCGAGATGCTGTGGTGCCAGTTGTTCTCGGAGCCGGACGCGGGGTCGGATCTGGCGTCGCTGCGCACCCGTGCGCACAGGACGCCGGACGGCTGGCGCGTCAGCGGACAGAAGGTGTGGACGAGCGCCGCGCGGTGGGCCGACCACGGCATCCTGCTCGCCCGTACGGACCCCGGCGCCCCGAAGCACGAGGGGCTCACGTACTTCGTCGTCGACATGAAGGCGGCCGACGGCATCGACATCCGGCCGCTGAGGGAGATCACCGGCGACTCGCTCTTCAACGAGGTCTACTTCGACGACCTACTGCTGCCGGACGACGCGGTGGTCGGAGAGGTGAACGGCGGCTGGCGGGTCGCCCGCAACACCCTGGGCAACGAGCGGGTCCACATGGCCGACCAGGTCGCCTTCGACACCGGGCTCGAATCCCTGATCGCGCGGTCCGCCGGACTCGACGACGCGTGCCGCGCCCGCGTCGGGGCGCTCGTCGCCGAGGCGCACGCCCTCGCCTGCATCGGGCTGCGTACGACGACGCGGCAGGTGTCGGGCCTGGACCCGGGGGCCGGCGCGAGCGTACGCAAACTCGTCCAGACGTCGCACCAGCAGAAGGTCGCCGAACTCGCCCTCGAACTCCTCGGTCCGCAGGGCGCGGTGTGCGAGGGGGCGGGGGAGCGGGCCGTGCACGGGTTCCTGATGTCGCGCTGCCTGACGATCGCGGGCGGCACGACCCAGGTCCAGCTCAATGTCGTCGCCGAGCGCCTGCTCGGCCTGCCGCGTGACTGAGGGGAGCTCCGCCCATGACCGGGAAGGCATACGTCGTCGGTGTCGGAACGACGAAGTTCGAGAAGCCCGAGAGTTGTGACTGGCAGTTCTGGGACATGGCGAAGGAGGCCGGGACCGAGGCGCTGACCGACGCCGGGATCGCGTACGGGCAGGTCCAGCAGGTCGCGGCCGGCTACTGCTTCCAGCCGTCGGCCGCCGGCCAGCGGGCGGCGTACGAACTCGGCCTGACCGGCGTGCCGGTCTACAACGTCAGCAACAACTGCGCCACGGGGTCCACGGCGCTGATGCTGGCCCGGCAGCTCGTCGAGGGCGGCATCAGCGACTGCGTGCTGGCGCTGGGCTTCGAGAAGATGAAACGGGGCGCGCTGGGGGGCGGTTCGGACGGGAGCGACTTCGCCACCTCGCCCGTCGCCCGGCACTACGGCGTCATGGCCGCCGGCCACGGTTTCGACATGACCCCGCCCACCGCGCAGATCTTCGGCAACGCGGCGCGCGAGCACATGGAGCGGTACGGCACCACGCCGGCGCAGCTCGCGGCGGTCGCCGCGAAGAACCACCGGCACTCGGCGGACAACCCCAGGGCGCAGTTCCAGGACGTGTGGACGGTCGAGGAGATCCTCGCGGCGAAGACCGTCCACCGGCCGCTCACCAGGCTCCAGTGCTCGCCGACCTCCGACGGGGCGGCGGCCGCCGTGGTGGTCTCGGAACGCTTCCTGGTCCAGCACGGCCTGCACGGCAGGGCTGTCGAGATCGTCGCCCAGGCGATGACGACCGACACCGAGGAGTCGTTCGCGTCCGGCTCCTGCCTCGACGTGGTGGGCCGGCCGATGTCGCGGGCCGCCGCGCTCCAGGTGTACGAGGCGTCCGGCCTCGGCATCGGGGACGTCGACGTGATCGAGCTGCACGACTGCTTCTCGGTCAACGAGCTGCTGACGTACGAGGCGCTGGGCATGTGCGGGGAGGGCGGGTCCGGCAAGCTCGTGGAGAGCGGCGCGACGACGTACGGGGGGCGCTGGGTCGTCAACCCGTCCGGCGGCCTCATCTCCAAGGGCCATCCGCTGGGCGCGACGGGCCTCGCGCAGGCGGCGGAACTGACCTGGCAGCTCCGGGGCGAGGCCGGCGCCCGGCAGGTGGAGGGAGCGCGGGTGGGTCTCGCGCACAACATCGGTCTGGGCGGTGCGGCGGTGGTCACGCTGCTGCGGCGGGCGTGAGCCGCGGGGCGTGGGAGGATGCGCGCGGGCCGGCAACCGGTGGGCCCGCGGAAAGGGCGTCGGCACATGGCAGCGGGATTCTCGGCTTGGAAAGTAAACCGGCGGTACGCGGTGAACGACCGCGTCGCTCACCTGGGCAAGCAGTACCGCTGCCTGGTCGCTCACACGTCGAATTCAGCGAGCAATCCGAAGACGACCGTGAAGATGTGGCAGAAGGACACCCCCTAGGACGACGGTGAGGGCCGTACCGAGCAGCGGCTGCGGCGGGTGCGGCGGGCGTGAGCCGCGGGGCGGCACGCCGATGTACGGGGTGCACCGATGCTGCGAGCATGACAGGCATGGTCCAAGCCTCCTCCTCCGCAACCCGCATACCCGCCGCCCGCACACCGTCCCGCACGTGGGTGGTCGTACTCGCCGCCTGCGCGGGCCAGTTCCTCGTCGTGCTCGACGTGTCGGTGGTCAACGTCGCGCTGCCCTCGATGCGGGCCGACCTCGGCCTGAGCGCGGTCGGTCTCCAGTGGGTGGTCAACGCCTACTCGATCGCCTTCGCCGGATTCATGCTCCTCGGCGGGCGCGCGGCCGATCTCTTCGGCCGCAAGCGGACCTTCCTCACCGGCCTCGCCCTGTTCACCGCGGCCTCCCTCGCCGGCGGGCTCGCGCAGGAGGACTGGCACCTGCTGGCCGCCCGCGCCGTGCAGGGCCTCGGCGCGGCGGTGCTGGCCCCGGCGACGCTCACCATCCTCACCTCCGCCGTCCCCGAAGGCCCCGCCCGTACGCGCGCCATCGGCACGTGGTCGGCGGTCGGCGCGGGCGGCGGGGCGGCGGGCGGGCTCGTCGGCGGCCTGCTGACGGACGCGCTGTCGTGGCGCTGGGTCCTGCTGATCAACGTGCCCGTCGGCGCGCTCGTCCTGGCCGGCGCGGCGCTGTGGCTGGTCGAAAGCCAGGCCCCCGGCGCCCGGCGGCTGGACCTGCCCGGCGCGCTGCTCGTCACCGCCGGGCTCGCGACCCTCGCGTACGGCATCGTGCAGACGGAGGCGGGGGGCTGGGCGGCGGCCGAGACCGTGGTGCCTCTGGTGGCGGGACTCGCGCTGCTCACGGCGTTCGTGGCGGTGGAGGCGCGGACGAGGGCGCCGCTGATGCCCTTGCGGTTCTTGCGCGTGCGCGCGGTGTCGGCGGCGAACGCCGCGATGTTCGTGAACGGCTCCGCGATGTTCTGCATGTGGTTCTTCATGACGCTGTACGCCCAGAACGTCCTGGGCTACACGCCGCTCGGCGCCGGGCTCGCCCTCGTCCCCAGCTCGCTGAGCGTCGTGATCGGCTCGAAGCTCGCCCCGCGCCTGATGGCCGGGATGGGCGCTCGCCGGGTCGCGATCACCGGCACGCTGGTGGCGGCCTGCGGCATGCTGTGGCAGTCCACGATGGGCGCCGACGGGACGTACCTCACCGCCGTCCTCGGCCCCGGGGTCATGATGATGGTCGGCGGCGGCCTCGCGTCGACGCCCCTCGCCTCCCTCGCCACGTCGGGCGGCGAGCCGGGCGACGCCGGCCTGCTGTCGGGCCTCATCAACACCTCACGCACCATGGGTGGCGCGCTGGGCCTCGCGGTGCTGTCGACGGTCGCGGCGTCGCGGACGGCCGGCGCCACCACGGCGGAGGCCCTGACGGCCGGATACGCGCTGGCCTTCCGGGCCGGGGCGGGCGCGCTGCTCGGCGGAGTGCTGCTGATGCTGATCTGGCTGCCGCGCCAGAAGAAGCAGGCGTGACGCGGGAGGCCGGCGCGGGCGGGCCGCACGAGGGCGTAGCGCGGGAGGCCGAGGACGGCGGCGGACGTCCCCCCGTCCACCGCCGCGTTCAGCACGTCTCAGCGCGGCGGGCCGCTCGGGCCCGCGTCCTTCGCGGCCGCCGCGAGCACGGGGTCGACGACGGTCTCGCCGGTCAGCACCCGGCGGATCGTCGCGGCCAGTTCCTCCACCGGGCCGTCCTTGACCAGGAAACCCGCCGCGCCCGCGTCCATCGCGCGCCGCAGCCGGCCCGGCCTGCCGGACGTGGTGAGGACGACCACCCGGCAGTCCGGCGTCTCGTCCCGCAGCAGCGCGGCGGCGTCGAGGCCGCTGAGACCGGGCAGGTCGGCGTCCAGGAGCGCCACGTCGGGCCGGGAGAACAGGGCGGCGTCCACGATTTCGTCGCCCGCCTCGACCTGGGCGACGACCTCGATGTCCGCCTCCATGCCGAGCCGCAGGGCGAGAGCGCCGCGCGTCGTGCCCGGGTCCTCGGCGAGGAGCACTCTGATCACGGGAAGGGCTCCAGTTCGGATCGGTGCCGGCGGACGCCGCGGCGCCCACCGGGTGACGGGCCGGCCGGAGCCTGCGCCCCGGCCGTCGTCCCGATCCTCACACGCACACGGTCCGATGCGTCGGACCGTGGCCGTGCCGGGGTCGTCGGGCTCGCCGGCGCGCGGGCCGGGCGGCGCACAGGCGCGCGTGCGAACCGTGCCGCGCGGCACGCACCGGCGGCCGCCCGCCAGTCACCTGACGTAGCGTCAGTGAACAGCCTTCCCAACTGACGGGGGGTGCGTTATACATAAGCCGCATCGGCCTAGAACGCGTTCTAGAACCGGCGGTCCGCGGCCGGTCCCGTACGACCTCGGTGCGGCCGACGGTGCGGACGGCCGCGCCGAGGTCTTCCCTCCCTCAAGGAGCAGCCTCCTCATGCCCATCGATGCCGCACAGGCCGTCGCAGCCGAACCCCGCAGCGCCGAGATCGCCTGGGACCACAAGGACGTCCAGCTCTACCACCTCGGCCTCGGCGCGGGCACCCCCGCCACCGACCCCGGCGAACTGCGCTACACCCTCGAGTCCCGGCTGCACGTCCTGCCCAGCTTCGCCACCGTCGCCGGAGCCGGGACGGCCATGGCCGGCGGTCTCTCCGCGCCGGGCATCGACGTCGACCTCGCCCACGTCCTGCACGGCGGCCAGAGCATCGAGCTGCACCGCCCGATCCCCGTCAAGGGCGAGGCGGTGCAGAACTCCAAGGTCCAGGCGGTGTACGACAAGGGCAAGGCGGCGGTCGTCGTGCTGCGTTCCGAGGCCGCCGACGCCGACGGGCCGCTGTGGACCAGCGACGCCCAGATCTTCGTACGCGGCGAAGGCGGCTTCGGCGGCGACCGCGGCCCCTCCGCCCGCGCCGAGCGGCCCACCCGCGCGCCGGACGCGCAGACCGAGCTGCACGTGCGTGAGGACCAGGCCCTCCTCTACCGGCTCTCCGGCGACTGGAACCCCCTGCACGCCGACCCGGAGTTCGCGAAGCTCGCCGGCTTCGACCGGCCGATCCTGCACGGCCTGTGCTCGTACGGCATGACGCTCAAGGCGGTCGTCGACACCCTGCTCGGCGGCGACGTCACCCGCGTGAGCGCCTACAGCACCCGCTTCGCCGGGGTCGCCTTCCCCGGCGAGACCCTGCGCCTGCGGATGTGGAAGTCGCCGGGGCGCGTCCAGGTGTCGGTCACCGCCGCCGGGAGGGACGACGCGCCGGTCCTGGCCGACACCACCGTCGTACACATCTGACCTCCGTGAAGGGAGTCGTACCGTGCGCGCAGCCGTACTGCACGAGATAGGGCAGGACAAGCTCGAAGTCCTCGACGACGTCGAGGCGGTGGGCTTCGGCCCCGGCAAGGTCAAGATCCGCGTCCGGGCCACCGGACTGTGCCACTCCGACCTCTCCGCGATGAGCGGCGTCCTGCCGCAGCCCGGCCCCTTCGTCCCGGGGCACGAGGGCTCCGGCGAGGTCGTCGACGTCGGCGACGGCGTCACCGGCCTCAGCCCCGGCGACCGGGTCCTCGTCTGCTGGCTGCCCGCGTGCGGCGCGTGCCCGTCCTGCCGGCGCGGGCAGACGCACCTGTGCCTGGCCGGGCTCATGAACGCGGGCACGCCCAACTTCCGGCGCGCCGGCGGAGACGACGTGTTCGGCTTCGCCGGTACGGGCACCTTCGCCGAGGAGGTCGTGGTCGACGCGGGCTGCGCCGTCCCCATCCCCGACGACCTGCCGTACGAGATCGCCGCGCTCATCGGCTGCGGTGTGACGACGGGCCTGGGCGCGGCCATCAACACCGCGCGGGTGGAGGCCGGTTCCTCGGTCGCCGTCATCGGCTGCGGCGGCGTCGGCATCTCCGCCGTCCAGGGCGCCCGCGTGCAGGGCGCGGCCCGGATCGTCGCCGTCGACCCGGTCGCCTCCCGGCGCGAGGCGGCGCTGCGGTTCGGCGCCACCGAAGCGGTCGCGCCGGACGAACTCGCCGACGCCAAGCAGCGCGTCACGGCGGGGGAGGGGTTCGACTACGTCTTCGAGGTCGTCGGCAGGGCGGCCACCGCCCGGACCGCGTACGAGACCACGCGGCGCGGCGGCACCCTGTGCGTCGTCGGCGCGGGCGCGATGGACGACCTCTTCCAGGTCAACATGTTCGAGCTGTTCTTCGACGAGAAGCGGATCCTGCCGTCCATGTACGGAGGCGGCGACGTGCTGCGTTCGTACGAGCGGGCCATCGCCCTGTGGCGCGCCGGCCGCATCGACCTGGAGGGCCTGATCACCCACCGGGTGCGGCTGGACGGGATCAACGACGCCCTGGACCAGATGCGCACGGGCGAGGCCCTGCGCACCTGCATCGAGATCTGAGGGGACGGCGGATGTCACTGTCACCGCAAGCGCTGCCGCTCGACGGCCTGTCCGCGATCGTCACCGGCGCGGGCCGCGGGCTCGGCCGCGCCGAGGCCCTGGAACTGGCCCGGCTCGGCGCGAGCGTCGTGGTCAACGACTACGGGCAGCCCGGGCGCGACGGCTCCGGCGAGGCGTCGGCGGCCCCGGCCGAGGAGGTCGCCGCCGAGATCCGGGCGGCGGGCGGGCGGGCCGTGGCCCACCTGGGCGACGTGGCGGACCACGAACAGGCCCGGGCGCTGGTCGGGTCGGCCGTCGAGACGTACGGAAAGCTGGACATCCTGGTCAACAACGCGGGGATCCTCCGCGACCGGATGATCTTCTCGATGACCGAGGACGAATGGGACGCGGTGATCCGCGTCCACCTCAAGGGCCACTTCAACACCACCCACTTCGCGGCGGCGCACTGGCGCGCACGCTCCAAGGCGGCCGGCGCACCGGTCTACGGCCGGATCGTCAACACCTCGTCGGAGGCGTACCTGGCGGGCTCGGCCGGCCAGCCCAACTACGCGGCGGCCAAGGGCGGGATCGTCGGCCTGACGACGTCGACGGCCCTGGCGCTGGCGAAGTACGGCGTGACGGCCAACGTGATCTGCCCGCGCGCCCGGACCCGGATGACGCAGGACGTGTTCGCCGGCTTCGCCGAACCGGCGGAGGGCGCACTGGACGCGCTGGCCCCCGAGCACGTCTCCCCGCTGGTCGGCTACCTCGCGTCACCCGCCGCCGGGAGGGTCAACGGCCAGCTGCTCGTCGTCCACGGCGGCATGGTCGCGGTCATGGAACGGCCCAGGGTCGCGGCCAAGTTCGACACGGCGAAGGAGGCCTTTTCGTACGAGGAGCTGACCGGGCGGCTGTCGCCGTACTTCGAGGACCGCCCGCCGGACGAGACGTTCGCGGCGGCGGAGGTGCTGGGTCTGAAGCGGGGCTGAGGCCGGACCCGACGGCCGGACGGGCGACCTCCGCGAGGTACGACCGGTCCGGCGGCCGGGAACCGGTGTGGGGACCGGGGGGCGCTCCCGTACGGGGCCGCCCCCGTACGGCGTGCGCCGCGTCCCTACGCCCGGCGGTGGCGGCCGTGCGCCGGAGCGGTGGCGTCCTCCGTCGTGGCCGCACCCCCTCGGTGCTTTCCGGTGCGGCCGGCGGCGTCCCGCTCGGCGGCCGAAGGCTGCGGCCGCGTCTGGGTCGTGTCGGTTCGTGCGTCAGACATGGTGGGAGATCCCCTGGAATCACTCGATCGCTTTCACGTGGTGCAAGGCCCGTCCCGCCGTCACCACCGGCGTTCAGCCGAATCGACCGCGTGGCCCCGGCGGAGTCTCACCCACGTGCACCGCGCCCGGTGAGGGGCGCCTGCTGGAGCGGTACGGGCTTGCACACAACAGGAGTGTCCGGAGCCTCGAACGGTTCCCCACCTGTGCGTTCCCCGGGTTCGGGTTCCCTGGTCACCACGTCCTGCGGGGCCGCGATCCGCGCCACCCCGCACGGCACCGCACCCGTCGCGTACGGCAGTCGCAGCACCCCCTCGCGCGTCCAGAGACCCGCCCCCCGCACCCACCCCTGGGGCGCCGCGAGGTGATGCAGCCGCCGTCCCGCCGGACGCCACACCCCGACCCAGCTCCCCGCCGCACCGTCGACCCGCAGCGCCACCGCGCAGCTTTCCGGAGTCAGGACCTGTCCGGGCTGCACCGCGAACGGCACCACGGCGACATCGGCCGGTCCCAGGCACTCCGGGAAGCGCACCGGCAGCATGCTGCCCAGTACGCCCCACCCCAACCGGTCGCGTCCCGGCGCGTCCGACCGGATCAGCAGCAGCCCGCTGTCCGGATCGGCCAGCAGCAACCGGTCGTTGCTGCCCTCCGTGATCTGGAGCAGCGGCGTGACCTCCCCGCCCCGCTCCAGGTCGACGGCCACCGCCTTCGTCACCCCGTCGGCCTCCCGGTCCAGGGCGAGCATCCGGCCCGTACGGTCGAGCCACACGCCGCCCGAGCAGCGCCCCTCGACCTCGGCCACGTGCTCGGGGCCGAAGGCGCCGCCCGCCACCTGCCAGATCGTGGTGGAGCGTTCGCCGACGGACAGGGCGTACGCACACCTGCCGTCCGGGGCCGGCGGCAGCAGTTCCAGCCGCTCGCACTCGACCGCGCCCACCGGCACCTCCCCGGTGCGCGGTCCCGTCGGATACAGCAGAGCGAACGAGTGCCGCCCACCGCCGCCGGCGAAGGCGTGCGAGGCTCCCCCCTGCTTCCGGTGGATCAGCACCCGCCCGTCCGCCAGCGGCAGCAGACCGGTGTCCGGCTCCTCGGGCTGGTCGGCCGGCAGCGGCACGGCGTACGGCTCGGGTCCGTCCAGCGTCCACCGCTCGGGGAACCGCGCGTCGCCCTCACCGGCCAGCCGCGCGGCGTAGGAACCGTCGGCGGCGATCGTGAACACCGCCTCACGCACCGCGTCACCGTCGGCCGCGGTCTCGATGGCACAGGCCGTCATCAGGCCATCACCTCCGGCGAACGAAGCTAGTTTTCGCACTTCCTGCCGAACAACACAAGACTGCCCACTTCACACATAAGGGTGGCCGCTGTCCGGTTCCGCTGAGGTCCCGGGGGCTGATGTGCTGGGAGAAGTCCCCATGTCGACAAATGAGGTGGCGCGGCCGGCTCTTTCCGGAGCTCCCTGACGGCCGTACGACGCCGTGGTGCCGCCGCTGAGGCACTCCTCGACGCCGCCACCCCCGACCGGAGCGCCGGGGCGGACGCCGCCCCCCGCTCTCGACGACCTGCGCGGCCACCCGTTCGAACAGAGGGGGCCGGCCTGGTGGAGCAGAGGGGCCGGCCTCGGTCGAGCAGGGGGCCGTCGAGCAGGCCGCCCACACCATGGCGGGCGGGGCACCCGGCGCAGGTAACCTGTCTGCGTGCCCCGTCTGTCTGAAGTCATCGCCGCGCTCGACGCCCTCTGGCCCCCCGAGCGGGCCGAGAGCTGGGACGCGGTCGGTACGGTCTGCGGCGACCCCGACGCGGAGGTGACCCGGGTCCTCTTCGCCGTCGACCCGGTCCAGGAGACCGTCGACGAAGCGGTGAAGCTCGGCGCGAACCTGCTGGTCACCCACCACCCGCTCTACCTGCGCGGTACGACGACGGTCGCGGCGTCCACCTTCAAGGGCCGCGCCGTGCACACCCTGATCAAGAACGACATCGCGCTGCACGTCGCCCACACCAACGCCGACAGCGCCGACCCCGGGGTCTCCGACGCCCTCGCCGGAGCGCTGGACCTGCGGGTCACCGGACCACTGGTCCCCGACCCCACCGATTCCTCCGGGCGCCGCGGCCTCGGCCGCGTCTGCGAACTCGACCCTCCGGCCACCCTCGGCCACTTCGCCGCCCGCGTCGCCGCCCGGCTGCCCGCCACCGCGCAGGGCATCCGCGTCGCCGGCGACCCGGACGCGCTCATCGGCCGGGTCGCCGTCAGCGGCGGCTCGGGCGACAGTCTCTTCGCCGACGTACGGGCAGCCGGCGTCGACGCCTTCGTCACGGCCGACCTGCGCCACCACCCGGCGTCCGAGGCCCGCGAACACACCCCTCTCGCGCTGATCGACGCCGCGCACTGGGCCACCGAATGGCCCTGGTGCGAGCAGGCCGCCGCGCAGCTGGACGAGATCTCCGACCGTCACGGATGGGACCTGCGCGTCCACGTCTCGAAGATCGTCACCGACCCCTGGACCTCCCACCACGCCCCCACGACCGCCCTTCCGACGAGCGCTTCGCGCGCCCCCTTTGATCCTTCTGGAGCCCCCAACTGAACGCCGCGCCCGCCGACCAGATCCGTCTCCTCGACGTACAGGCACTCGACCTGCGCCTGTCCCAGCTCGCCCACCGGCGCACCTCCCTGCCCGAGCACGCCGAGCTCGAATCGCTCACCAAGGACCTCGCGCAGCTTCGCGACCTGCTGGTCGCCGCGCAGACCGAGGAGAGCGACACCACCCGCGAGCAGACCAAGGCCGAGCAGGACGTCGACCAGGTCCGCCAGCGCGCCGCGCGCGACCAGCAGCGCCTCGACTCGGGCGCCGTCTCGTCGCCCAAGGACCTGGAGAACCTCCAGCGCGAACTCGTCTCCCTGGCCAAGCGCCAGGGCGACCTGGAGGACGTGGTCCTCGAGGTCATGGAGCGCCGCGAGTCCATCCAGGAGCGCGTCGCCGAGCTGACCGAGCGCGTCTCCTCCGTCCAGGCCAAGGCCGACGACGCGACCGCGCGCCGCGACGCCGCGTTCGAGCAGATCGACGGCGAGGTCGCCACGGTCACCAAGGAGCGCGAGGTCGCCTCCGCGACGATCCCCGCCGACCTCCTGAAGCTGTACGAGAAGCTGCGCCTCCAGTCCGGCGGCGTCGGCGCGGCCCGCCTCTACCAGCGCCGCTGCGAGGGCTGTCAGCTGGAGCTCAACATCACCGAGGTCAACGAGGTGCGCGCCGCCGCCCCCGACGCGGTGGTGCGGTGCGAGAACTGCCGCCGCATCCTGGTCCGTACGTCCGAGTCCGGCCTGTAGCCGTGGGGCGCAGCTTCGTCGTCGAGGCCGACGGCGGTTCCCGGGGCAACCCGGGCCCCGCCGGTTACGGCGCGGTCGTCCTCGACCCGGAGACGGGGGAGACGCTCGCCGAGGCCGCCGAGTACATCGGCGTCGCCACGAACAACGTCGCGGAGTACAAGGGTCTGATCGCCGGGCTGCGCGCGGCGCACGCGCTCGCGCCGGACGCGACCGTCCATGTCCGTATGGACTCCAAGCTCGTCGTCGAGCAGATGTCCGGCCGCTGGAAGATCAAGCACCCGGACATGAAGCCGCTCGCGGCCGAGGCGGCCACGGTCTTCCCGCGCGTACGGGTCACCTACGAGTGGATCCCGCGCGAGAAGAACAAGCACGCCGACCGGCTCGCCAACGAGGCGATGGACGCGGGCAAGAAGGGCAAGAAGTGGGAGCCGTCGGCCTCCACCGCCGACCTCGCCTCCCGTGCTTCCGCCGAGCCGCGCGTGGTGGGCGACGCGGTGGCCGGTGCGGCGAAGGCCCGGGCGGCGATGGGGCGCGCCGCGACGGTGGCCGAACCGCTGACCCTGCCGGAGGCCGCCGAGGCCGAGCCGGTCACCGCCCCCGCCGTGGGCTGGGGCGCTTCCGCGGACCTGGGCGCGCCGTCGACCTTCGTGCTCCTGCGCCACGGCGAGACCGCGCTCACCCCCGAGAAGCGGTTCTCCGGGAGCGGTGGCTCGGACCCGGAGCTTTCGGCGGTGGGCCGCCGGCAGGCCGAGGCGGTCGCCACCGCGCTGGCCGCGCGCGGCACCGTACAGGAGATCGTCAGTTCCCCGCTGCGGCGCTGCCGTGAGACGGCGGACGCGGTGGCGGCGCGGCTCGGACTCGACGTACACGTCGAGGAGGGCCTGCGCGAGACCGACTTCGGGGCGTGGGAGGGCCTGACCTTCGCCGAGGTCCGCGAGCGGTACCCCGACGACATGAATGCCTGGCTGGCTTCCCCAAAGGCGGCCCCCACGGGCGGCGGCGAGAGCTTCGCGACGGTGGCGCGGCGGGTGTCGACGGCCCGGGACAAGCTGATCGCCCGTTACGCGGGCCGCACGGTCCTGGTCGTCACGCACGTGACACCGGTCAAGACGCTGGTACGGCTGGCCCTGGGAGCGCCGCCCGAGTCGCTGTTCCGCATGGAGCTCTCGGCGGCGTCGCTGTCGGCGGTGGCGTACTACGCGGACGGCAACGCGTCGCTGCGCCTGCTGAACGACACGTCGCACCTGCGCTGAGCCCGGTGGTGACGGTTCCGGGTGCCGGGCCTACGGGAACGGCATTCGGGCCCGCCGCAGGCGCTATTGGCGCAGCCCCGCCGCCTCCCGGGCCAGCGCCTCCACGCGGCCCCAGTCCTTCGCGGCCAGCGCGTCCGGGGGGAGCATCCAGGTGCCGCCCACACAGCCGACGTTGGGCAGGGCCAGGTACGAGGGGGCCGTGGCCAGGGTGATGCCCCCCGTCGGGCAGAAGCGGGCCCGGGGGAGCGGGGCGCCCAGGGATTTCAGGTACGGCGTGCCGCCCGCCGCCTCGGCCGGGAAGAACTTCATCTCCGTCACGCCGCGCTCCAGCAGCGCCACGACCTCCGACGCCGTCGAGACCCCCGGCAGGAACGGGACCCCGGACGCCGCCATCGCCTCCAGCAGCGCGTCCGTCCACCCGGGGCTGACCAGGAAGCGGGCCCCGGCTCCCACCGCGTCGGCGGCCTGGGCCGGGGAGATCACCGTGCCCGCGCCGACCACGGCGTCCGGCACCTCGGCGGCGATGGCCCGCACCGCGTCCAGCGCGGCGGGCGTCCGCAGCGTCACCTCGATCGCCGGCAGCCCGCCCGCGACCAGCGCCCGCGCGAGCGGCACCGCGTCGGCGGAGTCCTCCAGGACGACGACAGGGACGACGGGCGCGAGGTCGAGCACGGAAGTCATGCCGCCATCCTGCCGTCGCCTCACGCTGTGCGCAACGACCGTTGCGCATTGTGCAACGACATGCCCGTGTGCGGCGCCGATGGAACGGTGGCCCTCGCACGTCGACGCGCGTCAGCGGATCACCACCACGCCACCGCGCGTCAGTGGATCTGCGTCACCACCACGTCCAGTGCCCATGCCTTGCCAGCCTTGGCCGGAGCCGTGGCCTCCACGACGTATCCGAGATCCCGCAGCACCGTCACGAGCTCCGCCGGTCCGGCGGGAGCCGCCCCCGCCACCAGCAGGTCCCGTACGATCCGCCCCTTCGTCGCCTTGTTGAAGTGGCTGACGACCGACCGCTTCTCGACCCCGCTCGCGTCGGTCTGCGCGTGCAGCACCCGCACCGTCGCCGTGCGCCCCGCCACGTCACCCTTCGGCTTCCACGCCGACGCGTACGCCGACGACCGCAGGTCCAGCACCAGCCCGTCGCCCGCCGCCACCGGCATCGCGGCGGCCATCGGCTCGCGCCAGTACGCCCCGAGCGCGCCCAGCGCCGGCAGCTTCACGCCCATGGAGCACCGGTAGGAGGGGATCCGGTCGCCGACCCCCACCGCGCCCCACAGCCCGGAGAAGACCAGCAGCGACTGCCGGGCCCGCTCGCGCGCGGCCGCGTCCAGAGTGGCGAGGCCGAGCGCGTCGTACAGCACGCCCGTGTAGATCTCCCCGGCGGGACGCGCCCCGGCGGTCCGCAGCACGACGTTCTTGGCGATCTCACCACGCAGGCCCTCGCTGAGCCCGAGGACCACCCGCGCCTTCTCCTCGTCGGCGGCGCACAGCTCCACCAGCTCGTCCAGCACCGCGGCCCGCGCTCCGGCCAGCTCCGGCAGGGAGAGGGACTCCGGCTTCAGGGGCGCGCCGGACCCGCTGGCGGCCTTTCCCTCGGAGGGCGGCAAGAGGACGAGCACGGCGGAACTCCTTCGGATACGGACACACCAACACGCCAGGGTAAGCGGAGTCCGCTGTGCCGCTCGGCCCCACCCGGCCTACGCTCGGACCATGCCCCGTCGCCCCATCCATGTGACCGGCGCACCGGAGGCCCCTCTCCGGGCGGCCCTGCGCACCCTGCGCGGCACGCTCGACGTGCCGCGCGCGTTCCCGGCGGAGGTCCTCGCGGAAGCGGAACAGGCCGCGCAGGCGCCCCGGCTGCCCGCGTACGACGCGACCGGCGTCCCGATGTTCACCATCGACCCGCCGGGTTCCGTCGACCTCGACCAGGCGATGCACCTGGCCCGCCGCGCGGGCGGCGGCTACCGCGTGCACTACGCGATCGCCGACGTGGCCGCCTTCGTCAGGCCGGGCGGCGCCCTCGACGCCGAGGCCCACCGCCGGGTGATGACGCTGTACTTCCCGGACGGGAAGGTGCCCCTGCACCCGCCGCTGCTCTCCGAAGGGGCCGCGAGCCTGCTCCCCGACCAACCCCGCCCGGCCCTCCTGTGGCGCATCGACCTCGACGGGCACGGCCGCACCGAGTCGGTCGACGTGCGGCGCGCGCTCGTACGCAGCCGGGCGAGGCTCGACTACTCCGGCGTCCAGCAGCGGATCGACGCGGGCACGGCCGAGGAGCCGGTGGCCCTGCTGCGGGACGTCGGGCGGCTGCGCGAGGAACTGGAGCGCGAGCGCGGCGGCATCTCGCTGAACGTTCCGGAGCAGGAGATCATCGAGCGCGGCGACTCGTACTTCCTCGGCTTCCGCGCCCCCCTGCCGGCCGACGGCTGGAACGCCCAGATCTCCCTCCTCACGGGCATGGCCGCCGCCGACCTCATGACCGCCACCGGCACCGGCATCCTGCGCACCCTGCCCGCCGCCCCGCTCGGCGAGGTCGCGCGCCTGCGCCGGTCGGCGAAGGCGCTGCGCATCGAGTGGCCGCACCACACGTCGTACGCCGAGATCGTCCGTTCCCTGGACCCGACGAAGGCCGCGCACGCCGCGTTCCTCCAGGAGTGCACGACGCTGCTGCGCGGCGCGGGCTACACCGTCTTCACGAACGGCGAGGTCCCCGACCCGTCCGTCCACGCGGCCGTCGCCGCCCCGTACACGCACTGCACGGCCCCGCTGCGCCGCCTCGTCGACCGGTACGCGGGCGAGCTGTGCGTCGCCGCAGCGGCCGGCGAGGAGCCGCCGCAGTGGGTGCTCGACGCACTGCCCGGCCTCCCGGGGCGGATGGCCGAGGGGACGCGGCGGGCGGCGGCCGTCGAGCGCGAGTGCGTCGACATCGTCGAGGCGGCGCTGCTGATGGACCGGGTGGGCGAGCTGTTCCACGCCCACGTGGTCGACGTGAAGGAGCGCGACCGGTCCGTCGGCACGGTCCACCTGGAGGACGTGGCGGTGGTCGGCCGCGTGGAGGGCGGCGACGGCGACCTCCCCCTCGGCGAACGCATCAGGGTCCGGCTCACCCAGGCGCACCCGGAGTCGGCGAAGGTGGTGTTCGCCCCCGCGTGACGGCGGCGACGAGCGCGCGCGGGTCGTCGGCGTGGAAACGCACGGCCCGTGCTTCGGCGCGCGCCCCGAGCGGCCGCGAGTAGGCGACGGGTTCGGTCAGTTCCACCAGTACGGTGGTCTGTCCGCCGACGCCGAGGCCCAGGACACCGTCCTCCTTGGCGGCGGAGTAGCGCCGGTCGACGCGTACGGAACCGATGACGGCGGCCGGGACGCGCACGTCGTAGAACCCGGCGTACCGGATGCGCAGCGAACCGTCAGCCGCCACCACGTGCGGCCGGGTGACGCAGCCGGCGTGCAGCCCGAGGATCTGGACGATCGTGTAGACGTCCAGGAAGAGCACGACGGCATGCACCGCCGGCCACGGGATGAGCAGCGCCAGCATCACCGTCTCGACGACGGCGACGAACAGCAGGCCGTACATCATCGCCGTCTGCGGCCCGGTGTACGGCGCCGCGTACACGCCCGGCCCGCCGACCCCGTGCCGCCGCCGGGCTGCCCACAGCGCGAGGCTGTGCAGCGCCCGCAGTTCGTGGCCGACGATGCGCAGGAGGCGCACCGGTGCGGCGGCGCGCACCGCCGCCCAGCCCCCGTCGGCGTACAGCCGCCACACCCGCACGCCCTGCCACACCAGCAGGCCGAGCACCAGGGCCTCGGCAGCGGCGATCAGCGGCAGCGGCACGCGGACCCCGGCCAACAGACACGTGACCAGCGCGATCTCGGCCCCCGCGACGAAAATCCCCGAGGTCGCCCGCCCCGTCATCGCCGCAGCCTCTCCGCGAGCAGCTCCATCACCCGTCGTACGACGGCGGCCTGGGCGGGAGCGAAGTCCGCGAGCATGGCCTCCCCGTACGCACCCGCAGCCACGACCGGCCCCTCGGCCGGGATCGCCGCGATCACGGCGTCCGGCACGGCCGCCGCCAGCTCGTCCGCGAGCGGCCCGATCCGGGCATCGTCGAGCGGGGCGCCGGCGAGCGCGTCGAGCCGCTCGTACAGCGCCGGCATCCGGGGGTCCCGGCTCACCGGCGCGAGCGCCGTGAGGACGTCGTCGCTGCGCCCGTCCCCGGCCAGCAGGGTCAGGTGCGCCCGGTCCTTCGCCGCCGACGGCGAATCGGTGACCGGCAGCGCGCCCAGCAGGCCGGCCAGTGCGGGCGGGAGCGGCCCCTCGGCGGGCAGCGTCCCGGCCTCGGCCTGTGCGAGCAACTCTCCGAGCCGCTCGCGCCGCCGCCGGATCTCCGTCTCCTGGCGCGCGAGGTCGTCGTCGAGTTCACGCAGTACGACGGCGAGCTCGGCCCCCGCGTCGTCGGCGAGAACGTCCCGCACCTCACCGAGCCCGAGCCCGAGCTCGGTGAGCCGCCTGATCCGCGCCAGTACGACGGCGTGCCGCACCCCGTACACCCGGTACCCGTTCGCCCGCCGCGGGGGCTCGGGCAGCAGCCCCTGATGGTGGTAGTGCCGCACGGCCCGCGGGGTGACCCCGGCGAGCGCGGCGAGTTCTCCGATCCGCATGCCCCCAGTAGAAACCCTGACGCTGCGGCAGGGTCAACTGCACCGTCCCCTTCGGCAAGGCACTCACCCTTCCCGAGCCTTTCGGCTTCGATCTGGAGACGGCGGCCTTCGTCTGAGCCGCCCCGCCCCGGCGGGTAGCATGGTCGGCACGGCAGACGAGCCGGGCGGACGGCCGCGTGGAGATCCCCGGATCTCCCCGAGGAACGTCCGGGCTCCACAGGGCAAGGTGGTGGCTAACGGCCACCCGGGGTGACCCGCGGGACAGTGCCACAGAAAACAGACCGCCAAGGACCTCGGTCCTCGGTAAGGGTGAAACGGTGGTGTAAGAGACCACCAGCGCCTGAGGTGACTCAGGCGGCTAGGTAAACCCCACCTGGAGCAAGGTCAAGAGGGGGCGTCGCGAGACGTTCCTGCGCGGACGTTCGAGGGCTGCCCGCCCGAGTCCGCGGGTAGACCGCACGAGGCCGGCGGCAACGCCGGTCCTAGATGGATGGCCGTCGCCCCGACGACCGCGAGGTCCCGGGGCACAGAACCCGGCGTACAGCCCGACTCGTCTGCCGCTCACCCCCGGCTTCCGCCTGCGGGGGCTCCGCGTCCGCCGGCACGCGAGTGGCATCCGCGGGTGCGGGGTTCGGCCGGTGTGCGCATCCTTGACGGGAGTGTCCCAGCGAGTCGAGGAGTCCTCCCGTGGTCATGACCGCCGATCAGCTGTCGGAGCCCGCCGTGCGGGCGTTCGTCTCCGCCGTGAACGCCAACGACCGGGCGGCGTTCCAGCAGGTTCTCGCACCCGGGGCGACCATGTCCGACGACGGCACGGAGCGCGACCTGGCCGAGTGGACGGAGCGGGAGATCTTCTCCTCGGACGGTCGGATGGTCGTCGAGACGGAGAAGGCGGGCGGCCGGTCGCTGGTCGTCCGGTACAGCAACGACACCTGGGGCGAGATGCGCACCGCCTGGGACTTCGTCGTGGACGGCGGGAAGATCACCCGTTTCGAGACGGGGCAGGCCTGAAGCCTGTCCCGTCTCGCGGGGCTCCCCCCTGACGGCTCACGCCGTCACGCGTTCACGCCGGTCCCGTCCGGGGTGCGGGTGCCGTCCGCGGCGTCGGTCGTCCCGTCCGGGATACGGGCGCCCGCGCCGCCGACCCCGACCCGCGCGTCGTCCGCGTGGAGTTCGACCGTCAGGACACCGGGGCGGCCCATGTCGGCGCCCTGGTGGAGGGTCAGCACCGACTGGCCGGGGACGAGGCCCAGTTCGCGGGCGTACGCCCCGAACGCGGCGGCGGCCGCGCCCGTCGCCGGGTCCTCGACCACGCCGCCCACAGGGAACGGGTCGCGGACGTGGAACGTGGTGTCGTCCTCACGCCACACCAGCTGCACCGTCGTCAGGTCCAGCCGGCGCATCAGCGCCGCCAGCCGCTCGAAGTCGTACGACAGGCGTGCCAGCCGCTCGCGGGTCGCGGCCGCCAGGACCAGGTGGCGTGCGCCCGCGTACGCGACGCGCGGCGGGAACGCCGGGTCCAGGTCGGCGGCCGGCCAGTCCAGCGCCGCCAGCGCCTCCGCCACATCTTCCCCGGCCACGTCCTCGACGCGCGGCTCGACGCTGGTCAGGACGGCGCGGTAGGTGCCGTCCGCGCCCCGGGTCACCCGCACCGGCACCGTGCCGGCCTGCGTCTCGAAGACGATGTCGCCGCCCCGGCCCCGGTGCTCGGCCAGCGCGACGGCCGTCGCCACCGTGGCGTGGCCGCAGAACGGGACCTCGGCCTTCGGGCTGAAGTAGCGGACGGCGAAGGCGCGTCCGGGCTCCAGTTCCTCGGTGAGGAATGCCGTCTCGCTGTAGCCCACCTCCGCCGCCACGGCGAGCATCGCCGCGTCGTCGAGCCCGGCCGCGTCGAGGACGACCCCGGCCGGATTGCCGCCCTCCGGGTCGGTCGAGAAGGCGGTGTAGCGCAGGACGTCGGTGCCGCTGATTGACTTCATACCGGGGCCAACGGGCGGCGGGGCGCCGGTGTTCCCTCAGCCCCGTCCCACGTACGGCATCGTCGTCGCCATCACCGTCGCGAACTGCACGTTGGCGTCGAGCGGCAGCTCCGCCATGTGCAGCACCGTCCGCGCCACGTCCCGTACGTCCATCACCGGCTCCGCCATCAGCCCGCCGTGCGCCTGGAGGATGCCGGTCTGCATCCGCTCCGTCATGTCCGTCGCCGCGTTGCCGATGTCGATCTGGCCGCAAGCGATCCGGTACGGCCGTCCGTCCAGCGAGAGGGACTTGGTCAGGCCCGTCATGGCGTGCTTGGTGGTCGTGTACGCGATCGAGTGCGGCCGGGGCGCGTGCGCCGAGATCGAGCCGTTGTTGATGATCCGGCCGCCCTGCGGGTCCTGGCCCTTCATCTGCCGGAACGCCGCCTGCGCGCACAGGAACGAGCCCGTGACGTTGACGTCGACGACCGAGCGCCACTCCTGGTACCCGATGTCCTCCAGCGGCCCGCGCGGGCCGAACGTGCCCGCGTTGTTGAAGAGCAGGTCGAGGCGTCCGTACCGCTCGCGCACGGCGGCGAAGAGCGCGTCGACCTCGTCCGGGAGCGACACGTCCGCCCGCACGCACAGCGTCTCGCCGCCGGCCTCCCGCGCCGTCTCCTCCAGCGGCCCGGTACGCCGCCCTGCCAGCGCGACCGACCAGCCCGCGCCGGCCAGGGCGCGTGCGACGGCGCGGCCGATGCCCGAGCCGGCTCCGGTCACCAACGCGATCTTCGTCTCAGGGTTCATGGGCCAGCAGCGTACGTGACACGTACATGGAAGCGCGGCGACGCCCCGCACCGCTCTCCTGGCGGTGACCACACCCGTCGGGAGAGGGGAAACGCCGCATGTCAGAGCGCGTCGGCCGGGTAGCGCACGCCGATGCGTCCGCGCACCGCGTCGAGCGTCCGCATGACGGCGAGGGTGCCCTCCAGCGGGACGAGCGGCGACTCCTTCTCGCCCGCGCGCAGGCAGCGCATGACCTCGGCGGCCTCGAACCGCAGGCTGTGCCGGCTGTCGACCCCGGCGGTGAACTCCTCGGGCTCCGCGCCCTCCCGGTGCAGGACGAACCGGTCCGGGTAGAAGAAGCCGCGCCCCAGCTCGATCCGGCCCTTCGTGCCCGTCACCGCCGCCGTCATGGGGGTGTCGGCGGTCAGGGAACAGCTCAGCAGCGCCGTCGCGCCCGCCTCCCAGCCGAGCAGCATGCCGGTGTTCAGGTCCACGCCCTCCGGCGACAGCAGCGTGTCCGCCTGTACGCGGTCGGGCTCGCCCAGCAGCAGATGTGCGAACGACACCGGATACACCCCGAGGTCCAGGAGCGCCCCGCCGCCGAGGGCGGGGTCCCGCAGCCGGTGCTCCGGGCCGAAGGGGCCCGCGAGCCCGAAGTCGGCGTGCACGGTCCGCACTTCACCGATCGCGCCGTCCCGCACCAGCTCGGCGAGCCGGCGGACGACCGGGTTGCAGTACATCCACATCGCCTCCATCAGGAAGCGGTCGTGGTGCCGGGCCAGGGCGACCAGCTCCCCGGCCTCCCGGGAGTTGAGGGTGAACGCCTTCTCGCACAGCACCGCCCGGCCCGCCTCCAGGCACAGACCCGCGGCGGCCCGGTGCGCCGAGTGGGGGCCGGCGACGTACACGACGTCCACGTCCTCGTCGGCGGCGAGCTCCGCCCAGCTTCCGTACGCCCGCGGTATCCCGAACCGCTCGGCGAACGCCTTCGCGCCGGCCGTCGTACGGGAGGCCACCGCGACCACCTCCGCGCCGTCGGTGTCGCGCATCGCCAGCAGGTCGGCGGTGAACGACGACGCGATGCCGCCAGTGGCCAGCACGCCCCATCGCACGGTTTCCTTGTGCATTCCAGCCCCCGGGAAAAGGTCTCGACCACTCGGGACGAGCTGAGAGCATAGGTGCAGATTCAACGACATGGAGACGCGAATGCCGGAGACAGGCCAGTCCACGCAAGGTCACATATCCGGCACAGGGGGAACCAAGCAGCGCAATTCGCTCCCCCTCGCCCGTCGCGCGAGCCTCCTGGTCACCCTGGTGCTCGGCGGCCTCACCGCGCTGCCGCCGCTCTCCATGGACATGTACCTCCCCGCGCTCCCGGAGGTCACGCGGTCCCTCGGCTCGCCGGCCGCCACCGTGCAGCTCACCCTGACCGCGTGCCTCGCCGGCATGGCGCTCGGGCAGCTCGTCGTCGGGCCCATGAGCGACCGGTTCGGCCGCCGCAAGCCCCTGCTCCTCGGCATGACCGTGTACGTCGCGGCCACCGCGATCTGCGCCTTCGCGCCCACCATCGAGCTGCTGATCGCCTTCCGGCTGCTCCAGGGACTCGCGGGGGCGGCGGGCATCGTGATCGCGCGCGCCGTCGTCCGCGACCTGTACGACGGCGTGGAGATGGCCCGGTTCTTCTCCACCCTCATGCTGATCTCCGGGGTGGCGCCGGTCATCGCGCCCGTCATCGGCGGACAGGTGCTGCGCATCACCGACTGGCGGGGCGTCTTCGTGGTCCTCACCGCGGTGGGCCTCCTTCTCACCCTCGTGGTGTGGAAGTGGCTCCACGAGACGCTGCCGCAGGAGCGGCGGCACGGGGGAGGCGTCGGCGAAGCCCTCCGTACGATGCGCGGGCTGCTCGCCGACCGGGTCTTCACCGGCTACATGCTGGCCGGAGGCATGGCCTTCGCCGCCCTCTTCGCGTACATCGCCGCGTCCCCGTTCGTGGTCCAGGAGATCTACGGGGCATCGCCCCAGACCTTCAGCCTGCTCTTCGGCCTCAACTCGGTCGGCCTGATCGCGGTCGGCCAGATCAACGGCAAGCTGCTGGTGGGCCGGATCAGCATGGACAAGGTGCTGGCGACGGGGCTCTCCCTGATCGCCCTGGCCTCCCTCGCGCTCCTCCTCATGACCGCCGGGGTCTTCGGCGAGGTCGGCCTGGTCCCGGTCGCGGCCGGCCTGTTCGTCCTGATGTCGTCGATGGGGCTCGCCCTGCCCAACACGAACGCCCTGGCCCTGATGCGCACCCCCCACGCGGCGGGCTCGGCGTCGGCGCTGCTGGGCACGTCGTCGTTCCTGATCGGCGCGATCGCCTCGCCGCTGGTCGGCATCGCGGGCGAGGCGACGGCGGTTCCGATGTCCGTGGTCCAGCTGACCTGCGCCCTGACGTCCCTGGCCCTCTTCGCGGCCCTGTGCCGCCCCTGGCAGCGCACGACCGCGTGACGACCGGTTGACGGCTCGGGCCCCCGCCCGGCGGGGGGCCGCTCAGCCCCGCCGCGCGTAAGCGATCAGATGCGGGCGGTCCTTGCGGTCCGTCCAGAGGAACAGGGCCGTGCCGGCCACCTCCACCGCCGGTACGTGCACGTTCGCCGCCAGCGCCGCCGGCCGACGGGTCGTGAGGTCCGCCTCCACCGGCGTGCGGGTCGCCGTCGTGCCGTAGGCCACGCCCGTGTCCGTCACCACCGTCAGGGACAGCGGCCGGGTGCCGTCGGCCTCCTCGAAGCAGTGCCCCGTCCCCGTCTCCAGGTCGAAGCCGAGGCTCCCCGCCACCAGGTACCGGCCCTCCGGGGACAGCGCCGCCCGCGGATGCGTTCCCGGTTCTATGGCCGGCTTCCGGCACTGCGTCCTCGCGAGCACCTTCCCGGTCGTCGCGTCGTGCACCGCCCACACGTCGTAGTCGGCCGCGCCCTCGCTGCCCCGCTTCTTCCGCCACCGCGCGAGGATCCGCCCGTCCGTCACGGAGGTCGGCACCCCGGAGGCCGCCTCCGTGCCGCCCGGCGCGTGCGTGCGGCTGTGCCAGCCGCCCCGCACCCAGAACTCCCGGCGCCCGCTCACCAGCAGCCCCTTGTCCGTCACCGCCCGCACCTGCGTCTGCACCCGGCACTCCCCGCAGCCCTTCGGGTGGCGCAGGTCCTTCGGGGACGTACGGGTCACCAGGCCCGTCACCGGATCGACGACCGCGCTGTCCGCACCGCCGTCGCTGACGAGGACGCCGGGGCCGTCCGCGCTCACGCTCGGTACGCCGGGCCAGGGCAGCTCGACCCGCTGCTGCGCACCGCTGCGCACGTCGTACACGTCCAGCGCGACGATCGCGTCGGCCGAGGACAGCGCGTCCTCGCCGACCCTCCCGTACGACCAGGTGACGAAGAACTCCCGGCCGTCCTTGGCCACCGCGAGCAGCCGGGGGAAGTGCGCGGGATCCGACAGCGGCTGCCACGCGTCACCCGCCCACCGCGTCCGGCCGCTCGCCGCGTCGACGGTCCGCAGGCGGAACCGGGTGGCGGACGCCCGCTCCAGGAAGCCCACCCGCCCCGCGCTCGCGGCGACGGCGTACTCCTGCGACGCGCCGGTGACCTCCCAGCCCCGTGCGGTGGTGTACGCCGAGGGAACGGCTAGCCGCGTCGCGGGCCCGGCCGCCGCGCTCTTCCTCGCGGGCGCGGAGGACCGGGGCGGCTTCGGCTTCTCGTCCGCGTCGTCCCCGCCCCCGCCCCCGCCCCCGCACGTGGCCAGCAGGAGCAGCAGCGCCAGGACGATCACACCGGCCACCAGAGCCACCCGTACGACCCGCTGTCCCATGGTCCCCCCGAGGGTCACGACAAGGGCGTCAGCGTAGCAACTCCCGCACCCCCCGGATCAGTTCGCCGCCGCCCCGCGACGGGCTCCACGGCCGCCCGGCGGGCGGCGTCCGGTGGACTCCGCGGGGGCCTAAAATTTGACGGTGAACTCCACCCTCCCCACCGCGGAAGCCCTGCGCGGCGCGCTCGCCGGACTTCTGGACGGGCTGCCGCCCAAGCAGGCCGCGCAGGCCGTCGAGCGGCTGATCGCGAACTACCGGGGCGAAACCCCCACCGGCGCCCCCGTGCTCCGCGACCGTTCCGACGTCGCCGCGTACGCCGCGTACCGGATGCCCGCGACCTTCGAGGCCGTACGTTCCGCGCTCGCAGCGCTGCGCGACGCCGCCCCGGAGTGGACCCCGGCGACGCACACGGACCTCGGCGGCGGGACCGGCGCCGCGACCTGGGCGGTCGCGGAGGCGTGGAGGGAGAAGGCGGCCAGTACGGTCGTCGACTGGGCGGAGCCCGCGCTCGCCCTCGGCCGCGAGCTGGCCGAGGCCAGCGGTTCCCCCGCCCTCGGCGCCGCGAGGTGGCAGCGCTCCCGTATCGGATCGGCGCTCCGGATCGAGAGCACCGATCTCGTCACCGTCTCGTACGTGCTGAAGGAACTGACCCCGGCCGACCGCGTCGCCCTCGTGGCCGAGGCCGCCCGCGCCGCGCAGGCCGTCGTGATCGTCGAACCCGGCACCCCCGACGGCTACCTCCGCGTCATCGAGGCCCGGCAGCAGCTGATCGACGCCGGTCTGAGCGTCGCCGCGCCCTGCCCGCACAGCGGCGCCTGCCCCATCGAGCCCGGCGCCGACTGGTGCCACTTCTCGGCGCGGGTCAGCCGCTCCTCCCTGCACCGCCAGGTCAAGGGAGGATCGCTCCCGTACGAGGACGAGAAGTTCAGCTACGTGGCCGCCGTCCGCGCCGGGTTGCCCGCCGAACCGGCCGGCAACCGCGTGATCCGCAGGCCGCAGATCCGCAAGGGCATGGTCCTGCTGGAACTGTGCGCGAAGCCGGAGGAACTCACCCGCGAGACGGTCACCAAGAAGCGCCACGGCGACCTCTACCGCGCGGCCCGCGACGTCGACTGGGGCGACGCCTGGCCGCCGCCCCAGCCGCCCGCCTCCTAGCCGCGCGGCTCGCCGCGCAGTTCCTGCGTGCAGCACTTCACGCTGCCGCCGCCCTTCAGCAGCTCCCCGAGGTCCATCCCGACCGGCTCGAACCCCCGCGCCCGCAGCGGCGCGAAGAGCCCCAGCGCGGCCTGCGGCAGCAGCACGTGCCGCCCGTCGCTCACCGCGTTGAGCCCGAGCGCCGCCGCGTCCGCCTCCTCCGCGACGATCGCGTCGGGGAAGAGCCGGGCGAGGACGGCCCGGCTGCCGGGGGAGAAGGCGCCGGGGTAGTACATGACCTCGTCGCCACGGTCGTCGAGGACGGCCAGCGCGGTGTCCAGGTGGTAGTAGCGCGGGTCGACGAGGTCCAGGCCGATGACGGGACGGCCGAAGAACTCCTGCGCCTCGTCGTGCGACAGCGGGCTGGAGCGGAATCCGCGCCCGGCGAGGATCCACGACGAGGTGACGGCGAAGTCGCCCTCGCCCTCGTTGATGTGCGCGGGCTCGTGGATCTCGGTGAAGCCGTGGGCGCGGAACCACTCCACGTGCGCCTGCGCCTCCAGGGCCCGTTCCGCGTACGCGAACCGGGCGCCCAGTACCCGCCCGTCGACGACGGTGGCGCCGTTCGCGGCATACACCATGTCGGGCAGGCCGGGGCGGGGGGTGAGGAGTTCGACGGTGTGTCCGAGACTCCGGTAGCGGTCGCGCAGGTCCTCCCACTGGGCGAGCGCCAGCGGCAGGTCGACCGGCTTTCCGGGGTCCATCCACGGGTTGATGGAGTACGTCACCCTGAAGTGCTCCGGGGGGCACATCAGGTAGCGGCGGGGCGAGGCGTCACGAGGCAATGAGGGCTCCTCACGAGCGGCGTGGGGGCACAGAGTGTGCGTGAGGCCATGGTCCGCCGAACCGTCCCGCCGCGCAGTGAACCGATCGGGTGGTTCCCGACTGGTCAGCTCGCGTACATCCGGCGGACCGGGCCCCGTACCGTCCCGCCGGAACTTCTCCGGCCGGGGCGGGGACCCATCCGGACCCATCCGGCGAGACGTGACGTCTCGCCCCACTGCTAGATTGGGTCCATGGCCGAGACCCGCACCCCCAAGCCCGGCGGCAGGACCCCCGACACCGCGCGCCGCAGCGAGCGCTCCCGCCGCGCGATCTACGCGGCGGCCCTCTCCCTCGTGGGCGAGGTGGGCTACCCGAAGACGACGATCGAGGGCATCGCCGCCCGCGCCGGCGTCGGCAAGCAGACGATCTACCGCTGGTGGCCCTCGAAGGCCGCCGTCCTGCTCGAAGCCTTCATCGACCTCGGCGAACAGGCCGCGGAGGCGGCCGACTCCGACAGCGGCTCGTACGGGATCCCGGACACCGGCGACCTCGCGGCCGACCTGAAGACGGTCCTGCGCGCCACCGTCGACGAACTCGTCGACCCCGTGTACGAGGCCCCCACCCGCGCCCTCACCGCCGCGGGCATCGTCGACCCGACTCTGGGGGCCGAGTTCGTCGAGAAGCTGCTCGAACCCTCGCTCCAGCTGTACGTGAAGCGGCTGCGCGCCGCGCAGGAGGCCGGCGACGTACGCGCCGGAATCGATCCGCGCGTCGCGCTCGAACTGCTCGTCGCCCCGCTCGCCCACCGCTGGCTGCTGCGCACCCTCCCGCTGACGCACGCGTACGCCGACGCCGTCGTCGACTGCGCGCTGGGCGGCCTGACGCCGCGCTGAGCCCCGCCGCGCGCCGGACGCCGCCCCGGGGTGAGTTCGCTCACGGAGTTCGCCGTACGTTCACCGCGAGGCCACTTATCGGGGCAAAGGCGCCAATCGCACCGCCACTGTGATATCAGCCCGTGTACCCCGGATGGGGAGTGCGGCCACCCGAGGCGCAGGATGGTGGCAGCATGGACAGCACAACGCTGAGGTGAGGGGTTGAATGGGCGCCGATTTCGGCCGCTATCGCGGCACAGAGAGCAGGCAGACAGTGGAAAGCAGACTTCCCCAGTGGCTGCGCCGCCGCCCGAAGGCCACCGACGCCGACGACCTGGCCGAGGGCCGTGAGGCCCTGCTCCTGGCCGCCGCCGCCGCGGGCCTTCCCCTGGCCCCGGCCGCGTACCCCGCCGGATACCGGTGTTCGTGCGAACGCGTCGGGTGTCCCACCCCCGCCCGGCACCCCGTGTCGTTCGCCTGGCAGACCCAGTCGACCACCGACGCCGCGCAGATCAAGCGCTGGGCCGAGGGCCAGCCGCAGGCCAACTTCATCACCGCGACCGGCATGGTCCACGACGTGCTCGACGTACCGCTCGAGGCGGGCCGCAACGCGCTGGAGCGGCTGCTCGAAGCCGGGGTCGACGTCGGCCCGGTGGCCGAGTTCGGCGCCGGCAACGGCGACGCGCGCCTGCTCTTCTTCACCGCCACCCGGGGCACCCCGGACGACGAGGACGAGTGGTGGCCGTGCGAGCTGGACTGCCACCCCGAGACCATGGACGAGCACCCGGGACTGCGCTGGCACTGCCGGGGCAGCTACGTCCTCGTACCGCCGGCGCGGCTCCCCGGTGACCACGCGGTGAGCTGGGTCCGCGGCCTCGAACACCCGCTGCCCGACCCGCTGACCCTCCTGGAGACGCTGACCGACGCCTGCGCGCGGTACGTCGGCGAGGACGACCCGGACGACCACCACGCGGTGGCCTGGCCGCTGGGGCGCTGAGCCGCCGGGCAGGCGCGGCGGCTCACGACCCCTGGGCGGCCGTGAGTCCCTGAATGCGGGCGAGCACGGTCACCCGCGGCGCGTCCTTGCCCGCGCCGGCCGACGTGCCCGCCGTGTCCTTCGCCGGCACCTGCACGACCTGGCTGGAGACCCGCTCCTTGGTGAGCTTCGTCTTCGCGGTGCCGGTCATCAGCGCCCGCACGTCGGCGTTGAGATCCAGCCGGACCCCCTGGGCGACGGTCTGCTGCTCGAACTGGCGGGTGGCGAAGAACACCGTCGCCCCGCCGTCCGCGGTGACCAGCCCCAGCGGAGCGAACGCCCCCGTGTCCAGCGCCTGGTCGCGGTACTGGACCGTACGCCCGATCTGCCGCGCCGCCTTCTGGCGCGCCTGGCGCACGGCGGAGGTGTGCGGCCCCGGCGCGAAGTTCTCCGGCTTGCCGTCCTGCATGTACGACGCGTACTGCACGCTCAGATCCTTCGGCGGCACCACGAGTCCGGGCGCGTCCGGCGCCACCGGCTCGGCCCAGCCGTCCGCGTCCTTCTTGAACGTGGGCATCTCGTTGGGCGTCAGCACCGACAGGTGCGAGACCTCCCACAGCTGATCGGCTCCGCCGCGTACGAACACCAGCAGCCAGCGCGTGTCGAGCCGCCCGGTGTCCTTGTCGCGGTTGCTGTCGGTGTCCGCGACGAACCACCGCGGCCAGCCGGCCTTCTTGGGGATGGAGAACTTCGCGTCCGTCAGCTCCAGCGGATCGTGCCGGGGATTGCCGTTCGGGCTCTGCACCTGGCGCGCCTTGAGGCCGGCCTGGTTGATCGCGCCCAGCGCGCCGGTGACCCGGCCCGCGTCGAGGGCCGGGTCGTACGCCTTGTCCGCCTTGTTGTACGCGGCCGTGAAGTCCTTCAGGGCCCGCGCGGCCTCAGACTTCGTCGCTGCCGGTACGACCTCCAGCTCGCCGTGCACCGTCACGCATCCGCTCGCCGTCAACGACAGTGCCGTCGCCGTCGCGAGACCCGTTACCAGCCGCCTCAGCCTGCTCATGCGCTGCCTTCTGTGTCTTCGTCCCCACCGACTTCCGGAACCCTACCGGGGACGGCGAAAGCGCGAGCGCGGGGATCAGGTACAGCGGCCGCACCGTGACCTGGAGGACAGTCCGATCGGCCGGACGTCGCAGGTGGAGGGCGCCGCGGACCGGGTGCTTCAATGCCGGGATGAACGAACTCGACGTACTCCGCGTCTTCTGCGGTCCCGGCGGACACCACGGCGCCGCCGTCGGCGTCGTGCGCGACGGGCGTACGTATCCCGACGCGGCGTCCCGGCAGGCCCTCGCCGCCGAACTCGGCTTCGGCGAGACCGTGTTCGTCGACGATCCCGAGCGCGGTGTCGTCGGCATCCACTCGCCCGGCCGGGGCCTGCCCTTCGCCGGGCATGCCCTGGTCGGCGCCGCGTGGCTGCTCGACCTGGAAGTCGTCAACCCGCCCGCCGGAGAGGTGTGGGCCCGCCACGACGGCGAGTTCACGTGGATCACGGCGCGCGCCGAATGGGCCCCGCCGCGCCGCCTCCAGCAGTACGCCTCGGCCGCCGAGGTCGACGCGCTGCCCGCGCCGCCCGGCGAGGGCCGGCTGTACGCCTGGGCCTGGGAGGACGAGGCGGCGGGCCGGGTGCGCGCCCGCGCGTTGGCGCGCCGCGACGACGGCGTCGCGGAGGACGAGGCGACCGGCGCCGCCGCGCTCCTGCTCACCGCCGCCCTGGGCCGCGCCCTGAACATCACGCAGGGACGCGGCTCCCAGATCCTGACCGCGCCGGGTCCCGACGCCACGATCGAGGTCGGCGGCCGCGTCCGCTTCGCGGCGCAGGCGCCCGTACCGGCCCGGGAGTTCAGGCGCTGAGCGGGAACTGGCCGCCCAGTTCGCGGAAGACCGCCCCGTTGAAGTCGAAGGCGCGCTTGCACTCGTCGATGATGCGCTGCTTCTCCAGGTCGTCCGCGTTCACCCGGTCCAGGAGCTCGCGGTAACCCCGCTTGAAGGCGGCCGGGTTGGGGATGGCCTCGAAGACGTAGAAGCGCACGCCGTCCCCCTTGCGCGCGAAGCCCCACGTCCGCTCCGCCTTGTCGCGGATGATCTGGCCGCCCGACAGGTCGCCGAGGTAGCGCGTGTAGTGGTGCGCCACGTACCCGGCCGGCCAGTCGCGCGCACACGCGGCGATGCGGGCGGCGTACGCGGCGGTCGCGGGCAGCGGCTCGGCCCCGGCCCGCCAGTCCGCGCCGCGCAGGTGCGCCAGGTCGCGCTCCAGCTCGGGGGCGCGCATCAGCTCCGGCTGGACGAACGGGCCCGCGACCGGGTCGTCCGAGAGGGACTCCGCCGCGTCCTCCAGTGCCCGGTACACAAACCAGAGCTGCTCCGTGTAGCGCGCGTACGCGTCCACGGGGAGCTTCCCGCCGAGCAGGTCGCTCATGAAGGTGGAGGTCTCCGCCTCGGTGTGCTGCGCGTGCGAGGCCACACGGATCAGCGTCGAGAAGGGAGTCGCGGCGTCAGTGGCGGTTGCGTCCAAGGCGGGCCTCCGGGGACCGATGGGGACGGGAAAGGAAGGGCCTGCGGTGGCGGCACGCGCAGCCGCCACCGCCCATCCTCATGCTTAGGCATACCTAAGTCAATGTGTTCCCGACGTCCTGTCGGTAAAAACGCTACGCCCTCACCGGGTTCACGGCAGAGTGAGGATCTCCGCCCCGGTCTCCGTGACGACCAGCGTGTGCTCGAACTGCGCGGTGCGCTTGCGGTCCTTGGTCACGACCGTCCAGCCGTCCTCCCACATGTCGTACTCGTGGGTGCCCAGCGTCAGCATCGGCTCGATGGTGAACGTCATGCCGGGCTGCATCACCGTCGTGGCGTGCGGGCTGTCGTAGTGCGGAACGATCAGACCGGAGTGGAACGACGAGTTGATGCCGTGGCCCGTGAAGTCCCGCACCACGCCGTAGCCGAAGCGCTTGGCGTACGACTCGATGACCCGTCCGATGACGTTGATCTGGCGCCCGGGCCTGACCGCCTTGATGGCGCGGGCGAGCGACTCGCGGGTGCGCTCGACGAGCAGCCGCGACTCCTCGTCGACATCACCGCACAGGTACGTCGCGTTGTTGTCGCCGTGCACACCGTTGATGTACGCCGTCACGTCGAGGTTCACGATGTCGCCGTCGCGCAGCACCGTGGAGTCCGGGATGCCGTGGCAGATGACCTCGTTGACGGAGCTGCACAGCGACTTCGGGTAACCGCGGTATCCGAGGGTAGAGGGATAAGCGCCATGGTCGATCATGAAGTCGTGCGCCACGCGGTCCAGCTCGTCCGTGGTCACACCGGGCGCGATGTGCTTGGCGGCCTCCTCCATCGCCTGCGCGGCGATGCGGCCCGCGACGCGCATGCGCTCGATGGTGTCGGAATCCTGGATCTCCGGGCCGGTGTACGGCGTCGGCGCCGGTTTCCCGACGTACTCGGGACGCCGGATGTTGCCGGGAACGGAACGGGCGGGAGAGAGCTCCCCTGGTACGAGCAGCGACTGGCCAGACATGCAAGCGAGTGTATCCAGCCGCCATCGGGCAGCATGGCGGCAGAGGAAGGAGCCGACGATGGCCCTGTTCAAGAAGCGCACCGCCGGAAAGCCGGGCGAATGGTTCTACTGCCTGGAGCACAAGAAGGTCGAAGAGGGACCGGAATGCCCGGCCAAGGACCGTTTCGGCCCCTACGCCACGCGTCAGCAGGCGCAACACGCGATGGAGACCGCGGCCGAGCGCAACCTGGAGTGGGAGACGGACCCGAAGTGGCACGACAAGGACGGCGCGCGACCGGACGGCGAAGGCACCTGACCCGCGCCGCCTAGCCCACCGTCCCGGCCGCCGCCGCGTCCTTCCGGTCCCGGCGGCGCCGGGCGTCCGCGTCCGTCTCGCAGTCGTACGACATGAGGCGCGGCAGCGCCGCGGCGAGCACGGCGACGGAGACCACGCAGGCCACGCCGCCGCTCCAGATCGCGGGGCGGGTCCCCGACCAGCCCGCCAACGCGCCGGACCGCACCTGTCCGAGCTGCGGTCCGACGCTGTAGGACAGCACCTCTATGCCCGCGAGCCGGCCGCGCAGCTCCTCGGGGACGGTCTGGTTCCAGATGGTCGACCGGCCGAGCCCGCTGAGCATGTCGCCCGCCCCGGCGAACACCAGGCACACGAGCACGGCCCACACGCTGCCGAACCACCCGGCGGCGGCGATCGCGAGTCCCCAGCCCGCCGCGCCGAACACGACCAGTTGCCCGTGCCGCCTCACGCGCGAGGTCCAGCCGCTGGTCAGGCCGACGAGCACCGCTCCGACGGACCCGGCGGCGTACATCAGACCGAGAGCCCACTCGGCGTCGAGGTCGTCCGCGAGGAACGGGAAGACCGCGTTCGGGAACGCGAAGAACATCGCGGCCAGGTCGACCGCGTACGTCCCCAGCAGCACCGGCCGGCTCCACGCGTACCGCGCGCCCTCCGCGATGCCGCGCAGGGAGGGCCTGGGGGCGTCGTGCGACGCCGGAGCGGCCCTCAGGCGCGCGCACAGGGCGACCGACACCGCGAACCCGGCGACCGTGACGCCGTACGCCGTCGCATGCCCCGCGTAGGCGACGACCACGCCCGCGACCGCGGGGCCGGCGATCGCACCGGTCTGCCAGCGCAGCGAGTTCAGCGCCGCGGCGGCGGTGAGCTGGTCGTGCGGCACGATGCGCGCCATGAGGGAGTCCAGCGCGGGGCGCTGGAGCCCGGCGAGGGCGGCGACACCGGCGGCGACGACGTAGAGCGGCCAGAGCAACGGCTCCGGCAGCAGCGCGTTGACGAGCAGCAGCCCGGCCAGCACCCCCAGGCCGGCCTCGCTCAGCAGGATGACCTTGCGCCGGTCGGCGAAGTCCGCCAGCGCGCCGCCGTACAGCCCGAACACGACCAGCGGCACCAGCTCCACCGCGCCCATCGCGCCGACGGCGAGCGGCGAGTCGGTGAGGTCCTTGATCTGCAGAGGCAGCGCGATCATGGCCATGAAGCTGCCGAAGTACGTGACGAGACCCTGCACGAACAGCAGGCGGAAGTCGCGCGAGGAGCGCCAGGGGGCGAGGTCCGGCAGTACCGCCGCAAGCTTCGGGGACACGAGCGTCCATGCTCGGCGCGGCCGCCCCGCCGGGCAACCGGTTTACGCGCGCCCGGCCGACGGCCTCGCGCGTCTGGGGCGCGGGGGCTCCCGGCCCCTACCACCGCCCCGGCGGCGGCGCCGTCAGCTGGTCGGCCAGGTGGGAGAGGCGGTCCCGCAGCCGCTGCCGCCCCCGGGGGGCCGGCACGCTGTTCTCGCCCGCCGCCGCACTCACCAGGTGCTGCACCGTGTCCAGGTCCACGTCCCCGCCCGCCGGCACGGACAACGCCTCGTGCGCCAGCCCCCGGATCTCCCGGTCCCCGCCGTCCAGCGACAGCACGGTCGCCCCGGCCCGCCGCGCGTCGTGCACCCGCTCCAGCAGTCCCGCCCCGGGCCGCTCCGGCGCCACGACGAGCAGCGTCTCGCCCCGGCCCGCCGCCTCGACCCTGCCGAGGCCGACCGACAGGTGCGCCGGCTCCCCGGGCCGCACCCGGTGGCGTACCAGGGTGGGATTGAGTTCCGGGAGCCCGGACCACGCCGCCTCGTCCACGAGGTGCGCCGCCAAGTGCCACGGCTCGTACGCCTCGGTCCCCACCAGCAGCAGCCCGCCGCCCTGCGGCACGACGGAAGAGCGCAGCGCCCCGGCGAACCGCCGGGAGGCCGGCAGCCACTGCGTCCCGTCGAGGACTTCGCGCAGCAGGGCGACACGTACGGCATCCATGCGGCGGCATCCTGCCGCACCTCCGGCGCGCGCCGGCGGTGAATGCCTCGGTCTCACCCGTACGAGCGTGCTACCTGCAAGTAGGGTCGGCCCATGACTTCGACTGACAGCACCCCCGCCGGCCCCGTCGGCGCGCAGAAGCCCGCAGCCAAGGATCCCTGGGACCTGCCGGACGTGTCCGGCCTCGTCGTCGGCGTGCTCGGCGGGACGGGCGACCAGGGGCGCGGGCTCGCGTACCGGCTGGCCCGGGCCGGCCAGAAGGTGATCATCGGATCCCGCGCCGCCGAGCGCGCGCGGAGCGCCGCCGACGAGTTGGGCCTCGGCGTCGAGGGCGCGGACAACGCCCAGTGCGCGCGGCGCAGCGACATCGTGATCGTCGCCGTGCCGTGGGAGGGCCACGCCAAGACGCTCGAAGCGCTGCGCGAGGAGCTCGCCGGCAAGCTCGTCGTCGACTGCGTCAACCCGCTCGGATTCGACAAGAAGGGCGCGTACGCCCTGAAGCCGGAGGAGGGCAGCGCCGCCGAACAGGCCGCCGCCCTGCTGCCGGACTCGCGGGTCACGGCCGCGTTCCACCACCTGTCGGCCGTCCTCCTCCAGGACGAGGCGATCGAGGAGATCGACACCGACGTGATGGTGCTGGGGGAGGCCCGCGCCGACACCGACGTCGTGCAGGCACTCGCGGCCCGCATCCCCGGCATGCGCGGCGTCTTCGCGGGCCGGCTGCGGGGCGCCCACCAGGTGGAGTCCCTGGTCGCGAACCTGATCTCGGTGAACCGCCGCTACAAGGCCCACGCCGGCCTGCGCCTGACCGACGTGTAGGAGCGGGCGTACAGCGGATGCCGGGGCATGGTGGACACTGGACGGAAAGCTTTTCCCCCCGACAGGAGCCGCCCCCCATGCCCCGCCTCGCTCTGTACGCCCTCCTCGTCTGCCTCCTCGCCGTGGCCGCGGCGGTGGTGTCCTTCGTCCAGGGCAGCTGGCTCGGCGTCGTGTGGATCCTGCTGGCCGGAGTCGCCTCGAACATGGCCTGGTACTACGTGCGCAGGGCGAAGGCCGACCGCGGCGCCCCGGTCAGGGGCTGACCCGGGAGGGGTCGGGGTCGCCGTCCCAGAACCGGTAGTACGAGAGTCCCGTCCGCCAGTCGTCGACCCCCAGGCCCCGCAGCACGGCGTCGACCGTGTCGAAGAAGAGCCCGCCGACCTCGGGGATCCACAGCACGGCGAAGACCAGCAGCAGCCCGAACGGCGCGAGCGGCTCGACCTGGCGGCGGACCCGGTGCGAGAGCCAGGGCTCGATCACGCCGTAGCCGTCCAGGCCCGGCACCGGCAGGAAGTTCAGGATCGCGGCCGTGACCTGGAGCAGTGCGACGAATCCCAGCGCGTACAGGAACGGGTCCGGCACGCCGTCCGTCGCGCCGAGCCAGAACGGCGCCGTGCACACCGCCGCGAACAGCACGTTCGTGAGCGGACCCGCCGCCGAGATGAGGCTGTGCTTCCAGCGCCCCCGGACGCGGCCCCGCTCGATGAAGACCGCGCCGCCAGGCAGGCCGATGCCGCCCATGATCACGAAGAGCACCGGCAGCACGATGCTGAGCAGCGGATGGGTGTACTTGAGCGGATTGAGGGTCAGATAGCCCTTCGCGCCGACGGAGATGTCGCCGCCGTGGAGCGCGGTGCGGGCGTGCGCGTACTCGTGCAGACACAGCGAGACGATCCACGCGGACGTGACGAAGAGGAAGACGGCGAAGCCCGTGCTCGCCGAGAACTCCGTCCACACCGCCCAGCCGGAAACCGCCATGGCGGCGACGATCCCGAGGAAGACGGGACTGATCCGCCGGTCGCGACGGGTGAGGGCGGTGGTCATGAGGGGGATCTCCAGAGGCAGGGGCGGGCCGGGCAGCAGGACTGCCTACTGCCTACCCGGCGGGACTGTGAAAACGTCTCGCGCGGCCCCGGTGGTTCCGGCGAAGCTGCATGCATGGCGTTCTGGCGAATCATGTACGACGGCTGGCAGATGGAGTGCTGCGGGGAGCCGTTCCCGGTGGGCGACGAGGTGCGGTGGCGGCTGTCCCTGCGGGATGCGGAGGACTTACCGCCCGGCTGGCAGGACAGCCTGAGCGAGCTGGAACCGGCGGACGGCGGCCTGGTGAGCGGCCCGGGCGTCACCGCGCTGTACGGCCGGGAGCGCCCCGCCCGCCCGCTCGTCGGACTCCTCGCCGTCGAGACGCACGGACCGGGCCCGAACGACGTGCCCGAGACCGTGGGCACGGTCCGCTCCCTCCACATCGTCGTCGAGGGGTACACCGGGACGTCGCTCTCGTACGAGCCGGTGCCGGTAGAGCGGTGGCTGCGGCCCGTCGAGACCTGCCCGAAAGGGTTCGGCGAGGAGACTTGGCCGGCCCGCGAGGGGCGCGGCCAGCGCCGCATCGAAACCGGCGTCCTGATCGGCCTGGAGACGCCGCCCGGCGGCGGCCCCGCGTCCGCACGTCCCGGAGAATAGACCCGTGCGCTATCGCATCCTCGGCCCCACCCAGGCACTTCGCGACGACGGAAGCCCCGTCGCCGTCGGCGGAGCGCGCCTGCGCGCCCTGCTGACGGTCCTGGCGCTGCGGCCGGGGCGCACGGTCACGGCGGGCGCCCTGACCGACGAGGTGTGGAACGGCGACCCGCCGGCCGACACGACCGGCGCCCTCCAGGCCCTGGTCGGCCGCTTGCGCCGAGCCCTGGGCCACGCCGCGATCGCCTCCGCCGACGGCGGCTACCGGCTGTGCGCCGACCCGGAGGACATCGACCTGTACCGCTTCGAACGGTTGGCGGGGGAGGGCGCGCGGGCGCTGGAGGCCGGTGATCCGGGCAAGGCGGCGGAGTTGCTCGGCGAGGCGCTGGAGCTGTGGCAGGGCCCGGCGCTGGCCGGCCTGCCCGACCGTACGGCGGAAGCGGCCCGGTGGGAGGCCCGGCGCCTGGCGGCCCGCCGCGCCCGGCTGTCCGCGCTGCTGGCCCTCGGGCGGGCGGAGGAGACCCTGCCGGAACTCGCGGCGCTCTGCGACGACCATCCGATCGACGAACCGCTCCAGCTCCTGCGCCTGCGCGCCCTGCGCGACACGGGCCGTACGGCACAGGCGCTGGTGGCGTACGACGCACTCCGCCGCGACCTGGCCCACCGCCTGGGCGCGGACCCCTCCCCACGCCTCCAGGCCCTCCACGCCGCCCTCCTGTCACCCTCCAAGGCCGCCGCAGGCTCGACGGTGGCGGGAGGAGGCGTGCGGGGGCGCTCCCCGCAGGGTGTCGAACGCAACCACGCCGCAGGGTCCGCAGTGGTGCCGGAGCGGTCGGCGCCCGAGGAGACGCCCCGGCACGTCACCGCCCCCAAGGCCCCGGCACAGCAAGGGCAAGGCACCGCTGAAGCCACCCGGCAGACCCAAGCCGCCGCAAGCCCCCCGCACGGCAACCTCCGGGCCCGCCTCACCTCCTTCGTAGGCCGCGAGAACGACATCGAGGCCATCACCGCCGACCTGGCGAGCGCCCGCCTCGTCACCCTGCTGGGCCCCGGCGGCGCCGGCAAGACCCGGCTCTCGCAGGAGGCGGCCGAAGCGGCCGAGGCCGCGAACGCCGCCTGGCGGGACGGCACCTGGCTGGCGGAACTCGCCCCCGTGGAAGACCCCGACACCGTCCCCGAGGCCGTGCTCGTCGCGCTGGGCGCACGCGAGACCGTGCTGCGCGGCGCCGGCGCCGAGGAGCTGCGGGCCGCGGACCGGCACGGCGACGACCCGCTCGTACGTCTCGTCGAGCACTGCGCCCGCCGCCGCATGCTGATCCTGCTCGACAACTGCGAGCACGTGATCGACGCCGCCGCCCGCCTCGCCGAGGAACTGCTGGCCCGCTGTCCCGGCGTGACCGTACTCGCCACCAGCCGCGAACCGCTCGGCGTCCCCGGCGAGGTCGTCCGGCCCGTGGAACCGCTGCCCGACCCCATGGCCCTGCGCCTCCTGGCCGACCGCGGCGCGGCCGCCCGCCCCGGCTTCCGCATCGAGGACGACCCGGACGCCGCCGCGGAGATCTGCCGCCGCCTCGACGGCATGCCGCTGGCCATCGAACTGGCCGCCGCCCGCCTGCGGGTGCTGACCTCGCGTCAGATCGCGGACCGCCTCGACGACCGGTTCCGGCTCCTGACCGGCGGCAGCCGCACCGTGCTGCCGCGCCAGCAGACACTGCGGGCGGTCGTCGACTGGTCGTGGGACCTGCTGGACGAGGAGGAGCGCGCGGCCCTGCGCGCCCTGTCCGTCTTCGCCGGCGGCTGCGACCTGCCCGCCGCGGAAGCGGTGGTCGGCCCCGGCGCGCTGGACCTGCTCGGCTCGCTGGTCGACAAGTCGCTGGTGGTCGCGGCCCCTTCGGGCGACGGCGCCATGCGCTACCGCCTGCTGGAGACCGTGGGCGAGTACGCCGCCGAGCGCCTCGACGAGGCGGGGGAGCGCACCGCCGCCGAACACCGCCACCTCGTCCACTTCCGCGAGGTCGCCCGCCGCATGGAACCCCTGCTGCGCGGGCGCGAACAGCTGGCGTGCTTCAGCCGCCTGGAGGTCGAGTACGAGAACCTGCGCACCGCCCTGCGCCGTGCCGTCGCCGCCCGCGACGAGCACGAGGCGCTCTGCCTCGTCCACTCGCTGGCCTGGTACTGGACGATCCGCGGTCTGCGCGGCGACGCCCGCCACTGGTCGCGCGCCGCAGCCGAGCTGGGCCCCGACCCCTTCGCCCCGCCGGCCGCTCCCGCGCCCGCCCTGTACGAGCGGTGCACGGACGCGCCGCCGCCCATGTCTCCCGAGCAACTGCTGGAGGCCAGAAGGGGCGCCTGGCTCATCCACCTGTCGAGCATGAACCACGAACTCGACCAGTGGACCGGCGAGGAGGCGACGGCCTGGCTGCGCAGCGTCGTCGACGTCTACCGGCCCGGCCTGCCGCAGACCTGCCGCGTCCCGGGGACGCTGTGGTTCTACGCCGTCATGCTGACCGGCACGCCGGGACAGCTGCACGAGGTCGTCGACGAGACCGTGCGCGCCTGCCGGGAGTACGGCTACGTCTGGGAGCTGGCCATGGCGCTGCAGCTACGGGCCAACCTGCTGGCGAACCGGACCGAGTGGGCGGGCGACGCGAGCCGCGACGCCGACGAGAGCCTGGAGATCTTCGCCCGGCTCGGCGACGCCTGGGGGGAGGCCGAGGCCCTCGCCGCGCGCGCCGAGTCCCGTGAGCGCAAGGGCGAGTTCGCCCTCGCCGCCGAGGACTACCACGCGGCGATCGGCCGGGCGGTGGGCCTCGGCGCGCAGACCCAGGTGATGCTGCTGCGCACCCGGCTTGCGGGCGTACTGGTGGAGTCGGGCGACGGCGAGGTGGCCGAGCCGATGCTGCGCGCCATCCTCGCCAAGGTCGAACACCAGGGGCACGAGTCGGAGCCCGCCGCCCGCCTGTTCCTCGCGATGTGGCTCGGCCGCACCGGCCGCACCGGCGAGGGCCGGGAGCACATGGAGCTGATGCGCCGCTCCTTCAACCAGTCCAACCTCGCCATCTTCGAGGGCTTCGTCATCGGCGTCCTCGCCTGGATGGACAACCTGGACGGCCGGTACGACGAGGCGCTCGACCGGGCCCGGCACGCCCTGGAGTGGGCGCGCGAGCCGCTGGCCCGCATGGTCGCCCCGCAGATGCCGGCGGTCCACCTGATGACGGCGGCCCGCGCCCTGGCCGGTCAGGGCGGCCACGACCGGGCCCGGGACGCCGCGCGGCTGCTCGGCGGATACCGGGCGCTGCTGCCGCGCGGTCACTACTCCACCAGCCAGGAGCGCGAGTCGGTGGCGGACGCCGAGGCGGCGGCCCGTGCCGTGCTGGGCGACGCCGCGTTCGAGGCGGCGTACGCCGAGGGCGACGGCCTGACGCTGGAGCAGGCCGTCGCCCTCCTCGACCGCTGAGGCGGCCGGCGAGCGGGTCAGGTCTTCTTGCGGAACTTCGAGATCGCCAGCGGCGCGGTCACCAGTGTGATGGCCACGGCCCAGGCCAGCACCATCCACACGTCGCGGGCGACCGGCCCGCCGATGAACAGCCCGCGCGCCGCGTCGGCGAGGCTCGAAAGCGGGTTGTAGTCGGTGAAGGTCCGGAGCCAGCCCGGCATCGTCGACGGCGGGGTGAAGATCGAGGAGCCGAACTGCAGCGGCATGAGCACGAGCATCGCCATGCCCTGCACGGCCTGCGCCGTCTTCACGGACAGTCCGATGACGATGAAGATCCACATCAGCGAGGCGCCGAAGAGGAGCGACAGCCCCACCGCGCCGAGCACGTGCAGCGCAGACGTCTGGACCGACATGCCGAGCATGAAGCCCACGGCCAGCAGGATCGCGAAGGCGACCATCATCCGGCCGACCTCGACGACGATCTTCGCTATGAGGACGGAGGACCGGGCGATCGGCATGGTGCGGAACCGGTCCATCACCCCCTTCTGGAAGTCCTCGTTGATGCCGGTGCCGACCGCCATGGAGACGTTCAGGCCCATCATCGCCATCAGGCCGGGGACCAGGTAGCTGACGTACTCGTCCTGCTTGCCGTTGCCCGCGACCGCGCCGCCGAAGACGAAGACGAAGAGCAGGGTGAAGACGATCGGCATCAGCAGCACGTCGAACATCGACTGCGGATCCTGCTTGATCTGCAGCGTGTTGCGGCGGGCGAGCGCGCCGATGTGCCGCAGATTGGCCCGCAGGCCGATCCGCCCCTCGCCGCCGTCCGACTTCACGGCCGTCGGCGCCGTCGCCGGTGGGGTCACTGTCGCCGCGCTCATGCCGCGACCTCCTCGTGCTTGTCGTCGTCGGCGGACTGGGCGGACCCGGCCGCCGCGTCGCTCGTCTTCTCGCCCGTGATGGCCAGGAACACCTCGTCCAGGCTGGGCAGATGGGTGCCGATGTGCGCGATGCCGAAGCCTCGCGCGCCCAGCAGGCCGACCACGGCGGTCAGTTGCTCGTCGCTGAGGATCGGGACGTACAGCAGGCCCTCGCCCGCGTCGACCTGCGCGCCGGCGATGCCGTCGAGCCCCGCGTCGGCCAGCGCCCGCGCCATCGCGGGCAGCAGGGCCGGGTCGGCCGGACGGACCTCCAGCGTGCGGCCGCCGACCTTCGCCTTGAGCTCGTCGACCTTGCCGCCCGCGATCACGCGGCCGCGGTCGATGACCGTCAGCTGGCTCGCGAGCTGCTCGGCCTCCTCCATGTACTGGGTGGTGAGCAGGACGGTGACCCCCTCGCCCACCATCCGCTTCACCTCGTCCCACACCTCGTTGCGGGTGCGCGGGTCGAGTCCGGTCGTCGGCTCGTCCAGGTAGAGCACGGCGGGCTGCCCGATCATGGACGCCGCCAGGTCGAGGCGCCGCCGCATGCCGCCGGAGTACTGCATCACCGGCTTCTTCGCGGCCTCGGTGAGGGAGAACCGCTCCAGCAGTTCGTCCGCGCGCCGGCGCGCGTCCTTGCGGGACAGATCGAGCAGCCGCCCGATCATGTAGAGGTTCTCCCAGCCCGCGAGCTTCTCGTCGACCGAGGCGTACTGCCCGGTCAGACCTATGGTGCGGCGAAGCTGCCGGGGCTGCTTCACCACGTCGTACCCGGCCACCACGGCCGTGCCGGCGTCCGGCTGGACCAGGGTGGACAGGCAGCGTACGAGGGTGGTCTTGCCGGCGCCGTTGGGTCCGAGGACACCGAGCACGGTGCCTTCCCGTACGTCCAGGTCCACGCCGTCCAGTGCCTTGGTCTCGCCGTAGTGCTTGACCAGTCCCCTTACCTCGACGGCGTTGGCCGCGCCGCCTGTGGGGCTCTTGTCGAATCGCGTCATGCCGACCATGAGAGCAGCCGCCACTGACAACGCGCCGACAGACGACCGACAGACCGCCTGCGGCCCGCCGACAGAACCGGTCTCCGCCCGAGCCCGGCCTCCGCCCCGCGTACGCCGACAGCCCGCCGATGGGGGATGTCGGCGGGCTGTCCGTGGTGCGGCAGTGGCTTCGATATGACTAGTGGAAGGTGTGTTCCTCCTGCGGGAACGTTCCGCCGACGACGTCGCCGGCGAACGCCTTCGCCGCGTCCCCGAGGGTCTGCCGCAGGTTCGCGTACTGCTTGGTGAAGCGCGGCACCTTGCCGCCCGTCAGGCCCGCCATGTCGGTCCAGACGAGGACCTGTGCGTCCGTGTCCGGCCCGGCGCCGATGCCGACGGTCGGAATGTGCAGCGAGCGCGTCACCTCGGCGGCCAGCTCGGCCGGTACGAGCTCCAGCACGAGCGCGAAGGCGCCGGCGTCCTGCGCCGCCTTCGCGTCCCGCAGCAGCTGGTGCGCGGCCTCGTCGCTGCGTCCCTGCACCCGGTAGCCCATGGTGTTCACGGACTGCGGCGTCAGCCCGAGGTGCGACATCACCGGGATGCCGGCCTTCACCAGCAGCTCGGTCTGGGCGTGCGAGCGCTCGCCGCCCTCCAGCTTCACGGCGCCCACCCCGGCGTCCTTGATCAGCCGGGTGGCGTTGCGCAGGGCCTGCACCGGGCCTTCCTGGTACGAGCCGAAGGGGAGGTCGCCGACGATCAGGGCGCGCTTGGTGCCCCGTACGACAGCGGCGGACAGCAGCGTCATCTCGTCCATCGTGACGGGCACGGTGGTCTCGTATCCGAGGTGACAGTTGCCCATGGAGTCGCCGACGAGCATGACCGGGATGCCGGCCTCGTCGAAGACGGAGGCGGTCATCGCGTCGTACGCGGTGAGCATGGGCCACTTCTCACCGCGCTCCTTGGCGGCGGCGATGTCGTGGACGGTGATGCGGCGAGTGCCCGTGCCGCCGTACAGCGCCTTGCTGCTGTCGGCGGATGTCTTCTGGGCAGCCTGAAGCGTCATGACCAACGGCTCCTTCGAAATCTCGAGGCGCCCTGACGGCGTCCCCGGACCACGTCCATGGTGGCATCCCGGCGGCGCTCACGGGAAGTGGGGACCCGCGTCGGTCCGCACACACTGGCTGGTTTGTGCGCGTTTCGTCACAGCGTTCCTCCGACGCGCCCGAGCCGGAACCCCGCACGGCGCCGGTGTCGTCCTCGTGGCAGTACGGCCGTCGTGTCCCGGCGGCCGGGAAAGACACCGGCCATCCCCTAGGGTCAGACGGGGCGGGGCGGTGTGCACGGCAAGGCAGTCAGTGAGGGCAGCGGAATGGCGCAGGCGTACATGACGGACACGGGGAACGGCAGCTCAGGACCCGGGCGTCCGGGATCCCGCCTCCTGCACCGCCTCACCGGCCTGCGCCACGACCGCGGCATCTGGCGGCGCGGCATCCTGCTCGCGCTGTGCGCGGTGCTGCTCACCCTCCTGATGGTCCTGCACGCGCAGATCCCCAACGCGATCGGCAACCTCGGCAGTCTCACGGAAACCTTCCTCCCCTGGCTGGGCCTCGGCATCCCCCTTCTGCTGGCCGGCGCCCTGCTGCGCCGTTCGGCGACCGCGGCGGTCGCCCTGCTGCTCCCGGCCGTGGTCTGGCTGAATCTCTTCGGCGGCCTGCTCACCGACAAGGCCGGTCCCGGCGGTGATCTCACGGTCGCCACCCACAACGTGAAGGCCGACAACGCCGACCCCGGGGGAACGGCCCGTGAGCTGGCCGACTCGGGCGCGGACGTGGTGGCGCTCCAGGAACTGAAGGCCAGCGAGGTCCCGGTCTACGAGGAGGCCCTCTCCGGCACGTACAAGTACCACTCGGTGCAGGGCACGGTCGGCCTCTGGAGCAAGCACCCCATGACCGGCACCGGGCCCGTCGACATCAAGATGGGCTGGACGCGCGCGATGCGCTCCACGGTGGCGACCCCGGCGGGCGACGTCGCCGTGTACGTCGCCCACCTGCCCTCGGTACGGCTCAAGGTCAACGCCGGCTTCACGGCCGGGCAGCGCGACGACAGCGCGGACGCGCTGGGCGAGGCGATCGCCCGCGAACCCGTCGAGAGGGTCGTCCTGCTGGGCGACCTCAACGGCACCATGAACGACCGCGCCCTGAACGCCGTCACCTCGCAGATGCGGTCCACGCAGGGTGCGGCGGGCGACGGCTTCGGCTTCAGCTGGCCGGCGTCGTTCCCGATGGCGCGGATCGACCAGATCATGGTCAAGGGGATCAAGCCGGTGTCGTCGTGGGCCCTGCCGGAGACGGGCAGCGACCACCTGCCGATCGCGGCCCGCGTCGCGCTCTGACGACGGCCGCCGCACCGGTCGGGGCACCGGGCGCGCCCGCTCGCAACCCCGCGTTCACGCCGTGGAACATTTCACCTGAGAGACTTTGTTCAGTACGGGAACGTACTCGCCCGCGCCCCCAGCCACTGAAAAGGTCCCTCCATGCCCAGGCCGCCCCGGCCCGTAGCCCTGCTCGCCCTCGCCGTCAGCGCCTTCGGCATCGGCACGACCGAGTTCGTGATGATGGGCCTGCTGCCCAACGTCGCGGACGATCTGAGCACCTCGGTGCCCACCGCGGGCCACCTCGTGTCGGCGTACGCGATCGGCGTGGTGATCGGAGCCCCGCTGCTCACCGCGCTCGGCTCGCGCATACCCCGCAAGCGCATGCTGCTCCTGCTCATGGCCCTGTTCACGGTCGGCAACCTCGCCTCCGCCCTCGCCCCCGGGTTCGGCTGGCTGGTGGCGGGGCGGGTGCTCGCCGGGCTGCCGCACGGCGCGTTCTTCGGCGTCGGCGCGGTGGTCGCGGCGCGGCTGGTCGCGGACGGACGGCAGGCGCGGGCCGTCGCGACGATGTTCCTGGGCCTGACGGTCGCCAACATCGTCGGCGTACCGGCCGCGACGCTGCTCGGCCAGCACCTCGGATGGCGGGCGACGTTCCTGGTGGTGGCGGCGATCGGGCTGGTGGCGATGGCGGCGCTGGCCCGCCTGGTGCCGTACGTGCCGCTGGACGAGCGGCAGAGCGTACGCCGTGAACTGCGCACCCTCGGCAACCGTCAGGTCCTGCTCGGCCTGCTCACCGCCGTCTTCGGCTTCGCCGGCGTCTTCGCGGTGTACTCCTACCTGGCCTCGATGACCACCGAGGTCATGGGCTTCGGCGCGTCCTCGGTCACCGTCGTCCTGGCCCTCTTCGGCATCGGCATGACGCTGGGCGCCCTGGCGGCGGGCCCCCTGACCGACCGGGCCCTGCGGCCCACCCTGTACGGCTCGCTGGGCGCCCTCGCGCTCGTGCTCCTGGCCTTCAACTACACGGTGCACGTGCAGTGGGCGGCGCTGATCACCGTGGTGGTGCTGGGCGCGGTCGGCTTCATGACCACCACGCCGCTCCAGATGCTGGTCATGAACAAGGCCAAGGACGCCCCGACGCTGGCCTCCGCCTCCAACCACTCCGCGTTCAACCTCGCGAACGCGGGCGGGGCCTGGCTCGGCGGCTCGGCGATCGCCGCGGGATGGGGCTGGACGAGCCCGACTCTGGTCGGATCGGTGCTGGCGGTCACGGGCCTCGCCGTCGCGGTGACGGCCGGCCTCCTGGACCGCGCTCCGGCCTCGTCCCGCTCCCGCGTGGTCGCCTCGGGCGAGGCGGCGGCCCCGGCCCGCGAACCGGCGCACGACACGGCGGGCTGACCGAGCCCGCCGCCCGGCCCCGGACGCCCGCGGCCGGCGCCGGACCGGACGCCCGGGTCCCCGGCGTCAGCCCGACTCGCGCCAGCGGTTGGTGATCGGCAGGCGGCGGTCCTTGCCGAAGCCCTTCGCGGAGATCTTCGTGCCCGGCGGGTACTGCCGGCGCTTGTACTCCGCCTTGTCGACCATCCGGATCGTCTTCGCCACCAGCTCCCGGTCGAAACCGGCGGCCACGATCGCCTCCAGGCCCTGGTCCTGGTCGACGTACCGCTCCAGGATCCCGTCCAGGACCTCGTAGTCCGGCAGCGAGTCCGTGTCGACCTGCCCCGGCCGCAGCTCCGCGCTCGGCGGCTTGGAGATCGAGTTCTCCGGGATCGGCGGGACCTGGCCGCGCTCCTCGGCCGCCTTGTTCCGCCACCGGGCGAGCGCGAAGATCCACGTCTTGTAGACGTCCTTGATGGGCCCGTACGCGCCCACCGAGTCGCCGTAGAGCGTCGAGTAGCCCACCGCCAGCTCCGACTTGTTGCCCGGCGCGAGCACGATCTGGCCCTCCTGGTTGGAGATGGCCATCAGCGTCGTGCCGCGCAGCCGCGACTGGAGGTTCTCCTCGGCCAGCCCGGTCAGGCCGAGGGCGTCCATGTACGCGTCGAACATCGGCTCGACGGCGACGGTCCGGTAGTTCAGTCCGGTACGCCGCGCCAGTTCGGCCGCGTCGTCCTTCGAGTGGTCCGAGGAGTACTTCGACGGCATGGACACGCCGTACACGTTCCGCGCGCCCAGCGCGTCGCAGGCGATCGCGGCTACGAGCGCCGAGTCGATGCCGCCGGAGAGACCGACCAGGACCTTGTCGAAGCCGTTCTTGGCGGCGTACGCGCGCAGGCCCACGACCAGCGCCGAGTACACCTCCTCCTCGTCCTCCAGGCGCTCGGCGTAGCCGCCGGTCAGCTCGGGCTCGTACGCGGGCACCGGGTCCTCGGAGAGGATCACGCGGTCGATGCGCAGCCCGTCGTCGACGACTCCGGTCGGCGCCTCGGCGGCCGGAGCGGCCGCGGGCAGGTCCAGGTCGAGCAGCATGCTGCCCTCGGAGAACTGGGGGGCCCGGGCGACGACGTCGCCGTTCCGGTCGCAGACGATCGAGTCTCCGTCGTAGACCAGCTCGTCCTGGCCGCCGATCATCGCGACGTAGGCCGTGGTGCAGCCCGCCTCCTGGGCGCGCTTGCGGACCAGTTCGAGCCTGCTGTCGTCCTTGTGGACCTCGTACGGCGAGGCGTTGATCGAGACCAGCAGACCGGCCCCGGCGGACCGGGCGGCCGGGACGCGGCCGCCGTCCTGCCAGAGGTCCTCGCAGATGGCGAGAGCCACGTCGACGCCGCGCACCCGGACGACGGGCAGCGAGTCGCCCGGCACGAAGTACCGGAACTCGTCGAAGACGCCGTAGTTCGGCAGGTGGTGCTTGGCGAAGGACAGCGCGACCCCGCCGCGGTGCAGCACGGCGGCGGCGTCCTGCGGGGCGCCGGCGGGCTGGCCGTAGCGCGGCTGGGCCTTCTCGCAGCGGTCGAGGTAGCCGACGACGACGGGGATCTCCCCGAAGCCCTCCTCGGCGAGGCGTGCCGCCAGCGCGCGCACGGCCTCGCGCGACGCCTCGACGAAGGACGACCGCAGCGCGAGGTCCTCGACGGGGTAGCCGGTCAGCGCCATCTCGGGGAACGCCACGAGGTGGGCGCCCTGCTCGGCGGCGTGCCGGGTCCAGTGGACGATCGATGCGGCGTTGCCGGCCAGGTCGCCGACGGTCGAGTCGATCTGATTGAGAGCGAGGCGTAGTTGAGGCACGCGCCCAGTCTAATCGTCTGTCTGACGCTATGTCCTGGGGGAGCCGGTACCCGCCGGCCGGATCCCGTGACCGGGCCGGTCCAGACGGCGTCCTCGAACTTCATGACGTCCGGGCTGAACCCCACCCGCATCCGGTGGGCCGCGTCGGGCGGCAGGGAGACTGCGGGTACCGGTAGCCGCGTGCGGGGGCTCCGGCGCGTCGAAGTAGCGTTCACCCCACTATGCCGATTGCGTTTCTCCGCGGTGCCCGGCCCGTCGCCGTCCTCCTCCTGCTCGGCGCCGTCGCGTACACCGCCTGGGTGCTCGAAGCCGTCCTCGCGACCGGCCTCGACCCCCTGCGCACGTACGTGAGCGAACTGGCCGCCAGGGACCAGCCGTTCGGCGGCCTCTTCCGGGCCACCGACCTCACGGCGGGCCTGCTGATCCTCGCGGGCGCGCTGTGGGCCTTCGCCGCGTACCGCCCGCGCGGGCTGTGGGACGTCACCGGCTGGGCGGCGCTCGCCCTCTTCGGCGCCGCGACCGCCGCCGACTCCCGGCTGCCGATGAGCTGCGCGACGACCGCGGACGCGGCCTGCGCGGCCCGCGAGGCGGCCGGACTCGTTCCGGTGACCCACGCGGCGCACACGTGGAGCAGCAGCGTCGCGTCGACCGCGGCGGTCGTGGGCGTCGTCGCGCTGACCGTCGCGGCGCGCCGCCGCCACGACCGCCGGTCGCTCCTCGCCCGTACCGGACCGTTCCTCGCGGCGGCCGAACTGGCGGCCACCGTCTGGACCCTGTCCTCCATCGCCGCCTTCGAGGCCGGCGGCGGCACCTGGCTCCTGGGGGCCGGGCAGCGGCTCCAGGTACTGATCGCGGCGGTCTGGCTCGTCGTGCTGGCGATGTCGGTGGCGCGCGAGAAGCTGTACGAGTGACCTCGACCGGACGTTTCCTGAGCATCGGCGGCGCGGCGCACCACGTGGTCGTGGAGGGCGACGGGCCGGTGTGCGTGCTGAGCGCCGGGCTCGGCATGAGCTGGTTCGACTGGGACCCCGTGGTGGCACTGCTCGCGCCCTCGCGCACGGTCGTGCGGTTCGACCGTCCCGGCCACGGCCTGAGCGCTCCGGCTCCCGCCGGTACGCCGCCCACCGCCGAGGGCGAGGCGCACCGCATCGCCGCGGTGCTCGACGCGCTCGCGCTGCCCCCGCGCGGCGCACCCGTCACCGTCGTGGGGCACTCGCTCGCCGGGTTCCACGCGGAGGCGTTCGCCCGTCTGCATCCCGCCCGTACGGCCTCCGTCGTACTCGTCGACTCCAGCGTCGAGGAACACGCGCGCACGCCCGCCGCCCCCGCCCTGCGCACCGCCGCGACGCGGGCGCTCGGCACGGCCCTGTCCGCCGCCGGGCTCCCCGCGGCGCTCGGACCGCTCGCACGCCGCGCGGCGGTCCGCGCCGGCCGCGCGCACCCCGCGGGCGGCCCGTGCGACGACCCGGCCCCCGCCCCGCTCGTACGCCGCTGCTACCGCACCTCCCGCGTCCTGCGCGGAGCGCTGCGGGAGAACACCCACTACCGGGCCGTCGCCGCCGGGCTCCTCGCCCTGCGCGCGCGCCACCCCCTGCCGGACGGCGTCCCGGTCACGGTCCTGGCGGCGTACGACGGCGGCGGCGGACGCGGCGCGTCGCGCTGGCTCGAACGGCAGCGCGGCCTCGCGAGCACCCTGGGCGCCCGCTTCGAGGTGGCCGAGCCCGCCGGCCACCTGGTGATGCTGGACCGCCCGGACGCGGTGGTAGGGGCGGTCCTGGCGGCCGGACGGCCGGCCCCGGTCAGGGACGCGGGGCGGCGCCCCGCTCCTTGAGCAGATCGGCCATCAGCGCGATCTCCGACTCCTGGGCGTCGGCCATGCCCTGGGCCAGGGACCTCTGCGGCCCCACCTCGCACCGCTCGGCGCAGCCCTTCGCCATCGTGACGCCGCCCTTGTGGTGGGCGGTCATCAGCCGCAGGAAGAGGATCTCCGCCTGCTCGCCGTCCGCCTCGCGGAGCTTCGCCAGGTCGGTCCTGGTCGCCATGCCGGGCATCAGCGACCCGTCCCGCGCCTCGTGGGACCCGTGGGCACCGTGCCCGCCGTGCCCCGAGCCGCCGCGGGCCATCCAGGCCATCGGCTCGTCGGAGGAGACCTTCGGCAGGCCCCACAGGTCGAGCCAGCCGAGCATCATGCCCCGCTGGTTCGCCTGGGTGTTGGCGATGTCGTACGCCAGCCTGCGCACGTCCTCGTCCTTCGTGCGGTCGCGCACGATGAACGACATCTCCACCGCCTGCTGGTGGTGCACGGACATGTCCCGGGCGAACCCCGCGTCCGCGGAGCCCTCGGCGGGCGTACGGGACGCCGCCGAACCACCGCGGTCGCCGTCCCCGCTCCCGCTCCCGGCGGCGACCGTGACGGCCCCCGCGGCGAAGAGCAGCGCGATTACGACGGCCGTGACGGCCGCCCAGTACGCACGCGTCATCACTGGGCCATTCCGCCCGTGCACGCCGCGCCGGGCTCGGGCGTCTGCGGCCCCTGCACGTACTTCGTGAAGAACTGGTCGACCCGCGGGTCGGCGGCACTGTCCACCGTCACCTGCTTGCCCCACGCGCTGAGCATGAGCGCACCCGTCTGGTCCTTGACCGGGCTCATCAGCGAGTACGGGGTCTTGCCCACCTTCTCGGCGAGCTTCTCGACGTCCGCGTCGGCCGCCTTGTCGTTGTAGGTCACCCACACCGCGCCGTGCTCGAGCGAGTGCACCGCGTTGACCTTGGGGATCTCCTTCTTGTAGACGTCACCCTCGCAGTTCATCCAGACCTGGGAGTGGTCGCCGCCCACCGGCGGAGTCATCGGGTACGAGACGTCCTTCGTGACGTGGTCGCGTCCCAGCTTCTTCGCGTCCCAGGACTTCTCCTGCTTCACGGGCGCCTTGGCCAGGGCGGTCTTCCTGTCCTGCTCCTCCGACTCCTGGAGGAGGACGAACGAGCCGAACCCGACCAGGCCGAGCACGACGACCGAGCTGATGCCGATCACGAGGAAACGGTTCCTGCGCTCGCGGGCCTGCTCAGCGCGGCGCATCTCCTCTATTCGGGCCTTGCGTGACGCGTTGGCGGTCTTGTTGGAAGCCATGGTGTGAGTCCTTCGTGCTGCTGAAAGTGTGTGGGGTCGCGGAGACAAGTGGCGGGGAGCGGGCGTCCCGGCTACGTCCGCATCACCTGAAGGACATGGCGTCCCGGCGCCCGGGCGAATATGCCCGAGCCGCGCGCCGGCCCGGCGGCGGACGGCGGCGCGAAGGGCTGCGGCTCGGCGGCGACCGGCGTGGCCGGCGGCGGCACGGTGAGCACGGCGGGGGACAGGTGCGGGAAGACGCCGCAGTGCGGCGAGTCGTACGGGCAGACGTACGCGGGTCCGCCCCGCGCGGAGGGGACGGCCGTCACGGCGGTCACACTCCCGACACCGTCGGACCCGTGATCGTCCCGGGAGTCGGAACTGATCCCCAGACAGACGAAGAGCGCGGCGAGGAGCGTCGCCACGGCGCTCAGCAGCGCCGTGGGACGTCCCATGCGCCTGGTGCGCCCGGTGCGGGATCGCCGCCGTCCCCCCATGGGCGGAAATCGTAATGCGCCGCGGGGCCCCTTTGGCCATACGGGCCGCATCCCGTTGCGGCCGGCGGGGCGGATGTTTCGCCGCGGGGTGATCGGCAACCCGCCGTTCATGGTGCAAATCGGATACACGATGATGACCGAGCAGGCCGGACCCCGTGACCTGGTCGACCACGTGGTCGCCGCCGAACGGGCCGGCTTCGACTTCTCCGTGACCTCGGACCACTACGCGCCGTGGCTCACCGAGCAGGGGCACGCCCCCTACGCGTGGAGCGTGCTGGGCGCCGCGGCCCAGGCCACCTCCCGCATCCCCCTCATGACGTACGTGACCTGTCCGACGGTCCGCTACCACCCCGCCGTCGTCGCCCAGAAGGCGGCGACGATGCACCTGCTGTCCGAGGGCAGGTTCCGGCTCGGCCTCGGCTCCGGCGAGAACCTCAACGAGCACGTCGTCGGCGCGGGCTGGCCCGCCGCGCACGTCCGCCTGGAGATGCTGGAGGAAGCCGTGGAGATCATCCGCGCGCTGTTCGCCGGCGGCGACGTGAGCCACCACGGCGCGCACTACGACGTGGAGAACGCCAGGCTCTGGGACCTGCCCGATCCACCGCCGCCGATCGGGATCGCCGTCTCCGGCGAGCGCTCCTGCGCGCTCGCCGGCCGTCTCGGCGACCTGGTCATCGCCACCGAGCCCCGGAGCGAGCTCCTGGAGGCCTTCGACCGCAACGGAGGCGGTGGAAAGCCGCGCATCGGCCAGCTGCCCGTCTGCTTCGACCCCGACCGGGACGCGGCGGTCGCGCGGGCCCACGAGCAGTTCCGCTGGTTCGGTGGCGGCTGGAAGGTCAACTCCGAGCTGCCCGGCCCCTCCGGTTTCGCCGGAGCCACCCGGTTCGTACGGCCCGAGGACGTCGCCGCGTCCATCCCGTGCGGCGCGGACGTGGAGACGTTCGTCGAGGCGGTACGGCCGTACGCCGAGGCCGGCTTCACCGAGATCGCGCTGGTCCAGGTCGGCGGCGACCACCAGCGGCCCTTCATCGACTGGGCGGAGAAGACGCTGCTCCCGGCGCTGCGCGAGCTGTGAACCCGCCCGGCCCGTTGCCGGCGGCCGTCCGGACCGCCGGCGGCCGTCCGGACCCCTGCGCCGCGCCGTCGAAGGCGCCCCGGGGGGGGGGGGGGAGGGGGGGGGGGGGGGGAGGGGGGAGGGGGGGGGGGGGGGGGAGGGGGGGGGGGGGGGGGAGGTGGGGGGGGGGGGGGGGGGGGGGGGGGGGGGGGAGGCGGCGCTCTGCTAGGAGGCG
>NZ_JBWKLQ010000002.1:35287-531296 GCF_056429965.1 Streptomyces sp. NPDC046122 | reverse complement strand
TAACCCCCCCCTTCCCTTTCCCTGCACCCGCCCAGACCGCCGACGGCCCCCCGAACCCCTTCCCCCCCCCCCCCACCCCCCCCCGCACCCCCCCCCCCCCCCCCCCCCCCACCCCGGGGCGAAGCGGTGGGCCAGCGTGAAGGAGTGCCCGGCCGGGTCGGAGTACACGCGCTCGTCGCGCGGTCCGCTGTTGTCCTTGGTGTCCACGGGCCGCGCGCCCAGACTCACGGCCTCGCGCTCCGCCTCGTCCATGTCACCGCGTTCCACCAGGATCCGCAGGTGGGCTTGTTGCGAGTCGTCCGGGCGCGGCCAGCTGGGCGGCGCGTAACCGTGGTCGCGGCGGATGGCCATGAAGACGCCCTGCTGCCCCACGATCTCCACGAAATCCGGATTGGCCCCGGTCCGGGCCTCCGCGTCCAGCAGACCGGCGTAGAACTCCGCCAGCACCTCGGGTTCCGCACAGTCCAGAACCAGAACGCTCGTCTTCGCGACCGTCATCTGCTCTCCCCAATCCACCCGGAACGACCCCGAGGTCCGCAGCGGGCCGGACGGCCCACTGACCCGCGTACCCCCCGGGTGCGGCGGCACACGGACCGTCACGCGGGGCCGGGCCGGTGGCATTGGGCCAGGGGGAGCGGGTACCCGCTGCTCACCGTCTCCGGTCGCGCTCGCGATCCCGGCGGGCGAGCCTGGGGATCGGCGACGACGAGAGAAAGAAGCCTCACAGTGAACAGCACGGAACACTCCGGAACGCAGGTCCTGGTGGAACTGACGGGCAGCTCCAAGGAGGACGCCAACGCCGTCTTCGGCGCGCTGTGCACCGCCTTCGAGTCCGACCGCGCGGCCGACGAGGAACTGCACAACGGCGTGAACGGACGCCCGATGGTGTGGAGCGCCACGTACGACGTGTTCGGCGTCCGGGAGCAGGCCGCCCCCGCCCGTCTGACGGCGCCCGTCAGCGTCACGCTCCAGGGCGGCTACCGCGCGGTGGACCAGGTGCGCGAGCAGCTCGAGGTGGCGTTCGCCGTCCAGGAGGAGGGCTCGGCGTCCGGCGACCAGGAGAAGGAGCTCCAGCTGCGCCTGGAGAGCGGGCCCGGGACCTCGCCATGACGGACGGGCCGGGCGGGGCGGGCGGACCGGGCGGGGCGGACTCCGAGGGCGGCAGAGCGCGCCGGGCCACGGACAAGCTGTTGCGCGGCCGTCACGAGACCGAGGAGGAGCGGGCGGACCGGCTCTGGGTGGAACTGCTCCAGGAGCTGCGGGTCGCCCAGACCGGCGTACAGGTCCTCTTCGGTTTCCTGCTGACCGTCGTCTTCCAGCCGCGCTACACCGAGCTGTCCCCCACCGACCAGGACATCTACGTCGTCACGGTCGTGCTGGGCGCCGCGACGGTCGGCGCGCTCGTCGGCCCGGTGTCCTTCCACCGCCTGGTCACCGGCCGCCGGATCAAGCCGCAGACGGTCCTGTGGGCCTCGCGGCTGACCGTCGTCGGGCTGGTGCTGATGCTGTGCACGATGGCCTCCGCGCTGCTGCTGATCCTGCGCGTGGCCCTGCACGACACCACCGCGCTGTGGCTGGTCGGCGGTCTGGTGCTGTGGTTCGTCCTGTGCTGGTTCGTGCTGCCCGTCTGGGCCCGGCACGCCAGTGCGGGCAGGCACTGACCGAAGTCACCGCCTGCCCGCACCGGATGAAGGACCCTGCCGGGCCCGCGTGCCTACGCGGCGCCGCCGCGGCCCGCGCTGCTCGCGGCGCCGCTGCCGCCGTAGGACCGGCGGCGCGCCTGCGCCGGAGCGCTGCGGCGCCCGCGCTGCGAGGACGCGCTGCGGGCCGGGCGCTCCCGTACCGGGGACGAGATGACGACGGGTACGCCGGAGGGCGCCTGCGCCCCGGTGATCCGGGTCAGCTCGGCGTCGCCGGAGCGGACCTGGGCGGTGTGCGGGGTGATGCCCGCGGCCTGCATCAGGCGGGTCATCTCACGGCGCTGGTTGGGCTGCACCAGCGTGACGACGCTGCCGGACTCGCCGGCGCGGGCGGTACGGCCGCCGCGGTGCAGGTAGTCCTTGTGGTCGGTCGGCGGGTCGACGTTGACGACCAGGTCGAGGTTGTCGACGTGGATGCCGCGGGCCGCGACGTTGGTCGCCACCAGTACGGTCACATGCCCGCTCTTGAACTGGTCGAGCGTGCGCGTGCGCTGCGGCTGCGACTTCCCGCCGTGCAGCGCGGCCGCCCGTACGCCGCTGGCCAGCAGGTCACGGGTCAGCCGGTCCACGGCGTGCTTGGTGTCCAGGAACATGATCACCTTGCCGTCGCGGGCGGCGATCTCGGTGGCCGTGGCCTGCTTGTCGGCGGGGTGGACGTGCAGCAGGTGGTGCTCCATCGTCGTGACCGCGCCCTGCGACGGGTCGACCGAGTGGACCACCGGGTCGGTCAGGTAGTTGCGCACCAGCTTGTCGACATTGCGGTCCAGGGTGGCCGAGAACAGCATCGTCTGGCCCTCCGGCGCGACCTGCTGGAGCAGCTCGGTGACCTGCGGCATGAAGCCCATGTCGGTCATCTGGTCGGCCTCGTCCAGCACCGTGATCCTCACCTGGTCCAGGCGGCAGTCACGGCGGTCGATGAGGTCCTTGAGCCGGCCCGGGGTCGCCACGACGACCTCGGCCCCGGTGCGCAGCGCGCCGGCCTGGCGGCCGATCGACATGCCGCCGACGACCGTGGCGACACGCAGTCGCACCGCGCGGGCGTACGGCGTGAGGGCGTCGGTGACCTGCTGGGCGAGCTCACGGGTGGGTACGAGCACCAGGGCCAGCGGCTGACGCGGCTCGGCGCGCTTTCCGGCGGTCCGGGCCAGCAGCGCGAGCCCGAAGGCGAGCGTCTTGCCGGAGCCGGTGCGGCCGCGGCCCAGGACGTCCCGGCCGGTCAGCGTGTTCGGCAGGGTGGCGGCCTGGATCGGGAACGGCACCGTCACGCCCTGGGCGGTCAGCGCCGTCAGCAGGGCCGCGGGCATGTCCAGCTGGTCGAAGGCCTCGACCGCGGGCAGCGCCGGCGACGTGCCGACCGGCAGGGCGAACTCACCCTGCGGCGCGGAGGAGCGGCGCTGGGGAGACCGGCCGGAGGAACCGGAGGAGCGGTTGGGGGCGGCGGGGCGGAAACGCTCGCCGCGGTCGCTGGTGCGGCCGGCGTAGTTGCCGCCGGCGCGGGTGCGGCCGAATCGTTCACGGTCGTTGGAGCGTGCTGCGCGGTTCATGTGAACCTTCCTCGATGGGCACGTATCGAGGAATTCCGGGCAGCTGTCACCGCGAGAGTGACCACAGCAAGGAATCGCAAGAACGAGCCGATAATTAAAAAGCCGAAATGAAGCCGGCGAAAAGGTTTGAATTCCCTTTGGCCGGGAGCTTCGAAGTGGCTGCAGTCCGCGCGGAGAAATGCGGACGGGGCGGGGCGACGAGAATCGTGGCCGACCGCTCAGGAGTCGGCCGCGCGATAGGGGCGGCCGAGTCGGGGCAACGATTCAAAGCAACGAGACGGGGCCCGCACCCTCAGGTGCGGGCCCCGACCGTGTAGAACGCGTCAGCGTCAGGCGGGAACGATGTTCTCCGCCTGCGGGCCCTTCTGGCCCTGCGTGACGTCGAAGGTCACCTTCTGGCCTTCCTGAAGCTCGCGGAAGCCCTGGGTGGCGATGTTGGAGTAGTGGGCGAAGACGTCAGCGCCGCCACCCTCCTGCTCGATGAAGCCGAAGCCCTTTTCGGCGTTGAACCACTTCACGGTGCCAGAAGCCATGTCATTCTCCTTTGGAGCAGTGCCGGAGACCGCCGTGTGCGGAATCCGAGTCGCGTTGCCGCGATGATTGCCCCGTCCGGAAACAAAGCACCGGAAATACGAAAGTGCGCCCGCAACATTCGCCGCGGGAGCACTTGAAGTTTGGGAACCACAACTGCAACTGAGATCAACAGTAGCACGGGGCGGCCGCCGCGCCAGGGGTCTTTCGTCACATCTGCCGTGGCGCCATAAACCCTCCACGCACGCCGCTTTAAATTCTGCAGCTGCCGCACTAGGTATTTTGCTCGCGCAGTCGCTCGTTGATGCGCAGGGCGTCTTCCAGCTGGTCCTCGAGGATGACGATGCGGCAGGCGGCGTCGATGGGCGTGCCCTGGTCGACCAGTTCACGGGCACGCGCGGCCACGCGGAGCTGGTACCGGGAGTAGCGGCGGTGGCCGCCCTCCGAACGCAACGGGGTGATCAGCCGTGCTTCGCCGATGGCCCGCAGGAACGCGGGGGTGGTGCCGATCATCTCGGCGGCCCTGCCCATGGTGTAGGCGGGGAAGTCGTCGTCGTCGAAGCGGTCGGCCTTGGTGGTCCGATGGGTCTGAGCGGTCACTTGCACCATCTTCTGTAGCGCGCGGGGCGGACACTACGAGTGTGGCATGTCTGCTCCCGCGGTGACAGATTTTCCTCCGCCGGTGCCCGAGCACGGGTCCGCCCCGGCGTGGCGCGGGCACTATGGGGGAAGCGGCGGGAGGCGGACACGGGCGTTCACCCGCACGGCGCCGGGTGTCGGCCCCAGGGGCCGCAACGTGTTGGTAACCGTGTGGTGGGATGCTCAGGTGCCCCGACGTGCGCCCGAGGCGTGGGAGCAGGCGGCTCGACCGGCAAGGATGGGTAGGAAGACCAGATGGATAAGCAGCAGGAGTTCGTGCTCCGTACGCTCGAGGAGCGCGACATCCGGTTCGTGCGCCTGTGGTTCACCGACGTACTCGGCTTCCTGAAGTCGGTCGCGGTGGCCCCGGCCGAGCTTGAGCAGGCGTTCGACGAGGGCATCGGCTTCGACGGCTCCGCGATCGAGGGCTTCGCCCGCGTGTACGAGTCGGACATGATCGCCAAACCGGACCCGGGCACGTTCCAGATCCTTCCGTGGCGGGCCGAGGCCCCCGGCACGGCCCGGATGTTCTGCGACATCCTGATGCCGGACGGCTCGCCGTCCTTCGCGGACCCCCGTTACGTACTGAAGCGCATCCTCGCCAAGACCTCGGACCTGGGCTTCACCTTCTACACCCACCCCGAGATCGAGTTCTTCCTGCTGAAGAACAAGCCGCTCGACGGCACCCGGCCCACCCCGGCCGACAACTCGGGCTACTTCGACCACACCCCGCAGAACGTCGGCATGGACTTCCGCCGCCAGGCGATCACCATGCTCGAGTCCATGGGCATCTCGGTCGAGTTCAGCCACCACGAGGGCGCCCCCGGCCAGCAGGAGATCGACCTGCGGTACGCCGACGCCCTGTCGACGGCCGACAACATCATGACGTTCCGCCTCGTCATGAAGCAGGTGGCGCTGGAGCAGGGCGTCCAGGCCACCTTCATGCCGAAGCCGTTCTCGGAGTTCCCGGGCTCGGGCATGCACACGCACCTGTCCCTCTTCGAGGGCGACCGCAACGCCTTCTACGAGTCCGGCTCGGAGTACCAGCTCTCCAAGGTCGGCCGGTCCTTCATCGCGGGCCTCCTCAAGCACGCCGCGGAGATCTCCGCCGTCACCAATCAGTGGGTGAACTCCTACAAGCGCATCTGGGGCGGCTCCACCCGCACGGCCGGCTCCGGCGGCGAGGCCCCTTCGTACATCTGCTGGGGCCACAACAACCGCTCGGCGCTGATCCGCGTCCCGATGTACAAGCCCGGCAAGACCGGCTCGGCACGGGTCGAGGTCCGCTCGATCGACTCCGGCGCGAACCCGTACCTGACGTACGCCGTCCTGCTCGCCGCCGGCCTCAAGGGCATCGAAGAGGGCTACGAGCTCCCGCCGGGCGCCGACGACGACGTCTGGGCCCTGTCCGACGCCGAGCGCCGCGCGATGGGCATCGAGCCCCTCCCGCAGAACCTCGGCGAGGCCATCGCCCTGATGGAGCGCAGCGAACTGGTCGCCGAGACCCTGGGCGAGCACGTCTTCGACTTCTTCCTGCGCAACAAGAAGCAGGAGTGGGAGGAGTACCGCTCCGAGGTCACCGCCTTCGAGCTCCGCAAGAACCTTCCGGTGCTGTAGCCGCAGGTCAGCGAGCACTTTCCGCCTGTGCGACCCTCCGGGCCGGCGCCGCCACGGTGCCGGCCCGGAGCCGTCTCGTTTTTCGGGGGTTTCGGGCACATCAGCACTCGTGAAGGGCTGCTTCGGTTCCGCGCTGGTGCTGTGGGCCACCCCCTGACCCGTCCGTCCGTCCGGTCGCCCGGTCCGGGGGAACGCCGTCAGCCGAACAGCCAGCGGGTCTGGCTGTAGACGCCCTTGCCGAAGCCGAATGCGGCCACCGGCGCGACGCGGAACACCACCGCCCGGTCGCCCTCGCCGTAGAACGCCCCGTCGCGTACGTCGAAGTGCCAGTCCGGGCCGTACTTGTCCTCGTACGCCGCTGCCAGGCGCCGCAGGCGCGGCTCGTCGCTCTCCCGCACCGCCTTGCCCTCCACCACCAGGTCGAAGCCCTCCCGCAGGGTGTTCGCGCCGGTGGTGAGGACGACGTGCGGGTTGCGGGCCAGGTTCTTCGCCTTGCGTTCCGCCGGGCCCGTGCAGAAGTACAGGGCGTCGTCCTGCCAGACGGCCAGCAGCGGGGTGACGTGCGGGCGGCCGTCCGGGCGAACGGTCGTCAGCCAGAACAGCTCCGCCCGCGCCAGGCGCGGTACCGCCTCGGACCACGGGGTGGCGCTGGCGTTCTGCTCGCTGTAGCGGCCGTCCAGGTCCGTGCGCGGCTCCGGAGTGTGGTGGTCCTCGTGGCCGTCCATGGCGTCTGCCTCTCGCTCGCGGTCCGTCTTCCGTCCATTACCTCCCAGAAAGACAGACCGTGGGCGCGAGCGAAACTCAGCGGACGGGCGGCGCGGGCCTCGTGGTGACCGGCGCCGGGCCCACCGGCTGCCACGCCGGGGTGCCGCCGCCGCTCCAGTGCAGGCGGCCGTCGAGCGCCACCGCGGCGACGGACGGGTTGCCCGCCACGTCCGTGGCGGCCGCCGGGGCGCCGCCGAAGAGGAAGCCGCCCCGGCTCCAGTGGAGTGCGCCGACCCCGCCGGCCGGCAGCTCGGCCGTGCCCAGGCGGCCCGAGCCGTCCCGCGCCGCCAGCAGTCCGCCCGCGGCGCCCACCGCGCCGTGGCCGGCCCGGCCGCCCAGGTCGTCGACCGTGCCGGCCGGGGCCGCGGCGGGCACCGCACCCGTGGCGGAACCGGCGGCGAAGCGGACGGTGAGGACGTCGCCGGAGCCGGGCTTGCGGAAGAACAGGCGTACGCCGTCGCCGTCCGTCCGGACGGTGGGCGGCAGCGGCGTCGCGGGGAGCGCGGTGGGCGCCGGGCCGCGAAGGGGGCCGCCCGGCGTGTTTTGGGTCCAGACGACGGTCGAGGTGAGCGTCTGGGCGAAGACGTAACCGCGGCCCTCACTGTCGACGGCGGCCGTCGGGTCGCCGAACACCTGCTGCCCGCCCAGCGTCCGCCAGGGGCTCCAGCCGCCGTCGGGAAGCTGTGTACGGGAGCTGAGGGAGTGGCCGCCGTCCCGCAGGTAGACCGTCGCGCGGCCCGCGCGGTCCACGGTCACCGCCGGGGCGCTGATGTCCAGCGAGTCCGGCGCGTGCGGGGAGTGCGGCATGCCGAGGGACTGCCAGGGCCCGAAGGTCCCGCCCCGCGCGCTCTGCACGGCGGTGACGACGTCCCGCCGGTAGCCGGCCGGGCCGTCGAACGAGGTGCGGGTGCCGAAGAGGGCTGTGCGGCCGTCGGGCAGGCGCTCCGACGTGATGCCGCTGTCCAGGCCGGTCCCGCCGAGCAGCGTCGGACCGGTCCAGGCCGGCGGGGAGCCGGCCTTCGCGCCCGGAGCGCGGTGCCAGACCGCGAGCCGGGTGTCCAGTACGGAGAACGCCCACAGCTCGCCCTCCCGCGCCCCGCTCTGGAGCCAGGAGGTGCTGGTGTTGCGCGAGTGGCGTATCCCGTACACCCAGCCGGGGCCCGTGGGCCGCCCCGCGACCTTGCGGTCGCCGCAGCCGGCCTCGGCGTCGCAGTAGTTGTCCGGGTAGTCGGTCCAGGCGTACGTCTTCAGCGTCTCCAGCTTCTCGCGCACGGCGTCCGGGCCGAGGACGTGCGGAAGGCTGCCGTTGAGGTAGCCCAGGTAGTTCTGCACGGTGAAGTGGGGGCGGTCGCCGCCCCGGGCGTACTCGGTGAGCGCCAGCTGGGCGAACCGGGCGCCGTACATGTGGTCCTGGTGGTCGGGGAGCATCTGGGCCGTGGCCTCGCGACCGTTCGTCGGGTCGAGCATCCGCACGTGCGTCGGCCGGAAGCGCTCCAGCAGCCCGGTGATCGTCCGCACGACCTCGTCGCGGGAGTACGAGAAGTCCTCCGGCACCGGCGTGCCCGACGACAGCTCCGACTCCAGCCGCTCCACCCGGCCGTCCCACAGGCCGTGCAGGCTGTGCGGCCGGTCCGCCGCGCTGGCGCCCGCCTCGTGCAGCTGCACCCACACCAGGCTCACCTCGGGGCGCGCCTTCAGGGTGTCCAGCTCCGCCCAGCCGCCGCCGGCCGTGCGGATCGCGGAGCGCTGCCAGGGGCTGGTGCGGTCGCCGGTGGCCATCCGGGCGTACGCGGCGCGTATGCCGTTCTGCCGGGCCTCGGCGTACCGCACCTTGTCCGGGGCGGGGAGCGGGACGCCCTCGTTCGCGCCGCCGCGGAAGGAGTTCACGCCGTCCGCCTCGCCCGCCGTCAGGTAGACGGAGGTCAGGCTGTGTCCGGTGCGCACCGACTGGCTGAGGTCGGGGTTCATGAAGAACAGGTCGTCGTCCGGATGGGAGACGATCTGCATCACGGACTCACCCGCGGCCCGCACCGGCTCGGGCTTCGCCGCTCCGCCGTCCGCCCCCGCCCGGTCCGCCGGGCCGCCCGCCACCGTCCGGGCCGCCCCGGGGGCGGGCGCCGCCAGGGGAACGGCGGGACGGGCGAGCTGGATGCCCGTCACCGTCAGCAGCAGCGTCGCGAGAACGACGCTCGGCAGCGCGCGGCGCGGCAGGCGGAACGTACTGAGGGCCCTGGGCGGCATAGGAAACGTGCTTTCGGTGTGCGGTGGTGCTGTACGGGATGGGGGGTGCGCCCAGGACGGCGCTGATCATCGCGCAGACTGTGGAGCAGAGGTGAAGAGGGTTTCACGTGCCGTCCGGTTCAGCCCCGCCCGGAACCCGTGATGTTGCGGATCTCACTGGCCTTCTGCGTCACAGAACGGGCCGGCGGACGGGCCCGCGCGCCGGCTCTCCGCGTCCGTGACGGACCGGCCGACGTGCCCCGCCGGGCCGGGCCGCGGGCCGTCGCGCGGATCCTGCCGATAGGCTCGTGAGCCGGACCTTGACCGGACGGTCGTACAGACCGTGGGACGGCCGGAGCGGGAGGCAGAATGTCGGCGCCGGGGCGCAGGAGCAGTACCTTCACGCGGCTGCTGCGGCACGGTTTCACCGATCCGTCCGCCGCCGAGCGGCTCCTCGGCGCTCCCGAGCTGGCCGCCGTACGCAACGACGCGGTGCTGCTCGACGCGCTGGGCGCGACCGCCGATCCCGACCTGGCGCTCCTGGGCCTCGTACGGCTCGTGGAGGCCCAGGACCAGGCCGGGCGGCGGGTCCTGCTCGACACCCTGGTCACCGCCAAGCCCATGCGCGACCGGCTGCTCGGCGTGCTCGGCGCCTCCGAGGCGCTCGGTGACCACCTGGCCCGCCACCCGCGCGACTGGCAGGCGCTGGTCACGTACGAGGCCGCCGACCTGCACCCCGGCGTCGCGGACTTCGAGCGCGGTCTCGCCGGCGCCACCGACCCGGTGTCGCTGCGGGTCGCGTACCGGCGCTGCCTGCTGTCGATCGCCGCGCGGGACGTCTGCGGCACGACCGACGTCGCGCAGGCCGCCGCCGAGCTGGCCGACCTGGCGACGGCGACCCTGCGGGCGGCGCTCGCCATGGCCCGGGCCGCCGCGCCGGAGGACGCCGCCGTGTGCCGGCTCGCGGTCGTCGCGATGGGCAAGTGCGGCGGTCACGAGCTGAACTACGTCTCCGACGTCGACGTGATCTTCGTGGCGGAAGCGGCGGAGGGCGCCAAGGGCGACGAGGACAAGGCGCTGCGCGCCGCGACCCGCCTCGCCTCGCACCTCATGCGCATCTGCTCCGAGACCAACACCGAGGGCACCATCTGGCCGGTCGACGCGAACCTGCGGCCCGAGGGCCGCAACGGGCCGCTGGTACGGACGCTCTCCAGCCACCTCGCGTACTACCAGCGGTGGGCCAAGACCTGGGAGTTCCAGGCGCTGCTCAAGGCACGGCCGGTCGCCGGGGACACGGCGCTGGGCGAGGCGTACCTCGAAGCCGTGTCGCCGCTGGTGTGGCAGGCCGCCGAGCGCGAGAACTTCGTCGCCGACGTGCAGAAGATGCGCCGCCGCGTCGTCGACAACATCCCGGCGGCGCAGATCGACCGCGAGCTGAAGCTGGGGCCCGGCGGGCTGCGGGACGTCGAGTTCGCCGTACAGCTGCTCCAGCTCGTGCACGGGCGCAGCGACGCGACGCTGCACGGGGGCTCGACGCTGGGGGCGCTCCAGGCGCTCTCGGCGGGCGGGTACGTGGGGCGGGCGGACGCGGTGCAGCTCGACGAGGCGTACCGCTTCCTGCGCGCCATGGAGCACCGCATCCAGCTGTACCGGCTGCGCCGCACCCATCTCGTACCGCAGGACGAGGCCGACCTGCGGCGGCTCGGGCGCTCGCTCGGGATGCGCACGGACCCCGTCGCCGAGCTCAACCGGGCGTGGCGGCGGCACGCGTCGGTGGTGCGCCGGCTGCACGAGAAGATCTTCTACCGCCCGCTGCTCGACGCGGTCGCGCAGCTGGCCCCCGGCGAGATCCGGCTCAGCCCCAAGGCGGCGGGACAGCGTCTCGAAGCACTGGGGTACGCCGACCCGGCGGCCGCACTGCGGCACCTGGAGGCGCTGTCGTCCGGGGTGACGCGCAAGGCGGCCATCCAGCGGACGCTGCTGCCCGTGCTGCTCGGCTGGTTCGCGGACTCCGCCGACCCGGACGCCGGTCTCCTGGGCTTCCGGAAGGTGTCCGACGCGCTGGGCAAGACGCCGTGGTACCTGCGGCTGCTGCGGGACGAGGGCGCGGCGGCGGAGAACCTGGCGCGCGTCCTGTCGGCCGGGCGGCTCGCCCCCGACCTGCTGCTGCGGGCCCCGGAGGCGGTGGCGCTGCTCGGCGACCCGGAGGGGCTGAAGCCGCGCGGGCGGGCGCACCTGGAGCAGGAGGTGCTGGCGGCGGTCGGGCGCGCGGACGGGCCGGAGGCGGCGGTGGCGGCGGCGCGCGGGGTGCGGCGCCGGGAGCTGTTCCGTACCGCCGCCGGCGACCTCGTCGGCTCGTACGGGACCGAGGAGAGCCCGGCCGAACAGGACCCGGGCGCGCTGGTCGACCGCGTCGGCAACGCCCTGACCGACCTGAACGCCGCCACGCTGGCCGGGGCGCTGCGGGCCGCCGTGCGGGCGGGGTGGGGGGACCGGCTGCCGACCCGCTTCACAATCATCGGCATGGGTCGCTTCGGCGGTCACGAGCTGGGGTACGGGTCCGACGCGGACGTGCTCTTCGTGCACGAGCCGTGGGAGGACGCGGACGAGCAGGAGGCGGCCCGGGCGGCGAACACGGTGGTCGCCGAGATGCGGCGGCTGCTCCTGCTGCCCACCTCCGACCCGCCGCTGCTGATCGACGCGGACCTGCGCCCGGAGGGCAAGAGCGGGCCGATGGTGCGGACCCTCGCCTCCTACGCGGCGTACTACCGGCGGTGGTCGCTGGCCTGGGAGAGCCAGGCGCTGCTGCGCGCGGAGCCGATGGCGGGCGACGCGGACCTCGGGCGGCGGTTCGTGGAGCTGGTCGATCCGCTGCGGTACCCGAAGGCGGGGCTCGGCGAGGACGCGGTGCGCGAGATCCGGCGGCTCAAGGCGCGGATGGAGTCGGAACGGCTGCCGCGCGGCGCGGACCCGACGCTGCACGCGAAGCTGGGCCGGGGCGGCCTGAGCGACGTCGAGTGGACGGTCCAGCTGCTGCAGATGCGGCACGGCGCGGCGGTTCCGGGCCTGCGGACCACCCGGACCCGCGACGCCCTCGCGGCGGCGCGCGAGGCGGACCTCATCGCGGCGGACGACGCGGCGGTCCTCGACGAGGCGTGGGTCCTCGCGACACGCGTGCGCAACGCGGTGATGCTGGTGCGGGGGCGGCCGGGCGACACGTTCCCCTCGGACGGGCGCGAACTGGGCGCCGTGGCGCGGTACCTGGGATACGAGGCGGGGCACGTCGGGGACATGCTCGACGACTACCGGCGCACGACGCGGCGGGCGCGGGCAGTCGTCGAGGAGCTGTTCTACGGGTCCTGAGCTAGCTCGCCCAGTACGTCCGGATGTGCGCGTCCAGTGCGGCGGTCCACTTCGCCAGGTCCATGTCCGCGTAGGCGAAGGTGGCGGCGGGTAGCCGCCCGGGTGCAGATCGACGGAGTCCTCGCGGGCGACGAGGACGGCCTCCAGCTCGAACCGTCCGCGCCCGGCGGACTCGGGGAAGAAGAGGCCCGTCTCCTGCCAGTACGGCGCCACCCGCCGGTCCCGCATCCGCGGCGGCCAGGCGCCCACCTTCACCTCGGCCTCGTGCAGCCGGAAGCCGAGGTCGGCGAGCGCCTGGTGGAGGGTGTCCTGCGCCGGCAGCGCGGGCACCTGGATCTCGTCGAAGTCGCCCTTGTCCACGGAGTTGTCGATGGACAGCTCCGTGCGGACGGCCGCCCGGCCGCCCCCCCCGGCAGGCAACAGCACTGCGCCTCGTACCCCGCCGGGGCCGGGGCCACAACGCGGCCAGGGCCACGGGCGTCGCCGGGCGGGCGGCCCGCACGCGAAGGCGCGGCACGGGAACACCGCGCCGCGCCGGGACCGCAGCTTACGAAGAGGCCCGCAGGGGCCATGGGCGGCGGCCCGTCCGCGGCCGGGACGCGTCCTGCGCGACGGCCCTCGGGAGGCGGCTGGGCAGCGCTCCGTACCAGGCGCAGCTCAGGGCGTAACCGAACGCGAGGCAGAGCAGGCCGCCGACGGCGTCCAGCCAGAAGTGGTTCGCGGTGGCGACGATCACGACCAGGGTCACCGTCGGGTAGAGCAGCCCGAGGACCTTGGCCCAGGGCACGGTGGCCAGGGCGAAGATCGTCACGCCGCACCACAGGGACCAGCCGATGTGCATCGAGGGCATCGCGGCGTACTGGTTCGACATGTTCTTGAAGTTGCCGGAGGCCATCGAGCCCCAGGTCTGGTGCACCAGGACCGTGTCGATGAAGCTCTGCCCGTTCATCAGGCGCGGCGGCGCCAGAGGATACAGGTAGTAGCCGAGCAGGGCGATTCCCGTAGTCGCGAACAGGACGAGGCGGGTCGCGGCGTAACGGCCGGGATGCCGGCGGAAGAGCCAGACCAGCACGCCGATCGTCACGACGAAGTGCAGCGTCGCGTAGTAGTAGTTCATCGACACGATCAGCCATGTCACCGAGTTGACGGCGCGGTTGACGCTCTCCTCGACCGCGATGCCCAGAGTCTGCTCGGCCTTCCAGATCCAGTCCGCGTTGCGCAGGGCCGCGGCCTTCTGCTCCGGCACCGCGTTGCGGATCAGCGAGTACGTCCAGTAACTGACCGCGATCAGCAGGACTTCGAACCAGATGCGCGGGCGGCGCGGTGCGCGCAGCCTCCGCAGAGCAGCGGACCGGGCGGAAGGCTGCTCCTGTCGCTCCTCGTCCACGACGGGTGAGGGGTCGGTGGCCGTCCGGCCTTCCAGAGTCTTCACGGTCGCGTCACCCATGGGGAGAGAGTCTGCCAGATGAGCACCACCCTTCCGATCATCCTCCGGTCGGGTGACGCATGCATGTGCTGAGCGCTATGGACGAGGGCCAGACGCCGTTGAACCGCGTACGACCAGCTCGGGCATGAACACGAACTCGCTGTGCGGGGCGGGGGTGCCGCCGACCTCTTCCAGAAGCGTGCGGACCGCTGCCTGCCCCATCGCCGTCACCGGCTGCCTGATGGTCGTCAGGGGAGGGTCGGTGAAGGCTATGAGGGGCGAGTCGTCGAAGCCGACCACCGAGATGTCACGCGGTACGTCGAGTCCCAGGCGGCGGGCGGCGCGGATCGCCCCGAGCGCCATCATGTCGCTGGCGCACACGATCGCGGTGCAGCCCCGTTCGATCAGGGCGGAGGCGGCGGCCTGGCCGCCCTCCAGCGTGTAGAGCGAGTGCTGGATCAGCTCCTCCGCCTCCTCCGGGCTCAGCCCCAGCCGCTCGCGCACGGCCGAGCGGAACCCCTCGATCTTGCGGAGTACGGGAACGAACCGTTTCGGGCCGACGGCCAGGCCGATCCCGGTGTGGCCCAGGGCCGCCAGGTGCGTCACGGCCAGCCGCATCGCGGCCCGGTCGTCGGGGGAGATGAAGGGAGCCTGGACCTTCGGCGAGAAGCCGTTGACCAGGACGAAGGGGACGCCCTGCGCCCGCAGCTGCTCGTAGCGCTGCATGTCGGCGGTGGTGTCGGCGTGCAGTCCGGAGACGAAGATGATGCCGGAGACGCCGCGGTCCACGAGCATCTCGGTGAGCTCGTCCTCGGTGGAGCCGCCGGGGGTCTGGGTGGCCAGCACCGGCGTGTACCCCTGGCGCGTGAGCCCCTGGCCGATGACCTGGGCCAGCGCCGGGAAGATCGGGTTCTCCAGCTCGGGGGTTATGAGGCCCACCAGGCCCGCACTGCGCCGGCGCAGGCGTACGGGGCGCTCGTATCCGAGGACGTCGAGCGCGGCGAGTACGGATTCGCGGGTGGCCGCGGCAACCCCCGGCTTGCCGTTGAGCACGCGGCTGACCGTCGCTTCACTGACCCCCGCCTGGGCTGCGATGTCGGCAAGCCGTGCGGTCATGGGAGTGGACTGTACCGGGCGCATGTCAGATTGCCCACCAAGCGCACGAATCGGCCGGGAGAGTGACCGTGCCGCCGTCCTCGGCAGGGGCCTCGGAGGCGAGCAGCAGGCGGCCGGGCAGGGGGACTTCGGCCGGGCGGGCCGTGGTGTTGAGCGTGCAGACGAAGCCGGGCCGGCTGAACATGAGCACCCCGTCCGGATACCCGCCCGGGGGCCGCTCCCAGGTCAGCGGACCGTCGCCGAGGCCCGGCAGCTCACGGCGCAGCGCGAGCGCCGAGCGGTAGAGCTCCAGGGTGGAGTGCGGGTCCCCGGTCTGGGCCTCGGCGGTCAGGCACTTCCAGGAGTCGGGCTGCGGCAGCCAGGCCGGGGCCGCGCCCTGCGGGGAGAAGCCGTACGGCGGCGAGCCGCCCGACCACGGCATCGGCACCCGCGCCCCGTCGCGCAGCCCGTCCTGGCCGTCGGTGCGGAAGAAGGACGGGTCCTGGCGGACCTCGTCCGGCAGGTCGGTGACCTCGGGCAGACCCAGCTCCTCGCCCTGGTAGAGGTACGCCGACCCGGGCAGCGCCAGCATCAGCAGCGCCGCCGCCCGGGCCCGGCGCAGCCCCAGGGCCTCGTCCCCGCCGCCGTAACGGGTGAGGTGGCGGACCACGTCGTGGTTGGACAGGACCCACGTGGTGGGTGCGCCGACCAGGGCGGTCGCGGCCAGCGACGTCTCGATCACCGCGCGCATCGCCTGCGCGTCCCACGGGCAGTTCAGGAACTGGAAGTTGAACGCCTGGTGCAGCTCGTCGGGGCGTACGTACAGGGCGAGCCGCTCGGGGGAGGGGGCCCACGCCTCGGCGACGCCGATGCGCTCCCCGTCGTACGAGTCGAGCAGCCGGCGCCAGGAGCGGTGGATGTCGTGGACGCCGTCCTGGTCGAAGAACGGCAGGACCTGGGAGCCGATCATCTTCGCCTGCTCGCGGGCGCCGATGTCGGGCAGCCCCTCGGCCTTGACCATGCCGTGGGCGACGTCGACCCGGAAGCCGTCCACGCCCAGGCCCAGCCAGAAGCGCAGGATCGAGTCGAACTCCTCGTGGACCTCGGGGTTGTGCCAGTTCAGGTCGGGCTGCTCGGGTGCGAAGAGGTGCAGGTACCAGTCGCCGTCGGGCGTGCGGGTCCAGGCGGGGCCGCCGAAGACGGACTCCCAGTCGTTCGGCGGCAGTTCGCCGGCTTCCCCCCGGCCGGGCCGGAAGACGTAGCGGTCGCGGGCCGGCCCGCCCTGCCGGTCGGCGAGGGCAGCCCGGAACCACGCGTGCTGGTCGGAGGTGTGGTTCGGCACGATGTCGACGATCACGCGCAGGTTCAGCCCGTGCGCCGCGTTGATCAGTTCGGCCGCGTCGTCGAGGGTGCCGAAGAGCGGGTCGACGGTGCGGTAGTCGGCGACGTCGTAGCCGCCGTCGGCCTGCGGTGAGGCGTAGAAGGGGGTCAGCCAGACCGCGTCGGCGCCGAGGGCCGCCACATGGGGCAGGCGCTCGCGGATTCCGCGCAGGTCGCCGATGCCGTCGCCGTCGCTGTCGGCGAAGGAGCGCACGTACACCTGGTAGATGACGGCCTCCCGCCACCAGCCGTGCTCCGGGGCCGTCCGGGTGGGGGCGAGCTCCTGCGTCATGAAGGGTCCCTCTCGTGCGGGGCGGTCCTGGCCGGATGGTCACTACGAGATCAACGCGGGTGCCCCTCGAAAGTAACAGGGTTGCAAGTCCTTGCGGGAGTCGTTGCAGGGGTGACGACGGGCCCGTTAACCCGGGCGCGCCCCGCCTGACAAGGGGTTCGACGGCAACCGTGAGGACACGCCGATGTAACGATCGACTGCTCTTGCGGAAATTCTTCGCAAGCTCTTTCGGACTTCTTTCATCCTTGTTACGTTCCTCGACGACCCGGCGCCGCGACGGAGCGGTTCGGCAGTTGAAGGAGTTCAGATGCGACGTGGCATAACGGCCACCGCCCTGGTCGCGACCCTGGCGCTCGCGGCGACCGCATGCGGCGGAGACGGCGGTGGCACCGGTGACAAGAAGGCTTCGGGCAAGCTGTCCGGCACCGTCACCTGGTGGGACACCTCCACCGTCGGCAGTGAGGACAAGGTCTTCAAGAAGCTGGCGGAAGGCTTCGAGAAGAAGCACCCGGGCGTCGACGTCAAGTACGTCAACGTTCCGTTCGGTGAGGCGCAGAACAAGTTCAAGAACGCCGCCCAGTCCGGCTCCGGCGCCCCCGACGTGATCCGCTCCGAGGTCGCCTGGACCCCCGAGTTCGCGGACCTCGGCTACCTCGCCCCGCTGGACGGCACCGCCGCCCTCAAGGACGACAAGGACTTCCTGGCGCAGGCCGCCGCGAGCACGAAGTACAAGGGCAAGACGTACGCCGTGCCGCAGGTCATCGACTCGATGGGCCTCTTCTACAACGAGAAGATCTTCAAGGACGCCGGCGTCGAGGTCCCCGAGACCATCGCCGAGCTGAAGACCGTCTCGAAGAAGATCAAGGACAAGACCGGCAAGACCGGCCTCTACCTGCGCGGCGACGACGCGTACTGGTTCCTGTCCTTCCTCTACGGCGAGGGCGGCGACCTGGTCGACGCGAAGAGCAAGACCGTCACGGTCGACGAGGAGCCCGGCGTCAAGGCGCTGAAGGTCGTGAAGGACCTGGTCGACTCCGGGGCCGCCAAGACGGACGCCACCGACGGCTGGGAGAACATGCAGTCGGCGTTCAAGGACGGCAAGGTCGCGATGATGATCAACGGCCCGTGGGCCGTCGCCGACACCTACGCCGGCAAGGAGTTCAAGGACAAGGCCAACCTGGGCATCACCACCGTCCCGGCCGGCAGCAAGGGCCAGGGCGCCCCGCAGGGCGGCCACAACCTCGCCGTCTACGCGGGCTCCAAGAACCTGGACGCCTCGTACGCCTTCAGCGAGTACATGACCTCCGCCGAGAGCCAGGCGCTGGTCGCCAAGGAGCTGAGCCTGCTCCCGACGCGTACCTCGGTCTACTCCGAGCCGGACGTCTCCGGCAACCAGATCGTCGGCTTCTTCAAGCCGGTCGTCGACAAGGCCGTCGAGCGCCCCTGGATCCCGGAGACCGGCAGCCTCTTCGCGCCGCTGGTGACCGAGTACACCAAGGTCCTCACCGGCCAGACCGCCCCGGAGAAGGGCGCCAAGGCCACCGGCGACCAGTACCGCAAGCTCCTCAAGGGCTGGAAGTAACAGGAAGGCAGGCCGACTGATGGCTGTCCACACCAGCCAGTCGGTGGCGAAGGCCGCGGGCGGCGACGTCGCCCGCGGCCCCAGCCGCGGTGCTGGTACAACGCCGGGCCCGTTCCGGCGCGCTCTCTCGACCCACTGGTACGCCTGGACCATGGTCGCCCCCGTGGTCGCCGTGATCGGCGTGATCATCGGGTATCCGCTGGTCCGCGGCATCTACCTGTCGATGACCGACGCCAACGAGCGCAACGTCGAGCGCAGCATCGGCGTGAACCACATGCCCGCGACGTACGAGTTCGTGGGGCTGGACAACTACGCCGACGCCCTCACCGGCGACCAGTTCCTCGGCACCCTCGGCTGGACGCTGGTGTGGACGGTCTCCTGCGTCAGTGTCACGTTCCTGCTGGGCCTCGGCCTCGCGAACATCCTCAACCGCAGGATCGCGGGCCGCTCGGTCTACCGGATGATGCTGATCCTGCCGTGGGCCATCCCCGGCTTCGTCTCGGTCTTCGCCTGGCGCTTCCTCTACAACGAGGATCGCGGTTTCCTGAACCGGCTCCTGGCCGGCGGCGGCATCGAGGCGGTGCCGTGGCTCAACGACCCGACGATGGCCAAGATCTCCGTCATCGCCGTCAACGTCTGGCTCGGCGTGCCGTTCATGATGGTCGCCCTCCTCGGCGGCCTCCAGTCCATCGACAGCTCCCAGTACGAGGCCGCCGAGATGGACGGCGCCAACGCCTGGCAGCGCTTCCGGCACATCACGCTGCCCGGACTGCGGCCTGTCAGCGCCACCGTGATCCTGCTGAGCACGATCTGGACCTTCAACATGTTCCCGGTGATCTTCCTGCTCACCCGCGGCGGACCCGGCGAAGCCACCCAGATCCTGGTCACCCAGGCGTTCAAGTTCTCCTTCGAGATCAGCCCCCGCGACTTCGCGCAGTCCTCCACCTGGGGCGTGCTGATCCTGATCCTCCTGATGCTCTTCGCCGCGGTCTACCGGCGAGTGCTCCGCAAGCAGGGAGATGTCTGGTGACCACCGCTTCCACCACGCCCGCACCCGCCGCGACGAACGCCCCGCTCCGCGGCCGGCGTTCCCCGCTGGCCTCGGTCGGGCTGCACGCCACGCTCGTCGTCGCGTCCGTGATCGCCGTGTTCCCGGTGCTGTGGGTCCTGCTGACCTCGCTCAAGCCGCCGGCGTACGCGACCAGCACCGACTTCTTCAAGGACACGACGCTCACCAACTACACGAACCTGCTGAACGACACCCCGTTCCTCACCTGGTTCGCCAACTCGCTGCTCGTCGCGGCCCTGACGACGGTCATCGGCGTCTTCATCGCCGCCACGACCGGCTACGCCGTGAGCCGCTTCCGGTTCCCCGGCAAGCGCGGCCTGATGTGGACCCTGCTCATCACCCAGATGTTCCCGGTCGCGGTCCTGATCGTGCCGATCTACAACATCATGTCGAGCATGGGCCTGCTCAACCAGCCGGTCGGCCTGGTGATCACGTACCTCACGATCGCCGTGCCGTTCTGCGCCTGGATGATGAAGGGCTTCTTCGACACCATCCCGCGCGAGATCGACGAATCGGGCCAGGTGGACGGGCTCACCCCGTTCGGCACCTTCTGGCGGCTGATCCTGCCGCTCGCCAAGCCCGGCATCGCGGTGACCGCGTTCTACTCCTTCGTCACCGCGTGGGGCGAAGTGGCGTACGCCTCCGCCTTCATGGTCGGCGACGAGAACCTGACCCTCGCGGGCGGCCTCCAGAAGTTCGTCAACCAGTACGGCGCCCAGTGGGGCCCGATGGCGGCCGCTTCCGTGCTCATCGCCATTCCGGCCGCGCTGGTCTTCCTCTTCGCCCAGCGCCACTTGGTGACCGGCGTGTCCGCCGGAGCCGTCAAGGGCTGACCGCCCGCCTCGCACACGTCTGCGGCGCCGGACCGCACGAGGACCCGGCGCCGCTCCCACCCCCATGACTTCCAGGGACGACATGACCCAGCACCTCGCTGCTCCCACCGCCCCCACCAGTGCCGCCGCCTTCGGCAACGAGCGCACCGGCTGGTGGCGCGACGCGGTGATCTACCAGGTCTATCCGCGCAGTTTCGCCGACGGCAACGGCGACGGCATGGGCGATCTCGAAGGAGTACGCCGCCGCCTCCCGTACCTCAGGGACCTCGGCGTCGACGCTGTCTGGCTCAGCCCCTTCTACGCCTCCCCGCAGGCCGACGCCGGCTACGACGTCGCCGACTACCGGGCCATCGACCCCATGTTCGGCACCCTGCTCGACGCCGACGCCCTGATCCGCGACGCCCACGAGCTGGGCCTGCGCATCATCGTCGACCTGGTGCCCAACCACTCCTCCGACCAGCACGAGTGGTTCAAGCGCGCGCTCAAGGAGGGCCCCGGCTCCGCCCTGCGCGACCGCTACCACTTCCGGCCCGGCAAGGGCGAGAAGGGCGAACTCCCGCCCAACGACTGGGAGTCCATCTTCGGCGGCCCCGCCTGGACCCGTACGGCGAACCCGGACGGCACGCCCGGCGACTGGTACCTGCACCTCTTCGCGCCCGAGCAGCCCGACTTCAACTGGGAGCACCCGGCCGTCGCCGACGAGTTCCGTTCCATCCTGCGCTTCTGGCTCGACATGGGCGTCGACGGCTTCCGCATCGACGTGGCGCACGGGCTGGTCAAGGCCGAGGGGCTGCCCGACCTCGGCAGCCACGACCAGCTGAAGCTGCTCGGCAACGACGTCATGCCGTTCTTCGACCAGGACGGCGTGCACGAGATCTACCGCTCCTGGCGGCAGATCCTCGACGAGTACCCCGGCGAGCGCATCGGCGTGGCCGAGGCGTGGACGCCGACGGTGGAGCGCACGGCGAACTACGTGCGCCCCGACGAGCTGCACCAGGCGTTCAACTTCCAGTACCTCGGCACGGAGTGGGACGCGGCCGCGCTGCGCGAGGTCATCGAGGTGTCGCTCGCCGCCATGCGGCCGGTCGGCGCGCCCGCGACCTGGGTGCTGTCCAACCACGACGTGACGCGGCACGCGACCCGGTTCGCCAACCCCCCGGGCCTCGGCACCCAGATACGCACCCCCGGCGACCGCGAGGTCGGCCTGCGGCGCGCCCGCGCGGCGACGCTGCTGATGCTGGCGCTGCCCGGCTCGGCGTACGTCTACCAGGGCGAGGAACTGGGCCTGCCCGACGTCACCGACCTGCCGGACGAGGCCCGCCAGGACCCGTCGTTCTTCCGCGCGGAGGGCCAGGACGGCTTCCGCGACGGGTGCCGGGTGCCGATCCCGTGGACGGCCGGGGGGCCCTCCCACGGCTTCGGCACGGGCGGCAGCTGGCTGCCGCAGCCGGCCGGCTGGGGCGAGCTGAGCGTCGAGGCGCAGACCGGCGACCCGGGCTCGACCCTGGAGCTGTACCGCTCCGCCCTCGCCGTGCGCCGCGACCACCCCGGCCTCGGGGCCGGCACGGACGTGGCGTGGCTGGACGCGCCCGAGGGCGTGGTGGCCTTCGCGCGCGAGGGCTTCGTCTGCACCGTCAACACGACCGGCACGGCGATCCGCATCCCCGCCCCCGGCCGGATCCTGCTGGCCAGCGGGGAGGTCGCGTACGGCGACGGCGACTTCGACCTGCCCGCCGACACCACAGTGTGGTGGACGGTGTGACCGTCCCCGCGCCGCGGCTGGCGCACATCGCGGAGCACGCCTCCGTCAGTGAGGCCACCGTGAGCCGGGTGCTGAACGGCAAGCCGGGCGTCGCGGACACCACGCGCCTGCGGGTGCTCACGGCGCTCGACGTCCTCGGGTACGAACGCCCGGTGCGGCTGCGGCGGCGCAGCGCGGGGCTGATCGGCCTGGTGACGCCGGAGCTGACCAACCCGATCTTCCCGGCGTTCGCCCAGGTCGTCGAGCAGGTCCTCGCGGGGCACGGCTACACGCCGGTGCTCTGCACCCAGCTGCCCGGCGGAGTGACCGAGGACGAACTCGTCGAGCAGCTGGTCGAGCGGGGGGTCGGCGGCATCGTCTTCCTGTCCGGCCTGCACGCCGACCTCTCGACCGACCCCGCGCGGTACGCCGACCTGGCGGCGCGCGGGGTCCCGTTCGTCCTCATCAACGGCTACAACGAGGCGATCAGCGCGCCCTTCGTGTCCCCGGACGACCACGCCGCGATGCGGATGGCCGTCGGTCACCTGGCCGAGCTCGGGCACGAGCGGATCGGCCTGGCCGTCGGCCCGCAGCGGTACGTCCCCTCCCTCCGCAAGCGGGAGGGCTTCGTCGACGCGCTCGGCAGCACCCTGCGGATGTCCGGGGAGGAGGCCGCGGGTCTGGTCGAGCACACCCTGTTCAGCGTCGAGGGCGGCCAGGTCGCGGCGGGCGCGCTGCTCGACAAGGGGTGCACGGGCATCGTCTGCGGCAGCGACATGATGGCGCTGGGCGTGGTGCGCGCGGCCCGCGGGCGCGGGCTGGAGGTGCCCGACGACGTGTCGGTGGTGGGCTTCGACGACTCGCAGCTGATCGCCTTCACCAATCCGCCGCTGACCACGGTCCGCCAGCCGGTGCAGGCGATGGCGACGGCGGCGGTCGGCGCGCTGCTGGAGGAGCTGGGCGGCAGCCCGGTCCAGCGCACGGAGTACGTGTTCCAGCCGGAGCTGGTGGTGCGGGACTCGACGGCGCAGGCCAGGAGCCGGGCGTAACGGTCCCGGGTGGACGGGGGCTCCGGCGGCACGGGGCGACGGGCCGGGGCCCGGTGGGGCACCGGCCCGGCCGGTCGGGCGCGTGGGGCCCGGCCAGGCCGGACCCCCGGCCGGCCGGGCCGGAGTAGGGGAGAACGTAGCAGAGCCGCAACTGCTTGCGAAAGGGCTTGCAGGGGCGAGAACTGCCACGTTTCCTGCACGTGAGCGGGATGTGTCAGAAGGGTTGACCCCGCTGGTGAGGGCTCGTACGGTCTGCTCCGGCAGCACGGTTTCATTCTTGCTGCAAGAACATTCAAGCCTTGAGGGCAAGGCGCGTTGCCGCGCGAGGCTGCACCGTCGCACCCGCACCTCCCCCCATGCAGGAGGAACCAATGGCTCGCAGACCTTTCTCTGCCGCGCTGGCCCTCGCCCTCACCGCCGGTACGGCCGTTCTGGCGGCCCCCGCCGGGACCGCGCAGGCCGCGCCGCCCGGGACCAAGGACGTCACCGCCGTCCTCTTCGAGTGGAAATTCGACTCGGTCGCCAAGGAGTGCACGCGGACCCTCGGACCGGCCGGTTACGGCTTCGTCCAGGTATCCCCGCCGCAGGAGCACATCCAGGGCGCCCAGTGGTGGACCTCGTACCAGCCCGTCAGCTACAAGATCGCCGGACGGCTCGGCGACCGCACCGCGTTCGCGAACATGGTGAGCGCCTGTCACGCGGCGGGCGTCAAGGTCGTCGCCGACAGCGTCATCAACCACATGGCGGCCGGCAACGGCACCGGCACCGGTGGCACGGCGTACGAGAAGTACAACTACCCCGGGGTGTACTCCGGTTCCGACCTCGACGACTGCCGCTCCCAGATAACCAACTACGGCGACCGGGGGAACGTACAGAACTGCGAACTCGTCGGCCTCGCCGACCTGGACACCGGCGAGGACTACGTCCGCGGCCGGATCGCCGCCTACCTGAACGACCTGCTCTCGCTCGGCGTCGACGGCTTCCGGATCGACGCGGCCAAGCACATGCCGGCCGCGGACCTCGCGAACATCAAGTCCCGGCTGAACAACCCCGGCGTGTACTGGAAGCACGAGGCCATCTTCGGCGCCGGCGAGGCCGTCTCGCCGAGCGAGTACCTGGGCTCGGGCGACGTGCAGGAGTTCCGCTACGGCCGGGGCCTCAAGCAGGTCTTCACCAACGAGAACCTCGCGAACCTCAAGAACTACGGCGAGGGCTGGGGCTTCATGGAGAGCGGCAAGTCGGCCGTCTTCGTCGACAACCACGACACCGAGCGCGGCGGCGACACCCTCACCTACAAGAACGGCGCCACCTACACGCTGGCGAACGTCTTCATGCTGGCCTGGCCGTACGGCTCCCCGGACGTCCACTCCGGCTACGAGTGGTCGGACAAGGACGCGGGCCCGCCCGCCGGCGGCACGGTGAACGCCTGTTACAGCGACGGGTGGAAGTGCCAGCACGACTGGGCCGAGATCAAGAGCATGGTCGGCTTCCGGAACGCGGCGCGCGGTCAGGGCGTCACGAACTGGTGGGACAACGGGGGCGACCAGATCGCCTTCGGCCGCGGCGACAAGGCGTACGTCGCCATCAACCACGAGGGCTCGTCGCTCACGCGCACCTTCCAGACCTCGCTGGCGGCCGGCACCTACTGCAACGTCCAGAACAACACCGCGGTGACGGTCGACGGCTCCGGCCGCTTCACCGCCACCCTGGGCGCCCACACCGCGGTCGCGCTGCACGCCGGCGCCAAGACCTGCGGCGCGGGCGGCGGCGACCCCGTTCCGGTCTCCGCCGGCGCCTCGTTCAGCGTCAACGCCACCACGTCGCCCGGCCAGAACATCTACGTCACCGGCAACCAGCCGGCGCTCGGCAACTGGAGCACCGCGGGCGCGACCAAGCTCGACCCGGCGAGCTACCCCGTGTGGAAGCTCGACGTCGCACTGCCCGCCGGCACGTCCTTCGAGTACAAGTACCTCCGCAAGGACGCCTCCGGCAACGTCACCTGGGAGAGCGGCGCCAACCGTACGGCGACCGTCCCCGCGAGCGGCAAGGTCACGCTGAACGACACCTGGCGCAGCTGACCCGCCCGCCCGTCCCTCGTTCCCCGCACATCCGAGGAGTACCGCTGTGATACGCCCGCCCCTGCGAAGAGCGGCCGTCGGCGCCGTGAGCGTGGCACTGTGCGCCGCGCTCGCGCCCGCCGTGCCGGCCGCGGCCGCGAAGCCGCCGGCCCCGCCGTCGGACAAGGCGCTCGCCGCCGAGTCCGCACGGCACGACCTGACCCGGGAGCAGTTCTACTTCGTACTGCCCGACCGGTTCGCCAACGGTGACACGGCCAACGACAGGGGCGGGCTCACCGGGTCGCGCCTGGAGACCGGCTACGACCCGTCCGACAAGGGCTTCTACCAGGGCGGCGACCTCAAGGGCCTCATCAAGCGGCTCGACTACATCAAGGACCTCGGCACCACGTCCATCTGGATGGCGCCGATCTTCAAGAACAAGCCCGTGCAGGGGACCGGCAAGGACGCGTCCGCCGGCTACCACGGCTACTGGATCACGGACTTCACACAGGTCGACCCGCACTTCGGCACCAACGCCGACCTGGAGAAGCTGATCGACAAGGCCCACGACAAGGGCATGAAGGTCTTCTTCGACGTCATCACCAACCACACCGCCGACACGGTCGACTACGCCGAGAAGAAGTACGGCTACCGCCCCAAGGGCGCCTACCCGTACCTCGACCGCACCGGCCGCCCCTTCGACGACCGCGCGGGCGTCCCGGACGTCGACGAGGACGCGTACCCCTACACGCCGAAGACGCGCGCGGACGAGAAGAAGGTCCCCGCCTGGCTCAACGACCCGACGATGTACCACAACCGGGGCGACTCGACCTTCGCGGGCGAGAGCGCGGAGTACGGGGACTTCTCCGGGCTCGACGACCTGTGGACCGAGCGTCCCGAGGTCGTCGAGGGCATGGCGGCGATCTATCAGAAGTGGGTCCGCGACTTCGACATCGACGGCTTCCGCATCGACACCGTCAAGCACGTCGACCTGGACTTCTGGACCCAGTGGGCGACGGCCCTCGACGCGTACGCGAAGAAGCGGGGCAGGGACGACTTCTTCATGTTCGGCGAGGTCTACTCCGCCGACACCGAGGTCACCTCCCCCTACGTGACCCGCGGCCGCCTCGACTCGACGCTCGACTTCCCGCTCCAGGACGCGATGCGGGCGTACGCCTCCCAGGGGGCGCCGGCCGGCAGGCTGGCCAAGGTCTTCGCCGAGGACTACCGCTACACCACCGACAAGGCCAACGCGTACGAGCAGGTCACCTTCACCGGCAACCACGACATGGGCCGCTTCGGAACGTTCCTCAAGCAGGACAACCCGGACGCCGGTGACGCCGAACTGCTCAAGCGCGCGCGCCTCGCCAACGAGGTGATGTTCCTCTCGCGCGGCAACCCCGTCGTCTACTACGGAGACGAGCAGGGCTTCACCGGCGCGGGCGGCGACAAGGACGCCCGCCAGACCCTCTTCGCGTCGAAGACCGCCGACTACCTCGACGACGACCAGCTCGGCACGGACCGTACGCACGCCGCCGACGCGTACGACACCCGGCACCCCGTGTACCGGTCGATCGCCGCGCTCTCGAAGCTGACGAAGGCCCACCCCGCCCTGCGCGACGGCGTCCAGAAGGAGCTGCACGCCGAGGGCTCCGTCTACGCCTTCTCCCGTACGGACGCCGAGCGCGCCACCGAGTACGTCGTCGCCACCAACAACGGGGCCGAGGCCAGGACCGTCGAGCTGACCGTGGCCACGGCAGGCGCCGGCTTCCGCCCCCTGTACGGCGCCTCCGAGGCGGTACGCAGTGACTCCGGGCGCAAGCTGACCGTCACCGTGCCCGCGCTGTCGTCCGTCGTCCTGCGCGCCGCCGAGGCTCTGCCCGCCCCGGCGGCCCGCCCCGCCGTCACCCTGAAGGCCCCGGCCGCGGGCGCCACCGGCACCGTGGAGATCACCGCGGACGTCGACGGCGGGCAGCTGAACCGGGTGGTCTTCGCCGCCCAGACCGGCAGCGGCAAGTGGCGCACCCTCGGCACCGCCGATCACACCCCGTACAAGGTCACCCAGTACCTGGGCCGCGACGTGAAGGCAGGCACCACCCTGCGCTACAAGGCGGTCGTGGTGGACCGCGCCGGACGCACCGCGAGCGCTCTCGCGTCGACGACCGCCGGCCGGCCCCCCGCCCCGGACAAGCCGACGGCCGTCGAGCGGGACCACGCCGTCGTCCACTACAAGCGCCCCGACGGCGACTACGACGGCTGGCAGCTCACGTCCGGCGACAAGGCGGCGGCCTTCACCGGGCGCGACGCCTACGGCGCCTTCGCCTGGATCAAGCTCCCCGCCGGCGCCTCGTCCCTCCCGTACACCGTCGAGAAGAACGGCACGGCGGACGGCCCGCAGCGCACCGTCGACCTCGCGAAGACCGGCGAGGTCTGGATCGAGCAGGGCAAGGACGGCCAGGCCGTCAAGGCCCCCGACGGCGCCTACCCGCCCCAGGACAAGGGCAAGGCGGTGCTCCATTACCAGCGCGCCGACGGCGACTACGACGGCTGGGGTCTGCACACCTGGGCCGGCGCAAAGGAGCCCACGGACTGGTCCAAGCCGCTGATGCCGGTCAGGAAGGACGCGTACGGCGTGACCTTCGAGGTCCCGCTCGCCGACGGCGCCACCTCGCTCAGCTACATCCTGCACAAGGGTGACGAGAAGGACCTGCCCAGCGACCAGTCCCTCGACCTCGCCACCTTCGGGCACGAGGTGTGGATGCTGGGCGGGCAGCCGAAGTACCTGCTGCCGCAGAGCGCCGGAGCCGCCTCGCTCGACCTGGGCAAGGCCGAGGCGCAGTGGATCGACGAGGACACGGTCGTCTGGAAGGTGAAGGCCACCGAGGCCACCAGCCAGCAGCTCGTGTACGCCCGGGACGGCGGCATCTCCGTCGTCGACGGGGCGCTCTCCGCCGAGGGCCGCTGGCTGCGGCTCACCCCCTCCGCGCTCACCGACGCGCAGAAGGCGAAGTACCCGCACCTCAAGGACCACCCGGCGTTCACCGTCGACCCGCGCGACCGCGACCGGATCAGGGCGTCCCTGCGCGGGCAGGTCATCGCCACCCAGCGGGCCGCGAACGGCGCGCTGCTCGCCGCCACCGGGGTGCAACTGCCCGGCGTCCTGGACGACACCTACAGCGCCGGGGCCACCAAGGCGTCCCTCGGCCCCGTCTTCCGCAAGGGCCGCCCCACCCTGTCCCTCTGGGCCCCCACCGCCCAGCACGTCACCCTCGAAATCGACGGCAGGACCGTCCCGATGCGGCGCGACGACCGCACCGGCGTCTGGTCCGTCACGGGCACCAGGTCCTGGACGGGCAAGCCGTACCGCTACGCCGTGAAGGTCTGGGCGCCCGGCGTCCAGAAGGTCGTCACCAACAAGGTGACCGACCCCTACTCGACCGCGCTCACCGCCGACTCGGCCCGCAGCCTCGTCGTCGACCTCGCCGACCCGAAGCTGGCCCCCAAGGGCTGGTCGACGCTGAAGAAGCCGGCCGCGACCCCGCTGCGTGACGCGCAGATCCAGGAACTGCACGTCCGGGACTTCTCCATCGCCGACCGGACCGCGAAGCACCCGGGCGAGTACCTCGCCTTCACCGACCGCGGCTCGAAGGGCATGAAGCACCTCGACAGGCTGGCGAAGGCCGGCACGTCGTACGTCCACCTCCTCCCCGTCTTCGACATCGGCACCGTTCCCGAGAAGAAGACGGACCAGCAGCGCCCCGCCTGCGACCTGTCCGTGTACGCCCCCGACTCCGAGGAGCAGCAGGCGTGCGTGGCGAAGGCGGCGGCGAAGGACGCGTACAACTGGGGCTACGACCCGCTGCACTACACCGTCCCCGAGGGCTCGTACGCCAGTGACCCCGACGGCACCCGCCGCACGGTGGAGTTCCGTCAGATGGTCAAGGGCCTGAACGACTCGGGCCTGCGCACGGTCATGGACGTCGTCTACAACCACACGGTGGCCTCCGGCCAGGCGGACAAGTCCGTACTCGACAAGATCGTCCCGGGCTACTACCAGCGGCTGCTGGCCGACGGCAGCGTGGCCACGTCCACCTGCTGCGCCAACACCGCGCCCGAGAACGCCATGATGGGCAAGCTCGTCGTGGACTCCGTCGTCACCTGGGCCAGGGACTACAAGGTCGACGGCTTCCGCTTCGACCTCATGGGCCACCACCCGAAGGCGAACATCCTGGCCGTCCGCAAGGCCCTGGACGAGCTGACCGTCGCCCGCGACGGCGTCGACGGCAAGAAGATCGTGCTGTACGGCGAGGGCTGGAACTTCGGCGAGATCGCCGACGACGCCCGCTTCGAGCAGGCCACCCAGAAGAACATGGCCGGCACGGGCATCGCCACCTTCTCCGACCGCGCGCGCGACGCGGTGCGCGGCGGCGGGCCGTTCGACGAGGACCCGGGCGTGCAGGGCTTCGCCTCCGGTCTCTACACCGACCCCAACCCCTCGCCCGCGAACGGCACCCGGGCGGAACAGAAGGCCCGTCTGCTCCACTACCAGGACCTGATCAAGGTGGGCCTGACCGGCAACCTCGCGGCGTACACGTTCACCGACACGGCCGGCCGTACGGTCAAGGGCTCCGAGGTCGACTACAACGGCGCCCCGGCCGGTTACGCGGCGGCGCCGGGCGACGCGCTCGCCTACGCCGACGCCCACGACAACGAGACGCTGTACGACGCCCTGGCCTTCAAGCTGCCGCGCGGGACGTCGGCGGCCGACCGCTCGCGCATGCAGGTTCTCGCCATGGCCACGGCCGCGCTCTCGCAGGGTCCCGCGCTGTCCCAGTCGGGCTCGGACCTGCTCCGTTCCAAGTCGCTCGACCGCAACTCGTACGACAGCGGTGACTGGTTCAACGCGATCCACTGGGACTGCCGCGACGGCAACGGCTTCGGCCGGGGCCTGCCGCCCGCCGCCGACAACAAGAGCAAGTGGTCCTTCTCCAAGCCCTTGCTGACCACCCCGTCGCTGACCCCGGACTGCGGGGACATCGAGGGCGCCTCGGCTGCCTACGCGGACCTGCTGAAGATCCGCACGACGGAGAAGACCTTCGGTCTCACCTCGGCGGACGAGGTCCAGAAGGCGGTCTCCTTCCCGCTCTCCGGCAAGGAGGAGACCCCCGGCGTGATCACCATGCGCGCGGGCGACCTGGTCGTGGTCTTCAACGCGACCCCGGACGAGCAGGAGCAGCGGCTGACCGCCCTGGCGGACACCTCGTACGCCCTGCACCCGGTCCAGGCGGCGGGCGCGGACGCGACGGCGAGGAAGTCGGGGTACGACCCGAAGACGGGCACTTTCACGGTCCCGGCCCGCACGGTCGCGGTCTTCACCAAGGGCTAGGACGCAGGGGTTCCCCGGCCACCGGAGGGGCTGGACGGCCGCCGCGACGCGGCGGTGTTCAGTCCCTCCGGCGTTCCCGCTCCACCGGCCGCTCCAGCAGCGTCACGCCGTACGTGGCGCCGCCCGCGCCGCCGTCCTTGACCGGCTGCTCGCCCACCACCCGGTAGCCCGCCCCCTCGTAGTACGTCCGCAGCCGCGGGTTCGACGTGAGGCAGTCCAGCCGGCACAGCCCTCGCCCCGCCTCCGCGATCCGCCGCTCCGCGTGCGCCAGCATCACCCGCCCCAGACCGGCCGGCGCCGCCGCGCGGCCGGTCATCAGCCGGTGCACGTATCCGGCGACCGGCGGCTGCTCGCCCCACGCCGGTTCGTCGTCCCACCACAGCTCGTACGCCCCGAGGGCCGCACCGCCCCCGGCCGCCTCGGCCAGCCACACCTCGCCCTCCTTCATCCGTATCCGGAAGTGCTCCTCGTCCTTCCCGCCCGGCCGCCACTGCTCGATGCCCCGGCTCAGCAGCCGGCGGGCGGCCCCGTCGTAGAGCGCGACCAGAGTCGGGGCGTCCCCGTCGTGGGCGGTACGGAAGTTCACTCGCGTCGTCATACGGATCACCGTAGCCGCGGCCGGGAGAGCCCCCGAGTGACCAAGGGGCGAAGGGGAATCCGTACCGTATGACTCTCACCGACGCCGGCCGGCGTCCCCCCGGCCCTCCGCGCCGCACCCGCTTCCCCCGATGGGCCGTGGTGACGGGCGTCCTCGCCGTGCTGGTGGCGCTGCTGTTCGCCGGCGGCCGGCTCAGCCTGCTGCCCGGCCTCGACGACTTCTTCGGCGAGGAGACCCACGACCGGTCCGGCCCCGCGCTGCTGAAGTCCATCCAGGACATGAGCCGTTACGAGGCGGCCTCCGGCAACTTCCAGGTCGTCGTCGACCTGGAGAAGGACGCCGAGTTCCTCCCGGACGCGATCCGCGGCACCCGCACGCTGTACGTCGGGGCGGGCACGGTCGGCGCGTACGTCGACCTCGGCAAGGTGGGGGAGGGGCAGGTGACCGTGAACGAGGACCGCACCGCCGCGACCCTGCGCCTGCCGCACGCGCGGCTCGGCAAGCCGGCGCTGGACGCGGACCGTTCGTACGCCGTCTCCAAGGAGCGGGGGCTGCTCGACCGGCTCGGCGACCTCTTCTCCGACAACCCGGCCGACGAGCGCGCCGTCAACCGCCTCGCCGCCCGTCACATCGCCGAGGCCGCCGAGGAGAGCGAGCTGACGGCACGCGCCGAGAAGAACACCACCGGCATGCTCCAGGGCCTGCTGCGCTCACTCGGCTTCGAGGAGGTCGCCGTGCACTACGGCGACGGCGGCCGCTGATCCGGCGCGGTCCCCGGCCCCGCCGGAGCCAGCGCGGCCAGCCGCACGACGAGGTCCGCGAACAGTCCGTCGGCCGGCTCCAGCGCGAGGATGTCCAGCAGGATCCGCGCCATCTCCGCGTCGTAGGCCGCGCTCACCGCCGCCAGCGCCGCGAAGTCGTGCACGAGCTGGAGCTCCAGCTCGGCGCGCGGGATCTCCCGGCCGTCCAGCCAGATCAGCGCCGTCGACTCGGCCAGCGACACCCACGTCCGCACCACCATCGCCAGCCTGGCCGGGGGGCCGGTGATGCCCAGGTGCGCGAGGATCTGCTCGTACGCGGCCTGGCGCACCTCGTCGATCATGGCGTTCGTCGTCGACGAGCCGACCGCGGGACCGCCCCGCATCAGGGCGGAGAAGCCCGGCCCGTGGTCGTCGACGAAGTCGAAGAAGCGCCCCATCACACGCAACAGCCGTACGCCGAGGGGGCCTTCGGGCGGCTCCACGAACCGCCCGGCGAGCTCGTCCGCCGCCCGCCGCAGGGCGGCCTCGTACAGGCTCTGCTTGCCGGGGAAGTAGTGGTAGACGAGCGGCCGCGAGATGCCCGCGGCGGCCGCTATCTCGTCGATGGACACGTCTTCGGGCGAGCGGTGGCTGAACAGCTCCAGTGCGACGCTGATCAGCTGCTGCCTGCGTTCCTCGACGCCCATTCTGCGGCGCACCCCGGTCGTCATACGAGCAGCGTAACCGCCGCCGCCCCCTACATATCCAGGACCAGGCGCTCTCCGTACGCCCGTGAGACGCAGATCAGCATGGAGTCGTCGCGCTCCCCGTCGGTCAGCAGCTCGTCGCGGTGATCGATCTCGCCCTCCAGGACGCGCTGTTGGCAGGTGCCGCAGAAACCCTGCTCGCAGGAGTACGAGACGTTCGGCACCTCGGGACGGACGGCGGCCAGGACCGTGCCGTCGGCGGGCACGGTCACGGTGCGGCCGGTACGCCGGAGTTCGACCTCGAAGGCGCCCCCGCCGGCGGGGGCGCCCGGCGCGAAGCGCTCCAGGCGCAGGACGCACCCGGCGGGCAGGGCGTCGGTCACGGCGGCCATCAGGGGCTCCGGGCCGCAGCAGTAGACGGCCGTGCCCTCGGCGGCGTCCGCGAGGGCCGCCGCCACGTCGGGCAGGCCGTCCTCGTCCTCGGCGACGATCGTCACGCGCTCGGCGGCGGCCAGCTTCCCGATCTCGTCGACGTACGGCATCGAGACGCGGCTGCGGCCGCCGTACACGAGCTTCCAGTCCGCTCCCGCGGCCTGGGCGGCGCGCAGCATGGGCAGGACCGGCGTGATGCCGATGCCGCCGGCGACGAAGACGTAGGCGGGGGCGTCGGTGAGGGGGAAGCGGTTGCGGGGGCCGCGGATCTCCACCTCCGCGCCCTCGTGGAGCTGTTCGTGCACCTCGCGGGAGCCGCCCCTGCCGTCCTCGACGAGGCGGGTCGCCAGGGTGTACGTGCTCCGGTCGGCCGGATCGCCGCAGAGCGAGTACTGGCGCACCAGGCCGGAGGGCAGCACCAGGTCGACGTGCGCGCCGGGGGCCCAGGCCGGGAGGTCGGCCGTGTCGAGCGCCTCCAGGCGCAGTTCGGCCACGCCGTCGGCCGGCGCGGTGCGTCCGGCGACGAGCAGCCGCAGGGAGGCGGGGGCGCGGGAGGACCGGGTGCCGGAGACGGGGTTCTCCAGGGCGGGCATCGGCCAGAGCGGGGAGCGCCGGATGCGGCGGCGCAGGGCCCGCCGGGCCACCAGGGCGGCGCCCGCGGCGAGGACGATCGTGCGTGCGCGGGGCATCTCAGGCACCTCCGGTGGGGGCGGTCCGGCCGTTGGCGGCCGGGGAGTTCGCGAGGTAGGCGACGGCCTGGGCGGTGCTGGCCTCCTGCGAGGGGTGGTACGTACGGCTGAGATAGCGGGGGACCGAGCGGATGATGTCGCCCGTCGCGGGCAGCACGCCCTGGCGTCCGCGGCGTACGAGGTCCTTGAAGGTGGCTCTGCCTTCCAGGAGGGTCGGGTCGTTCTCCATGAAGAACCGCGAACCGCGCTGCCAGAGGAAGACCAGCGCCGTGAAGGCGGTCGCCCACGTCCTGACCCGCCGCCGGTAACCGCCGTCGACGTGCATGAACAGTTCGAACGCGACGGAGCGGTGCTCGACCTCCTCCGCGCCGTGCCAGCGCAGCAGATCGAGCATGGTGGGGTCGGCGCCGCGCCGGTCGAGCTCGTCGGCGTTCAGCACCCAGTCGCCGAGGAAGGCGGTGTAGTGCTCGATGGCGGCGATGAGGGCGACCCGTTCCATCAGCCACCACCTGCGGGCCCTGCCGGGCGGCAGGGTGCGGTCCCCGAGGAGCTTCTCGAAGAGCCAGTCGACCTGCGCGGTGTACGGAGTCGGGTCGAGCCCGAGCTTCCTCAGGTGCGGCAGCACGTCGTCGTGGGCCTGGGAGTGCATCGCCTCCTGGCCGATGAAGCCGATGACGTCCTCGCGCAGGCGGTCGTCGTGGATGTACGGCAGCACCTGCTTGTAGACGTGCACGAACCAGCGCTCGCCCGCGGGCAGCAGCAGGTGCAGCACGTTGATGGTGTGCGTGGTGAACGGGTCGCCCGGGACCCAGTGGAGGGGTGTGCCGTCCCACTCGAAGGAGACCTTGCGGGCCTTGAGCGCCGTCCGCTCGGACTCGATCGCGGCCGGTGCGGGCCGCCCCTGCGGCGTATTAGACATGGCGTCAATGTACTGACGGGTACGACCTCGGCGACAGGGGCGTGCGCCGGGTTTCTTTTCCCGGGCCCCGCTCGCCGTGTGACCTGTCCGCCGCCCGCCTTCCGCTGCCCGCCTTCCGGCGCACCCCGACCGCGAGAGCCCGCCGGCCGGGACGGCCGCCTACCGCAGGGCCCCCACCCGGTCCCCGCTCTCCACCCGGCCCTCCAGCTCCGCCTGGGCGCCCGCCTTCGCGCGCACCGCGAGGAGGTTGCCGTCCGCCGTGCCCTTCACGCCGCCCGACGTCGTGATCGACCTGAACTGCCCGCTGCCCGCCGCCAGCACGTACCAGTTGCCGCCCCGCGACTTCCACAGCACCCCCGCCAGCACCCGCGGATCGCGCACCCCGCAGGACGGCGAGTGCTCGGCGCGCGCCGCGATCGCGCCCGGCGCCCCGCGCCGCGCGGACGGCGCCTGGAACTGGGCCAGCACCCTGCTGCCCGTGCCCCGCCACGTCTCGGCGCGGGTGCAGAGCCAGGCGGCGGTGCCGTTGCCCTCCGGCAGCGGCTGCTGGGCGTACGCCCACGAGTTCACGCTGCGCACGCCGTGCGAACGCACCGCGGGCAGCAGGCACGCCGTACGGGCCCAGCGCGCCCGTTCCTCCGGGCCGCTCACGTCGCGCGGCGCCGACGGCGGCCCCGACGTCAGCCGGGCCGGGGCCAGTTCCCCGAGATCGGTCATCAGCCGGGGCCCGGCGTCGTCGCGCAGTTCCAGCGCGTCCCAGGAACGGCAGTCCCTGGCCTGGACGGGACTGGCCATCGGGTCGGTCACCCCGTCCGCCGTGCGCTCCAGCGGCGCCGGGGGCAGGGCGGGATCGAGCAGGTCGCGCACGGACGCCGACCGCACCCAGGGTGCGGTCAGGTACCGGACGTTGCCGTCGGTGCGGCCGACCACCAGCGCGTTCGCCGCCGCCGCGTCCGCGCCGTCCACCCGGGCGAAGTCGAGGGCCGCGCCCGCCGCGCCGTCGCGCGGCTCGGCGTACCGGACGACGCGCAGGCCGTCGTACAGCAGCACCACCCTCGCCTGGTCGACGTCGCCCGCGAAGAGCAGCTGCGGCGGCCCCATCGGCGGGCCCACCGGCGTGGCGGGCGTCGCGGAGGCCTGCACGGAGGGGCCCGGCCGGGCCCAGACGGCGAGGGCGCGGCGCAGCAGCGCCCTGTCGCCGGTGAGACCGCCCCGGGCCGGCCAGACGGAGAAGTCGGTACGCGAGGACCGCTTCCACACGGCGGCGGCGACCCGGACCGTGTGCGACGGGTCGAGGGCCCGCTCGACCGCCGGGTTGCGGGCGTAGGCGGGTGCGGCCGCCCCGTCAGGGCCCCACCCCTCGCCGGGCAGTCCGAGCAGCGCCCCGCACACCACCGCGGCGGCGGTCGCGGCGAGCGCGGCCTTCGCGTGCTGCCTGCGCCGCATCAGGTCGGTCGGCCTGGCCTGGAGCGAGCACGGGTCGAACTCGGCGGACCCCAGCAGCGCCGCCACGCTCGCGCCGCCCGGCGTCTCGACCGTGTCCGCCTCGGCGAGCGCCGCGTGCGGATCACCGGCCCCGGCGGCGGTGAGCGTCTGCGCCACCTCCGCGTCCCGCATGCCCTCCAGGCCCCGCAGCACGTACGCCGCGCGACCCGGCCCGCTGAGCCCGGACAGCCGCTGGTCGAGGGCGAGTTCGTCGGCCCCTCCGGAGCGGGGGAACAGTCGCAGCCCCCACACCTGCGGCAGCAGCGGCGGCAGCTGCGCCCGCTTGGGCCAGGCCCTGCGGCGCAGCGGAAGCCCGGCCTCCAGGGCCTGGCGGAGCACCCGCTGCCGTACGAACGCGTAACCGGGGTCGGCCGAGGCCGCGCCGCCGCCCCCGGCCCGGCGCGGCAGGGGGACGCCGGCGGCGCCCGGGGCGCGGCCGCGCGGGAGCGAGCGCTGCGCGAGCGAATGGGCGGTCAGGACGCGGCGGTTGCGGCCGAGGCGGGGCGGCAGCACGAGGTACGCCAAGCGCACGAGGCGCGGATAGTGCTCGACGAGCGCGGCTTCGGCCTGCTCGACGTCGACGGGGACGGGGACAGGGCGGTGGGTGACAGCATCCTGTGGGCGCACGTTCAACAGAACGAGCGAATCGTCGGATGGTCACCTCGCAGCCGGGGACGGCGGGGCCGGTCCGGCCTGCCGTTCAGCCCTCGGTGATCAGCCGCTCGCGGAGGCGCTCGACGCTCTCGCCGGACACGCCGAGTCCCTCCCGTACGTACGCCTCGACCGAGCCGTGGCGCGTGTGCACCTCGTCGAGCGCCGCCGCCAGGTACTCGGGCGCGACGCCGATCACCGCCAGGGCGGTCTCCGGGTCGCCGCCCGCCGCCACGAACCCCTCGAGGAGGGGCGTGAAGGTCTGGCGCACCGCCTGGTCGACCGACAGGTACTCGCGCTCGATCGTCTCGTCGTCCGCGCCGAGGAGCGACAGCACCAGAGTCGCCCGATGCCCTCGGGACGCGGTCGGGGTGGTCGGTGCGCTCGGCGACGGAGCGGAAGCCGACGACCGTGCGCAGGCCGAGCGCGCGCACCGCGGGATCGGACGCCGGGTCCATCCGGTCGAGCTGCCCCGAACGCAGCGCGAGCCCCGGGCGGACGCGGCGGCCGTGGGGGGAGCGGCGTGCCGCCGAGGTCGCGGAGGTTCGCGACGGTGCCGGCGGGGATCACGGTCATGGCGGTGCGCGCTCGTGGGGTCGTTCCGTTCCGTACGGGCTCCTTCGCGTGGTGAACGCTAGCCGAGCCGGTCCCACCCGCTGAACTCCGCTGTCCCGCGCGCCCCGCTTCCCCCGTGCGCCGCGCACATGAACATCCCCGCGTCCGCCGCCGCGCCCCGCGTCGCCACGCGAACCGTTCCCACCGTCCGCCACGTCGCCCCGCCGTCCGCCGAGAACGCGCCCGTGTACGCGTCGCCCGCGCGCGTGAGCCGCAGCCGCACCGGCGCCCCGGCCCCGGCGACGCGCCGGGAGGCGTCCAGGGCGCCGTCGCCGTTCGCGTCGTACGACAGCACCACACCGTTCGCGGGCGTGAGCGCGAGGTTGAGGAAGCCGGGCGAACCGGGCTCGGCGAGCCGGTCGCGGACCACGATGCCGGCGCGCGCCCACGCGCCCGTCGCCTCCTGCGCGTCCACCCGCACGGTGACGCCGCCGCCGTCCCGCAGCTCCCCCTCCCGGTACAGTGCCCCGAACTCCGCCGTCGCCTTCCACAGGTCGAGGCCGCCGCCGTTGACCGCGTACCGGTTCCGCGCCGGATCCGGGTCCTCCAGCTGCCCGAAGACCGCGTCGTTGTTCGTGTACGTCCGCCAGCCCCGCCCCAGCGGCCCGGCGACGTGCAGTGCGCCCCGCCGGACCTGGGTGACGGGGGCCTCGCCATGGGGCCCGTACGAGACGCGCAGCTCATACGGCAGCGGCTCCAGCGGGGCGGTGAGCGGCCCGGCGGGGGCCGTCACGCGCCAGGTCGCCGTCCCCGTGCCCGCCGCCGGAACGGACTCCAGCGACTGCGGCCCCGGCGGCCGCGCCGCGACACCCGTGAGTGCGAGGTCGACGCGGCCGGTCGCCCGCAGCCCGTTCATGTTGCGGAAGTCCGCCGTCACCAGCGCCGCACCGCCGGGCGGGAGGGCGGCCGGGGCGGCGGAGACCGTGACCGCGCCCTGGTAGGGGGCGCGGGCCAGCACGTCGTGGACACGGCGTGCCGTGCGGTGGGCGTCGTTCGTCGGGCGCAGCGGATACGCCGTGCGCTCCCGCGTCCACGGCTCCTCGGCCGCGTACCAGTCGAAGGGTCTGGCCGCGCGGTCCGACGCGAGCGCGTCCTCCAGCTCGTCCAGATACGCCTGCCACTGCGGCAGGTGGAAGTCGCCGATGAGGCCCTGCCAGTCGCGGTTGGCGTAGTTGGCGAGGCGCCCGCCGTCGGCGGCCGGGCGGTCGGCCCACGTCGTCACCAGGACGCGCGCGGTCCGTTCCAGCCGCTGGGCCTCCGCGGGCGAGGGGGCCAGACGCTTCGCGTCCTCGATCCACGGCCCGAGCAGGAACGCCCGGTGCGCCCCCGCCATGTCCTCGCTCAGCCGCATCAGTTTGAGCCACAGACCGGCCAGGGCCCGGAACGCGGCCCGGTCGCCGCGCTCGTACGCCGCCTCGAGCTGCGGCAGCAGGTGCCAGGAGCGGTTGGCGAGCGCCTGGCGGCCGAGGTCGGTGAGGTCGTAGCGGTACGCGTCCGAGCGGCGCAGCGGCTCCCGCACCTCCAGCAGCGCGCCGAACGCCTTGTCGAAGCCGGCCATGTCGAAGGCCGGCGTACGCGTCGAGTAGTGCGTGCCCGAGGCGGCGGTCAGACTGGGGCGGGCCGCGAAGAGCGAGTCGTGCGGGCGGCCGTCGCGGCTGGTGGTGCGGTACGCCGTGTCGCGCAGCGCGGCGAACGCGTCGCGGGCCCGCGCGTCTCGGCCCCCGTAGCGCAGGTCCGCGTACCCCTCGAACCACTGCGCGCGGTCCACCGGCTCCCGCCGCCACGCCAGCTCCGAGAACAGCTCCAGGGCCGCCGGGTCGCGCTCGGCGGCCTCCGGCATGTAGGCGGTGCCGACCAGGGCGGACCCGGGGCGGTCGCGCCAGGCGGTGAAGCGCTCGGTCCACCGGTGGGTCTTGGCGCCGATCGTCGTGCGGCCGCCGAAGTTGGGGATGGTGCCGAAGGCGTACGGGGCGCCGCCCCAGTCCTTCTCGCGGTCGGTGACGGAGTCGAGGTCGGACAGGCCGTCCACGACGAGCAGGCGCCGTTTGTCGAGCGCGTCGAGCATCTCGCGGCGCGGGTTGGCCTGCCAGCCGAGGATCACCCATGTGGCGCGGGGGCGGGCGGTCCGCAGCGCCGTCTCGACGGCGCGGGCGGCCTCCGCCACGGGCACGTCGCCCGCCGAGCCGCCCTCGTGGAGGAGGTCCATCTTGAAGTGGCGCACCGGGCCGAGGAGTTCGTGCTGGTGCCGGTAGAAGGAGGCCGCCACCTCGCGGAAGGACGCGGTGCGCGGGTCCAGCCAGTCGGGGCGGCGCAGGCCCGCCCAGTCGCCCTGCGGGACGGTGCGGGCGCCGGGGTTGCGGGCGGCGAAGCCCTCGGGGACGGTGCCGAAGTAGCCGGGGAGGACCGGCTCCATGCCGAGCTCGCGCACGCGGTCGGCGACGCGGCGGCCCAGGCGGGCGCGTTTCACGATGAGTTCGGGGGAGAGCGGGCCGCCGTACGCGCTCATGTTCTGCAGCAGCCACCACGGCTGGTGCGAGGGGGCGGGCAGCCACGCGCGGGCCTCGGCGTCGGAGTAGCCGAAATCCTTGAGGAGCCGGTGGTAGACGGCCTCCTGGCCGGTCGTCACCAGCACCTCGTTGAAACCGTGCAGGGCGAGTACGTCGATCATCCGCTCCCAGCGCGGCCAGTCGGCGTACGGCGCGGTGTACCCGTCGTGGGTGTCGTTGCACACGAAGCGGTGCGGGACGGTGGCCGAGTGCTCCAGGGGCGCGCGGGGCGCGGGGAGCCGCCCGGGAAGGTCCAGTTGGCTGCCCGACCAGGAGATGTGCGCCCGGCAGACGTACTTGAGGTACCAGTGGACGCCGGTGAGCACGGCGGCGGGGCTCGTGCCCGCGACCTCGACGCGGCCGGTGGTTCCGCCGACGCGGAACCGGTCGCCGCCGCTGCTCGTGAGCGGGGTGAGGCGGAACTGGTCGGCGTGGTCCGGCAGCAGCCGTTCGAGCGCGGCGCGGGCCGGTGCGGTGACGGCCCGGACCGGCCCGGGCGCCGCGGCGGCCTGCGCGGGCGCGCCCATCGCGGCCCCGACGCCGATCGCTCCGGCCGTCCCCAGCAGCGTACGTCGCGACAGGCGGTCGGTCATCGGAGCGGCTCCTCGGGGGGACGACGGGTACACGCGGCGTCGAAAGGGGTACGACGGGGACGTACCGGGCGCACGTTAACGACGGCGCGGGGGCGCGGCAACGGGGCGTGCGATGTGTTCGTATCCACCCCACCGTGTGGCCCAACGGGGCACGATGGGCGAATGCGCAACCAACGTCGACGTACAGCGAACGCCGCCTCTGCCATAGCCGCCCTCGCCCTTGTGGCCACGGGCTGCGCAGCGGGCGGGAACGAGGAGAAGCCCGTGCCGGAGACGGCGAAGGGCAGCCTGGAGCAGCTCGCCGCGAAGGTCGAGTGCGAGCCGAACGTCCAGACGGACGCGGCGGAGCTGCGGCAGGCGAACTGCGAGACGGGCGACGGCCGCTACGTGCTGGCCACCTTCACGACCGACCGCGGGCAGCGCGAGTGGATCAACGAGGCCAAGGACTACGGCGGGGCGTACCTGGTCGGCAGGAAGTGGGTCGCGGTGGGCGACCGCCAGGTGGTGACAGCACTGCGCGGCCGGCTCGGCGGGACGGTGGAGACTTCCTCGCACCACTCCGGGGAGAGCGGCGGTGGGGAGAACGAGGAGAAGCACTCCGGTCACCACGAGAGCTGACCGCGCAGCGGGGAAGGGCGGCCGGTGGGGGACGGCCGCCCTAGAGGGGGGTCAGGCGCACCTGCGGCCTTCGTTCAGGCAGGCCACCACCTTGTTCATCAGCCGGTTGTTGAAGACGTTGATGAAGTCCCCGTGGTCGGTGCCCGGCTTGTGGAGCTGCTCGGGGAACGAGTCGACCGCGAAGCCGGGGCCGGGCGGTACGTCGTACACGATCCGCTGCACCAGCTGCGGGATGGCGCGGAACCCGTTCGGGCACGCGCCGTTGGCCTGAGCGAACGCCACATGGGTGCGGTGGTTCGCGCTGTCGGTGTTCTGCCCGTCCCAGCAGCTCTGGAAGTTGAAGGTACGGACGACCTGGCTGCCTTCCGGGCAGATCGGGTACTTGTCCTTCAGCTGGCGGTCCTCGAATCCGGTACAGCTCCACGACGCGTTGGCGTTGGCGTCGCCGTTGGTGAACGCCTTGGCGTCACCGGTGATGATCCGCAGGAAGCGGGGCATCGCGGTGACCTTGCCGACGGGGCTTCCGACGAACTTCAGCGAGACCTCGGTGGGCGTCTGGATCTCGCCCACGTTGCTGTCCTTGCCGCCGCCGTCCGCGTCGGCGTCGTTCTCGTTCTGGCCGTTCTGCAGGCGCAGGACGGGCCAGTAGTACGTCGACTTGTCGCCCTGGTTCTGGCAGGTGGTCTGCCCGCGCGCCAGGTCGTCGTCGCTCGCGAAGGCGTCGTTGGCCTGGTTGCCGACGTAATCGTGCATGTGGTGCGCACCGTTGCTCACGCCCGGGGCGACGATGACGTTGTCCGGGTTGAACTTCCCGTTCTCGTTCGTACCGCACTCGGTGACGAACTGGCCCCGGGAGGCGCCGCGCTGTTTGGGCGGCTGCTGGACGTTCGGCTGCACGGACTGGATGTCGACGAAGTCGGCGGCGTTGGGGCCGTTGCCGGCCTGCCCGCCGTTGCCGTTGTTCTGTCCGCCGTCGCCCTGGTCGTCGCCCTGGTCGTTGCCCTGGTCACCGCCCTGATCGTTGCCTTGGTCACCGCCCTGGTCGCCGTCCTGGCCGGCGTTGTCGCCGTTGTCGCCCTGGTCGGCGTCGCCGCCGCCGTCCTGCCCGTCGTCGCCGACCCCTCCGTTGTCGTCGGCGCGCAGCGCGCAGGGCGCGAGGCTCTCGAGACCCTCGGGCCGTTGGGCCGCACGGTCGATGGCGATGGCGATCCGGTCGATGGACGCCAGCCGCTTGTCCTTCAGCGGTCCGAGAATGGCGTTCTGCGCCAGGTTCGGATCCTGGGAGATCTGCTCCTTCGAATCGGCGAATCGCTGGTACGCGTCCGTGATCTGGGAGTCGAGAGCCGCCAGTTCCCGGTCGACTTCCTGGCGCGCCGAATCGGGTACTTCGTCGGGCAGGTCGTTCGCCACCTCCGGGCAGTCAATGGTCGACATCTGCTGACCGGTGCTCCGAAGCTCACCGGACTGAGCCGGTTCAGGATGGGACCAGCCTTCACCTGCGGATGCGTAGACATTCACCGCGAGCAGTCCACCCCCGCCCAGGATCAGGGCGGCCGATGCGGCAATCGCCCGGTTCGCCAGCGTGGAACGTTTTCTAGATGCGCGTCGCATGGAACTCCTCTGCTTCGTTGCCGGGTGAAGGTAAGGGGGGTCCCGGCAGGGGAGAAGCGCTCCGTTCCATACGGAGGCGGCTCGCGGCGCGTTCAAACCTCTCCGCGATTCGTAGGTATCTCCATCCGCAATCAGGGACGGACCACGACGTACGGGTCCGCCCGCCGCGGTCCCGGACCTTCCGGATCCGTCACTCCTCCCAGCCGAACGCCGTGAGCTGTTCGTCCAGGGGAGCGCCGGTCATCCGGTTCGCCAAGGTGGACATGGTGTAGGCGCCGATGCCGAGGACGACCTCCAGGGCGTTCTGGGTGGTGTAGCCCTGGTCGAGGAAGCGGCGCAGGGTGTCGTCGGGGACCGCGCCCGCCGTGGCGACGACGTCCAGCGTGAACCGGTGCACGGCTGCGAGGCGTTCGTCGGCCGGCGGCCGCTGCTCGCGCAGGGCGGTGATCAGGGCCTCGTCCGCGCCGAGCGCGGTCAGCTTCGCCGTGTGCATCGCGACGCAGACGTGACAGCCGTTCCCCGTCGCGACCGTCATGATCACGACCTCGCGGGAGAGGGGGTCCAGGGTGGACGACTCGAAGATCGCGCTGATCTTCAGGAAGCCGTCGAGCAGATGCGGCGAGGTGGCCAGGCGGCCGACCGGGGCGGGCAGGTAGCCCAGCCGCTTCGCCGTCGCCTCCATGGAGCGGCGGGCGGCGGCCGGGGCGGTCTCGGGGGTGTGGTCGGGGAAGAAGTCGGTGCGGATGCCGGTCAAGGCGTCTCCTCGGGGTAAACTCGTCAACGTGATTGACGAAAAGGTAAACCATGTTGACGAGTTCCGCAATGGCTGAGGGGTACGAGCTGCCGCTGCTGCTGTTCGCCGGATTCCGCGCGTTCATCGACGAGTTGCACGCTGAGCTGGCCGAACAGGGCCACCCCGACGTCCGTCCGGCGTACGGCTTCGCCCTCCAGGCGGTCGGCCGCGACGGTGTGACCCCGGGCGAGCTCGGCCGGCGGCTCGGAGTGTCCAAGCAGGCCGCGGGCAAGACCGTCGAGCGGCTGGAGGGGCTCGGATACGTCGAGCGGGCGGACGACCCCGCCGACGGGCGGCGCAAACTGGTCCGGCTCACGCCGCGCGGAGTCGACGTCCTCGTGCGATCGGCCGCCGTCTTCGACCGGCTGCGGGCGCGGTGGGTCGAACGGCTCGGCGCGGAACGGGTGGACGAACTGGAGGCGGGCCTGCGGACGATGGTCCCGGCGGGCGGCCTGCGCCTGGACGCGGCGAGCTGGTTCGGGTCCTAGCGGTCCGTGTCCGCCGGGTGCGAGGGAGGGACTGCCGGGGCGGCGACGGCGACCGGAACGCCCCGGCGGCCCGGGTGCGCCGGTGGGCGGCCGGCGTGCGCCGGCGCCTCAGCGGCCGTTCTGCCCCCGGTCCAGATACGCCAGTACGGCGAGCACCCGCCGGTTGTCGTCGTCGCAGACCGGCAGGCCGAGCTTGCCGAAGATGTTCGACGTGTGCTTGGCCACCGCCCGCTCGGTGACGAAGAGCCGGCTCGCGATGGCCGCGTTCGACCGGCCCTGCGCCATCAGCTCCATGACCTCCCGCTCGCGCGGCGTCAGGCCGCCCAGCGGCTTGTCCCGGGCGCGGCGCGAGAGGAGCTGCGAGATCACCTGTGGGTCCATCGCCGTGCCGCCGGCCGCCACCCGGCGTACCGCGTCGACGAACTGCTCCGCGTCGAACACCCGGTCCTTGAGCAGGTAGCCGATGCCGCCGTCGCCGTCCGCCAGCAGCTCGCGCGCGTACAACTGCTCCACGTGCTGGGACAGGACGAGCACCGGCAGGCCCGGCCGCGCCCTGCGGGCCTCCAGGGCGCACTGCAGGCCCTCGTCGGTGTGCGACGGCGGCAGCCGGACGTCGACGACCGCGACGTCCGGCCGCAACTCCGCCAGCGCCCGGGAGAGTTCGGGGCCGGTCTCCACGGCGGCCAGGATCTCGCAGCCGAACGCCTCGAGCAGCCGGACCAGGCCGTCGCGGAGCAGGAAGAGATCTTCGGCTAGGACAACGCGCAAGGGATCTCCATGGTCACCATGGTGGGACCGCCCGCGGGACTGCTGACGGCCAGGACGCCGTCGAATGTACCGAGCCGGCGTTCGACGCCGCTCAGACCCGAGCCCTTCCCGACTGCCGCTCCGCCCCGCCCGTTGTCGGTGACGGAGATCCGCAGCACGCCGTCGGCGTGGTGGAGGTCGACGAAGACGCGGTCGGCCCCCGCGTGCTTGGCGGCGTTCGTGAGGACCTCGCTGACCGCGAAGTACGCCGCCGACTCGACCGGCGCCCCGGCCCGGCCCGACAGGTCCACGCTCACGTCCGTCTCGACGGGCAGGCGCAGCGCCAGCGCCCGTACGGCGTCCCCGAGTCCGCGCTCCGCCAGCACGGGAGGGTGGATGCCGCGCACCAGGTCGCGCAGTTCGGTCAGGGCCTCGGCGGAGGACGCGCGGGCCATGGCGAGGAGCTTCTTGGCCTGGGCCGGGTCCTTCTCGACGAGCGCCTCGACGGCGCCGAGGTTCATGCCCATGGCGACCAGCCGGGCCTGCGCGCCGTCGTGCAGGTCCCGCTCGATGCGGCGCAGTTCGGCGGCCGAGGCGTCGACCGCGTCGTGCCGCGTCTCGGTGAGGTGGTCGACGCGCCGGGCAAGCGTCGTCTCGTGCGTGGGGCGCAGCAGCGACCGGGTGAGGACGAAGTGGACGCGCAGCAGGGGCGGGGCCCACCGCAGCGCCCCCGCGAAGATCACCACTCCGAGGGCGACCGCGAAGAGCGCCGTGCCCTGGCTGTGGACGGGGACGAACGCGTACCAGTACGCGCCGCCCTCCGTGAACAGCCGCCACAGCCCCGCCGCCAGCACCAGGCTCTCCACCGGGTACAGCAGCAGCACGGCCGGCAGCAGCGCGCTGACGCAGCCCGCCGTCATGTCGACCAGCAGCCACAGCAGGTCCCGCCAGGTCGCCGGGTCCTTCAGCATCAGCACGCACCGCTCGACCTGCCCGACGAGGCCGCCGCGCAGATCGGCCGGCATCGGGCGGTACGGGGCGGGGATGCGTACGTCCGACCACGCGGCCGCGAGGAGCCTGCGCCGGGTGGCGTAGCCGCGCAGCACGGTCAGGACGGCGGGGGTGGCGAGGAGGCCGATCCCGACCGGGATGAGCGCCAGGGACACCACCGTGAACGAGAACAGGACGACCGACGCCGTCAGCGTCATGAGCGTCAGAGCCAGTCCTCGCGCTCCGGCGAGGGCGGCGGTGCGTATTCTCGTCATGATCATGGTGTTCGGCCTCTCCCCGGCGGCCCGTCCGCCGGGCCTGCGCACAGTCTCGCCCGCGCGGCCCGGCAAGGTCACGGGGCCCGCCCCCCCCGCCGGGGGTGTACCTACCCCCACCACCCTGCCGCCCTCCGCGTGCCGGTGTCGCGCACCTCTTCTCCCGCGCGAACCGCCCGGATGGCACGATGTGCGGACCATGACAGACGCCCGGTCGCCCCTGCGCGCACTGAGAGCCGCACTTTTCGCGGCGGTCTGCGTGATCACGGCAGCGGTGGGGCATTCGTCCATGTCCGGGCATGAAGTTCCGGGTTCGGCGCTGCTCGCCGCCTTCTTGGTGACGGGCGGCCTCGCGTGGACCGCGAGCCGCCGCCGGCGCGGCGTCCTCGCCGTGGGCGGCGGGCTCCTCGCCGTACAGGGCGCGCTGCACCTCGTCTTCGGTACGGCGCAGGGGCCGGGCGCGGGTCACCACGGGATGCCCGTCGCGCACCGGCCGGCCATGGGTCCCGAAGCCATGGAGGCCGCGGTCTCCACCGCCGGCCAGGGTTCCGACTCCCTCGCCATGACCGCGGCCCACCTCGCCGGGGCGCTCGTCTGCGGCCTGTGGCTGGCGCGCGGCGAAGCCGCGTTCTTCCGGCTCGCGCACGCCGTCGGCGCACTGGCCTTCACCCCGCTGCGCCTGCTGCTCGCCGTCGTACGGGCCCTCGTCCTGCCGGAGCCGGTACGTCCACGGGGGCCCCGCACCACCCGCCGCCACGGCCACGGCGTCGTCCTCGCGCACGCGCTGTCGCGGCGCGGCCCGCCGCGGGTCCCGTCAACCCGCGCCACGGCCCCCGCACTTCCCGCTGTCTGACCGCGTGACAGGGGGCCGCCACCCATGCCCCGTGACCCACGTCACCCGTCGACATTCCGAGGACATTCATGGCCATCGACGACCCCGTACAGCCGCCGCGCGCGCCCGAAGCGGGCCCGGCGCCCGCCGCCGAACGCGGCACCACCTGGAGCGCCCTGCGCCCCCTCGTCCTGCGCGTCCACTTCTACGCGGGCCTGCTGATAGCCCCGCTCCTGCTGATCGCCGCCGTCAGCGGGATGCTCTACGCACTCTCCTTCCCGGCGGAGAAGATCCTCTACAGCAACGAGCTCGAAGTCCCGGTGGGCGACCGCGTCCTGCCGGTCGGCGACCAGGTCGCCGCCGCCCGCACGGCCCACCCCGAGGGCACGGTGACCGCCGTCTGGCCGTCCGCCGAGGACGGCGCGACGACGCGGGTGCTGATGACCTCGCCCGAGGTGGAGGAGGGCAAGTCCCTCGCCGTCTTCGTCGACCCGTACACCGCCGAGGTGCGCGGTGAACTGACCAGCTTCGGCAGTTCCGGCGCCCTGCCGCTGCGCACCTGGCTCGACGAGCTCCACCGCGACCTGCACCTCGGCGACCTCGGCCGGCACTACAGCGAACTCGCCGCCAGCTGGCTGTGGGTGGTCGCCCTCGGCGGCCTGCTGCTGTGGCTCGGACGCAGGCGCACGGCCCGGCGCGACCTCGTCGTCCCCGAACGCGGGGCGAAGGGCCGCCGCAGGACGCTCTCCTGGCACGGCGCCGTCGGCATGTGGGCGGTGCTCGGCCTCGTGCTGCTCTCGGCGACCGGGCTCACCTGGTCCCGGTACGCGGGCGAGAACATCGGCGCGGTACAGGACCAGCTCGGCGGCGCCACCCCGGTCGTCTCCGCCGCGCTCACCGAAGGTGCCGGCGACGGCGGCGGTGAACACGAGGGCCACGGCGCCGGCGGAGGCTCCCACGAGGGCGCGACCGGCACGGACGTCGGCATCGACAACGCGCTCGCGGCCGCCCGCACAGCCGGCGTCGACGGCAGGCTCTCGGTGATCCTGCCGAGCGAGGGCAGCGGTTACGTCGTCAAGGAGACCGACACCCGGTTCCCGGTCCATCTCGACTCGGTCGCCGTCGACCCGGCGGACGGCCGGATCATCGACCAGCTGCGCTTCGACGACTATCCGCTGCTGGCACGGCTCACCCGCTTCGGAATCGACGCCCACACCGGAGTCTTCCTCGGCCTCGCCAACCAACTCGCCCTGGCAGCACTGGCGTTCGCGCTCGTCATGCTGATCGTCTGGGGCTACCGCATGTGGTGGCTGCGCAGGCCCACGAAGGAGCGCAGGCTCTCCGCCGGCCGCCCGACGCCGCGCGGCGCGTGGCGCAAGGCGCCGGTGACAGTGCTTCTGCCGCTGGCCGCGCTCACCGCGCTGACGGGCTGGTTCGTACCGCTGCTCGGGATCAGCCTGCTGGCGTTCCTCGCGGTGGATGTGGTGCTGGGCCTGGTGGCGAAGGCCCGCGCCCGTACGGCGGCCTGAGCGGGGGGAGGCCCGGCCGGACCGGCCGGGCCTCCCCCTCGCCGTACGACTCGACGGCCGACGGGCGCGCCTGAGTAGACGTCAGGGCGTGGCGCCGTCCAGGATTCCGGGGCGGGGGCAGCCGGGACCGGTCCGGACGCATGCGGCAGGATGGCGACCGCGCCGGAGCCCGCCTACGCCCCCCGTGCGCCCGGACGCGACCGCGCCGCCCCCTCGGACCACGGGAGAAGACCACTGATGTACCGGGCCCTCACACCGCACGACGTGATCGTCGCCGCAATAGCGGTGGCCGTCGGCGTCGCCGCCGGCCTGCTCCTGCGGGTGACGCTCCGCTGGCTCGGTGAGCGGGCCAGCCGGACGCGGTGGGGCGGAGACGACGTCATCGTCGACGCCCTGCGGACGCTGCTGCCGTGGGCGGCGGTCGCGGCCGGCGCGGCGGTCGGGGCCGCGGCGCTCCCGCTGACCCCCACGACCGGCCACAACGTCAACGTGGTGCTGACCGCCCTGCTCGTCCTCTCCGGCACCCTCACGGCGGCCCGGGTCGTCGCGGGCCTGGTGCAGACCGTGGCGCAGTCCCGGTCCGGAGTGGCCGGATCGGCCACCATATTCGTCAACATCACGCGCGTCGTGGTGCTGGCGATGGGCTTCCTCGTCGTACTGCAGACCGTGGGCGTCTCCATCGCGCCGCTGCTCACGGCGCTGGGCGTGGGCGGCCTCGCCGTGGCGCTCGCCCTGCAGGACACCCTGGCCAACCTGTTCGCGGGCGTGCACATCCTCGCCGCGAAGACGGTCCAGCCCGGCGACTACATCCGCCTCAGCAGCGGCGAGGAGGGCTACGTCGTCGACATCAACTGGCGCAACACCGTGGTGCGCAACCTGTCGAACAACCTGGTCATCATCCCCAACGCCCAGCTCGCGGGCACCAACATGACCAATTTCAGCCAGCCGGAGCAGCAGCTTTCGATCATGGTCCAGGTCGGAGTCGGCTACGACAGCGACCTGGAGCACGTCGAGCGCGTCACGACCGAGGTGGTCGAGGCCGTGATGTCGGAGATCACCGGCGCCGTCCCCGACCACGAACCGGCCGTGCGCTTCCACACCTTCGGCGACTCCAGGATCGGCTTCACGGTGATCCTGGGCGTCGGCGAGTTCAGCGACCAGTACCGGATCAAGCACGAGTTCATCAAGCGCCTGCACCAGCGCTACCGCGCCGAGGGCATCAGGGTCCCCGCCCCCAAGCGGACCGTGACCGTGCAGCAGGGCGACCTGGCGGCGACGATCCCGCACCAGCGCGAGTTCCCCGAGCCGGTGCGGTAGCGCCGGACCCCGCGGTCAGGGCGCGTACTTGTAACCGACCCGCCGGATCGTCCGGATCGCCGCCCGGTGCTCCGCGCCCAGCTTGCGGCGCAGCCGGGCGATGTGGACGTCCACGGTCCGGCCGTCGCCCACGTGCCCGTAACCCCAGACGGTCGAGACCAGGTGGTCGCGGGTGTGCACCCGGTGGGGATGCGCCACCAGGTGCGCGAGCAGCTCGAACTCCAGGTAGGTCAGGTCGAGTTCCCGACCGTCCACGGCGGCGGTGCGCTCTGCCCCGTCGATCCGTACGGGCCCTTCGTCCGCCGCCCCGGCCTGTTCGGGCGGCGCCTGCCGGTCGTGCTGGTCGGCCGGTACGAGTACGAGGTACCCGACCATCGGCGGCCGTCCCGGCAGGGCGGGAAGCGTGTGCTGCGGTGCGGGCAGCCAGGTCGTGCCGGGCGGCAGGAAGTCGCCGACGTACGGGGCGCTGCCGGTGCGCACCACCTCGTCGCGGTCGACGGCCCTGAGCCGGTGACGGGCGGCGGCCGGAGCGGGGACGGAAGCGGAGAGGGGGGTACGGGCGTTCGTGAGGTTCGCCATGAGAGGTCAGCTCTTTCGCGCGGAGGAGTCGTCGAGGGACGTACTGCGTCGTGCGCGCTGGCCGAAGACCGGTGTGAACGGCTTTAGAGGGCCCGCGCGTTCCTCGCGCGGCGACACACCCGGTCGAAGTCGTGATGCTGACGGGAGGGCCAGAAAGGCTCGAGGTCGCTGCGACCTGTCGAGGGGTTCCGGGGGCCAACCATGCGCCCATTGAAGCAGACGCGCGCTCCCACCAGCAGCCCCGTCCCACGTTGTGGCCGGAAAACCGTCCGGAAGGCCGTCCCGGAAGTCCGCTCGCGATGCCCGTCCGCGGAGCCCGTCCGGAGATCCGGTGGGGGCGAGTCCGCCCGGGAACGCGCGAAGGGGCGTCCGCCGGCCGGCGGACGCCCCTGAGCTGTCGGTGCGCTGCGGGTCAGACCTGGCCGGCCTTCTCCAGGGCGGTGCAGCAGGTGTCGACGATCAGCCGCGTGACGACGTACGGGTCGACGTTCGCGTTCGGGCGGCGGTCCTCGATGTAGCCCTTCTTGTCCTGGCCGACCTGCCACGGGATGCGGACCGAGGCGCCGCGGTCGGAGACGCCGTAGCTGTACTCGTTCCACGGGGCGGTCTCGTGCAGGCCGGTGAGGCGGTCGTCGATGCCCGCGCCGTAGTTCTTGACGTGGTCCATCGGCTTCGAGCCCTCGCCCAGCGACTCGCACGCGGTGATGATGGCGTCGTAACCCTCGCGCATCGCCTTCGTCGAGAAGTTGGTGTGAGCGCCCGCGCCGTTCCAGTCGCCCTTGACCGGCTTCGGGTCGAGGGTGGCGGAGACGTTGAAGTCCTCGGCGGTGCGGTAGAGCAGCCAGCGGGCGACCCACAGCTGGTCGGCGACCTCCAGCGGAGCCAGCGGGCCCACCTGGAACTCCCACTGGCCCGGCATGACCTCGGCGTTGATGCCGGAGATGCCCAGACCGGCGGCGAGGCAGTGGTCGAGGTGCTTCTCGACGATCTCGCGGCCGAAGATCTCGTCCGCGCCGACGCCGCAGTAGTAGCCGCCCTGCGCGGCCGGGAAGCCGCCCTCGGGGAAGCCGAGCGGGCGGTGCCCGTCGAAGAAGGTGTACTCCTGCTCGATGCCGAAGATCGGCTCCTGGCCGGCGAACTGCTCGGCGACCGGACGCAGCAGCGCACGCGTGTTGGACTCGTGCGGCGTCATGTCGATGTTCAGGACCTCGCACATGACCAGGACGTTGTCACCGCCGCGGATGGGGTCCGGGCAGGAGAACACGGGCTGGAGCACGCGGTCGGACGCGTGGCCCACGGCCTGGTTCGTGCTGGATCCGTCGAAGCCCCAGATGGGCAGCTCGGCGCCGTCGGCCAGTATCTTCGTCTTCGAGCGAAGCTTGGCGGTCGGCTCTGTGCCGTCGATCCAGATGTACTCGGCCTTGAAGGTCACGGACGCCATCCTTTGCGGTGCTGCTGCGGTACTGCGGCTTGTGAGGGCAGCTTCGCAAGCGCTGATTTCCCGTCCGTTGCCCGATTGTGAACCCCGTGTTACTCAGGTTTCCTGCGTATCACGCGTGCGTATCGCGGCCCTTCGCCCGGTTACGGGGCCCGTACGACCGCCGCCGCGGCCGTGTACGGAGGTCCGCCCGGCGCCGCCGCGTCCCGCCGCCCGTCCCGGGCACACTGGCAGGCATGACCGCATCGATGACCAGGCCGCGACCGCGCGTCGGACTCCTCGGCACCGGGCCCTGGGCGGCCGGCACCCACGCACCGGGGCTCGCCGCGCACCCCGGGGTCGAGTTCGCGGGCGTGTGGGGACGGCGGCCCGAGGCGGCCGCCGCACTGGCCGCCGCCCACGGCGCCACGGCGTACGACGACGTCGACGCCCTCTTCGCGGCGTGCGACGCCGTGGCGATCGCCCTGCCGCCCGACGTCCAGGCCCCGCTGGCGGCCCGCGCGGCGGCGGCCGGGTGCCACCTGCTGCTGGACAAGCCGCCGGCGACGACGGTTGCGGGGGCCCGGGAGGTCGCCGAGGCGGCGGGGAAGGCGGGCGTGGCGTCCGTGCTCTTCTGCACGCTGCGCTTCGCGACGGGCACGGCGCGGTGGATCGCCGCGCAGGCCGCGGCGGGGGACTGGTTCACGGCGCACGCGCGGTGGCTCGGCGCGCTGTACTCGCCGGGCGCCGACAGCCCGTACGCCGCGTCGCCCTGGCGCCGTGAGAAGGGCGCCCTGTGGGACGTCGGGCCGCACGCGCTGTCCGTCCTCCTGCCGGTCCTCGGCGACGTCACGGCGACGACCGCGGCACGCGGCCCCGGCGACACGGTCCACCTCGTACTGCGCCACGCCTCGCAGGCGTCGAGCACGGTCACCCTGAGCCTGAGCGCCCCGGTGGGCGCGGTGGGGGCGGCGGTGGAGCTGCGGGGTGCGCGGGGCGCGGCCGCCATGCCGTCGTGGGGCGACGCGGCCGACGCCTTCGGCGCGGCGGTCGACGCACTGCTGCACGCCGCGCGCACGGCAGAGCCGCATCCGTGCGACGCGGCGTTCGGTCTGCGCCTGACGGAGATCCTCGCGGAGGCCGAGGCGCAGCTCGCCTGAGCGGGCCGGTCCGGAGCGGGCGGGAGCGCGGGGCCCCCGCCCGCCCCGGGCGACGCGTCACCCCACGCGCTCGATCCGCGCGTTGCGGATGAGGAACTTGCCGGGCTCCCTTACCTGCTCGAACGCGGCGTTGTTGAGCAGGGCGCAGCTGCCGGAGGCCGAAGTGACCTCGACCGTGGTCGACTTGGCGTTGTCGAGGTTGGTGACCTTGAGCTTGGTCCCGACGGGGAACTCCCCGCTGGAGGCGGCCGGCGCGCCGCCTTCACCGGACAGCGTGACGGTCGAACCGGCGCACACGACGTCGCCCGCCGCCCCCTCGCCGGCCCCTTCGCCCCCGCCCGCCGCCGGGGGAGCCGTCCCCTCACCGGGCGGTGCCGCGCCCTCGGCCGGCGGTGCCGCGCCCTCGGCCGGCGGGGCCGCCTGGTCCGCCTCGCCGCCCTGGTCCGCCGGCGGGGCCTCGGCGTCACACCCGGACGCCGCCTGCTGACGCCTGATCTGCTCGACGACCGCCTCCCGGTTGGCGATCCTCGCCTGCGACTGCGCGTCGGGATTGGCGCGCTGACCGGCGATGAACTTCTCGTTGTTGCTCAGTGCGGTGGCCAGCCCGTCACAGGCCACCGACGCCTGGCTCGTACCGGTCATCACGACGGCGGTGCCCGCGATCAGCGCGGCGGCGCCCGCCAGCAGGGCGAGCTTCTTCTTGCGGCTGAGGGACTTCTTGCGCGACACGTGCGACTCCTGTCCGCGGCCGTGTGCACCACGGCCGCCTGGGTTTCCGTGTGCCGTTACGTACGAGTAGCGACCCCGTCCGTCTCAATCACCCCAGTGGCAACTTCCGTATCAGGCAGGCGGAAGCGCCCGGCACAGTGCGTCCAGCGCACCCGCGTACGTGTGCTCGGGCGGCGTCGCGTACCCCACGACCAGGCCGTCCCGTCCGCCCTCCGTGACCCGGTCCGGATGCCGGTACGCGGAGAGCCCCTCCACCGCCAGCCCCTGCCACGCGGCGGCCTTGACCACAGCCCGCTCGGTGCCCGGCGGCAGTTCGAGCACGGCGTGCAGGCCCGCCGCGATGCCCGTCACGCGCACGTGCGGCGCGCGCTCGGCCAGGACCGCGACCAGCTGGTCGCGCCTGCGCCGGTGGCGCTGCCGCATCCGGCGCACATGACGGTCGTACGCACCCGAGGTGACGAAGTCCGCCAGCGTCAGCTGCTCCGTCGCACTCGACCACTGCTCGCGCTCGCCCTTCGCCGTCACGACGGCGTCCACCAGCCGCTCCGGAAGCACCATCCAGCCGATCCGCAGCGTCGGCGACAGGCTCTTGCTGACCGACCCGATCAGCGCCACGTGGTCCGGGTCGAGGCCCTGCACCGCGCCCACCGGCTGCCGGTCGTAACGGAACTCGCCGTCGTAGTCGTCCTCCACGACGAGCCCGCCCGCCGCCCGCGCCCGGTCCACGACGGCCGCGCGCCGCTCGGGGCGCAGCGGGCCGCCCGTCGGGAACTGGTGCGCGGGCGTGAGCAGCACGGTCCCCGGACCGGACAGCTCGCTCACCACGGCCCCGTCCTCGTCGACCCCCACGGGCGAGGTGCGTACCCCCTCCTCCGCCAGCAGCGCACGGTGGAACGGCAACCCGTACTCCTCCACCGTCCATGTCCCGCCCACCACCCGGGCCAGCAGCCGCAGGGCGTGCGCGGCCCCCGAGCACAGCACGATCCGGCCGGCGTCCGCCCGTACCCCGCGCACCCGCGCCAGATACTCCGCCAGCGCCTGACGCAGCTCCGCGCGGCCCCGTGGATCACCGGGCCCGAACACGTCGTGGGGCGCGGCGGTCAGCGCCCGGCGGGCCGAGGCGAGCCAGGCGGCGCGCGGGAAGGCCGACGGGTCGGGCCGGCCCTGGACGAGGTCGTACGCCGGACGGGGGTCCCGCGCGGGGGTGCGGGGCCGCGGAACGGGCGCGGCCGGTGCGGCGCGCGGCGCCACCCGCGTCCCGGAGCCCTGGCGGGCCGTCAGCCAGCCCTCCGCCACGAGTTCGGCGTACGCGTCGGCGACGGTGTTGCGCGCGAGCCCGAGGTCGGCGGCGAGCGAGCGGTACGGGGGCAGCCGCGTACCCGGGGCGAGCCGCCCGCCCCGTACGGCCTCCCGCAGGGCCCGCGTCAGCGCGGCGCGGCGGCTGCCCGGCCCGGCGGCCTCCAGCTCCAGATGCAGGTCGCTGCCGAGCCCTTCAGCCGAATTGACCCATGATTCCGCCACTGGAATGCACCCCTTCACCGGTCGCTCGTACCCGTAGATTCGTCATCATGACGACGACACAGATCCAGCAGACGGCCGTGACGTCCCCCCGCCTGAACTTCGCCAAGGCCGCGCCCAAGGTGTTCCGGGCCGTTGTCGGCCTCGACGCCGCGGCCCGCGAAGGGCTCGACCCGACGCTGGTCGAGCTGGTCCAGATCCGCGCCTCGCACCTCAACCGCTGCGCGTACTGCCTGCACATGCACACCTCCGACGCGCGCAAGGCGGGCGAGAGCGAGGAGCGGACGCACATGGTCGCGGTGTGGAAGGAGGCCGCGCACTTCTTCTCGGAGAAGGAGCAGGCCGCCCTGGCCCTCACCGACGCCGTGACGCTGGTCGCGGACGGCGGCGTCCCGGACGACGTGTACGCACGGGCGTCGGCCCACTTCGACGACGGGGAACTGGCGGGGCTCCTGGCCCTGATCCTCGCGATCAACACCTGGAACCGCATCGCCCTGGCCACCGCGAAGCGGGCGGGCGAGGACGAACGCGTCAGCCCGTGAAGTGACGTGGTGTCAGTTCATCGGCCCATGGCATCGCGTACGGCCTCGTCCGTACGCGCCACCACGGCCGTGCCGTCCTCCGCGGTGATGATCGGCCGCTGGATCAGCTTCGGGTGCTCGGAGAGCGCCGCGATCCAGCGGTCCCGCGAACCGGCGTCCCGCGCCCAGTCCTTGAGGCCCAGCTCCTTCGCCACCGCCTCCTGCGTGCGCGTGATGTCCCACGGCTCGAGCCCGAGCCGCTCCAGCACCGCACGGATCTCGTCCTGGTTCGGTACGTCCTCCAGGTACCGGCGCACGGTGTAGTCGGCGCCCTCCTCGTCCAGGAGGTGCAGTGCGCTGCGGCACTTCGAACACGCGGGGTTGATCCAGATCTCCATGGCCACCACCGTACCTCCAGCCCCGTCAAACACCGTCTGGCCAGGGCCGATTGTCAGTGGTGCCCAGTAAAATCGAAGGAGTCAGAGAGGGTTTTCGACCGCCCAGGAGGATGCCCATGACCGCAGCCGCACTGCTCCCGACCGCTCCGCAGCCGCCGGCCAGGATCCCACTGCCGGCCGGGCGGCCGCGCGCGTGGTACGAGACGCACAACCGCCGCCTCAAGGCCATGCGCCTGGCCATCGCCCTGCTCGACACCGGCGTGTACCACCCGTCCCAGGCCCCCGACCGCAAGATACGCACCGTCGCGGAGCGCGTCGGCATCCACCCGCCGTCGGCCGCGACCTGCATGATGGTGCGCAGCCTTATCCGCTACGGCCGCTGACGCAACGGCGAGGGCCGCCCCCCGGAATCCGGACGGCGGCCCTCGTCGATCGCTCGCGAGCGTTACGGCTTAGAGGTCGAAGTACAGCTCGAACTCGTGGGGGTGCGGGCGGAGCTGGATCGGGGCGATCTCGTTCACGCGCTTGTAGTCGATCCACGTCTCGATCAGGTCGGGGGTGAAGACACCGCCGGCCAGCAGGTAGTCGTGGTCCGCCTCCAGGGCGTCCAGCACGGCGGGGAGCGAGGTCGGGACCTGCTGGACGTTCGCGTGCTCCTCGGGAGCCAGCTCGTACAGGTCCTTGTCGATCGGCTCCGCCGGCTCGATCTTGTTCTTCACGCCGTCCAGGCCGGCCATCAGGAGCGCCGAGAACGCGAGGTACGGGTTCGAGGACGGGTCCGGGGCGCGGAACTCGACGCGCTTGGCCTTCGGGTTCGAGCCCGTGATCGGGATACGCATGGCGGCCGAGCGGTTGCGCTGCGAGTACACCATGTTGACCGGGGCCTCGAAGCCGGGCACCAGGCGGTGGTACGAGTTCACCGTCGGGTTGGTGAAGGCCAGCAGCGACGGCGCGTGCTTCAGGATGCCGCCGATGTAGTAGCGGGCCATGTCCGAGAGGCCCGCGTAACCCTGCTCGTCGTAGAACAGCGGGTTGCCGCCGGACCACAGTGACTGGTGGACGTGCATGCCCGAGCCGTTGTCACCGAAGATCGGCTTCGGCATGAAGGTCGCGGTCTTGCCGTTGCGCCAGGCGACGTTCTTCACGACGTACTTGAAGAGCATCAGGTCGTCGGCCGCGGCGAGCAGCGTGTTGAACTTGTAGTTGATCTCGGCCTGGCCGGCGGTGCCGACCTCGTGGTGCTGGCGCTCGACCTGGAGGCCGTTCTTGTCCAGCTCCAGGGAGATCTCGGCACGCAGGTCGGCGAAGTGGTCGACCGGCGGGGTGGGGAAGTAGCCGCCCTTGTAGCGGACCTTGTAACCGCGGTTGTTCTCGACCGCACCGGTGTTCCAGGCGCCGGCCTCGGAGTCGATGTGGTAGAAGGACTCGTTCGCCGAGGTCTGGAAGCGCACGTTGTCGAACACGTAGAACTCGGCCTCGGGGCCGAAGTACGCCGTGTCGGCGATGCCGGTGGACGTGAGGTACGCCTCGGCCTTCTTCGCCACGTTCCGCGGGTCACGGCTGTACTGCTCGCCCGTGATCGGGTCGTGGATGAAGAAGTTGATGTTGACCGTCTTGTCCTTGCGGAACGGGTCGAGACGGGCGGTCGACAGGTCCGCGCGGAGCGCCATGTCGGACTCGTGGATGGCCTGGAAGCCGCGGATCGACGATCCGTCGAAGGCCAGCTCCTCGTTCGGGTCGAACGCCGCGGCCGGGATCGTGAAGTGCTGCATCACTCCGGGCAGGTCGCAGAACCGGACGTCGACGAACTTGACGTCTTCGTCGGCGAGGAACTTCTTCGCATCGTCGGCGTTCTGGAACATCCAACTCCTCCTACTCCCACCCGGTGGGGATGGGGTTGCAGCTCTCCGTGCGGCCAGTGCGGTGGCACACGCTGGACCCGACCATAGGCAGACGGGATTTCTCAAGCATGACCCATTTGTTTCGCCCAAGTTAACCGGACCGGCTCCGGACCGGCTCCGTCCGGAAGCCCGGCGGGCCGCGACGGGCCCCGGTCTCCAGGGTACGAAAGCGGTCGCAGTACCGTGTACGGGTGGACAACAGGCAAGCAATCGGATCGTGGCTCTCCGGGCCGGGCGAAGCCGCCAAGCAGATGGGCGCCGACACCGGGTACCGGGGTGAGAGGCTCGGACTCCCCGAGCACGGGCCGGGCGCCATCGCCCCGCTGGGCCGGCGCTTCGGCGCCCTCTTCGCCGACTGGGCCCTGTGCATGGTCATCGCATACGGGCTGCTCACGGGCGGTGACGGCCAGGCGTCCGGCAACTGGGCGCTGGGCGTGCTGCTCGTCATGAGCGTCCTCACCGTCGGTACGGTCGGCTCCACCCCCGGCAAGCGCCTCTTCGGCCTGCGCGTCGTCTCCGAGGACGGTGGCCGCCTCGGCTTCTTCCGCGTGATCGTCCGCAGCGTCCTGCTGTGCCTCGCGATCCCCGCCCTGGTCTGGGACCGCGACGGCCGCGGCCTGCACGACCGCCTGGCACGCGCCGTCCAGGTCAGGATCTGAGCGCACGCGCGTCCAGGTCAGGCTGAGCGCGCGGGCCCGGCTACGGGGCCCGGAGAACGGGAAGGCGGCCCGGAACCTCTCGGTTCCGGGCCGCCTTCCGTTTCCGGATGTCGTACGGGCGGGAGAGGTCAGCGCATCTTTCCGCGCGGCATGCGGCCGCCCTTGGGCATCGGCCCCTTCGGCAGCGGCATGTTCGACATCAGGTCGCCCATCGCGCGCAGCCGGTCGTTGGCCGTGGTCACCTGGGGGCCGGTGAGGACGCGCGGCAGCTTGATCATCGTGGTGCGCAGCTTCTTCAGCGGCACCTGACCCTCGTCGTTGCCGACGATGATGTCGTGGACCGGTACGTCCACCACGATCCGCGCCATCTTCCTCTTCTCGGCCGCCAGCAGGGTCTTCAGCCGGTTCGGGTTGCCCTCGGCCACCAGGACGATGCCGGCCTTGCCGACGGCCCGGTGCACGACGTCCTGGTTGCGGTTCATCGCCACCGCGGGAGTCGTCGACCAGCCGCGCCCGACGTTCTGCAGGACGGAGGCCGCAGCGCCCGGCTGTCCCTCCATCTGCCCGAAGGCGGCTCGCTCGGCACGGCGTCCGAAGACGATCGCCATCGCGAGGAAAGCCAGCAGGAAGCCCAGAATGCCCAGATAGACCGGGTGATCGATCAAGAAGCCGATCGCGAGGAAGACACCGAACGTGACGATGCCCACACCCGCGAGAACGAGACCGATCTTGGAGTCGGCCCGCCGGGTCATCTTGTAGGTCAGGGCAATCTGCTTGAGTCGCCCGGGGTTCGCAGTGTCCGCGTTGTCTGCGCGTTCCTTCCTCGCCATGCTGTGAAGTTTACGTTGCCTGGGAAGTCCGGCCCGCCACGGCCTCCAGTACGTGCTGCGCCTCGACCCGGTCCTTCGCCCTGCGCCGGTCCTCGAGCACCGATGTCCAGGCGTTTCGGCGTGCGGTGCGCTGTCCGCCGCCCATGAGCAGGGACTCGACGGCGCGCAGGGCGTCGGTGACGGACGGGACGGCGGTAGCGCGGACGGGTGTCGCGGCCTGCATGGTGTGGGTCCCCCCTCGGAGTGGTGACTCGGGTACGGGAAGGTGCGGAAGTGCAGCTGTGCGTAAACCTAGGGTCACTGATTGGTGTTACCAGCGCATGACCGGGCGGTCAAACACCCATGAACCGATGACACGTACGGCTGAAACGACGGCGCGGCCCGCACGGTCCCCCTACCTGCGGGGACGGTGCGGGCCGCGCCGTATTGGCCATTACTGGCCAGTAATCACTTGTGCCGGGATTCACACGGTAGGCGTGGCGGACAGCGCCGCGCGCCGCTCCATCGCCTGGCCGAACAGACGGCCCGCGCGGTACGACGAACGGACCAGCGGCCCGGACATCACGCCGGAGTAGCCGATCTTGTCGGCCTCGTCCTTCAGCTCCACGAACTCGTGCGGCTTCACCCAGCGCTCGACGGGGTGGTGACGCGGCGAGGGGCGCAGGTACTGCGTGATCGTGATGAGCTCGCAGCCCGCGTCGTACAGGTCCTGGAGCGCCTGGCTGACCTCTTCGCGCTCCTCGCCCATGCCCAGGATGAGGTTCGACTTGGTGACCAGGCCGGCCTCGCGGGCGCGCGTGATCACTTCGAGGGAGCGCTCGTAGCGGAAGCCGGGGCGGATGCGCTTGAAGATGCGCGGCACCGTCTCCACGTTGTGGGCGAGGACCTCCGGGCGGGACGAGAAGACCTCGGCCAGCTGCTCGGGGACCGCGTTGAAGTCGGGGATCAGCAGCTCGACCTTGGTGCGGCCGGCCTCTCGCTCCGAGGTCATCGCGTGGATCTGGCGCACGGTCTCCGCGTACAGCCAGGCGCCGCCGTCCTCCAGGTCGTCGCGCGCGACGCCGGTGATCGTGGCGTAGTTCAGGTCCATCGTGACGACGGACTCACCCACACGGCGCGGTTCGTCCAGGTCGAGCGCGGCGGGCTTGCCGGTGTCGATCTGGCAGAAGTCGCAGCGCCTGGTGCACTGGTCGCCGCCGATGAGGAAGGTGGCCTCGCGGTCCTCCCAGCATTCGTAGATGTTCGGACAGCCGGCCTCCTGGCACACCGTGTGCAGTCCTTCGCCCTTCACGAGCGCCTGCATCTTGGTGTACTCGGGGCCCATCTTCGCCCGGGTCTTGATCCACTCGGGCTTGCGCTCGATGGGGGTCTGGCTGTTCCGGACCTCCAGGCGCAGCATCTTGCGTCCGTCGGGTGCGACTGCGGACACGTCCGGCTCCCTACGACTTCGATTCTTCGGCGTCCACCAGGGTACGCCCGATATTTGTATGGGATTACGTCTCGCCAACCCATGGCCATCGGTCGGCATTCCCGGGGAGCTAGGCGGTGGCCTTCTCGACGGGGCGAGGGGCGAGATCCGCGTTCTCCAGCACGTCCCTCAGGTGCCTCTCGACGACCGGCAGGACCTCGTCGATCGTCACGTCCCGGCCCAGCTCGCCCGCGAGCGAGGCGACGCCCGCGTCGCGGATGCCGCACGGGACGATCCGGTCGAACCAGGTGTTGTCCGGGTTCACGTTCAGCGCGAAGCCGTGCATCGTGACGCCCTTGGCGACCCGGATGCCGATGGCCGCGAGCTTGCGGTCCTCGCGGCGCTGGCCGGCGTTGGACGGGGCGTACTCGGGACCGTTCAGCCTCGGGTCGAACTCGTCGTCCTGGAGCCGCGGATCGAAGTCCAGGGAGAGCCCGCCGATCGCCGGCCGCTGCTCCACCGGGTCGCCCAGCACCCAGACGCCGCTGCGGCCCTCGACCCGGCTCGTCTCCACGCCGAAGTCGGCGCAGGTGCGGATCAGGGCGTCCTCCAGGCGGCGGACGTGCGCCACCACGTCGACCGGGCGCGGCAGCTTCATGATCGGGTAGCCGACGAGCTGGCCGGGGCCGTGCCAGGTGATCTTGCCGCCCCGGTCCACGTCCACCACGGGCGTGCCGTCGAGCGGGCGCTCGCTGTCCTGCGTACGCCGTCCGGCCGTGTAGACCGGCGGGTGCTCGAGGAGCAGGCAGGTGTCCGGAACCTCGTCCGTGAACCGTGCCGCGTGCACCTCGCGCTGCTTCTGCCACGCCTCCTGGTATTCGACCGCATGCGCGCCGAACCCCAGTCGGACAAACCGCAGCTCACTCACGGCAACGCCTCCCTCGAACCGACAACCAGCGCGTTGTGCGCGCCTCAGCCACTGTACGACCGCTCCGAGCGGGGTCACCGGGCAGGTCGTTTTCGTCAGCGTCGCCACAAATCCTCACACGATCGGATGAATGCGGGTCGAAGGGGCCGGAGCGGACGGCGGGGGCCGCTAAATTCGCGCCGTTCCATGAGGGCTGCTGCCCGGGCGCCCAGAAGGCAGGAGACCGCACAGCTGATGACGGAACGACCCCCGCAGCGCACGCCCAACCGCCAGCTCGCCGCGCTCATCGCGGAAGCGGGATTCTCCAACGCGGGCCTCGCCCGACGGGTGGACCAGCTCGGCCTGGAGCACGGCCTCGACCTGCGGTACGACAAGACATCCGTGACCCGCTGGCTGCGCGGCCAGCAGCCGAGAGGCACCACGCCCGCGCTGATCGCCGAGGTCTTCACCCGGCGCCTCGGCCGGCGGCTGACCGCCCAGGACCTCGGGCTCGACGCCTGCGCGCCGGTCTACGCCGGACTGGAGTTCGCGGCCGGACCCGAGGAGGCCGTCGACATCGTCAGCGGGCTCTGGCGCAAGGACTCCGGCAGCCACGCCGAGCTGCGCAAGATCGCGTTCACCCCGGCCGGGCTCGTGGTGCCGAGCCGGGACTGGCTGATCGGGCGGGCGGACGACCGGGTCGCCCGCGGCGACCCGCAGCCGGCCAACGGCGCACGGGTGCCGGCACAGGGCCGCGCCGTCCTGCCGCGTCAGCGGCAGACCGACCGCGGACCCGGGCAGCGCGTGACCATGGGGGACATCGCGGCGCTGCGCTCGGTCGGCGAGCTGTTCCGGACGCTCGACCACGCCTACGGCGGCGGGCACGCCCGCCAGGCCCTGGTGCGCTACCTGGAGCACGAGACCGAACCGATGCTGAGAGGCACGTACGGGGAGGCGACCGGGCGGCGGCTCTTCGGGGCCGCCGCGGACCTGACCCGGCTGGCGGGCTGGACGTCGTTCGACATCGCCGCGCACGGCCTCGCCCAGCGGTACTTCGTCCAGGCGCTGCGCCTCGCGCAGGCGGCGGGCGACCGGCCGTACGGGTCGTACGTCCTGGTCACCATGAGCCGGCAGGCGGTCCACCTCGGCCACGGCCGGGAGGCCGTGCAGCTGGCGCGGGTCGCACAGCAGGGCGTCGGCAGCGCGGCGCCGGCCGTCGTCCAGGCGCTGCTCCACGCGGCGGAGGCGCGCGGGCACGGCGTGCTGGGCGAGGTCCGGGCGTGCACGGCCTCGCTCGTACGGGCGGAACGCGCGATGGAGGCGGCGCGGCCGGGGGACGAACTGCCCCACTGGGCGCGCTTCTTCGACGAGGCCCAGCTGGCGGACGAGTTCGCGCACTGCCACCGGGACCTCCAGCAGTACCGCGCGGCGGCCCAGCACGCGGAGCGCTCGCTCCAGCTCCGCTCGCCCGGGTACGCCCGCAGCCGACTGTTCTGCCGTGTGGTGCTGGCGACCGCGCGGCTGGGTCTCGGGGAGCTGGACCAGGCGTGCTCGCTGGGCGCCGAGGCGGCCCAGCAGGCCACCGAGATGCGGTCGGCGCGGGCGCTGGAGTACGTGCGGGACTTCGAGAAGCGGCTGGAGCCGTACCGCGACGCGGTGGCGGTCCGCACCTACCGGGACCGGGTGGCGGCGCTGGGGTGACCCACGCGCCCGGCGGCGCCTGCCGGGGGCGGGCGGATTCCCCGTGCCCGGCGGCGCCGTTCCGCCGGCCGCTCCGCCTCGGGCCGTCCGGTGGGGCGGCCGGGCGGGGCCGAGCCGTCCGCGCGGCGGAGGGCCCGCGGGCCTACGCGGCCTCGCGCAGCGCCTGGGTCGCGTAGCCCGGCTGGATGCCGAAGTCGAGCAGGATCTCGCGCGCGGCCCGGCGGCCGGAGTGCAGCGCCCCCTGCACCGTGCTCGTCTCCCGGTGGTCACCGCACACGTACAGGCCCGAGAGGAGCCGCACCGGGCGGCGCAGGTCGTGCGGCGCCGGCATGGCCGGGACCGCCTCCCGGTCGTGGTGGACCGCGAGGAGTTCCCAGTCGTCGGTGGACACGCCGTACAACCGGGCCAGGTGTGCCCGCACCGCGTGGTCGGGGTGCGGCGGCGGCGTGCCGAGGACCGTGGAGGAGATCAGCGACCGGCCGCGCGGCGCGCGTGACGGGTCGACCTCGCTGAGCACCGCCGTGTGCGAGACGGGACCGCTCCGGTCGGCGTCCAGCAGCAGGGCGGGGTCCGCGAGCGGGGACGCGGGCGCGGCGTGGTGCACCACCGTCACCTGGTGGAAGCCCGGCACCCGGAGCCCCGGCAGAAGCCTGGCGGCGGCCCGGGCCCCGGTGGCCAGCAGCAGGGCGCGGCAGCCGAACGCGCCGTGCTCCTCGGTGGTGACCGAGGTGGTCGAGGCCCCGGTCACCCGTACCCCGGTACGGACGGTCCCCGGCGGGAGCGTGGCCGCCAGCAGCTCGGGCAGCGCCGAGGCCCCGCCCTCCGGTACGCACAGCCTGCCGCGCGCGAAGCCGCGCAGCGCGAGGTCGGCGCACCGGCTGGAGGTGGTGAGTCCGGGATCGCTGAGCAGCGCGGAGAGCAGTGGGCGCAGGAAGCCGTTGACCGTACGGGACGGCAGTCCGCGCCCGGACAGTGCTTCGGCGGCGGTCCGTTCGGGCCGGGCCGTCAGCCGGTTCACCGGCGTCCCCGCCAGCCGGCCGAGGGCCGCGCCGAGCCGTGCCTGGTCGAGCGCGCCGCCGAACGGCGGGCGGGGCGCGCCGGCCAGGGCCCGCGCGGCGCTGAGCGCGCCTCGGGCGCTCCCCGCCTCGCCGGCGCGGTAGTGGCGGCCCTCGCTGTGCACGAGGACGCCGGGGGAGAAGGTCCGCAGTGCGAGCCCTTCGAGGCCCGGGGTCCGGAGCAGTTCCGGGTAGGCGGTGCTGAGCACCTGGCCGATGCGGTCGAGCCGGAACCCGTCGATCTCCTCGGTGGCCATTCTTCCGCCGACCCGAGGGGCCGCCTCCAGGATGCCGACCGTCACTCCGGCGCTGGTCAACTGGTGCGCCGCGGAGAGGCCGGCGACCCCGGCCCCCACTATGACGACGTCCGCGTGGTGTGCGGTGGTGAGCACGTGTCCCTCCCCGAGGTCGGCGTGACTGTGGGGGGCTCATGCCCCCGACAGGTCCACGGAATGCCCGAGTTCGGGTTGCAGCGTAGAAGTGGACGCGGGGCGCGCGCAGTCGCGCATCGCCCGGGGCATCGGAGCACAACCGGAGCGCACTCGGAGAGAAATGGTCGCGAGGCGGACAGGATTTGGCCAGAATCGGTCAGTTACTCACGCGGTGACGCGGTGACGCGGTGACGCGGTGACGCGGTGACGCGGTGACGGGGTGGCGGGGTGACGCGGTGACGGCCGTGCTGACGAGGCGGCCTGGTCACTTGCTCGCCCACCCGCCCACTCGCTCCACGAGGCATCGGGGACTCGCCCGCCCCGCCACCGGACGTCCGGCCGGGATCAGCGCAACGCCGCCCGCAGCGCGTCGTCGATGCGCGGGAACGCGAACGAGAAGCCCGACTCCTCCAACTGCCGCGGCAGCACCCGCTGACTGACCAGGACGTCCGAGGAGAACTCGCCCAGCGCCAGCCGCAGCGCCGACGCGGGGACGGTGAAGAGTGTGGGCCGCTTCAGCACCCGCCCCATCGCCTCGGTGATCTCACGGTTCGTCACCGGCCCCGGGGCCGTGAGGTTCACCGGCCCCGAGAGCGACTCGGTGTCGATCAGATGGCGCAGCGCCGCGACCTGATCGTGCATCGCGATGTAGCTCTGGTACTGGCGGCCGGACCCCAGCCGCCCGCCGAGCCCCGCCTTGAAGAGCGGGAACAGCCTCGCCCACGCCCCGCCCTCGCGTGCCACCACGAGTCCGGTACGGGCGAACACCGTCCGCACCCCCGCCTCCTGCGCCGGAGCGGCGGCCTCCTCCCAGTCCACGCACACGGACGGCAGGAAGCCCTCGCCGGGCGGTGCCTCCTCGTCCACCGCGCGGTCGCCCGTGTCGCCGTAGAACCCGATCGCCGAACCGCACACGAGCACGCTCGGCGGCGTGTCCAGGGAAGCGACGGCCTCCGCGATCGCGGCCGTGCCGAGGACCCTGCTCTCGCGGATCTCCCTCTTGTACGAGTCGGTCCAGCGGTGGTCACCGACGCCCGCCCCCGCGAGGTGGACGACGGCCTCGCACCCGGCCAGCCCGTCGGCGTCGACGTAACTCCGCTTGGGGTCCCACGTCACCTCTTCCCGGCCGGCGGCCGGGCGCCTCACCAGCCGGCGCACCTCGTGTCCGTCCGCGCGCAGCGAGCGCACGAGCGCCGTACCGATAAGACCGGTCGAGCCGGTGACCGCGATCCGCATGCCGCCATCCTCCCCCGGATCCCCGCCCACCGGGACCGGATGGCACAGTGGCGGCCATGCCGGAGCCCACTGCCGCACACGTGATACGTCCCGCCACGGCGGCCGACGAGAAGGAACTGGCCGCGCTCGACCGGGAGACCTGGTCACCACTGCACTCCGTTCAGCCGAGACCGCAGCCGCCGTACGGCCCCTTCTTCGACGCGGCACACCTGCCCGAGCACTACCTGGTGGCCGAGCTGGACGGAGCGGTCGTCGGTTACCTCCGCACGATCGTCCCCACGCCGCTGCCCTGCAACGCGCACGTGCGGCAGATCCAGGGCCTGGCCGTGGCGGACCGCGCACGCGGGCGCGGCATCGGGCGGGCGCTGCTGCGCGCGGCCTGCGCGGCGGCGCGGCGCCAGGGGGCCCTGCGGATGACGCTGCGGGTCCTCGGCCACAACGCGCCGGCGCGGGCCCTCTACGAGGCCGAGGGATTCGTCGTCGAGGGCGTGCTGCCGGGCGAGTTCCACCTCCACGGAAGGTACGTCGACGACGTGCTGATGGGGCGGTCGCTGACGGGCGTGCGGCAGCCCCCTGGGCCATAGTGGGAGGGGTATGGAGACCTCCCCGACGCCGCCCGCCCCCACGACCCGCGCGATGAGCCGCGGGTCCTCGGCCCGATGAGTTCCGCGCGCGCCAGGGGCGCGGAGGAAGCGCCCGGCTGGCTCCGGGGCACACCCCAGCCGCGGTGGCTGAGGGCGCTGCCCGCGATCATCCTGGCCGTCCTGACCTTCGCCCAGATCATCACGCCGGAGACCCTCCAGCTCGGCTACTTCGTCGTCGCCGTCACCCCGGTGGCCGCCCTCGCCTACGGCCCGCTGAGCGTCGCGGTGCTCGGCGGCCTCACCCTCCTGACGCTGACCCTGCCGTACGGCCGCCGTATCTGGGACGTGGAGACGCCCGACCTGCTCGCGGTGGTCGTCGTCGTCGTGCTCAGCGTGGTCATCTCGGCGGTGCGCACCCGGCGCGAGCAGCAGCTGGTGACGGTCCGCACGGTGGCGGAGGCCGCCCAGCTCGCCGTCCTGCCGCCGCTTCCCTCCGCCGTGGGCCGGGTGCGGTGCGCGGGGCTGTACCGGTCCGCGCAGCGCGGCCTGCTGGTGGGTGGGGACCTCTACGACGTGCGCCAGGGCCCGTACGGCGTACGGGCCCTGGTGGCCGACGTCCAGGGCCACGGTCTGGAAGCCGTCGCCACGGTCGCCGCGCTGCTGGGGGCCTTCCGTGAGGCGGTGCTGGACGAGGAGGACCTGGCGCGGGTCGCCGCGCGGCTGGACCGGCGGCTGGTCGTCGACTCCGCCGCCGTCGAGCACGCGGAGCTCTTCGCCACGGCCGTGGTGCTGGAGTTCCCGCCCGACGAGGCCGTCCTGCGCGTGGTCAGCTGCGGACACCCGCCGCCCCTGCTGCTGCGGGGCGGGACGGCGCGCGAGATCACCGTGGACCCCGCGCCGCCGCTGGGCATCGGGCTGGCCGGAACGGTCCCGGTCGCGGTGGCCTCCGTGCCGCTGGAGCACGGCGACCGGGTCCTGGCGCACACGGACGGGGTGACGGAGGCGCGGGACGCCTCGGGCGCCTTCTACCCGCTGGCCCGGCGGCTGCCGGAGCTGGCCGCCGGCGTACCGGAGGACGACCTGATGGCCCTCAACGAGGCGGTGCGCAAGGATCTCGTGCGCTTCGCGGGCAAGGCGGAGAACGTGCAGGACGACGTCGCCCTGCTGGCGCTGGGGCACCTCGGCTGAGGCGTCGCGCGGCGAGACGCCGGGCCCCTGGCCGAGAAGCCCCGCGGGCTACTTCCCGAAACGTTCCCACAGCCGTGGACAGCGCTCGGCCAGGGCCGCCTCGTCCTCCAGGTCGAACGCCGAGCCCTCCGGCTCCGCCGCCTGCGACGGAACCCCCAGGTCCGGCGCTTCGACGCCGGTGAGCTGCTCGTACGCCTCGTCCGCCGCGTACCCCAGCTCCTCGCCGTCGCCGTCGATCTCGTCGTCGAAGTCGTCGAGGAGGTCGGCCAGGTTGTCCGGGTCGTGCAGCGCGCCCTCGAAGACCTCCCTGCCCTGGCCGATCAGCCAGCAGCGGAAGTAGTCGAACGCGCCGTCGCCCGCGCCGCCGAGCAGCACGGCCGCCGCGCCCCACAGATCCCAGCGGTACGCGCGGTTGTAGCGGGCCTCGAAGTGTCTGGCGAAGTCGAGCACGGAGTCGGGGTCGAGCTGGAGCAACGCGTCGACCAGCAGGTCGGCGTGCTCGTCGGGGTCACCCTCGGCGGCCTCGCGGGTGTGGTCGATGATCTCCCAGAATTCCGTCTCGTCCATCACGGGACAAGCATCGGGCCTGCCGCAGGCCCACGCACGCGCAGTACCCCGGATGCGGCTGTGTCGTTACCGTGCTGCGTCCGGGCGTGCGGCGTGACGCGGTATACCGGACAGAAGGTGTCGCCTTTGGGTGCCAGTGTGGTGCCCGTACGGCACGGAACCGTACGGAGCGGCACAACGGCATCCGAGGTGAAGGAGCAGCCATGGGCGAGCAGGACACGCCTCTCCGGGGCAGGATCGCGCTGGTGGCCGGGGCGACCAGGGGCGGCGGCCGGGCGATCGCCGTCCAGCTGGGGGCGGCCGGGGCCACGGTGTACGTCACGGGGCGCACCACCCGCGAGCACGTCAGCGAGGTCGGACGGCCCGGCGAGACCATCGAGCAGACGGCCGAGCTGGTGAACGAGGCGGGCGGCGAGGGCATCGCCGTACCGACCGATCACCTGGAAGAGGACCAGGTCAGGGCGCTCATCGAGCGGATCGACCGGGAGCACGGGCGCCTCGACGTCCTGGTCAACAGTCTGTGGGGCGGTGACCACCTGCTCGAATTCGGCAAGAAGATGTGGGACACGGACCTCGCGGTCGGCCTGCGGATGCTGGAGCTCGGCGTGAAGACCCACGCTGTCACCCTGGGCGTCGCGGTGCCCCTGCTGGTGCGCCACCCCGGTGGTCTCGTGGTGGAGATGACCGACGGGACGGACGCGTACAACCGCCCCCGCTTCCGGGAGAATTTCTACTACGACCTGGCCAAGACCGCGCCGATCCGGATGGCCTTCGGCCTCGCCCACGACCTGGCGGACGTCGGCTGCACGGCGGTGGCCGTCACCCCGGGCTTCCTGCGCTCCGAGGAGATGCTGGACGCCTTCGGCGTCACCGAGGAGAACTGGCGCGACGCGATTGCCGACGTCCCCGACTTCGTGATCGCCGAGTCGCCGGTCTACGTGGGCCGGGCGGTCGCGGCCCTCGCCGCCGACCCCGGCCGGGCGCGCTGGAACGGGCAGTCGCTGTCCAGCGGGCAGCTCGCCCGGGTGTACGGCTTCACGGACACGGACGGCAGCCGGCCGGACGCCTGGCCGTACATCATGGAGGTCTCGCAGGGCGGCAAGGACGCCCCGGCGAGCGACTACCGCTAGAGCGCGCCGCCCGCTAGTCGTAGAGCCGTGCGGTACGGGCCGCCGCCTCCGCGAAGCGTTCGCGGAGGTCGGGCGGGCCCAGCACCTCCAGCTCGGGGCCCAGGGACAACAGCTGGCCGAAGGCGACTTCGTACGACTCGACCGGCAGGGTCACCGTGACGCGCCCCAGCTCGTCCGGCGGGCCGGCGGACGCCAGCGCCTCGGTCGCCGCCGCCCGGTCCACGGCGTACGGCAACTGCCGCGCGCCCCCCTCGGACAGCCGGACCGTCACCTCCGAGCGCAGGATCGAGCGGGCGAAGTCCGCCGCCCGTTCCTCCCAGAACTCCGGCAGCACGAAACTCTCGTCCCGCACGAAACGTTCCTCGGAGACGACCACGGCGGCGAAGCGGTCGATCCGGTACACCCGGAAGTCCTCGCCCGAGCGGGCGCACAGGTACCAGACCCCGGCCTTGAGCACGAGACCGTACGGCGCGAGGTCCCGCTCCACCTCGCGGTCGTGGCCGCGCCGGTAGCGGCCGGTGATCATCCGGTCGTCCCAGACGGCTTCCGCGATCGTCGGCAGCAGCTCGGGCGTCCTCGGCTCCTGGTACCAGCCGGGGGCGTCGAGGTGGAACCGCTGGGCGGCCGTGTCGGAGGCGTCGCGCAGTGACGGCAGCAGCGCCGCCGACACCTTCAGGCGCGCCGCCGACGCCGCGTCGTCCAGGCCCATCTCGCGCAGCGCGCCCGGCAGGCCCGACAGGAACAGCGCCTCGGCCTCACTGCGGGCGAGCCCGGTCAGCCGGGTGCGGTAACCGCCGATGAGCCGGTAGCCGCCGCTCCGGCCCCGGTCGGCGTACACCGGGACGCCCGCCTCGGAAAGGGCTTGCGCGTCCCGCGTGATGGTCCGCTCCGAGACCTCCAGTTCACGGGCCAGTTCACCGGCGGTCATCGAGGGGCGGGACTGGAGCAGAAGCACCATTTTGATGAGGCGGGCTGCGCGCATGGCGGCCATTGTGCCGGGTGGCGGGGGCGCGTGGGGGCGCTGAGCGGGGCTTTTTCCCGCCCCGCCCCTCTCCGTGCCCCGTCCCGCCGGCGAAAGCCGCAGGGGCCGGCCGGCGCCGAAGTGCGGCGCCCACCGGCCCCAGCGGCCGTCGTACGGGTTACAGCCCGTACCGCTCCCGGGCTTCCTTGACCGCCGAAGCCGGTACCTCGCCGCGGCGGGTGAGCTGGGCCAGGGCGGCGACCACGATCGACTGGGCGTCGACGCCGAAGTGGCGGCGGGCCGCCTCACGGGTGTCCGAGAGGCCGAAGCCGTCCGTGCCGAGCGAGGAGTAGTCCTGCTCGACCCACTGGCTGATCTGGTCGGGGACCTGGCGCATCCAGTCGCTCACCGCGAGGACCGGACCGGGCGCGCCCTCCAGCGCCTGCGTGACGTACGGCGTGCGCACTTCGCCACGCAGCAGCGCCTCGTCGCACTCCAGCGCGTCCCGGCGCAGCTCGCCCCACGAGGTGGCGGACCAGACGTCGGCCGCCACGCCCCAGTCGGCGGCGAGCAGTTCCTGCGCCTCCAGGGCCCAGTGGATCGCCGTGCCGGAGCCGAGCAGCTGGATGCGCGGGGTGTCGGCGGTGGCGTTCGCCGCCTCCTTGAAGCGGTAGAGGCCCTTGACGATGCCCTCCTCCACGCCTTCCGGCATGGCGGGCTGCGGCTTCGGCTCGTTGTAGACGGTCAGGTAGTAGAAGACGTCCTCGGCCTGGGGGCCGTACATCCGGCGCAGGCCGTCCTTGACGATGACCGCGATCTCGTACGCGAACGCCGGGTCGTAGTTGAGCGACGCCGGGTTCGTGGACGCGATCAGGTGCGAGTGGCCGTCCGCGTGCTGGAGGCCCTCGCCCGTCAGGGTCGTACGGCCCGCCGTCGCGCCCACGATGAAGCCCCGGCCGAGCTGGTCGCCGAGCTGCCACATCTGGTCGGCGGTGCGCTGCCAGCCGAACATCGAGTAGAAGATGTAGAAGGGGATCATCGGCTCGCCGTGCGTCGCGTACGACGAGGCGGCGGCGATGAAGTCGGCCATGGCGCCGGCCTCGGTGATGCCCTCGTTGAGGATCTGGCCGTTCTTGGCTTCCTTGTAGTACATGAGCTGGTCGCGGTCGACCGGCTCGTACGTCTGACCCAGCGGCGAGTAGATGCCGGCCGACGGGAACAGCGACTCCATGCCGAACGTGCGCGCCTCGTCGGGGACGATCGGCACCCAGCGCTTGCCGGTCTCCTTGTCCCGCATCAGCTCCTTGGCCAGGCGCACGAACGCCATGGTGGTGGCCATCTCCTGCTTGCCCGACCCCTTCAGCAGGGCGCTGAACGCGCGCTCGGACGGCTCGGGCAGGGAGACGGCGTGCACCCGGCGGGCCGGGGCGGGGCCGCCGAGCGCCGCGCGGCGCTCCTGGAGGTAGCGGACCTCGGGGGAGTCGGCTCCGGGGTGGCCGTACGGGACGAGGTCCTCGTCGAGCTTCGCGTCGGGGATCGGCAGCTCCAGCAGGTCCCGCATGGCGCGGAACTCCTTGCCGGAGAGCTTCTTCATCTGGTGGTTGGCGTTCTTCGACTCGAAGCCCGGGCCGAGCGTGTAGCCCTTCACGGTCTGCGCGAGGATCACCGTCGGCGCGCCCTTGAACTCCACGGCCGCCTTGTACGCCGCGTACACCTTGCGGGCCTCATGGCCGCCGCGGGAGGTGTGGAAGCACTCGGCGATCTTGGCGTCGGTCAGCAGCCTCCCGAGCTCGACGAGCGCGGGCTCGGAGCCGAAGAAGTGCTCGCGGATGTAGGCGACATCGCGGGTCGCGTACGTCTGGAACTGGGCGTCCGGCACCTCGCGCAGGCGGCGCAGCAGCGCGCCCTTCGTGTCGAGCTGGAACAGCTCGTCCCAGGCGGAGCCCCAGAGCGACTTGACGACGTTCCAGCCGGCGCCCCGGAACTGGCCCTCCAGCTCCTGCACGACACGGAAGTTGGCGCGGACCGGGCCGTCGAGGCGCTGGAGGTTGCAGTTGATGACGAAGGTCAGGTTGTCGAGCTGCTCGCGGGCGGCGAGCGCGAGGGCCGCGGTGGCCTCGGGCTCGTCCATCTCGCCGTCCCCGAGGAACGCCCAGACGTGGGAGTTCGAGGTGTCCTTGATGTCGCGGTTGGCGAGGTAGCGGTTGAAGCGCGCCTGGTAGATCGCGGAGAGCGGGCCGAGGCCCATCGACACGGTCGGGAACTCCCACAGCCAGGGCAGGCGGCGCGGGTGCGGGTACGAGGGCAGGCCGTCACCGCCGGACTCCTGGCGGAAGCGGTCGAGCTGCGCCTCGTTCAGGCGGCCGTCGAGGAAGGCGCGGGCGTAGATGCCGGGGGAGGCGTGGCCCTGGATGTAGAGCTGGTCGCCGGAGCCGTCCCCCTCCTTGCCGCGGAAGAAGTGGTTGAAGCCGGTCTCGTAGAGCCAGGCGGCCGAGGCGAAGGTGGCGATGTGGCCGCCGACGCCGAAGCGGGAGCCGCGCGTGACCATGGCGGCGGCGTTCCAGCGGTTCCAGGCGGTGATCCTGGCTTCCATCGCCTCGTCGCCGTCGAAGGCGGGCTCGGCGTGGGTCGGGATGGTGTTGACGTAGTCCGTCTCCAGCAGCTTCGGCAGCGCGATGCCGGCGCCCTCGGCGTGCTGGAGCGTGCGGCGCATCAGGTAGGCGGCCCGCTGGGGGCCGGCGGCCTTGGTGACGGCGTCGAGCGAGGCCGCCCATTCGGCGGTCTCCTCGGTGTCACGGTCCGGGAGCTGGTCGAGCTCGCTCGGAGAGATGCCTACGGGGTCGGTCATGATGGCCGCCTTCCGGACAGGAGGGGGGTGGAGAAAAGGGGGGCCTTGTCTGGCAGGACAGGGCGGTGGGTCGGTGGACCCGCCGACGACTGTAAGTCCCTGATCGATGATCGATCAAAGCCTGGAGGCGAAAAACTTCTCCGTACAACGAAATTGGCATTCCGTGCCGCGAAATGGGGCACCGGGTGCCGCGTCGTTACGCGGCATATGGGGTGGTGCGGGCGGTGCGGACGGCCCCCGCCCCGCCCGTAAGGATGGTGTCAGGCGCGCGGCGCGCAGCCGAGGACGTGGGCCTTCACCAGGGTGCCGATGTCCGGATCCCGGCGGCGGAAGGCCTGCACCAGAGCCTCGTGCTCTTCGGCGTACGACTTCTGGACCGTGCCCAGCCAGCGGATGGAGAGCGCGGTGAAGACCTCGATGCCCAGGCCCTCCCAGGTGTGCAGCAGGACGCTGTTGTCCGCCGCGCGCACCAGCTCCCGGTGGAAGGCGACCGTGTGGCGCACCTGCGCCGTTCCGTCCGCGGTGCGGTCCGCCTCGTACAGGGCCGTCACATGGGGCTCCAGCGCCGAGCAGTCGTCCGCCAGGGTGGACGCCGCCAGCTCGGCCGCGATCTGCTCCAGGCCGGCCCGTACCGGATAGCTCTCCTCCAGGTCGGCCGCCGTGAGGTTCCGGACCCGTACGCCCTTGTTGGGCGCGGACTCGATCAGCCGCAGCGACTCCAGCTCCCGCAGGGCCTCGCGTACGGGCGTCTGGCTGACCTCCAGCTCGGTCGCGATCCGGCGCTCCACGATCCGCTCACCCGGCTTCCAGCGCCCGCTGACGATCCCCTCCACGATGTGCTCGCGGATCTGCTCGCGCAGCGAGTGGACGACGGGCGGGGTCATGAAGCGCTCCTTCAAGCCGTGTGCGGTCTCTAGACCATACGGCGGCGCCCCCGTCCGGATAACTCCGGACGGGGGCGCGGACGCTGGTGAGACGAGCGTTACAGGCCGAGCTCGACCTCGAACTCGCCGGCCTCCAGGATCGCCTTGACGGCCGTCAGGTAACGGGCCGCGTCGGCGCCGTCGACCAGGCGGTGGTCGTAGGAGAGAGCCAGGTAGGTCATGTCACGGATCGCGATGGTCTCGCCGAGGTCCGGGTGGTTGATGACCACCGGGCGCTTGACGGTGGCGCCGATGCCCAGGATGGCGACCTGGTTCGGCGGCACGATGACCGTGTCGAACAGCGCACCGCGCGAACCGGTGTTGCTGATCGTGAACGTCGCGCCGGACATCTCGTCCGGGCTGATCTTGCCGGAGCGGGCCTTGGCGGCCAGCTCGGCGGTCTTCTTGGAGATGCCGGCGAGGTTGAGGTCGCCCGCTCCCTTGATGACCGGGGTCATCAGACCCTTCTCGGCGTCCACCGCGATACCGATGTTCTCGGTGTCGAAGTAGGTGATCGTGCCCTCGTCCTCGTTGATCCGGGCGTTGACGACCGGGTACGCCTTCAGCGCCTGGGCCGCGGCCTTGACGAAGAACGGCATCGGGGACAGCTTGACGCCCTCGCGGGCGGCGAACGCGTCCTTCGCCTTGTTGCGCAGCTTCATCAGCTTCGTGATGTCGACCTCGACGACCGAGGTCAGCTGGGCCTGCGTGTGCAGGGCCTTCATCATGTTGTCGCCGATGACCTTGCGCATGCGCGTCATCTTGACCGTCTGACCGCGCAGCGGGGACGCTTCGAGGGACGGAGCCTTCGAAGCGGCCGCGGGGGCGGCGGCCGGAGCCGGGGCGGCGGCAGCGGCCTTGGCGGCCTCCGCGGCCGCCACGACGTCCTGCTTGCGGATACGGCCACCGACGCCGGTGCCCTTGACCGAGCCCAGGTCGACACTGTTCTCGGCGGCGAGCTTACGGACCAGCGGGGTCACGTACGCACCGTCCGCGTCGCCCGTGGAGGGGGCGGCGGGGGCGGGAGCGGCCGGAGCGGCGGCGGCCGGAGCCGGAGCCGCGGGAGCCGGAGCGGGGGCGGCCGGAGCGGGCTGGGCCGGAGCCGGAGCCTGTACGGCGGCCTCGGCCGGAGCCGGAGCCGGAGCCGGAGCCGGTGCGGGGGCGGCGGCGGGCTCGGGAGCCGGAGCGGCGGCGGGGGCCGGGGCCTCCTGGGCCGGGGCGGCGGCCTGGGCCGCGCCCTTGTCACCGATGACGGCGAGCTTCGCGCCGACCTCGGCGGTCTCGTCCTCGCCGACGAGGATCTCCAGCAGCGTGCCGGCGGCCGGGGAGGGGATCTCGGTGTCGACCTTGTCGGTCGAGACCTCGAGCAGCGGCTCGTCCTCCGCGACCTCCTCGCCGACCTCCTTCAGCCAGCGGGTGACGGTGCCCTCGGTGACCGACTCGCCCAGCGCGGGCAGTACGACGTCAGTACCGGAGGCGCCGCCGGCCGGGGCGGCGGGGGCCTCGGCGGCCGGGGCCGGCGCGGCCTCGGCCTGCGGCTGGGCGGCGGCCGGGGCCGGAGCCTCGGCGGCGGGCGCCTCGGCAGGGGCCTCGGCGGCAGCCGGGGCGGACTCGGCGGCGGGCGCCCCCGTGCCGTCGTCGATGACGGCCAGCTCGGCGCCGACCTCCACCGTCTCGTCCTCGGCGACCTTGATGGACGCGAGGATGCCGGCGGCGGGGGCCGGGATCTCGGTGTCGACCTTGTCGGTCGAGACCTCGAGCAGCGGCTCGTCGGCCTCGACGCGCTCGCCCTCGGCCTTGAGCCAACGGGTGACAGTGCCCTCGGTGACGCTCTCGCCGAGCGCCGGAAGGGTTACGGAAACCGGCATGGTTTCTGTTGCTCCTTACGAATTGCGGAAGTGGTCGTCGCGCCCGGACTGGATCAGTCGTGGGAGTGCAGAGGCTTGCCCGCGAGGGCCAGGTGGGCTTCGCCCATCGCCTCGTTCTGCGTCGGGTGGGCGTGGATGAGCTGCGCGACCTCGGCCGGCAGGGCCTCCCAGTTGTAGATCAGCTGAGCCTCGCCGACCTGCTCGCCCATACGGTCACCGACCATGTGGACGCCGACCACGGCACCGTCCTTGACCTGGACGAGCTTGATCTCGCCCGCGGTCTTCAGGATCTTGCTCTTGCCGTTGCCCGCGAGGTTGTACTTCAGAGCGACGACCTTGTCCGCTCCGTAGATCTCCTTGGCCTTGGCCTCGGTGATGCCGACGGAAGCGACCTCGGGGTGGCAGTACGTGACGCGCGGCACACCGTCGTAGTCGACCGGGACGGTCTTCAGACCGGCCAGGCGCTCCGCGACCAGCATGCCCTCGGCGAAGCCGACGTGCGCGAGCTGGAGGGTGGGGACGAGGTCGCCGACAGCCGAGATGGTGGGCACGTTGGTCTGCATGTACTCGTCGACGAGGACGTAGCCGCGGTCCATCGCGACGCCCTGCTCCTCGTAACCGAGCCCCTGCGACACCGGGCCGCGGCCGATCGCGACGAGCAGCAGCTCGGCCTCGAACTCCTTGCCGTTGGCCAGGGTGACCTTGACGCCGTCGGCGGTGTACTCGGCCTTCTCGAAGAAGGCGCCGAGCGAGAAGTTGATGCCGCGCTTGCGGAACGCGCGCTCCAGCAGCTTCGAGCTGTTCTCGTCCTCGACCGGAACGAGGTGCTTCAGGCCCTCGACGATGGTGACGTCGGTGCCGAAGGACTTCCACGCGGACGCGAACTCGACGCCGATGACGCCGCCGCCCAGCACGATCGCGGACTTCGGGACGCGGTCCAGCGTCAGCGCGTGGTCCGAGGAGATGATGCGGTTGCCGTCGATCTCCAGGCCCGGCAGCGACTTCGGCACGGAGCCGGTCGCCAGCAGGACGTGGCGGCCCTGGATGCGCTGGCCGTTGACGTCGACGGAGGTCGGGGAGGAGAGCTTGCCCTCGCCCTCGATGTACGTCACCTTGCGCGAGGCGAACAGGCCCTGCAGACCCTTGTACAGGCCGGCGATGACGTCGTCCTTGTACTTGTGGACGCCCGCCATGTCGACGCCGTCGAAGGTCGCCTTGATGCCGAACTGCTCGGACTCGCGCGCCTGGTCGGCGATCTCGCCCGCGTGGAGCAGAGCCTTCGTCGGGATGCAGCCGTTGTGCAGGCAGGTGCCGCCGAGCTTGTTCTTCTCGATCAGGGCGACGTCCAGGCCCAGCTGCGCTCCGCGCAGTGCCGCGGCGTAACCGCCGCTGCCACCGCCGAGGATCACTAGGTCGAAAACGGTGCTGGCGTCGTTCGCCACGTCACGTCCTCCATGCATGTGCGCCGGTCGCCGGTCATCGACCGGGCGGCGGCTGGTGTTCGGCCGCTTTTATTCGGCCCTGTGGTGGGGGCCCTGTCCTGCCGAGAACCCATCTTCGCACTTGTTGACGGACGGCGGGACGTGGGGCCGGGGTCCGAGACGGACGCGGGACCGCCCGTCTCGGGTTACTGGGGTGTACGGGTGTGCGGATTTCGTTGAAGGCGAAATCGGACGTACGTATTCCTGCGTACGTCCGGTCGCGCGTGCGGCCCCGGACGCGAGCCCGGGACCGTACGACCGTACCTACGGCGAGAGCGCGAGGATCAGCCGAGGTCGCCGGCGGCGGTGCGCTCCGCGAGCGACACCAGGGTGCGGATCGCGGAGCCGGTGCCGCCCTTGGGGGTGTAGCCGAACGGGCCGCCGTCGTTGTAGGCGGGACCCGCGATGTCCAGGTGAGCCCAGACGATGTCCTCGCCGACGAACTCCTGGAGGAACAGACCGGCGACCAGGCCGCCGCCCATCCGCTCACCCATGTTGGCGATGTCGGCCGTCGCGGACTCCATGCCCTTGCGGAGCTCGACCGGCATCGGCATCGGCCAGGACTGCTCGCCGGCCTCCTCCGCGATCTCGTGGACGGCGGTGCGGAAGGACTCGTCGTTGGCCATGATGCCGAAGGTGCGGTTGCCCAGAGCCAGCACCATCGCGCCGGTCAGCGTCGCCACGTCGACGATCGCGTCCGGGCGCTCCTCGGAGGCGCGGGTCAGCGCGTCGGCCAGGACCAGGCGGCCCTCGGCGTCGGTGTTGAGCACCTCGACGGTCTTGCCGCTGTACATGCGCAGCACGTCGCCGGGGCGGGTGGCGGTGCCGGACGGCATGTTCTCGGCCAGCGCCAGCCAGCCGGTGACGTTCACCCGCAGGCCGAGGCGGGCGGCGGTGATGACGGCGGCGAACACGGCGGCGGCGCCCGCCATGTCGCACTTCATCGTCTCGTTGTGGCCCGCCGGCTTCAGCGAGATGCCGCCCGAGTCGTAGGTGATGCCCTTGCCGACGAAGGCCAGGGTCTTCTCCGCCTTGGGGTGCATGTACGCGAGCTTCACCAGGCGCGGGCCGTGCTCGGAGCCCTGACCGACGCCCAGGAGGCCGCCGTAGCCGCCCTTGGCGAGCGACTTCTCGTCGAGCACCTGGACCTTGAGGCCGTGCTCCTTGCCGGCGGCGGCGGCCACGGCGGCGAAGGACTCGGGGTACAGGTCGTTCGGCGGGGTGTTGACCAGGTCGCGGGCGCGGTTGATCTCCTCGGTCAGCGCCAGCGCGCGTTCCGCGGCGGCCTTGAACGCCTTGTCGCGCGGCTTGCCGCCGAGCACGACGACCTCGGCGAGCGGCTGCTTCGCGCCCTTGCCCGCGGACTTCTCGCCCTTGCCGTCCCTCTCGCCGCCCTGGTAGGCGGTGAAGGCGTACGCGCCGAGCAGGGCGCCCTCCGCGACGGCGGCGGCGTCCTCGACGGCCTCGACGGGCAGCGCGAAGCCGGCCTTCTTGACGCCGGTCAGCGCGCGGGCGGCGACGCCGGCCGCGCGGCGCAGCGCCTCGGCGCTGTACGCGTCGTCCTTCTCCAGTGCCGCGCCGAGGCCGACGGCCAGCACGAGCGGCGACTTGAAGCCCGAGGGCGCGGGCAGCTTGGTGACCTCGCCCTCGCCGCCTGTGGCGCCCAGGGTCTGCAGGACGGAGGCGAGCTTTCCGTCGAACGCCTTGTCCACGGCCTCGGCGCCGGGTGCCACGACCAGGTCCCCGGACTTCGGTCCGGCGCCCTTCGCCACACCGACGACGATGGCGTCGGCGCGCAGCGCGGCCGCGCCGGAAGTGCTGAGAGTGAGAGCAGTCACGGTGGTGAAATCTCGCTTCCGTTGAGTTCTTCGGCCGATGGGGTGGGGTCGGCCGTGCCCGGCGCCTGTGTCCTGGTGGCCCGGTGGCCAGGCGGCCCGGCCGGACGAGCGCCAAGGCCGAGCCTACGCGCGGTTGCGCCGTTCGATCACAGCAGCGAGCAGTTCACTCATCAGAGGTGTCCTTGTGAGGTTTGTGATGCGGGCGATGAGGTCTCCGTCACACTCGTGGCGATCCGGCAAGTGACCGTTCCTTGCTTGGCGAGATGTGCACACATCGCCCGCCGATTCCTCGTGCGCGGCGACCGGCCAGGGGGAGGGTGCGCCATGGCGTACAAGAGGCGTATGGGCAGAACCGGAGCGGCTCTGCTGGTGGGCGGCCTGCTCGCCGTGACGGCGCCGCCGACCGGCGCGGGGGCGGCCACCGTGCCGCGCGTGGACCTGCGGGTGCTGGTCGTCGACGACGGCGGCGACGCGGTGGACGCGGTCGAGTCGGAGCTGCGCGGCACCGGCGTCCCGTACACCGTCGTACGGCTCGGCCAGCCGGGGCGGCCGGTGATCGACGCGGCCTTCCTCGCCGACACGGTGGACGGCCGGCCGCGCGCCAAGTACCAGGGGGTCGTGCTGCCCGCCGCGGACCCGTTCGGCGAGGGCTCCGCCGAGTCCGCGGCCCTCGCGGCCTACGAGAGGACCTACGGCGTCCCGCAGGTCGACGCGTACAGCTGGGCGCATCCCGGCGTCGGCCTCGACTACACCACCGACGGCGGGTACGCCGGGCCGCTCGACGGGGTGAAGGCGGCGGTCACCCCGGCGGGGAAGGCCGGCCCCTTCGGCTACCTGGACGGCGCCGTCGAGTTCGAGGACAACTCGCCCAGCGTCGGCGAGAGCTACGGGTACGCGGGCCGGCCCCGCGAGGGCTACACCAGCTACCTGGACATGCCGGTGGCCGGGGACGGCGGGCGGGCCAGCCTCGTCGGCGAGTACGCCCACGACGGACGCCGCGAGCTGGTCGTCACCTTCGCCTACAACCGGCACCAGCGGCAGTTCCGGCTGCTCGCCCGGGGCATCGTCGAATGGCTCACCCAGGGCGTCCACCTCGGGCAGAGCCGCAACTACTTCTCGGTGCACGTCGACGACGTCTTCGCGCCCGACAGCCGCTGGGACACCGAGCTCAACTGCACCCCCGGCGACTTCGACTGCGGCAACGGCGAGGGCGAGGGCACCGCGCCGATCCGGATGACCGCGGCGGACGCGCGGTACGCCGCCGAGTGGCAGCAGAGGGCCGGATTCACCCTCGACATGGTCTACAACGCGGGCTCCGGCGAGGCGTGGAAAACCGCGAACGGCGGCAGCGACCCCCTCACCGCGCAGCTGCTGGCCGACCGGGCGAAGTACCGCTGGGTGAACCACACGTACACGCACCCCTTCCTCGGCTGCGTGCAGGACACCTCGACCGTGCCCTGGCGGTGCGCGAAGAACGCGGCGGGCAGCACGCTGTGGATGAGCCGCGCCGAGATCACCGCCCAGATCCGGAACAACCACGCCTGGGCGGCGAACAAGGGCATCGCCGTCGACCGGGCCGAGCTGGTCACCGGGGAGCACTCGGGGCTGAAGACGCTGCCGCAGCAGCCGGTGGACAACCCCAACCTGGCGGGCGCGTTCGCCGACAGCGGCGTGAAGTGGGTGGCGAGCGACAACTCGCGCGAACCGTCGCAGCGGGCCGTGGGCAACGCGCTCACCGTGCCGCGCCACCCGATGAACGTGTACTACAACGTCGGCACCGCCGCCGAGATGACCGACGAGTACAACTGGGTCTACACCAGCAGGGCCGACGGCGGCAGCGGCGTCTGCGAGACCAATCCCGGCTCGACGTGCCTCGACCGGCCGCTCGACCCGGCGACCGGCTACGCGACGCACATCGCGCCGCAGGAGGCGCGCACGGCGCTGGGCCACGTCATCGCCAACGACCCGCGCCCGCACTACGTCCACCAGTCCAACATGGCCGAGGAGCGGATCCTCTACCCCGTCCTGGACCGCGTGCTCGGCGACTACCGCGCCCTCTTCGCCGACAACACCCCGGTCGTCAACCCGCGCCACCGGGAAGCCGGCCAGGAACTCTCCCGCCGCGCCGCGTGGGACAAGGCGCTCGCGGACGGCAGGGTCACGGCGTACCGCATCGGCGCGACCGTCACGGTCAAGGCGCCCGCGGGGGTCGTGGCGCCGGTCACCGTCCCCGAGGGCACACGCAAGCAACTGCTCGTCGGCACCGGCGTGTTCGGGGCGGCGTACGCGGGACAGCGCTCGGCCTGGACGGCGCCCGAATCGCTCCAGCAGGCGGTCACGCTCCGGCTCCCGGCCTGACCGGTCCGCCCCGCCCGGCCGCCCGGCCCGACCACCGGGCGGCCCACTCGCCTGCCCGCCACCCGGGCGGCTCCATCCGCCTGCCCGGCCCCGCCGAGCTGCCCGACCAGCAGCACCGGCGCCGCACCCGTCCTGGGGGGACACGACCATGAGCCGCGGGCTCCACGTCAGCATGCTCACCGAAGGCACCTATCCGCACGTCCAGGGCGGCGTCAGCACCTGGTGCGACCAGCTCGTACGGGGGATGCCCGACGTCGGCTTCCACATCGTCTCGCTCACCGGCAGCGGTCGCGAACCCGTCACCTGGGAGCTGCCGCCCAACGTGCGCCGGCACACGGCCGTCCCGCTGTGGGGAGGGGACCCGCGAGGCGGGCGACGCACCCCGCGCCCCCTCATCGGCCGCGCGCGCCACCGCTTCCTCGGCTCGTACGAGCGCTTCCTGCTCGCCGTGCTCGACCCGGAGGCGGGCTGCGACTTCGGCCATGAGCTGTACGCCCTCGCCGCGCTCTCCCGCCAGGGCCGGCTGACCCGCGCGCTGCGCTCGGAGGCGGCCCTGCGGACCCTCACCAGGGTGTGGACCATGCGGCACCTGGAGACGGCCCGCGCCGGACCGACGCTGCACGACGCGCTCACCGCGAGCGACCTGCTGGAGCACCTGCTCCGCCCGCTGGCCACCCGCATCCCGGCGGGCAGCGTCGCGCACGCCGTCAGCAGCGGCCTCGCCACCCTGCCCGCGCTCACCGCCAAGCACTTCGACGGGGCGCCCTTCCTGCTCACCGAGCACGGCATCTACCTGCGCGAGCGCTACCTCGGGCAGCGCACGGCCGGCGAGCGCTGGCCGGTCAAGGCGCTGCTGCTCGGCTTCTACCGCGCGCTGAACTCGCTCGGCTACCGGGAGGCCGACCTGATCACGCCCTGCAACCAGTACAACCGCCGGTGGGAGGAGCGCGGCGGCGCGCCCGCCGACCGCATCCGCACCGTCTACAACGGCGTCGACCCGCACCTCTTCCCGTACGCCGGTCCCGAGCCGGACGTCCCCACCCTCAGCTGGGCCGGCCGCATCGACCCCATCAAGGACCTGGAGACGCTCGTACGGGCCTACGCACTCGCCCGCGCCCGGATCCCGCGCCTGCGGCTGCGGCTGTTCGGCGGAGTGCCGGAGGGCGGCGAGGCGTACCGCACCCGGCTGGAGAAACTGGCGGCGGAGCTCGGGGTCACCGACGGCGTCACCTTCGAGGGGCGCGTGTCCGACGTGGCGCGCGCCTACGGGGCGGGGCACATCGTGATGCTCTCCAGCATCAGCGAGGGCTTCCCCTTCAGCATCCTCGAAGCGATGTCGTGCGGCCGGACGACGGTCTCGACGGACGTCGGAGGCGTACGGGAGGCCGTGGGCGACACCGGGATCGTGGTGCCGCCGCGCGAACCCGGGACGATGGCGCGGGCGGTGCTCGACCTGATGGCCGACGACGCCCGGCGGACCGAACTGGGGCGGCTCGCGCGGCAGCGCGTCGTCGACCTGTTCACCCTGCGCCGGTCGGTCGAGGGCTTCCGCCGGATCTACCACGAACTGGACGGCCTGCCGGACGCGTCGGGCCTGCTCGCCGTACCGCCCACGACGGCCGTTCCCCCCGCCGGGCCCTCCCTCGGGACGTCCGCAGGGCCTGCCGCCGCGGCGCCCGCCGACTGGGCGGCCGAACCCGGCGACGCCTGGTGGAACGATCTGTCGAAGCACGGGGCGGCGTGATGAGCGGCCCCGGGACCGACGCGGGCGGCGTCGGCGTGCGGCCCGAGGCGCCGCCGCACGTACCCGGCCAGCGGCCCAGCTGGGCGGCCGACCCCCTGGACGGACTGGCCGCCCGCCTGGGGGAGTCGGCGGCGGTCGCCGTGCACCCCGACGAGATCGCGGCGGTCCTGGAGGCCGACGGGATGACGGACGACCACATCCGTCTCACCTACGGCCGCGAGAACTCGTTCGCCCTGGCCGAGGACCTGTTCGCCCGGGTGCCCCGCGCCTACCCGCGACCGGCGGCGGCCCCGGTCGCGGCGGGGCCCTGGGACATGAGCCTCGCCGGATGCCTGCTGCGCGGGCTGGTGTTCGCGCTGCCGGGGCTCGCGTACGTGCTGGGCGCGCCGTTCCTTGCGGCCCCGCCGGGCGCCGGGCGCGGCCTGCCCGCCGGGACGGACGTCCTGCTCGTGGGAACGCTCGTCGGCTGGGCGTGGAACCAGGCGCTGGCCCACCGCGCGTACACCCGGCTCGGCACGGGCGAGCGCCGGTCGGCGGCCCGCACCCTGGCGGCCGGGGCCCCGGCGGGCGCCCTGCTGGGCACGGCGGCCGCGCTCGCCGTCGCGGGGCCGGGTGACGCCGGGGCGGCGGCGTTCGCCACGGCCCAGGCGCTGTACCAGGGCGCGGCGACGGCGCTGCTCGTGCTGGGCCGCGAGCGGCTGCTGCTGTACGCGCTGGCCCCGCTGACGGCGGGCGCCGCCCTGACGTTCGCGTACGACGTCCCGGCCGCGGGGAGGGCGGCGCTCCTGACGGCCTCGGGGGCGGCGGTGCTGACGGCGGCGGTCCGCGAAGTGCGGCGCGCCGGTTCGCCGTTCATGTCACGACGCGGGCTCCCGGCCGCCGGCGCGTCGCACCCGCCGCCCGGGCCCTCGCTGCTCCGCTCCGTGCCGTACGCCGTCTTCGGCCTCGCCACCGGAACGCTCGTCCTGCACGCCGTGCTCCGCAACACGCTCGCCGGGGACGCCGGCTCCGGTGTCGTCGCCGCCCCCGGCGCCGTCGCGCTGACGCTCAGCATGGGGCCCGCCGAGTGGCTCCTGTACCGGTTCCGGCGCGGGTGCGACGCGGCGCTGCGGGGGAGCACCACCGCACGGTCGTTCCGGCGCGCCGCGACCCTCGTCCTCGGCCGGTGCCTGGGGACCTACCTCGCCGTCCTGTTCGCCCTGCTCGCCGCGACGACCCTGCTGTGGCTAGGCGCGCCGGTGCCCGACACGGCCCGCGCGACCGGACTGCTGCTCACCGGCGTGACGCTGTGGACGGGGCTGCTGCTCCAGGCGTTCGGGGCGGTGACCGCCGCGGCGACCGTCTGCGGTGCGGCCGCACTCCTCCAGACGGCGGCCCTGTTCGCGGACCCGCCCGTGCCCGGACTCGCCGCGCTCGCCGTCCCTGTGGCCGCGGCGGCGCTGCTGACCGCACTGGTCTGCGTACGCCTCGGTCGTGCCACGGCCCATCGTCCCGGAGAATGAACGGGTGAAGAATCTGCTCGTGCCGTTCTACGAGCACCCCGCCGAACGCCCGGACGCCTGGGAGACCGTGATCCGCGCGGCCTCCCGCCTGTACGGCGTTGTGCTCAACCCGGCCGACGGCCCCGGCGAAGCGCCCGATCCCGCCTTCGCCGCCGTGTCCGCGCGCCTGCGCGCGGCGGGCGTACGCGTCCTCGGGTACACCGACACCGACTACGCGCGCCGCCCGCACACCGCCGTCGCCGGGGACCTGCTCCGCCACCGCGACTGGTACGGCGCGGACGGCGCGTTCCTCGACCAGGCGGCGGCCGGACCGCGGGCGCTGCCCCACTACCGCGGGCTGGCCGCCGCCGCGCGCGCGGCCGGCGCGGCCACCGTCGTCCTCAACCACGGCGTCCGCCCCGACCCCGGCTACCTCGAACTCGCCGACCTCCTCGTCACGTTCGAGGGCACCTGGGCGACGTACCGCCGGAGCCCGGACGCCCGCGTCCCGGCGGCGGCTCCGCACGACCGCGAGCGCGTGTGCCACCTCGTGTACGCCGCGCCGCCCGCCGCCGCGTTCAGCGCCGCCGTCGGCTGCGTCGTACCGGGCGAAGCGCCGCACCCCTGGGGGACGCTGCCGCACGCCCTGGAGGCCGCCAGGTGAGACTGCGCGCCGTCCTCCTCCTGCTTCCGCTGGTGCTGCTCGCCGGCTGCACGGGCGGCGGGTCTCCCCCGCCCGACGACCGCGGGGCGCGGAGCGCCCGCTGGCGGCCGGAGCCCGGTGTCGCCTGGCAGTGGCAGCTCAGCGGCGCACTCGACCCCACCGTCGACGTACCGGTGTACGACATCGACGGCTTCGACCACCCCGCCTCCGCCGTCGCCGACCTGCACCGCCGTGGCCGGAAGGTCATCTGCTACCTCTCGACGGGCGCGTGGGAGGAGTTCCGGCCGGACGCCGACGCGTTCCCGCAGGCCGTTCTGGGGCGGGGCAACGGCTGGAAGGGCGAGCGCTGGCTCGACATCCGCCGTACCGACGTCCTGGAGCCGCTGATGGCCCGCCGCATGGACATCTGCCGCGACAAGGGCTTCGACGCGGTCGAGCCCGACAACATGGACGGCTACCGCAACCGCACCGGCTTTCCCCTCACCGCGGACGACCAGCTCCGCTACAACCGCCTGATCGCCCGCCTCGCCCACGACCGGGGCCTGGCCGTCGGCCTCAAGAACGATCTCGACCAGATCCCCGAGCTGGTGGACGACTTCGACTTCGCGGTCAACGAGCAGTGCGCCCAGTACGACGAGTGCGCGGAGCTGACGCCGTTCGTCCGGGCCGGCAAGGCGGTGTTCCACGTCGAGTACGAGCTGCCGACCAGCCGCTTCTGCCCCGGCTCGCGCGAGCTGAAGCTCAGCTCGATGCGGAAGAAGTACGACCTCGGGGTGTGGCGCGAGCCCTGCGACTGACCGGTTCCGCCAGCTGCCCGTCCACCGGCTCAGCGGCGGCGTGCGCGGGTCACCCCAGCACCAGGACCACCAGCGCGGCCGTCGCCGCCGCCTCCGCCACGCCGCCGAAGACGTCGCCGGTGACCCCGCCGAACCGCCGCACGCAGCGCCCCAGCAGCAGGTGCGCCACACCGAGCGCGACCAGCACGGCGGCGGCGTACCGCAGCGCGGCGTACGGGCCGTACGCCAGGCCCGCGCCGCCCGCGCAGACGGCCGCCACCGCGCCCGCGAGGGTCCATGCCGCCCACGCCGGGACCGTCCCCGCGACCGCCGCGCCGAGCCCGTCGGGGCGGGCCGGGGGAACTCCCGTACGGGAGGCGAGCGTCAGGGCCAGGCGGGCGGCGACGGCCGAGACGGCGGCGCCGGCCGCGCCGTGCGCCCACCCGGCGGCGTACAGCCCGTGCAGCGCGGCCACCTGGGCGAGGAGCGTGAACAGCAGTGTGACGACGCCGAACGGGCCGATGTCCGACTGCTTCATGATCCGCAGCGCCTCTTCGGCCGGTTTTCCGCTGCCCAGGCCGTCGGCGGTGTCGGCGAGACCGTCGAGGTGCAGGCCGCGGGTGAGGACGGCGGGTACGGCGGCGCTCGCCACGGCGGCGAGCAGCGGCCCCGCCCCGAGCAGCAGCAGGACGCCGCCGACGGCCGCCGCGCCGAGGCCCACCGCGAGCCCGGCCAGCGGGGCGCACAGCATTCCGGCGCGCGCCGCCTCCCGGTCCCACCGGGTCAGGCGTACGGGGAACACGGTCAGCGTGCCGAAGGCGAAACGTATGCCGTCCCCGAGGAGGGAGGCCGCGGCGAGGAGAGAGGTCACGGCGCGCACGCTAGTCGCCCGGGGCGGCCGGTAAGTTGCGCTTTACGCACAAAAGCACCCAGAGGGGAAGCGAGTGGCATGGGTCACTGGTGGTATCGCAACATCCTGGAGCCGGGGAAACTCCCCCTGCTGCTCGCCCTGCTCTCCTTCATCCTGACGTTCCTGATCACCCGCACCATCACCCGGCTGATCCGTGCCGGCCGCGGCCCCTTCAGGAACGTCTCACCCGGCGGCCTGCACATCCACCACGTGGTGCCCGGCGTGATCCTCATGACGATCGGAGGCTTCGGGGCGGTGGCCACCGGCGCGCACGGCATCAGCTCGGGGCTGTGCGCGGTGATCTTCGGGATCGGCGTCGGGCTGGTCCTCGACGAGTTCGCCCTGGTCCTGCACCTCGACGACGTCTACTGGAGCGAACAGGGCCGCCAGAGCGTCGAGGTCGTGGTGGTCACCGCCGCCGTGGTCGGCCTGGTCCTCATCGGGTCCGTCCCGTTCGGGGTCGACGAACTGACGCCCGACGAGGAGCAGGGGCGGGGCGTGGTCGTCCTCAACGTCTGCGTCAACTTCCTGCTGGCGGTCGTCGCGCTCACCAAGGGCAAGCTCCTCACCGCGCTGTTCGGCGCGGTCGTGCCCCTCGTCGCGCTGATCGGCGCCGTCCGGCTGGCCAAGCCGGGCTCCCCCTGGGCCAAGCGCCTCTACCGCCGCCGTCCGAGGGCCCGGGCCCGGGCGGCGCTGCGGCTGTGGCACCACGACCGCCGCTGGTCGGGGCTCAGCCGCAGGTTCCAGGACCTGATCGGCGGGACCCCCGACCGCACGCCGTCGCCCGGTGCGGGCGACCGGACGCCGTCGTCCGGCGCGGACGAGGGGACGCCGTCGTCCGGCCGGAAGTGACCGCGCACGTCACCGGCGCGTCTCCAGGTGCTTGCGGTGCATCCACCTCGGCAGCCCCGGCGCCTCCAGGAACCCTTCGGCGCGGGCCGACGCGAGACCGATGCGCAGCAGGTCGCTGCTCTTCTCGAAGAGCATGAACCGAGGTTCCCAGATCGGCCGGTACTTGGCGTTGGCCCGGTACAGCGACTCGATCTGCCACCAGCGCGAGAAGAAGCTGAGCAGGGAGCGCCACATCCGCAGGACCGGCCCCGCGCCGAGCTTCGAGCCGCGTTCGAAGACGGACCTGAACATCGCGAAGTTCAGCGAGACCTGCGTGATCCCGATCTTCTCGGCGGACTGGAGCAGTTCGATGACCATGAACTCCATCAGGCCGTTCTCGGAGTCCCGGTCACGCCGCATCAGGTCGAGGGACAGGCCGTGCGGCCCCCACGGCACGAAGCTCAGCACGGCCCTCAGCCTCCCCTGTCCGTCGGTGCATTCGAGCATCACGCACTGCCCGTCCGCCGGGTCCCCGAGCCGGCCGAGCGCCATCGAGAAGCCGCGCTCGGTCTCCCCGTCGCGCCAGTCGTCGGCCCTGCGCAGCAGCTCGGCCATCTCGACCTCGGGGATGTCCGCGTGGCGGCGGATCCGGACCGTGTAGCCGGCCCGCTTCACGCGGTTGTACGCCTGGCGTACGGTGCGCATGGCGCGGCCCTCCAGCGTGAACTCGTCGATCTCGACGATCGCCTCGTCGCCCAGTTCGAGGGCGTCCAGGCCGTGCCGGGCGTAGACGATGCCGCCCTCCTCGCTCGCGCCCATCACGGCGGGGATCCAGCCGTGCTCACGCGCCTCGGCCAGCCACGGCTCGATCGCGCCGGGCCACGCCTCCGGGTCGCCGATCGGGTCGCCGGACGCCAGCGACACGCCGCCGACGACCCGGTAGGTGACCGCGGCCTTGCCGGTGGGGGACCAGACGGCGCTCTTCTCGCGGCGCAGCGCGAAGTAACCGAGGGAGTCGCGGTCGCCGAACCTGTCGAGCAGGGCGCGCAGTCCGGCCTCGTCCTCCTCGGTGATCGGGTCGACGGTCCTGCGGGAGCGGAAGGCGGCGTACAGCACGGCGAGCAGCAGCAGCGTGCTCATGACGTTGATGGCGACGTTGACCCAGCCCGGCGTGGTGATGCCCTGGAAGCGGGCGTCGTCGGGGGCCAGCGACACCAGCCGCATCACGCCGTACCGCCAGCGGTCGGGGAAGGAGGACCGGGCGTCGTCGGGCGCCGTGTTGCTGGCCGTCACGAGGAACGTGGCGATCAGCGACGTGACCAGCAGCCCGCCGAGGGCGACGACGGCGGCCAGCACGGGGTTGGAGCGGTCGCCCTTGGCGTAGAACTCGCGCCGGCCGAGCAGCAGGGCCACGACGAAGGCGGCGGTGAGGATCAGGGAGACCCAGTTCTGCCAGTACCGCCGGACCTCGGGGAAGAGCATCGCGAGGGCGAAGAGCAGCAGGAAGCTGCCGCCGAGCGCGCAGTTGAGGATCCAGGCGGCGCGTTTGCGGCGCCGCATGGTGATCGCCAGGAAGAGCGTGAAGGCGCCGGAGGCGAAGCCCGCCGTCAGCAGGTACGGGGTGAAGTAGTCGTCGGTGTTGTGGCGCCGCAGATCCTGGCCGAGCGAAACCCACACCGCGCTCAGGAAGTTGACGAACGTCACGACGCGCAGATACCAGACGGCGAACGCCGCGGCGCGGCGCGAGCGGGGGGTGCCGCTGCGGTTCGCCGGGCTCGTTCGGTTCGTTCCTTCGGTGACCAAGCGGACTTCTCCCATGAAAGGCGATGATATGGGGCATTACGCCGTCGGGAGCGTGTGTGCGGCCGGTCGTCGCCGGCCGCACCCGGGCTCAGTCCGTCGCGCTCCCGGTCCCTACGGCCGCCTCGTCCGGGGCCGCGTCGTCGGCGGAGCCGTCCTGCCCACCGGGTCCGTCCCCGGCCGCTGCCTCCGCGCCGGCCGTTCGCTCGGGCAGCTCCGCCGCGAGGGCGGCGGCAGCCTGTACGAGAGGGAGCGCGAGCAGTGCCCCGGTTCCTTCCCCCACAGTGACGCCCTGGTCGAGCAGAGGGTTGAGCGCCATCCGGTCCAGCGCCTTCGCCTGGCCCGGCTCACCGCTCACCTGACCCGCGAGCCACCAGTCGGGCGCCCGGAACGCGGCGCGCTGCCCCACCAGAGCGCAGGCGGCGGACACCACGCCGTCGAGGATCACGGGCGTACGCCGCACAGCGCACTGCAGGAGGAAACCGGTCGCCGCGGCGATGTCGGCCCCGCCGACGGTCGCCAGCAGCTCCAGCTGGTCGCCCAGTACGGGCCGGGCCCGGCGCAGCGCGTCCCGGATGGCGGCGCACTTGCGCATCCACGCCAGGTCGTCGATCGGAACGCCGCCGCGCCCCGTGACCACCGACGCGTCGGTGCCGCACAGGGCGGCGATCAGGGTGGCGGCGGCGGTGGTGCCGCCGACGCTCAGATCACCGAGTACGACGAGGTCGGTGCCGGAGTCGGCCTCCTCGTCGGCGATCGCCATGCCGAGGCGGACGGCCTGCTCGGCCTCCTCCGCCGTGAGCGCGTCCTCGATGTCGATGCGCCCGGAACCGCGCCGTACCCGGTGGCGTACGACGTCCTCGGGCAGCAGCCGCGGATCGCAGTCCAGCCCGGCGTCGACGACGCGCACGGTCGCGCCGGCCCGGCGGGCCAGCACGGCGACGGGGCTCTCGCCGTCCAGCACGGCGCGCACGAGCCGGTACGCGCCGCCGGCGGGCCGGCCGGAGACGCCCAGCCCGGCGACGCCGTGGTCGCCGGCGAACAGGACCACGCGGGGCCGTTCGACGGGCTTGACCCGCACGGACGCCTGCGCGGCCGACAGCCACTCGCCCAGCTCGTCGAGCCGGCCGAGTGCGCCCGGCGGCACGATCAGGCGCTCCCGGCGTTCTTCGGCATCGCGCCGGACGCCGCCGTCGGGGCGTTCGATCAGGTCGGAGAAGTCGTCGAGGTTAAGCGAGCTCATTCGTCGAACAGTACCGGCACGTCCCCCGCCCCGGGCGGCGGTGGCGACCGGCCGCCGGGACCCGTCCGCACGCCGCCCCCGGTGAGCGGCCCCGCGGCCCGCTCACCCCCGCAGCACCATCGCCTGCCCGGCCACCACGAGCAGCACCTGTTCGCACTCGCCGGCGAACGCGGCGTTCAGGCGGCCCAGTTCGTCGCGGAAGCGGCGGCCGCTCGCGGTGGCCGGCACGACGCCCGAGCCGACCTCGTTGCTCACCGCCACCACCGTCCGCCGCGTCGCCCGTACCGCCTCCACCAGCTCCGTCACCCGTTCCCCCAGCGCCCGCCGGCCGTCCGCGGCCCACTTCGCGTCGTCCCACGCCCCGACCCGGTCCATCGCGTCGGTCAGCCACAGCGCCAGGCAGTCGATCAGCAGCGGCGGCCCGTCGGCCGCCAGCAGGGGAGTCAGCTCGCACGTCTCCTCGGTGCGCCACGCGCCCGGCCGGCGGCCCCGGTGCAGCGCCACCCGCTCCGCCCACTCCGCGTCGCCGTTCCGGGCCCCGCTCGTGGCGACGTACACCACCTCGGGAAACGTCTCCAGGCGCCGTTCCGCCTCCACCGACTTGCCCGATCGCGCCCCGCCCAGCACCAGCGTCCGGCGCGGCACGTCGGGCACCGCGTGGTACTCCCCGACGACCACCGTCGTCCCGTCCGGCACGGCCCGCGCGCCCGCCGCCGCGAGCCGCCGCTCCAGCTCGGGGCCCGGCGGCAGGTCGTGGTCGAGGTGTACGGCGATGACGTCCGTGGTCGCGCCGACGGCCCCCGCCGCCCGCAGCCGCGCCAGCGCGTCCGGCCGGCCCGTGACGTCGGCGACGACCATGTCGTACGTACGGCCGTCCGTCGTACCCCCGGCCGGTGCGCCGCCCGGCGGCAGGTACAGCAGCAGCTCGCCGTCCGGCGAGGTCACCTCGTACCCCGTGCCGGGCGAGTCCATCGGCACCGCCCGCACCCGGTGCCCGCTGATCAGCGTCAGCTGCCGCCCGTCCGGCACCCGCCCCGCCGCGGGCAGCCCGGGCGGCAGCTCCACCGGAGGCCCGTCGTGCGGGTGCGTCAGCAGCACCTGCCGTACGCCGGACAGCGAGTGCCCGGAACGGGCGGCGGCCAGCGCGGCCCCCGGCGTCAGGTCGAGCAGCAGGGCGCCGTCCACGAGCAGCGCGGTCGCCGCCCGGACGAGCCCGCCGCGGGCGGTGGCGCACGAGGCGCAGGGGCAGTCGGGGCGGGGCAGGCCGGCCGGGGCCCCTGTGCCGAGGAGAGTCAGTTCCACGAGGACGATCCTCCCGCGTCCCCGCCGGTGGTGCGCGCCCGGCTACTCTGCGGAGCAGGCTGTGCTGGACGAAGGCACGGGTGGGACCCGGGAGGCGACATGGCGTGGACGTGGCGGTTCGAGAAGGCCGACGGTACGGAGGTCCAGCCGGCGGTGGTGCCGGAGGAGTTCACCACGCAGGGCGACGCGGAGTCGTGGATCGGCGAGGTCTGGAAGGACCTGGTCGAAGGCGGCGCCGACCAGGTGGTGCTCTTCGACGACGGGACGAAGATCTACGGCCCGATGAACCTGCACGCGGAAGAGGCCTGACGGACCGGCCGCCGGCCGGTTGAGTCGGCCGGCGGCCGGGCGGCCGGCAGGGCCACGGGGCGCGTACGCCCCGACGGGCCCGAAGGACCCGGCGCCGGCGCCCCGGCCGTCGTACGGCGTGCGAGCGAGGCCGTACGGCGGCCGGGACCGCACCCTCGGCGACCGCCGCGCCCCTCAGATCTCCCCGAGCGTCACCCGAGCCGTGCGCCGTTCGTCGCCGCGCAGGTAGTCCACCCGCACCCGGTCGCCGGGCTTGTGCGGGGCCAGGGCCTCCGCCAGTGAGGTGATCGTCGTGATCTGCTCGCCGTCGAGCGCCGTGATGACGTCCCCCGCCCGCATCCCGGCCTCCTGCGCCGCGCCGCCCCGCTCGGCCGAAACGACGGCCACGCCCGACGGCCGGAAGTCGTCGTTCAGGACGGTCCGGCCCGTGATGTCCAGCGCCGCCCGCCCCGAGTCGGTGACCCTGCCGTCGCGCACGATCTGGCCGGCGATCGTCCGCACCGTCGAGGCGGGGATCGCGAAGCCGATCCCCGGCGCCGTGCCGCCGCCCGTCTGCGGGTCGCCGGCCGCCAGCGTCGGGATGCCGATGACCTCGCTGTCGAGGTCGACCAGCGCGCCGCCGCTGTTGCCGGGGTTGATCGCCGCCGAGGTCTGCACCAGGTTGGCGAGGGTCGCGCCCGTGCCGCCGCCCGAACGCCCTTCGCTGACCGTCCTGCCGACCGCCGAGACGATGCCCTGCGTGACGCTGCTCGACAGGCCCAGGGGACTGCCCATCGCGAGCACGATCTGCCCCACCTCGACGTGCGACGAGTCCGCGAACCTGGCCGGCCGCAGCCCCTCGGGGATGCTGTCCAGCTTGATCACGGCGAGGTCCTGCTCCGGGTACGCGGCGACGAGCCGGGCGCCGATCGGGGCCCCGCCGGTGGCCGCCGTGACCTTGAAGTCCCGCTCGCGGCCCACCACGTGCGCGTTGGTGACGACATGACCCCGGTCGTCGTACACGACGCCGGAGCCCAGGCTGTCGGACGCGTCGATCTGGACGACCGACGGCAGTGCGTCCCTGATCACCCTCCGGTAGTCGCTCTCCAGGTCCTGCCGCGCCACGGGCGCTCCCGCCTCCGCCGGCGCGGACGCCGCGGGGGAGCCGGAACACCCGCTCAGACAGGCCAGCACGACCGCGCAGGCCGCGGCGGTCGGGGGCAGCGGGATCCGGCGGCGCGCACGGCCGGGGTCACGTGATCCGTCCATGCCTGGAGTCTCCCTTTCGGGGGAATCCGGGGCCCGCGGGGAAGGTCCATCGGAGGGGCGCCGCCGGGTGGCGCGGTCAGCCCCGTACGCCGCACAGGTGCAGCAGCGCCGCGACCCGGCGGTAGGGGTCGGTCCGGCCCGCGCGGTCCTCCAGGGCCAGAACACGCTCCAGCTCCTCGGGCGCAAGCCGCGAGGCGTCGTTGGCGTCGCCCTCCGCGTTGTCGGTGAAGACCCGCACGCCGTACCAGGCGTGCAGCGGGGCGGCTATCCCCGCGAGCGTCGACGTCAGGGCGTCGAGCCGGTCGGCGCGCACCCGTAGGCCGAGCCGGCTGGTGTACGCGTCCGAGTCGAACGCGGCGAGCGCCCCGGCCCAGTCGCCGGCGAGCCCCGGCCGCATCGCGAGCGCGTCGGCGTTCCGTACGAGCAGGGAGAGCAGCCCGCCGGGCGCCAGCATCCTGCCCAGGCCCGCCACCATGGCGTCGGACTCCTCGACGTACATCAGCACCCCGTGGCACAGCACCACGTCGAAGCTGCCCGGCAGGAAGTGCACGCCGGTCTGCAGGCCGTCGCCCTCGACCAGGCGGACCCGCTCCCGGATGCCCTCGGGCTCGCCGGCCAGCGCCTCGCGCGCCGCGACCAGCATCTGCGGGTCGGACTCCAGCCCGGTCACCCTGTGACCGGCGCGGGCCAGGCGCAGGGCCTGGGTGCCCTGCCCCATGCCCACGTCGAGCACGGCGAGCCGCCGGCCCACCGGGAAGCGGGCCGATATCTGCTCGTCGAGCTGGCGCGCGACCAGCTCCTGGCGCACGGTGTCGCGCAGGGTGCCGACGCCCTTCAGCCAGTCGGCCGCCGCGCCCTCGAACCGGGAGATGCCTGTGGATTCTTCCGCGCTCAGGGCCGTTCCCCGCGCTTGACCTGGGGCTTCGGCAGGCGCAGGCGGCGCATCTGGAGGGTGCGCATCAGGCCGTACGCGACGGCGCCGCGCTTCGGCTCGTTCGGGAAGCGCTGGTTGAGCTGCTTCTTGAGCCGGACGACCAGGCCGATCGAGTCGATCACGATCATCACGATCACGCCGAGCCACAGCAGCAGCGCGATGTTCTGGATGTTGTTGACGCGGATCATGCTCAGGACGAGGATCACCACCGCGAGCGGCAGGAAGAACTCGGCCACGCAGAAGCGCGAGTCGACGAAGTCGCGGACGAAGCGGCGTACGGGGCCCTTGTCGCGGGCCGGCAGGTAGCGCTCGTCCCCGCTCGCCAGTGCCTCCCGCTGCCGGGCCAGGTCCGCACGGCGGGCCTCGCGCTGACGCTTCATCGCCTCCTTGCGGTTCGACGGAGCCACCGCACCGTTGCGGCGCTGCGACTGTGCGACAGCGCGCTTCGGGGTGGGGCGGCCCTTCGGGGCCTGCGGGTCACGGGACGCTTTGGAGAGGTCCACCTGCACCTTGTCGGTGGGGGCCTTCTCTTCCTTGGAGGAACGGCTACGGAACACAAAGCCCAAGGGTACGGGGTGGGGCGCATGGACCCCAGCCCGGGCGGGAACGATCCCGCAACGGTCCGTTTCCCCGACTGCCTCCTACTCCCTGAGCCGGAGCCCGGCCGACGGCAGTCGTCCTGGAGGAGGAGCACATCGGCCCGCGAACAGTGCGGTAATGGACGCAGGGCCCGTAGTGTGGGTTCAAGTGCTGGAGCTGGAGTCCGTAGTCCGTCAGAAGGGGGCGCGCGAAGCCCATGAGCGGTGTCATGAAGCGTATGGGGATGCTCTTCCGCGCGAAGGCAAACAAGGCCCTTGACCGGGCCGAGGATCCGCGCGAGACCCTCGATTACTCGTACCAGAAGCAGCTGGAGCTGCTTCAGAAGGTGCGCCGCGGTGTCGCCGACGTGGCGACGTCGCGCAAGCGGCTCGAACTGCAGCTGAACCAGCTGCAGGGCCAGTCCTCCAAGCTGGAGGACCAGGGCCGCAAGGCGCTCGCGCTCGGCCGGGAGGACCTCGCCCGCGAGGCGCTGTCCCGCCGTGCCGCGTTGCAGCAGCAGGTGACCGATCTGGAGACGCAGCACCAGACCCTCCAGGGCGAGGAGGAGAAGCTGACGCTCGCCGCGCAGCGCCTCCAGGCCAAGGTCGACGCCTTCCGTACGAAGAAGGAGACCATCAAGGCCACGTACACCGCCGCGCAGGCGCAGACCCGGATCGGCGAGGCCTTCTCGGGCATCTCCGAGGAGATGGGCGACGTCGGCCTGGCGATCCAGCGGGCCGAGGACAAGACCGCGCAGCTGCAGGCGCGGGCCGGCGCGATCGACGAGCTGCTGGCCTCCGGCGCCCTCGACGACCCGTCCGGGATGGCGAAGGACGACATCGCCGCCGAGCTGGACCGCATCTCCGGTGGTACGGATGTGGAGCTGGAGCTGCAGCGCATGAAGGCCGAGCTGGCGGGCGGCCCGACGGCGCAGCAGCAGGCGCTCGAAGGCGGCGCGCAGGACGGTACGCAGGCCCCGCAGGGTCAGCACCGGTTCGACAAGCAGTAGGCCGCCGCACGCAGCAGTCCCGCAGTCCGGCATTCCGGCATTCCGCGAAGGAGCACGTCGTGATCGTACGGATCATGGGGGAGGGCCAGGTGGAGGTGGCCGGCAGCCACCTCGCCGAACTCGGCAGGCTCGACGACGAACTGCTCGCCGAAATGGAGAGCGGGGACGAGGCCGGCTTCCGGCGCACGCTCGGCGCGCTGCTCGAGGCGGTACGCCGTCTCGGGAAGCCGCTGGCGGACGAGACGCTCGAACCCTCCGAGCTGATCCTCCCGGCCGAGGACGCGACACTCGAAGAGGTCCGCGAGATGCTGACCGACGACGGCCTGATCCCGGACTCGGCCTGAGCCCGGGCCCGGCCCCTCCAGCCACGACCGTCACGTGATGCCCCCGTACGCCGGCCCCGCCGGAAGCACGGGGGCATCGCGCTGTCCCCGTACGCCGTACCGTTGCGTGACATGACTGCCCTCGGTACGGGACTGGTCCGCTCCCGGCGCTGGCTCCACGACCACCCCCTGGCCCTGGACGCCGGCCTGGCGTTCGCCGTGCTGGTGGTGATGGTGACGGGCTCCTTCGCCGATCCGCACGGCGGGCCGAACGGGCCGACCTTCGGCACCAGGACCCCGGGAGCCGGCAGCGTCGTCCTGATGGTGCTGGGCTCCGCCGCCCTGGTCCTGCGCCGCCGCAGACCCATGGCCGTACTCGCCTTCACCGGGGTGGTCACGCTCGCCGAACTCGTCGCGGGCGACCCGCCCGCCCCCGTCGCGATGAGCGCCGTCATCGCGCTCTACACGGTCGCCTCCCGTACCGACCGCCCCACCACCTGGCGCGTCGGCCTGCTCACGATGACGGGCCTGACCGGCGCCGCTATGTGCTTCGGCAGCGGCCCCTGGTACTCCCAGGAGAACCTCGGCATCTTCGCCTGGACCGGCATCGGGGCGACCGCCGGAGACGCCGTGCGCAGCCGCCGTGCCTTCGTCGACGCCATCCGCGAACGCGCCGAGCGGGCGGAGCGCACCCGCGAGGAGGAGGCCCGCCGCCGCGTCGCCGAGGAGCGGCTGCGCATCGCCCGCGACCTCCACGACGTCGTCGCCCACCACATCGCGCTGGTCAACGTGCAGGCGGGCGTCGCGGCCCATGTCATGGACAAGCGCCCCGACCAGGCCAAGGAAGCCCTCGCGCACGTACGGGAGGCCAGCCGCTCCGCGCTGAACGAACTGCGGGCCACCGTCGGCCTCCTCCGCCAGTCCGGCGACCCCGAGGCCCCGACCGAGCCCGCGCCGGGCCTCGGCGTCCTCGATCAGCTTCTGGACACCTTCCGCAACGCGGGCCTGCCCGTCGAGGTGGCCAGACCGGACAAGGCCGCGAGCGAGCCGCTGCCCGCCGCCGTCGACCTCGCGGCGTACCGGATCATCCAGGAGGCCCTGACCAACGTGCAGAAGCACGCGGGCGAGCACGCCAGGGCCGAGGTCAGCGTCGTACGCGTCGGCTCCTCCGCCGAGATCACCGTGATCGACAACGGCGGGGACGCCCGGACCGCCGGGGGCGACGCCGAAACCGGCGGCGGCCACGGGCTGATCGGCATGCGCGAGCGCGTCACCGCCCTCGGCGGCACCCTGACCGCCGGGCCCCGCTACGGCGGCGGATTCCGCGTCCATGCGATCCTGCCGTTCCAGGTGCGTACGGGGGAGAAGACGGTGGAGAACGCGTGACGACGGCCACGACCGGCATCCGGGTCCTGCTCGCCGACGACCAGGCCCTGCTGCGCAGCGCGTTCCGGGTCCTCGTCGACTCCGAGCCCGACATGGAGGTCGTGGGCGAGGCCGCGGACGGCGCCGAGGCCGTCGCGCTCGCCCGCTCGCTGCGCGCCGACGTCGTCCTGATGGACATCCGCATGCCCGGCACGGACGGCCTCGCCGCCACCCGGATGATCAGCGAGGACCCGGACCTGTCCGGCGTGCGCGTCGTGATGCTGACGACCTTCGAAGTGGACGAGTACGTCGTCCAGTCGCTGCGTGCCGGAGCGTCCGGTTTCCTCGGCAAGGGCGCGGAGCCGGAGGAACTGCTCAACGCCATCCGCATCGCCGCGGCCGGCGAGGCGCTGCTCTCGCCCGTGGCGACCAAGGGGCTGATCGCCAAGTTCCTCGCGCAGGGCGGCACTTCGGACGAGGACGAGTCGGCGGGCGCGCGCGCCGAGCGGCTCTCGGCGCTGACCGTGCGGGAGCGCGAGGTCCTCGTCCAGGTCGCGGGCGGCCACTCCAACGACGAGATCGCCGAGCAGCTGGCCGTCAGCCCGCTCACCGTCAAGACCCATGTGAACCGGGCGATGGCGAAGCTGGGAGCCCGCGACCGCGCGCAATTGGTGGTCATCGCGTACGAGTCGGGACTTGTCCGGCCGAGGGTGGAGTGAAGGTGTAGTGGCGCGTACTCCAGACGCGGTATGCGCCGCATGAGAAAGGGACCTGGGAGCGAGCCATCTCCCTCTTCGCATGGCTGATCGTATAAGCGGGCCACTGTGCCCGCCTGCCTCGCACGCCACGGAAGAGAGACTCACCCATGTCCTGGCTGTCCAGATTCAGCCTCGCTCAGCGGGCGCTGATCGGTCTGATGTCGATCATCGCGATCGTCTTCGGCGCCATCGCGATACCGCAGCTGAAGCAGCAACTGCTGCCCACCATCGAGTTCCCGATGGTGTCCGTGCTGGCGCCCTACCAGGGCGCGTCCCCCGACGTGGTCGAGAAGCAGGTCGTCGAACCGCTCGAGAGCAACCTCAAGGCAGTCGACGGCGTCACCGGCGTCAACTCCACGGCGAGCGAGGGCAACGCCGTGATCATGGCCCAGTTCGACTACGGCAACGACACGAAGCAACTCGTCGCCGACGTCCAGCAGGCCGTGAACCGCTCCCGCGCCCAGCTCCCCGACGACGTCGACCCGCAGGTCGTGGCCGGTTCGACGGACGACATCCCGACCGTCCTGCTCGCCGCCACCTCCGGCCTCGACCAGCAGGCGCTCGCCGACCGGCTGGAGAACAGCGTCGTCCCCGTGCTGGAGGACATCGACGGTGTCGGCCGGGTGACCGTCGACGGTGTGCGCGACCTCCAGGTCGCCGTCACGCCGGACGACAAGAAGCTCGCCGCGGCCGGCCTCGACGCCGCGGCCCTCGGCCAGGCCCTCCAGGCGGGCGGCGCGACGGTCCCGGCGGGCTCCTTCGCCGAGGACGGCCAGAGCCGCACGGTCCAGGTCGGCGGCGGCTACACCTCGCTGAAGCAGATCGAGGACCTGCGCGTCACCGCGACGCCCACCGGCCAGGGCAAGCCCCCGAAGCCGGTACGCCTCGGCGACGTCGCCACCGTGAAGGAGCAGCCCGCCGCCGCGGTCTCCATCACCCGCACCAACGGCAAGCCCAGCCTGTCGCTGGCGATCACCATGGACCAGGACGGCAGCGCCGTCGCGATCTCCGACGCCGTCAAGGACAAGCTGCCCGAGCTGCGCGACACCCTCGGCTCCGGCAGCGAGATCGCGGTCGTCTTCGACCAGGGACCGGCCGTCTCCAAGTCGATCTCCGGCCTGACCACCGAGGGCGCCCTCGGCCTGGTCTTCGCCGTGATCGTCATCCTGGTCTTCCTCGCGTCGGTCCGCTCGACGCTGGTCACCGCCGTCTCCATCCCGCTCTCCGTCGTCCTCGCGCTGATCGTGCTGTGGACCCGCGACCTGTCGCTCAACGTCCTCACGCTCGGCGCGCTGACCATCGCGATCGGCCGCGTCGTCGACGACTCGATCGTGGTCCTGGAGAACATCAAGCGGCACCTCGCGTACGGCGAGGAGCGGCACTCGGCGATCATCACCGCCGTCAAGGAGGTGGCCGGGGCCGTCACCGCCTCGACGCTCACCACGGTGGCCGTCTTCCTGCCGATCGGCCTGGTCGGCGGCATGGTGGGCCAGCTGTTCGGTTCGTTCTCCCTCACCGTCACGGCGGCCCTGCTCGCCTCGCTGCTGGTCTCCCTCACCGTGGTGCCGGTCTTCTCGTACTGGTTCCTGGGCGCCCCCAAGGGCTCCGAGGGCGCCGACGCGGCAGAGGTGCGCCGCACGGCGGAGGAGAAGGAGGCGCGCAGCCCGCTGCAGCGGATGTACGTCCCGGTCCTGCGCTTCGCGACCCGACGCCGCCTCACCAGCCTGGCCATCGCGGTCGTCGTCCTCATCGGCACGTTCGCCATGGCGCCGCTGCTGAAGACCAACTTCCTCGACGAGGGCGAGCAGGACACCCTGTCCGTCACCCAGGAGCTGAAGCCGGGCACCAGCCTCGAGATGGCCGACCAGGCGGCCCTGAAGGTCGAGAAGGCGCTCGACTCCATCGACACGATCAAGGACTACCAGGTCACCGTCGGCTCCTCCGGGTTGGCGGCCGCCTTCGGCGGCGGCACGGGCGCCAACCAGGCGACGTACCAGCTGACCCTGAAGGACGCCTCGGACAACGAGGCCACCCAGAAGCGGATCGACGAGGAGCTGGGCAAGCTCGACGGCATCGGCGACACCACGATCGGCGCGGGCGGCGGTTTCGGCAGCCAGGACCTGAGCGTCGTGGTCAAGGCCGGTGACGGCGAGGTGCTGAAGAAGGCGTCCGAGCAGGTTCGGGACGCGGTCGCGAAGCTCGACGACGTCACGGACGTCCAGAGCGACCTGGCCCAGAGCGTGCCCCGGATCTCCGTCACGGCCACCGACAAGGCGGCCGCCGCAGGCTTCGACCAGCGGACCCTCGGCGCGGCCGTCACCCAGGCGGTGCGCGGCACCACCTCGGGCAAGGCGGTCATCGGCGACACCGAGCGCGACGTCGTCGTGAAGTCGGCCAGGCCGGCGACCACGATGGCCGAGCTGAAGAAGGTGAACCTCGGCCGGGTGAAGCTCGGCGACATCGCCGAGGTGAAGCTCGTCGCGGGGCCGGTCTCCAAGACCCGGATCGACGGCGCCCGCGCCGCCACGATCACGGCCAAGCCGACCGCCGACAACACGGGCGCGGTGACCGCCGCGCTGCAGACGGAGATCACCGAGCTGAAGAAGAAGCTCCCGGCGGGCGCGAGCGTCGAGATCGGCGGCGTCTCCGCCGACCAGAACGAGGCGTTCGCCCAGCTCGGCCTCGCCATGCTGGCGGCCGTCGCGATCGTGTTCATGCTGCTGGTGGCGACGTTCCGCTCGCTCGTGCAGCCGCTGATCCTGCTGGTCTCCATCCCGTTCGCGGCGACCGGCGCGATCGGCCTGCTGCTCGCCACCGGTACGCCCATGGGCGTACCGGCGATGATCGGCATGCTGATGCTCATCGGCATCGTGGTCACCAACGCGATCGTCCTGATCGACCTGATCAACCAGTACCGGGCCCAGGGCCTGGGCGTCGTCGAGGCGGTCCTGGAGGGCGGCCGGCACCGCCTGCGCCCGATCCTGATGACGGCACTGGCGACGATCTTCGCGCTGCTGCCGATGGCGCTCGGCATCACCGGCGAGGGCGGCTTCATCTCGAAGCCGCTGGCGATCGTGGTGATCGGCGGTCTGATCACCTCGACGCTGCTGACGCTGCTCCTGGTGCCGACGCTGTACGCCATGGTGGAGCTCCGCAAGGAGCGCCGCGCCGGGAAGAAGGCGGCCAAGCGCGCGGCCCGGGCGGGCGTCCCGGGCCAGGCGGACTCCGCGTCGGACGAGCAGGCCCCGGCGAAGGTCTGACCGTACGCCGCCACAGGACGGCAGCGAGCCCCGGCCCCCTCAGGGACCGGGGCTCGCCCCGTTCACGCCTCGGGGACCTCGGGCGGCCCTTCGGGGACGGGGTGCACCTCGACCGGATCGTTCCCGGGCCTGCCACCCGGGCCGGGACAGGCCGAGGCCCGCGCGGCGATCTCCAGGGCCCGTTCCTCGTCCTTGACGTCGACGACCCAGTAGCCGGCCAGGATGCGCCCCGGCGCCGCCGGACCGTCGGTCACCAGGGCCCGTCCGTCGTCCGTCGCCCGTACCGTCTTGACCATCCCGGGTCCGCCGAGGCCACGGGCCTCCACCAGCTCGCCCGCCGCGCCGATCTCCTGGTTGAGCGCGTCCATGTGCGCGAACATCGCCAGCATGTCCTCCTTGGAGAACGACGACATCAGGCCGTCCCACTCGTCGGCGGGCACGTTCATCTGGATCATGTACTCCATAGTCCTCACCCTTCCTCGTTCCACCGTCGCAGGAGGGGAGAACCGCCGCACCCCCTGACGCGGCGGGGCGTGAGGGGGTGCGGGCGGGTAGGGGGCGCGGTTAGGGCAGCGCGAGCATCCGCTCAAGCGCCAGCTTGGCGAACTGCTCGGTCTCGCGCTCGACCTCGATGCGGTTGACCAGGTTGCCCTCGGCCAGCGACTCCAGCGCCCACACTAGGTGGGGCAGGTCGATGCGGTTCATCGTCGAGCAGAAGCAGACCGTCTTGTCGAGGAAGACGACCTCCTTGTCCTCGGACGCGAACCGGTTGGCGAGCCGCTGCACCAGGTTCAGCTCGGTGCCGATGGCCCACTTGGAGCCGGCCGGAGCCGCCTCCAGCATGTTGATGATGTACTCCGTGGAGCCGACGTAGTCCGCCGCCGCCACGACCTCGTGCTTGCACTCCGGGTGCACCAGGACGTTGACGCCCGGTATGCGCTCGCGCACGTCGTTGACGGAGTCGACCGAAAAGCGCCCGTGCACCGAGCAGTGCCCGCGCCACAGGATCATCTTCGCGTTCCGCAGCTCCTCGGCGGTCAGGCCGCCGTTCGGCTTGTGCGGGTTGTACAGGACGCAGTCGTCCAGCGACATGCCCATGTCCCGCACGGCGGTGTTGCGCCCGAGGTGCTGGTCGGGAAGGAAGAGCACTTTGTCGCCCTGCTCGAAGGCCCAGTCCAGGGCCCGCTTGGCGTTCGACGAGGTGCAGATCGTGCCACCGTGCTTGCCGGTGAACGCCTTGATGTCGGCCGACGAGTTCATGTACGAGACGGGCACGACCTGCTCGGCCACTCCGGCCTCGGTCAGCACGTCCCAGCACTCGGCGACCTGCTCGGCGGTGGCCATGTCGGCCATCGAGCAGCCGGCGGCGAGGTCGGGGAGGACCACCTTCTGGTCGTCGGACGTCAGGATGTCCGCCGACTCGGCCATGAAGTGCACGCCGCAGAAGACGATGTACTCGGCCTCCGGCCTGGCGGCCGCGTCCTTGGCCAGCTTGAAGGAGTCCCCGGTCACGTCGGCGAACTGGATGACCTCGTCACGCTGGTAGTGGTGACCGAGGATGAAGACCTTGTCCCCGAGCTTCTCCTTGGCGGCGCGGGCACGCTCCACCAGGTCCGGGTCGGAGGGCGAAGGCAGGTCGCCGGGGCAGTCCACACCCCGCTCGCTCTTGGCGTCGGCCTCGCGGCCGAGCAGCAGCAGAGCGAGCGGCGACGGCTGGACGTCCAGGGGCTGGGCGGTGGTCACGACACGCACCCTTTCTTGTCTGCGAACACGCTTTTCGTCGATTTGACGTTATCTATCATAACCGCTTCACGTCACTTTGACGATGCCGATGTCGTCGATGTGACGAATTGCCGCCCGCGCCCGCCCCGTGCCCCTCTCGCACGGGGTGTGCGAGCATGAATGGGAAGACAAGCGCTCAGGCCCGGAATGAATCCGCGGTCGCGCCGGTTGCACACGTCGGCAAGCAGTCCGTACAACCCGGGAGAGATGTAGATGTCCGTTCAGGACGACAAGACCACCGTGAGCGACGGCATTCTCCTGTCCGACGCCGCCGCGGCCAAGGTCAAGGCCCTGCTGGACCAGGAAGGCCGGGAGGACCTGGCGCTGCGCGTCGCCGTCCAGCCCGGTGGCTGCTCCGGCCTGCGGTACCAGCTCTTCTTCGACGAGCGCTCGCTCGACGGCGACGTCGTGAAGGACTTCGACGGCGTCAAGGTCGTCACCGACCGCATGAGCGCCCCGTACCTGGGCGGTGCCTCCATCGACTTCGTCGACACCATCGAGAAGCAGGGCTTCACGATCGACAACCCGAACGCCACGGGCTCCTGCGCCTGCGGCGACTCGTTCAGCTAGTCGCACAGCCCGTACGGCAGAAGGCGGCCGCCCCCACCACGGGGCGGCCGCCTTCTGCCGTACGGGCGAACGCCGCGCCTACGCGCGCGGCACCCTCTCGCCGCTCCGCGCGTCGACGACCTTCCGGCCGTCCAGCGGCTTGTCGAGCTTCACCGTCTCCTTCAGCTCCTTGGCGAGCATGATGCAGACGCGGTCGGGATCCGGATTGGTCTCGGTGATCCGCACCTTCACCACCCCGTCCTCCTCGCTCGCCTTCGCGGCGTAGTCGCTGCACACGCCGCCGAAGAAGTGCAGCGTGAGCTCGCGTCCGTCGGTGCTGTACGCCTCGACCTGCCGCGGCGGCGCAGGGGGCTCCCCGCTGTCCGGCGGAGCCGGCGAGGCGGGGGGCTTCGCCAGATACTCGGGGTCGACCGCCGGGTGCGTGACGGTGAACGGCTGCGCGCCGCCGCCGGGCTTCACCTCGAAGAGCCACGACGGTACGAGCGCCTGCCGCCCGTCGACGTACTGCGCGGCCAGCCCGAAGACCGCCTTGCCCACGGGTACGGGCTTCGGCGCGGCCGGCGGCCGCTCACCGCCGGGCTCGCACGGGGCATCCGTCGTTTCGCCGCTCCGGCCCGGCTTGTCGCCGTGCGGCACGGGGGTGGCGCATCCGCCGATGCCGATCTTGCCGGCCCCCTGGCCGGCGCTGTTCAGCTGCTTCAGCGCGTCCTGCGCGCCGATCACCGGATACTCGTCGCCCTTCGTCAGGCTCTTCAACTGCCCGCTGCCGCCGACCGGTTCGCCGTCAGAGCCGATCTGGACGCCGGTCGCCCAGCCGTACGTCGGCAGCCCGCCCACCCGCGGGTCCGCGTTCACCACGCGCACCGCGCCCATCAGCTGGCGGGCGTCCAGCTCGGCGTTCTCCTGCCCCAGCGCCTTCAGCACGGGTGCGGCGGCCTCCTTCGCGGCCTTCTCGCTCACCGCGGACTCCTCGCTGCCGGGCCGGTAGGAGTCGTCGGGGCACTGCCTGCCCCGGGCGCAGTCGTCGCTGCCGGCCGGGCCGAACTTCGCGAACGTCCAGGTGCCCGGAGCCTCCTTGTTGACCTGGAGCACCGGCCCCGCGCCGTCCCTGGTGACACCGGCCTTCCACACCGTGCCCTCGACGCGCGGCTTGCCCGGTACGCCGAGCGCCTCGGCCAGCCGCGCCACCTCGGCCGCGGTGACCGTGCCCGAGGCCCGGTACACCGGGGCGGAGGCGGGCCCCTCGGGCAGCTTCCCCTCGGCGCGGTAGGTCACCCCGCCGTTCGGGTCCGGCTCACCGGGGGCGACGCCGGGCGCGTCCGCGTCCGTGTGGCCGTCGAGGTTGAGCGGCGGCGGAGTGCCGCCCCCTGCCGCCGCGCCGCTCCCCGTACCGCCGCCACCGCCCGAGGCGGTCGACGCCCAGTACGCCGCGCCGCCCCCGGCCAGCAGCACCGCTGCGGCCACTGAGGTGACGACCAGCGGGGACCGCCGCCTGCGGACGCCGGTCGCGTCCTCTTCCGGTCGCTCGTCGGTGCTCACCGCATCGCTCCTTCGGCTGCTCTGCCGTCCTGTGCCCTGTGTCGTATCCCTCACAACGGGAGTCCCTCAACGGGAGACACCGGTGGGACGGAACGGGGGAGCGTGCGGTTCCCTCACGCTCCCCTCGCGCGCCGCGGAAGCGGGTTTCAGCCCCCGTACTCGGACATCCCGCCCACCAGGCGGGCCGATGCGGGCGGCACGGTGACGCCGTGGATCAGCGAGGCCGGTACGGGAGCGGGCGCCGCCTCGGCGGGCACCGCCCAGTGCGGGACCATCCGCGCGCAGTCCCCGCGCAGTTCCTCCAGGCCGCCGGCCTGCTCGGCACGGGCGGACGACGTGGCGCTGTGCTTCTGCATGCGGAACGCTCCCGTAGCTCTGGGGGCCGCCACACCGCGGACCCGTTCCCCGCACCGTAAGCAGCCCGGGCGCACGGAAAAAAGCCCTACTATCGGGTAGTTTTGCCTCTTGGTGCGGGGAGGCTACGACCGGGTAGCGTGGACTGTCCTCACCCACCGCCCGCAGGAGCGTCCTCGCCGTGCGTATCGCAGTCACCGGCTCCATCGCCACCGACCACCTCATGACCTTCCCCGGCCGCTTCGCCGACCAGCTGGTCGCGGACCAGCTGCACACGGTCTCCCTCTCCTTCCTGGTCGACAACCTCGACGTACGCCGGGGCGGTGTCGGCGCGAACATCTGCTTCGGCATGGGCCAGCTCGGCACGGCTCCGATCCTGGTCGGCGCCGCCGGCTCGGACTTCGACGAGTACCGCGCCTGGCTCGACCGGCACGGGGTGGACACCGGCTCGGTGCGCATCTCCGAGGTCCTGCACACCGCCCGCTTCGTGTGCACGACCGACGCCGACCACAACCAGATCGGGTCGTTCTACACCGGCGCGATGAGCGAGGCGCGCCAGATCGAGCTCCAGGCGGTGGCCGAGCGGGTCGGCGGCCTCGACCTGGTGCTGATCGGCGCGGACGACCCCGAGGCGATGCTGCGCCACACCGAGGAGTGCAAGACGCGTTCCATCCCGTTCGCGGCGGACTTCTCGCAGCAGATCGCCCGCATGAGCGGGGACGACATCCGCACGCTGCTCGACGGGGCGACGTACCTCTTCTCCAACGAGTACGAGAAGGGGCTCATCGAGTCCAAGACCGGCTGGAGCGACGAGGAGATCCTCGGCAGGGTCGGGCACCGCGTCACGACGCTCGGCTCGCGCGGCGTGCGCATCGAGCGGGTCGGCGACGAGCCCGTGCTCGTGGGCTGCCCCGAGGAAGAGGGCAAGGTCGACCCCACCGGCGTCGGCGACGCCTTCCGCGCCGGCTTCCTGTCCGGGCTCGCCTGGGGCGTCGGTCTGGAGCGCGCCGCGCAGGTCGGCTGCATGCTGGCGACGCTGGTGATCGAGACGCTGGGCACGCAGGAGTACACGCTGCGCCGGGCCAATTTCATGGACCGCTTCACGAAGGCGTACGGCCACGAGGCGGCGGAAGAGGTCCGCGCCCACCTGTCCTGACCGCGCCGGGCGGCTGCCGGGCTCCCCGCCCCGTACCCCGCTCGCCGGACGCCGGACGGGCCGGAACACCGGCCCGTCCGGTGCCCGGCGCCCGCCACGGCACCGGCACCGGGCTGGGCGGCAGCGGGCCACCCGCGCCGACGCCCCCGCCCCGTCAGCTCACGCGCCGCACCACATACGCCGCGCCGCGCTCCGCCGCCCGCTCCCCGACGTACTCCTGCCCCCGCATCCCGCACCACGCCGGAATGTCCAGCCGGGCCGCCTCGTCGTCCGAGAGCACGGTCACCGTGCCGCCGACGGGCACGTCGCCGATCACCTTCGCCAGCTCGATCACCGGAATCGGACACCGCTTGCCGAGCGAGTCCACGACGAGCGACGACGCCTCGGACGACGCCGAGGACGCCGAAGACGACGCAGACACCGCGGCGGCCGCCGCGCCCAGCCGCTCCCGCACCCCGGAGACCGTCCGCGGCAGCACGTCCAGGAAGCGGTCCACGTCCTGCGCCGTCGTCCCGGCCGGAAGCGAGACCCGGACATTGCCCTCCGTCAGCACGCCCATCGCCCGCAGCACATGGCTCGGGGTGAGTGTGCTGCTCGTGCACGACGAACCGGACGACACGGAGAAACCGGCCCGGTCCAGCTCGTGCAGCAGCGCCTCCCCGTCGACGTACAGACACGAGAACGTGACCACGTGCGGCAGCCGCCGCACGGGATCGCCCACGACCTCCACATCCGGTACGAGCTCGGGCACCCGCAGCCGGATCCGGTCCACCAGCTCCCTCAACCGCGCCGCCTCGCCCGCCGCCTCGTCCCGCACGGCCCGCAGCGAAGCCGCCGCCGCCACGATCGCGGGCAGGTTCTCGAAGCCCGGAGCCCGTCCCGACTCCCGCTCGTCGGCCGGACCCTGGGCGGCGAACCGCACCCCCTTGCGCACCACCAGCAGGCCGACCCCCGCCGGCCCGCCCCACTTGTGCGCACTGGCGGTCAGCAGCGACCAGTCGCCCTCCACCGGCCCCCACCCCAGCGACTGCGCGGCGTCCACCAGGAGCGGCACACCCACCGCCCGGCACTGCTGTGCGATTTCGGCCACCGGCTGCTCCGTGCCGACCTCGTGGTTCGCGGACTGGAGGCAGGCCAGTGCGGTGTCCTCGCGCAGCTCCCGCGCGTACGCCCCGGGGTCCACCCGGCCCGTCCGGTCGACCGGGACCTGCGTCGTCGTACCGCCCGCGGCCTCGTGTCCGGCGGCCGCATGCAGCACCGACGAGTGCTCGACGGCGGAGACGACCAGGTGCCGGCCGACACGCCGGCGCGCGGCCAGCGCGCCGGCCGTCCCGGTGTGCACCGCGCGCGTCCCGGAGGAGGTGAAGACGAGCTCGTCGGGGCGGCACCCCACGGCCTGGGCCGCCGCCTCGCGCGCCGCGTCGAGCAGCAGCCGGGCACGCCGGCCCTCGCGGTAGAGGCGGGACGGGTCGGCCCACCCCTCGTCCAGCGAGGCCATAAGGGCCTGCCGGGCGACGGGGTGCAGCGGGGCGGAGGAGGCGGCGTCGAAGTAGGGCACACCGCCACGCTAATCCCCGCCGCCGCGACGCCGCGCCCCACCGCGGGCCGGGTGGCGGGGAGGGGTGCCGGAGGGCCGGCCGGATGCCGGGTCAGACGGCGGGCGGAGGACCGGATTCCACCGAGAAGCCACCCCTTCGGGGAGGGGTACGGCGCGTTGGGCACCCTCCCCGCGCGACCCCAAATAGCGTCCAGTAGGGTTTGGTCCGCATAAACATCCAAACCCCTGCCCGCGTCAGGGCCGGCGACCGACCAGCGAGACGGCCGCGACCCACCGCGCGGGCGAGACTCTCGGGAAGGCGCTACGTGAGTCCCAACGGCTCCGACCGCTCGTCGCGGCGCCCGATGCGGCGGAAGCTGCTCCAGGTGCTGACCGCGGGCGTGGTCCTGGCGACCGCCTCTGGTTGCTCGTACACATGGGAAGACTTCCCCCGGCTCGGGATGCCTACCCCGGTCACCGAAGAGGCTCCCAGGATTCTCTCCCTCTGGCAGGGCTCGTGGGCGGCAGCGCTCATCACGGGCGTCCTGGTGTGGGGTCTGATCCTGTGGAGCGTCATCTTCCACCGGCGTAGCCGCACCAAGGTCGAAGTACCTCCGCAGACCCGGTACAACATGCCCATCGAGGCGCTGTACACCGTGGTCCCGCTCATCATCGTCTCGGTCCTCTTCTACTTCACCGCGCGCGACGAGTCCAAGCTCCTCGCGCTCGAGGACAAGCCGGCCCACACCATCAACGTGGTCGGCTTCCAGTGGAGCTGGGGCTTCAACTACGTGGAGAACGTGGACGGCGACGCCGCCACGGGCGTGAAGCTCCCCAAGGAGCTCAACGCGATCCCGGACAACTACACCAAGCAGTTCCCCGAAGGGGCCGAGGGCGTACACGCGGTCGGCACTCCGGGCGAGCGGAACCCGCAGAACGGCAACCCGGGTCCGACCCTGTGGCTGCCGAAGGGCGAGAAGGTCCGCTTCGTCCTGACGTCCCGCGACGTCATCCACTCCTTCTGGGTGGTGCCGTTCCTGATGAAGCTGGACGTCATCCCCGGCCACACCAACGTCTTCGAAGTGACTCCCTCGCGTGAGGGCACCTTCCGGGGCAAGTGCGCCGAGCTCTGCGGTGTCGACCACTCCCGGATGCTCTTCAACGTGAAGGTCGTCTCCCCGGAGCGGTACCAGCAGCACCTCAAGGAGCTGGCGGAGAAGGGCCAGACCGGCTACATCCCGTCCGGTATCGAGCAGACCGACCCGGCCAGGAATGCGGAGACGAACAAACTGTGAGCATCCTCAACGAACCCAAGGGTGCCGCGGCGGCAGACGGCTCGTCCTACGAGAACGAACTGCCGGTACGGCGCAAGCAGCCGGGAAACGTCGTCGTCAAGTGGATGACCACCACTGACCACAAGACCATCGGCTCGCTCTACCTGATCACGTCGTTCGTGTTCTTCTGCGTCGGCGGCCTGATGGCGCTCTTCATGCGCGCCGAACTGGCCCGTCCCGGCACGCAGATCATGTCGAACGAGCAGTTCAACCAGGCGTTCACGATGCACGGCACGATCATGCTGCTGATGTTCGCGACGCCGCTGTTCGCCGGATTCGCGAACTGGATCATGCCGCTGCAGATCGGCGCGCCCGACGTGGCGTTCCCGCGGCTGAACATGTTCGCGTACTGGCTCTACCTCTTCGGCTCGATCATCGCGGTGGCCGGCTTCCTCACCCCGCAGGGTGCAGCCGACTTCGGCTGGTTCGCCTACGCCCCGCTGTCGGACGCGGTCCGCTCGCCGGGCGTCGGCGCCGACATGTGGATCATGGGTCTGGCCTTCTCCGGCTTCGGCACGATCCTCGGCTCGGTCAACTTCATCACCACGATCATCTGCATGCGCGCACCCGGCATGACGATGTTCCGTATGCCGATCTTCACCTGGAACGTGCTGCTGACCGGTGTCCTGGTCCTGCTCGCCTTCCCGGTGCTGGCGGCGGCTCTCTTCGCGCTGGAGGCGGACCGCAAGTTCGGTGCGCACATCTTCGACGCGGCCAACGGCGGAGCACTGCTGTGGCAGCACCTCTTCTGGTTCTTCGGACACCCAGAGGTGTACATCATCGCGCTGCCGTTCTTCGGCATCATCTCCGAGGTGATCCCGGTCTTCAGCCGCAAGCCGATGTTCGGTTACATCGGTCTGATCGGCGCGACGATCGCGATCGCCGGCCTCTCGGTCACGGTGTGGGCGCACCACATGTACGTCACGGGCGGCGTGCTGTTGCCGTTCTTCTCGTTCATGACCTTCCTGATCGCGGTACCGACCGGTGTGAAGTTCTTCAACTGGATCGGCACCATGTGGAAGGGCTCACTGTCCTTCGAGACCCCGATGCTCTGGGCCGTCGGCTTCCTGATCACCTTCACCTTCGGTGGTCTGACCGGCGTCATCCTGGCCTCGCCCCCGATGGACTTCCACGTCTCAGACTCGTACTTCGTCGTCGCGCACTTCCACTACGTCATCTTCGGCACCGTGGTCTTCGCGATGTTCTCCGGATTCCACTTCTGGTGGCCGAAGTTCACGGGCAAGATGCTGGACGAGCGCCTGGGCAAGATCACCTTCTGGACGCTGTTCGTGGGCTTCCACGGCACGTTCCTGGTGCAGCACTGGCTCGGCGCCGAGGGCATGCCGCGCCGTTACGCGGACTACCTCGCCGCCGACGGCTTCACCCTGCTGAACACGATCTCGACGATCGCCTCGTTCCTGCTGGGTCTGTCGATGCTCCCGTTCTTCTACAACGTCTGGAAGACCGCGAAGTACGGCAAGAAGATCGAGGTCGACGACCCGTGGGGCTACGGCCGTTCGCTGGAGTGGGCGACGTCCTGCCCGCCCCCGCGGCACAACTTCCTCACGCTGCCGCGGATCCGTTCCGAATCCCCGGCCTTCGACCTGCACCACCCTGAGATCGCCGCTCTCGAGCAGCTCGAGAACCACGGACAGAAGGACACCGCGCTGTTCGGCGGCAAGGAGGTCGGCAAGTGAAGATCCAGGGAAAGATGTTCATCTGGTTGAGCATCTTCATCCTCGCCATGGCGATCGTCTATGGCGTGTGGTCGAAGGAGCCCGCCGGCACCACGGCGCTCTTCCTGGCCTTCGGCCTGAGCATCATGATCGGCTACTACCTGGCCTTCACGGCCAAGCGTGTCGACGCGATGGCCCAGGACAACAAGGAGGCCGACGTGGCGGACGAGGCCGGTGACGTCGGCTTCTTCTCGCCGCACAGCTGGCAGCCGCTCTCGCTGGCCATCGGAGGCGCGTTCGCCTTCCTCGGCGTCGCCATGGGCTGGTGGCTGCTGTTCTTCTCCGCGCCGTTGATCCTGATCGGCCTGTTCGGCTGGGTCTTCGAGTACTACCGGGGCGAGAACCAGAACCAGTAGAAGCACCCGCGACACGCCCGAGGGGCCCGTCCACCTGCACAGCAGGCGGACGGGCCCCTCGTTTGGCATCTCCCGGCGCGCCGTACACGCGAAATGTTCTTAATGTGTGATCATGACCCATTCACCTCGACTCCGGACGGTTCTGAGCTGTTCCCTGCTGATCGCGTCCCTCGCGGCGGCCGGGACGGCGTGCAGCGGGTCCGGTGACGGCCATCCGCTCTCCGCGGCGCCGTACGACGCGGCGGACCAGGTCTCCTTCAACGCGGACTCGGGCACGTCGAAGGCCGACCCCGAGAAGCCCCTGGAGATCACCGCCAGGAACAAGGACGGCCGGATCACGGACGTGACGGCCTCCGACGCCTCAGGGCGCTACCTGGCGGGAGAACTCTCCGCCGACGGCTCCCGCTGGCACAGCACCGCCCCGCTGGCCGCGGGAGCGCGCTACACGGTCAAGGTCGCCACCGAGGACGAGGACGGCGCGCCCGGCGCCCGCACCCTCACCTTCGAGACCTCCGTCCCGCCGAGGAAGCGCCTGCAGGTCACCTTCGGCCCCAAGGCCGGCACGTACGGCGTCGGCCAGCCGGTCACCGCCGAACTCAGCGCCCCCGTCAAGGGCGCGGCGGCCAGAGCGGTCGTGGAACGCGCCCTGAAGGTGCGTTCCGAGCCGGCGGTGCAGGGGTCCTGGCACTGGGTGGACGACAAGAAACTGCACTTCCGTCCGAAGGAGTACTGGCCCGCCAACGCCACGATCACGGCGCGCAGCACCCTGGACGGCATCAAGGTCGCCGACCGGCTCTACGGCGGCCCGGTCAAGCCGCTGCGGATCACCACGGGGGACCGGGTGGAGGCCATCACCGACGCCGGCTCGCACCAGATGACGGTCCTGCGCAACGGCAAGGTGATCAACACCATTCCGGTGACCACGGGCAAGCCCGGTTTCTCCACCCGCAACGGCGTCAAGGTCGTACTGGGCAAGGAGTACTTCGTACGCATGCGCGGAACGACCGTCGGCATCGCGGAGGGCTCGGCGGACTCGTACGACCTGCCCGTGTACTACGCGACGCGGGTCACCTGGAGCGGGGAGTACGTCCATGCCGCGCCCTGGTCCGTCGGCTCGCAGGGGTCCGCCAACGTCAGCCACGGCTGCACCGGCATGAGCACCAGCAACGCCGAGTGGTTCTTCAAGACCGTCCGCGAGGGCGACATCGTCAAGGTCGTGAACAGCGCCGGCGACATGATGGCCCCGTTCGGCAACGGCTTCGGCGACTGGAACCTGCCCTGGGACAAGTGGCGCAAGGGCAGCGCCCTGATGACAGGGGTCAGGGAAGGCGGAGACCCCGTCGACGCGGCCAGGCTGCGGCCGGAGGTCTGACGGGGCCCCGCGCCGGTGTCACGCCTCTACGGCGAGCCTGCCGCGCAGCAGCGCGGCCAGGGCGTCCGCGAACTCCACAGGATCCACCGGAAGGGTCACAGCGCTCTCGGCGCGGCTCCAGGTGGCCAGCCAGGAGTCCTGCGGGCGCCCGATCAGCAGCAGCACGGGCGGGCAGTTGAAGACCTCGTCCTTGATCTGCCGGCAGACGCCCATGCCGCCCGCGGGCGCCGCCTCGCCGTCCAGCACGCAGACGTCGACACCGCCCTCGTTCAGCGCCGTGAGGACCGCCGGCAGCGTGGCGCACTCCAGGAACTCGACCGGCGGCACGTCCGCGGCGGGCCTGCGACCCGCCGCCAGCCGCACCTGTTCACGGGTGTGCGCGTTGTCGCTGTAGACCAGGACCGTGGCGGCCATTGTTCCTCCATGCATCGAGGAGCCCTCGAAGGCTCGGTGTTGGATCAGGAACCGATGCGCGGATGCTACTCCGTCCGACAACCGGTCAGCAGGGGTTCGTTCACGCCTTCGACGGTACCTCCGATGGGCCGTTCGGCTCAGGTCGCAGCGCCTTCTCAGAGCATGGACACACCGAATGGCACCCCCGGGAGTGAGGGCGGGATAAGCGACCGACATAATGTCGGTCGTGGCGACAGCAACGACAGTAGATACCGGGCACGCGCACCCGTCGGTCAATCGACCGAACCTCACCAGCGTCGGAACCATCATCTGGCTGAGTTCCGAGCTGATGTTCTTCGCGGCCCTCTTCGCGATGTACTTCACCCTGCGATCGGTGACGGGTCCCGAGTTCTGGAAGACACAGGCGGAACACCTGAACTTCCCGTTCTCGGCGACGAACACCACGATCCTGGTGCTCTCCTCCCTCACCTGCCAGCTCGGCGTCTTCGCCGCCGAGCGCGGGGACGTGAAGAAGCTCCGGGCGTGGTTCATCATCACGTTCGTGATGGGTGCGATCTTCATCGGAGGCCAGGTCCTCGAGTACACCGAGCTGGTGAAGGACGCGGGCCTCTCGCTCTCGTCCGACCCGTACGGCTCGGTGTTCTACCTGACGACCGGCTTCCACGGACTGCATGTGACGGGCGGACTCATCGCCTTCCTGCTGGTCCTGGGCCGTACATACGCGGCCAAGAGATTCACCCATGAGCAGGCAACCGCCGCCATCGTCGTGTCCTACTACTGGCACTTCGTCGATGTCGTCTGGATCGGCCTCTTCGCCACGATCTACATGATCAAGTAGGTCGGGTCCGAAACCCGGCCCACATCCAGCACCATCGACGCAGAAGATCCTGACACCGGGGTAATCCGTGAAAAAGCTCTCCGCACGACGACGCCATCCGCTGGCGGCGGTCGTCGTCCTACTCCTCGCGCTGGCGGCCACCGGGGGGCTGTACGCCGCGTTCGCGCCCGCGGGCAAGGCCCAGGCCGACGAAACCGCCCAGTCCCTCGCCATCGAGGAGGGCAAGAAGCTCTACGCCACTGGCTGCTCCAGCTGCCACGGCACCGGCGGTCAGGGCGGCAGCGACGGCCCGTCCCTGGTGGGCGTCGGCTCTGCCGCAGTGGACTTCCAGGTCGGCACCGGCCGTATGCCGGCGCAGCAGCCCGGCGCCCAGGTGCCGGAGAAGCCGCGCATCTATTCGCAGGCCGAGATCGACCAGCTCGCCGCGTACGTCGCTTCCCTCGGAGCCGGCCCGATCACGCCGACCGAGAAGCAGTACAGCCCTGAGGGTGCGGACATCGCCAAGGGTGGCGACCTGTTCCGCACCAACTGCGCCCAGTGCCACAACTTCACGGGCGAGGGCGGTGCCCTGACGAACGGCAAGTACGCCCCGAGCCTTGAAGACGTGAGCCCGAAGCACCTCTACGAGGCCATGCAGACCGGCCCGCAGAACATGCCGTCCTTCCCCGACACGACGATGCCGGAGCAGCAGAAGAAGGACATCATCGCGTACGTCAAGACGGTGAACGGCGAGGAGACGGAGACCCCCGGCGGCTTCGCGCTGGGCGGCCTCGGCCCCGTCAGCGAGGGTCTGTTCGGCTGGATCTTCGGACTCGGTTCGCTGATCGCCGTCGCCGTCTGGGTCGCGGCCCACACCGCTAAGGCCAAGAAGTCATGAGTAGCCAAGAGATTCCAGAGAAGAACCTGCCCAGTGAGCAGGACACCGCGCACGGCGCGGTAGCCGTGGCGGAGGACCCGTTCGCGGACCCGGGGCTGCCGCCCCACAAGCCGCGTATCCAGGACATCGACGAGCGGGCCGCCAAGCGCTCCGAGCGCACGGTCGCCCTCCTGTTCACGCTGTCCATGCTGTCCACGATCGGCTTCATCGCCTCCTTCGTGGCGTTCCCGGTCGAGAAGATCGTGTACGTCTGGCCGCTCGGCCACGTCAGCGCGCTGAACCTCTCGCTGGGTGTGACGCTCGGCCTCGCCCTCTTCTGCATCGGCGCGGGAGCGGTCCACTGGGCCCGCACCCTGATGTCCGACGTCGAGGTCGCCGACGACCGTCACCCGATCGAGGCCGACCCGGTCGTCAAGGCCAAGGTCATGTCGGACTTCGCGGCCGGCGCCGAGGAGTCCGCGATCGGCCGGCGCAAGCTGATCCGCACCACGATGTTCGGCGCGCTGGCCATGGTGCCGCTCTCCGGTGTGGTCCTGCTGCGCGACCTGGGCCCGCTGCCCGAGGAGAAGCTCCGCCACACGCTGTGGGGCAAGGGCAAGCAGCTCATCAACATGAACACGAACGAGCCGCTGCGTCCCGAGGACGTCGCGGTCGGTTCGCTGACCTTCGCCAAGCCGGAAGGCCTGGAAGAGGACAACCACGAGTTCAACAACGAGATCGCCAAGGCCGCCCTGATGATCGTCCGGCTCCAGCCGCAGGACATCAAGGACAAGCGCGAGCTCGACTGGTCCCACCAGGGCATCGTGGCGTTCTCGAAGATCTGCACCCACGTCGGCTGCCCGATCAGCCTGTACGAGCAGCAGACGCATCACGTGCTCTGCCCGTGCCACCAGTCCACTTTCGACCTCTCCGACGGTGCGCGCGTCATCTTCGGCCCGGCCGGCCACGCCCTCCCGCAGCTGCGGATCGGCGTGAATGACGAAGGATTCCTCGAAGCGCTCGGCGACTTCGAAGAGCCCGTCGGTCCTAGTTTCTGGGAGCGCGGATGAGCACCGTGACTGACGAAAAGCGCAAGGCGCCCGCAGGCGAGCGGGTCGCCGACTGGGCGGACGGCCGGCTGGGCATCTACAGCCTGGCCAAGGCCAACATGCGCAAGATCTTCCCGGACCACTGGTCCTTCATGCTCGGTGAGATCGCGCTCTACAGCTTCATCATCATCATCCTCACGGGTGTGTACCTGACGCTGTTCTTCCACCCGAGCATGAACGAGGTCGTGTACCACGGCTCGTACGTGCCGATGCAGGGCATCCGGATGACGGAGGCCTACGCGTCGACCCTGGAGATCAGCTTCGACGTCCGCGGCGGTCTGCTCATCCGGCAGATCCACCACTGGGCGGCGCTGATCTTCCTCGCGGCGATGTTCGTGCACATGATGCGCGTGTTCTTCACGGGCGCGTTCCGCAAGCCCCGTGAGATCAACTGGCTGTTCGGCTTCCTGCTGTTCGTCCTGGGCATGTTCACCGGTTTCACCGGCTACTCGCTCCCGGACGACCTGCTCTCCGGCACCGGTGTCCGCTTCACGCAGGGCGCGATCCTGGCGACGCCCGTCGTCGGCACGTACATCTCGTTCTTCCTGTTCGGCGGCGAGTTCCCGGGCCACGACATGGTGGCGCGGTTCTACTCGATCCACATCCTGCTGCTGCCGGGCATCATGCTCGGCCTCGTGGTGGCGCACCTGATCCTGGTCTTCTACCACAAGCACACGCAGTTCGCGGGTCCCGGCCGTACGAACAAGAACGTCGTCGGCATGCCGCTGCTGCCGGTCTACATGGCCAAGGCCGGAGGCTTCTTCTTCCTGGTCTTCGGTGTCATCGCGGCCATCGCCGGTCTGTTCACGATCAACCCGGTCTGGGCGCTCGGCCCGTACCGTCCGGACCAGGTGTCCACCGGCGCCCAGCCCGACTGGTACATGGGCTTCGCCGAGGGTCTGATCCGTGTCATGCCCGGCTGGGAGATCAACCTGTGGGGTCACACGCTCGCCCTGGGCGTGTTCATCCCGCTGACGCTCTTCGGTCTGGTCCTCGTCGCGCTGGCGGTCTACCCGTTCATCGAGTCGTGGGTCACCGGTGACAAGCGCGAGCACCACATCCTGGACCGGCCGCGCAACGCGCCGACCCGGACCGCGCTGGGCGTCGCCTGGATCACCGGTTACGTGATCATGCTCCTGGGTGGCGGCAACGACATCTTCGCCACGCACTTCCACCTGTCGATCAACTCGATCACCTGGTTCGTCCGGATCTCCTACTTCGTGGGCCCGGTCCTGGCGTTCGTGATCACCCGGCGGATCTGCCTCGGCCTTCAGCGCCGCGACAAGGACAAGGTGCTGCACGGACGCGAGTCCGGCATCATCAAGCGCCTGCCGCACGGTGAGTTCGTCGAGGTCCACGAGCCGCTCAGCCGGCAGCAGCTCCACACGCTCACGGCGCACGAGCAGTACGCGCCGGCCGAGATCGGCCCGTCGGTCGACGAGAACGGCGTCGAGCGCAAGGTGACGCGCGGCCAGAAGCTCCGGGCCAAGCTGAGCAAGGGCTACTACGGCGAGGGGAACCAGATCCCCAAGCCGACCGCCGACGAGTACAAGGAGATCACCAGCGGCCACGGCCACCACTGATCTCCGACCGTCAGGTCGCCACAGCGGGAGCCCCGTCCATTCGTCGGACGGGGCTCTTCGCCGTCCGCCCGGCTGGATAGGGTAGGAGCCATCCTTACTGGCTGTGGACCCTGGAGCGGACCATGAACGTTGTGACCCCGGTCGGCGGCGACAGCGTGGCGGCCGGCTCCTGGCCGGATGTCCTGAACGCCCTGCTGCGCGGCGAGGACCTCTCCGCCGACGACACGGCGTGGGCCATGGACCGCATCATGAGCGGCGAGGCCACCGACGCCCAGATCGCCGGCTTCGCGGTCGCGCTGCGGGCCAAGGGGGAGACGGTCGGCGAGGTCACCGGTCTGGTCCGGGCGATGTACGCCCATGCCAACACCATCGAGGTGCCGGGCCGTACGGTCGACATCGTCGGCACCGGCGGCGACCTCGCCAAGACGGTCAACATCTCCACCATGTCGGCGATCGTCGTCGCGGGCACCGGCGCCAAGGTCGTCAAGCACGGCAACAGGGCCGCCTCGTCCGCGAGCGGCGCCTCGGACGTCCTGGAGAAGCTCGGCGTCAACCTGGAGCTGACGCCCCGGCGTGTCGCCGAGGTGGCCGAGGAGGCGGGCATCACCTTCTGCTTCGCCGTGAAGTTCCACCCCGCCCTGCGGTACGCCGCGAAGGCGCGCAAGGAGCTGGGCGCGCAGACGACGTTCAACATTCTCGGCCCGCTGACGAACCCCGCGCGGGTGAAGGCCCAGGCGGTCGGCGTCGCCGACGCCCGGATGGCCCCCATCGTGGCCGGCGTGCTCGCCGAACGGGGGAATTCCGCGCTCGTCTTCCGCGGTGACGACGGCCTCGACGAGCTGACGACGACGGCGACCTCGCGGGTGTGGGCTGTACGGGACGGGGCGGTGACGGAGCAGACCTTCGACCCGCGCGACGTGGGCCTGGAGATCGTGCCCGTCGAGGCGCTGCGCGGCGCGGACGCGTCGTACAACGCGGACGTCGCCCGGCGGCTGCTGGCCGGTGAGACCGGTCCGGTGCGCGATGCCGTGCTGCTGAACACGGCGGCGGCGCTGGTCGCCCTGGATCCGTCCGACGCGTCGCTGAACGAGCAGCTCGCGGCCGGGATCGCCAAGGCCGCCGAGTCGATCGACTCGGGGGCGGCGCGCGCGGCGCTGGAGCGCTGGGTGGCGGCCAGCAACAGCTGAACACGGTTGTGCTCGACGCGAGGCGCGGTCCGCGGAGTCCCTTTCGGGTCTCAGGAAGCGGACCGCGCCTTGCGTCGTCCTGATCTTGTGGCAAGATGCTTGACAGGTCATGAGTGACAGCGTTTTGGCCCCGGCTTGCTGTCCGGCAACCCTCCGTCCGTGGCGGGGTGCCCCGGGTGAAGACCAGGTCGTGGACAGAAAGGTCCACGGCAAGCGCGGACCCCTGCACACCCTGGGGTCCTGGTCCTCAAGGGAGCAGTCTCGTGAGCAAGCGAATGCGATAGGGCTCGAAGCCCCCTTCCGCGCACCCTTTTTCTCTTCTCCTGCGCTGCCGCGCGTCGTCGCCGGCGCAGTGAATTCGCCTGCCCCACACGGGAGTTCGCCATGTCTGTCTCCAGCGCTGTCACCGACCACGCCGTTTGTTCTCCTCTGCCCGTTCTCGGCCACGATGTCCGCGTGCCGCTCGTGACCGGTGGCGAGGTCACCTACGCCGCCCTCGACTACGCCGCCAGCGCCCCGGCCCTCCAGCGCGTGTGGGACGACGTGGCGGCGTACGCGCCGTACTACGGCAGCGTGCACCGGGGCGCGGGCTACCTCTCGCAGCTGTCGACGGACCTCTTCGAGAACAGCCGCGCCACCGTCGCCGAGTTCCTCGGCTGCCGCGAGGACGACCAGGTCGTCTTCACCCGCTCCACGACCGACTCGCTCAGCCTGCTGGCCGCGGCCCTGCCCGCCGACTGCCAGGTGTTCGTCTTCGAGACCGAGCACCACGCCTCGCTGCTGCCCTGGCGCGACGCGCGGGTCGACTACCTGAACGCGCCGCGCACTCCGGCCCAGGCGGTCGAGACGCTGGAGCGCGCGCTGGCCGACCGCGACCCCCACGGTCCGGCCCTGGTGTGCGTCACCGGCGCCTCGAACGTCACCGGTGAGCTGTGGCCCGTGAAGGAACTCGCCGCCGCGGCCCACGCCCACGGCGCGCGCATCGTGCTGGACGCCGCCCAGCTCGCGCCCCACCACCCGCTGGACATTGCCGAGCTGGACGTCGACTGGGTGGCCTTCTCCGGGCACAAGCTGTACGCGCCGTTCGGCTCCGGCGTCCTCGCGGGCCGCGCCGACTGGCTGCGGAGCGCCGAGCCGTACCTCGCGGGCGGCGGCGCCTCGCGCAAGGTCGCCCGCCGCGCGGACGGCGGCGTGGACGTCGAGTGGCACACCACGGCCGCCCGCCACGAGGCCGGATCGCCCAACGTCATCGGCGTGTACGCGATCGCCTCCGCCTGCAAGGCGCTCACCGAGGTCGGCTTCGACTCCCTGGTCGAGCGCGAGCAGCGGCTCGTGACGAAGGTGCGGGAGGGGCTGGCCGAGGTGGACGCCGTCCGGGTGCTGTCGCTCTTCGGGGACGACGCCCCGCGCGTCGGCGTCATCTCGTTCGTCGTCGACGGCTGGAACAGCTCGCACTTCGCCGCGGCGCTCTCCGCCGAGTACGGGATCGGCGTACGGGACGGCCTGTTCTGCGCGCACCCGCTGGTCCGCACGCTGCTCGGCAGCGACCCGCAGGACCCGGGGGAGTGCGGCGCCCCGGAGGCGGAGCCGGGTGAGCGGTCGCTGAACGCGATCCGCGTGAGTTTCGGCGCCGGTACGCCCGAAGAGCACGTCGAGCGGTTCGTCGGCGCGGTCAAGGAGCTCGTCAGGGACGGCGCGAAGTGGAACTACCGCACCGAGGAAGGCCGCTGCGTCCCGGCGGTCTGACCGCCCCCGGGCCCGTACGCCGGGCCCGCTCGGTCGAACCGGTGAGGAACGCGCCGCCGCGGCCGGGCGGGCGCCGGGTGTTACGCGTCGAGGCCGATCGCGAAGGCCGCTTCCAGATCGTGCTGCGAGTACGTACGGAAGGCGACGTGCGTGTCGGTGCCCTCGACGCCGGGGATCTTGCTGATCCGGCCGGGGATGACGTCCGCCAGGTCGTCGTGCTTCGCCACGCGGACCATGGCGATCAGGTCGTACGTCCCGGTGACCGAGAAGACCTCGCTGACGCTGTCCAGCGCGGCGATCGACTCGGCGATCTCGGGGATCCGGTCCACGCTGGTCTTGATGAGCACGATCGCGGTGATCACGGTTGGCTTTCTCCCTCGGTGGCCGGCGCTGAGGTCCTCACTCTATCCGTACGCCGACTGCGCCCCCAGGCGTAGAGGAAGCCCGCGCAGAACCCCGCCACGTGCGCCAGGTAGGCCACCCCGGGGCCCGACCCGGCGCGCTGCGCCGCCACCCACTGCAGCGCGAACCAGAAGATCAGCACGATCCAGGCGGGGAAGCGCAGCGGCAGGAAGAAGAGGAAGGGGAACAGGCTGGTGACGCGCGCCCTGGGGAAGAGGAAGAGGAAGGCGCCGAGCACCGCCGAGATGGCTCCCGAGGCCCCGACCAGCGTCTGGTCCGAATCGGCGTGGACGACGGCGTACACGACGAGGGCCAGGTAGCCGCAGCCCACGTAGAACAGGGCGAACTGGAGGCGGCCCATCCGTTCCTCGGCCATGGCTCCGAAGACGAAGAGGAACAGCATGTTGCCCAGCAGGTGGAGCCAGCTGCCGTGCACGAACAGCGCCGTCAGCGGGGTGACGAGCGCGGGCGGGCCGCCGCTCGTCAGCTCGTCGGGGATCACGCCCCACCGCTCGAAGTATCCGCTCTGCGCGGCGAGGAGCGCGTCGCCCGTGCCGTAGACCGGATTGAGGCCCGAGAGGGGGCCGACGACGAAGATCAGACAGCACAGACCGATCGCTCCGTACGTCACCACGGGTCCTCGGGCCGCTGCCCGCCAATTGATCACGGCCAGATCATCTCGTAACGGGACCGGGCGGGACAGAGCGCCTCGCCGGGCCCCGTCCCGCACCGTGGACGGTCCGCCGCAGGGGGTACCCGTAAGGCCGTAGGGTTACGGGCAGTAGGCGCGACGAAAGAGGACGCACGATGACGACGGTTCCCCTGCCGACTGCCGAGACTCGGTGGCGCTGCGCCCTGTGCGGCAATCTCACACGTTTCGACGTGACCCGCTCGTCGAAGGTGATCGAGTACGTGCATCTCGACCTGGCCGGAGAGTCGAAGGTCGAGGAACGCGAGGTGGTCAGTGAGACCATCGAGTCCGTGCGCTGCCGCTGGTGCAACGCGGTGGACCAGATCGAACTGGTGGACAGGCCTGGCGCCGGCTCCTGAGGACCGGCCCGAGAGTAGTGGGGTGACGGATTGTGGAGCATGCAAGCGGTGGTGAACCGGCCGGCTCGGCCGGGGACGCCGCCGAGGTGCTCGACCGCCCGCTGCCCGAAGGCGTACGGCACAAGGTCGTCGCCTTGGTCTCGGACGCGTTCGGCGGGCTCACCGTCGCGGAACTTCCGTCCCAGCTGAGGCAGTACGCCCGCTTCACCCCGAGCCGGCGCGCCAAGTTCGCGGGCAACGCCATGGCCGCGGCGCTCGAGGGCGACACGCTGTTCCGCCAGCGCATCGGCGAGCGGCTGCGCGAGGCGCAGCCCGAGCTCGCCCGCGCCCTGGAGGCCGGTTCGCCGCCGGCCGCGGCCGATCCCGTCGACGTGGCGGCGGCGGCGTACGTCCTGCGCCCCGTCGGCTGGGTCAAGCTGGTCGCCGCCGCGGGCGAGGAGGCCCTGCGGGCGGACGCGGAGCGCGCAGACGAGGCGGCCCAGCGCGAGCTGGAGCGGCTGCGCGAGGAGCTGGCGCAGGCACGCGAGCAGACGAAGAGCGAGACCGAACGACTGCGCACCGAGCTGGAGGCCGCCCGCAAGGAGGCCGACGTGCTCAGCCGCAAACTGCGCAGCGCGCTCAGCGACGTCAAGCGCGGCGAGGCGGCTCTGCGCCGTACGAACGCCGAGACCGAGACGGTGAAGTCCGACGCCGCCGCCCGGGTGACCGCCGCCGAGAGCGAGGCGCGGCGGCTGCGGGCCCGGCTCGGCGAGGCGGAGGCATCCGTCGAGGCGAGCCGCAGGGCCGTGCGCGAGGGCCGCAGCATCGAGGACATGCGGGTGCGGCTGCTGCTCGACACGGTGCTGGACGCCGCCCAGGGGCTGCGCCGCGAACTGGCCCTGCCGCCGGCCTCCGTGCACCCCGCGGACACGGTCGACGCCGTCGAGCCCGGGCGTATGACACCCAAGGACATCGCCGCGCGGGCGCTCTCCGAGAGCGACCCGGCGCTCCTGGACCAGCTGCTCGAACTGCCGCAGTGTCACCTGGTCGTGGACGGCTACAACGTCACCAAGACCGGCTATCCGCAGATGCCGCTCGACAAGCAGCGGCTGCGGCTGCTCGGCGGACTCTCGATGCTCGCGGCGCAGACCGGCGCCGAGGTGACGTGCGTCTTCGACGGTGCGGAGCTGGTGGCGCCGGTGCTGCTCGCGCCGCCGCGCGGAGTGCGGGTGCTGTTCAGCAAGCCGGGCGTGACGGCGGACGAGCTCATCAGGCAGCTCGTACGGGCGGAGCCGCCGGGGCGGCCCGTCGTGGTGGCCTCCACCGACCGTGAAGTCGCCGACGGCGTCGCCAGATCGGGAGCCAGGCCGGTTGCGTCCGCATTGTTGCTCAAGAGGCTTTCGCGCGTCTAGTAACTTCTCGGCCCTATGCCCTATTTGGGGAAACGTACTGTCAAGTCATGGTCACTACCGGTGGGATGAGAGTAAAGAATGTGACCACGGGGTGAGTTTTTACTCATGAGGATTTGAACTGATCACAAGAAGGTCACTAAGGTCTGCCCTCGAACCTTCGAACGGTTGAGCACCCATCCGGGGTGCCGGCGAAGGTACCGCCGAGTCCATGCAATTCGGTCCATTTCCGCGGGGGAACCGAAGCGTGGAGCCGGGGCCAACGTCCCCGACCCCGGTAGGCGGCTCGAGGAAGAAGGAGCTCGCCTTCGTGGCGTCCCACCGTCGTCCCAAGCAGCCGAGCCGCACTCGTGTGACCGTGCTCACCGCGACCGCAGCCGCAGCCGTCGCGCTCACGTCCCAGACCGCTCAGGCCGACCCCAAGCCGACCAAGAGCGAGGTCAAGGCCAAGGTCGACAAGCTCTACCACGAGGCCGAGGCCGCGACGGAGAAGTACAACCAGTCCAAGGAGCGGCAGGACAAGCTCAAGGAAGAGGTCGACAACCTCCAGGACAAGGTCGCCCGCGGCCAGGAGGACCTCAACGAACTGCGCGGCGCCATCGGTTCGGTGGCCAGCGCGCAGTACCGCTCCGGCGGGATCGACCCCTCCGTGCAGCTCTTCCTCTCCGCCGACCCGGACGACTACCTCGACAAGGCCGGCGCCGTCGACCAGTTCAGCGCCAAGCAGGCCGCGTCGCTGGAGAAGATCCAGGCGAAGCAGCGCACCCTCGCCCAGCAGCGCGCGGAGGCGACGGACAAGCTCGCCGACCTCGAGGACGTACGCCAGGAACTCGGCGAGAAGAAGAAGAAGTTCCAGGGCAAGCTCGCCGAGGCGCAGCGGCTCCTGAACACGCTGACCGCCGCCGAGCGGGAAGAGATGCGGGAGAAGGAGCAGCGCGCCAGCCGCGCCGCCACCGAGCGCGTGGAGCTCGGCAAGGAGGCCCCCGCCTCGCAGCGCGGCGCCGCCGCGCTGAGCGCCGCCGCCACCCAGATCGGCAAGCCGTACATCTCCGGCGCGACCGGCCCCAACGCGTACGACTGCTCCGGGCTGACCCAGTGGGCGTACGGCCAGGCCGGTGTCGCGATCACGCGGACCACCTTCACGCAGCACAACGACGGTACGAAGCTGTACAGCAAGAGCCAGCTGAAGCCGGGCGACCTGGTGTTCTTCAACAACCTGGCGCACGTCGGCCTCTACGCCGGCAACAACCAGGTGCTGCACTCCCCCAAGCCCGGCACTGTCGTGCGCTACGAGTCGATGGACTACCTGGGCGCCTTCCAGTTCGGTGTGCGTATCTGACGAACGCCGATCCTGGCGGTCGTTGCCCACACCGCCCGTTCGGGCGAATTCCGGCACCTTCTGCTGACTGTCCGCCCCACCGGTGACCTGGTTCTCCGGTGGGGCGCCGGTGTTTGCGCCCGACGGCGCCCGGCGCGGGCTTTTGGCCGCCGCGTGATCGCACCGCTACTGTCTGCTCGCGCAGCTCCCCGGTCCACTGGTCCGCCCGTCCGGGCGGCAGGGGGCTGCCCGCAGCGGAAGGAGTGCGGCTCCTGTGGCGACCCACCGGCGTCCCTCACAGTCCGGCCTCACGCAGAGCGCCCGGGTCACGATCCTGTCCGCCGCCGCGACGACGGCGGCGGCAGCGCTCGTCGCGGCCCCGGCGAGCGCCGACCCCCGCGAGCCCTCCCCGGCCGCCGCCTCGGCGCCGTCCCCGGACACCGCCACGGCCACCCGGGCGCGGGTCGACCGGCTCTTCGAGCAGGCCGAGCGCGCGACCGAGCGGTTCAACAAGGCCGACGAACTCGCGGACCGGCTGCGCGAACAGGTCGACCACGCCCAGGACGTGGCCGCCCGCGGCCAGGAGCGCATCAACCACATGCGGGGCGCGCTCGGCGCGGTCGCCGGGGCGCAGTACCGGGCGGGCGGGCTGGACCCGGCCCTCGCCCTGCTGCTGTCCGAGAGCCCGGACAGCTACCTGGCGAAGGCATCGGCCCTCGACCGCATGGGCGCCCGTCAGGTGGCCGCCCTGGGCGAGTTGAAGGCCGCGCAGCGCGAACTGGGCCGCCAGCGCGCGGAAGCGACAGTGAAGCTCGGGGAGCTGGAGCGCAGCCGGGCCGCCGTCGCCCGCCACAAGCGCACCGTGGAGCACAAGCTCGCGCAGGCGCGACGGCTGCTCAACTCGCTGCCGGCCCAGGAGCGCGAGGAGTTCGACGGCCGGTCGTCGCGCTCCGCGGACCGGCAGACGCCGCCCGCGCCGGCCGGGGCGCCCGTCTCCGGGCGCGCGTCGGCCGCCTTGCGGGCGGCGCAGGGCGCGGTCGGCAAGCCGTACGTCTGGGGCGCCAACGGGCCCTCGGGGTTCGATTGTTCGGGCCTCACCCAGTGGTCGTACGCCCAGGCGGGCGTCTCCCTGCCGCGCACGTCGCAGGCGCAGCGGTACGCCGGACGGCAGGTCCCGCTCGACCAGGCGCAGCCGGGGGACCTCGTGACGTACCGGGACGACGCCAGCCACATCGGCATGTACGTCGGCAACGGCCAGGTGGTGCACGCGCCCTATCCCGGGGCCCCGGTGCGCTACGACCCCGTCGGCATGATGCCCATCTCGTCGGTGACCCGGGTCTGAGCCGCCCGGCCGGGCCCTGCCCTCGCCGGCCGCCTGCCCGTACGATCGGCCGGGTGGCGGATCGGTGGCGCGGGACCCGGTGGCGGCGGTGGGCGGGGCCCGTCCTCGCACCGCTCCTTCTCGTGTCCGCCGCCACGTCGGCGTGCACCACGCCGGGCGAGCCCGCGGACACCGCCGCACGGGACATCCAGCGGACGCTGGACCGCAGGGCCGCGGCGCTCCTCTCCCGCGACGAGGCGGCGTACCTGGCGGACCTCGACCCGGGGGCGGCGCGGCTGCGGGCGGCGGAACGCGAGGAGTTCGCGAACCTCGCGGAGGTGCCGCTGGGCTCCTGGCAGTACCGGCTGACCGGCCTCGACCGTACGGACGCGGGACGCGTCACCGCACGGGTCGAGCTGCGGTACCGATTCGCCGGGTACGACGTAGCCCCCGTGAAAGCGGCCGAGCGGCTCGATCTGACACGCCGGGACGGGCGCTGGTACGTCTCGGCCGAGCGCCCTGAGCGTCCCGGCGGGGGCCGGCTCTGGGAGCAGGGCAGGGTCACGGCCGTGCGCGGCGCGCGCAGCCTGGTGCTGGGGGCCGGCCAGGACGCGGAGCGGCTGCGCGCCGTCGCCGAGGCCGCCGACCGGGCGGTGCCGGCGGTCGACCGGGCCTGGCGCGGTGAGTGGTCCCGCCGGCTGGTGGTCCTGGTGCCGCCCTCGCTCGAGGGCATGGCCTCGCTGCTGGGGGATCCGGCGGCCGGATACCGGGGCATGGCGGCCGTCACCACGGGCTCGGCGGGCGGGCGGAACGCGGCGACCGCGGACCGGGTGATCGTCAATCCGGAGGCGTACGCGCGGCTGGGCGACTTCGGGCAGCGGATCGTCCTCGTCCACGAGTCGACGCACGTCGCCACCCGCGCCCACACATCGGCCGCCACCCCGATGTGGCTCTCGGAGGGCTTCGCGGACTGGGCGGCGTACCGGGGTACCGGGCGCACGGCGGCACAGACGGCCCCCGCGCTCGGGCGTGCCGTACGCGCGGGGAGCCCGCCGGCGGCCCTTCCCGCCGACCGGGACTTCGGATTCGGCGGGGATTCGGGCGCGCTGGCCCGGGCGTACGAGGGCGGGTGGCTGGCGTGCGCGCTGATCGCGCGGGACTGGGGCGAGGAGAAGCTGACCGCCTTCTACCGCGCGGTGGGCGGGCACGAGCGGCGGGAAGGGGCGGTGGAGAAGGCGATGCGGGAGGTGCTGGACACGACCCCGGAGGACTTCACGGCGCGGTGGCGCCAGTACGTGCGGCAGCGGCTGGGCTGACGCCCCGGCCGGGTGTCACGACGCCAGCAGTTCCGGGTCCTGGGCCGCCCCCGCCCGCTGCGTCGGCAGCGCGTTCGGGTCGCGGGTGCGGCGGGTGGGCACCGTGTCCCGCCACAGCCGGCGGCAGGCGCTCAGCGTCGCCGCCACCAGCAGCCCGTTGCGCACCACGAGCAGCAGCACGCCCAGCGCGTCGCTCGTCACCACGTGCGAGAACCACACCGGGAACTCCAGGCACGTGACCCCGGTCGCGACCAGCACCAGCAGTGCGGGCCGCCCCATCCGGCTGCCCCGGAAGACCAGGCAGACCGCCGCCAGGCCGACCAGCCACAGCAGGTACTGCGGGCTGATCACCCGGCTCGTCGTGGTGAACAGCAGGACCGCCGCGAAGGCCGCGTCGCACGGCGTCGACGCCCGGAACGTGCCCGCCCGCAGCCGCCACACCAGCAGCCACCCGAAGGCGAGGGCCGTCAGCCCCATCGCCGCCGTGCTGACCAGCGGGACGTACGGGCCGACGAACTCCACCGAGCCGTAGTTCAGCAGCACCTCGCCCCGCCACCCGTAGTGCCGGGCGGCGTGGAAGACGAGGGCGCCGAGCGACTCGATCTCGGTGCCCCGGTCCCGCTGGAACGTGAGGAAGGCGAGCGCCCCCGGCATCGTGGCGCAGAACACCACCACGAGGGCGCCCCCGCTCACGGCCGCCGCCGTCCACGCGGCGCGGCTCGCCCGCCCGCGCACGGTGCCGGCGAGCAGCAGCACCGGCCACACCTTCAGCAGCGCCCCGAAGGCCGCGAGCGCCCCGAGGACGCGCGGGCGGCGCGCCCCCGCCAGCAGGGCCGCCACCGCGACCGCGGTGACCATCACGTCGTAGCGCGCGTACGCCGTCGGCCCCAGCAGCGGCACCCCGGCCACCCACACCCACGCGCCCGCGAGCCGCTTGCCGGGGCGCTGTCCTGCGTACAGCAGCAGGCCCGTGACCAGCGCGTCGGCGAGGCAGGCCAGCAGGAAGAAGGCCGTCGCGTAGCCGAGGAACGGCAGCAGGGCGGGGGAGAGGACCGCGAGGGCGGCGGCGGGCGGGTACTGCCACGTGATGTCGTCCAGCGGGAAGGTGCCGGCGCGCAGGATCTCGTACCAGCCCTGGTAGATCACCGAGACGTCGCTCGTCACGTCGGGGCCGGGCACGGCGAGCACCTTGAAGACGCACAGCAGCAGCACGGCCCGGGTGAGGACCCACACGGCGATGAGCTTTGTACGGCCTGCGCCCGTCATGACCACCCTCGTCCGTTTCCTGCATGGCTGAGGGAGACATGATGCAGGGCCCGGCCGCCCGAGCCAAGGAGCTGGGCCGTTCGGTACTGTCGGCGGCGATGCACAAGACCTTGATCGTGACCAATGACTTTCCGCCCCGCCCCGGCGGCATCCAGGCGTTCCTGCACAACATGGCGCTGCGCCTGGACCCCGAGCAGGTCGTCGTCTACGCCTCGACCTGGAAGCGCGGCCGCGAGGGCGCGGAGGCCACCGCCGCCTTCGACGCCGAGCAGCCGTTCACCGTCGTGCGCGACCGGACGACGATGCTGCTGCCGACGCCGCGCGTCACCCGGCGGGCGGCCGGGCTGCTGCGCGAGCACGGCTGCGAGTCCGTGTGGTTCGGGGCCGCCGCGCCGCTCGGCCTGATGGCGCCCGCACTGCGCGCGGCGGGCGCGCGCCGGATCGTCGCCACCACGCACGGCCACGAGGCGGGCTGGGCCCAGCTGCCCGCCTCCCGGCAGCTGCTGCGCAGGATCGGCGAGGGCACGGACACGATCACCTACCTCGGTGAGTACACGCGCTCGCGCATCGCGGCCGCGCTCACGCCGCGGGCCGCCGCGCGCATGGTCCAACTGCCGCCCGGCGTCGACGAGGAGACCTTCCACCCCGGCTCCGGCGGCGACGCCGTGCGCGAGCGGCTCGGGCTCGCCGGCCGTCCCGTGGTGGTGTGCGTGTCCCGCCTGGTGCCCCGCAAGGGCCAGGACACGCTGATCCTGGCGATGCCCCGCATCCTGCGCGCGGTGCCGGACGCGGTGCTGCTGATCGTAGGCGGCGGACCGTACGCCGAGGACCTGAGGAAGCTGGCCGCCGAGACCGGCGTCGCGGACTCGGTGCGCTTCACGGGCCCCGTGCCGTGGGGGGAGCTGCCGGCGCACTTCGGCGCGGGAGACGTCTTCGCGATGCCGTGCCGCACCCGCCGGGGCGGCCTCGACGTCGAAGGGCTCGGCATCGTCTACCTGGAGGCGTCCGCGACCGGGCTGCCCGTGGTGGCGGGCGACTCGGGCGGCGCTCCCGACGCCGTGCTCGACGGGGAGACCGGGTGGGTGGTGCGCGGCGCTCCCGCCGCGGTCGCCGCAGACGAGTCGGCCGACCGGATCGTGACCCTGCTCAAGGACCCGGAGCTGCGGCTGCGGATGGGGGAGCGCGGCCGGGAGTGGGTCGAGGAGAAGTGGCGCTGGGACCTGCTCGCGGAGAAGCTCAAGACGCTCCTCTGACGCGCCGGCTGCCGCAGCGGCGGAGCGGGCCCCGGAGACGTCCCGGGGCCCGCTGTTTCGTCATGGGGCTGCTCAGCCCTGGTAGATCGCCTCGATCTCGTCCGCGAAGTCCTTCGCGACGACGTTGCGCTTGAGCTTCAGCGACGGCGTGATGTGACCGGCCTCCTCGGTGAACTGGGTCGGCAGCACCCGGAACTTGCGCACCGACTCGGCCTTCGACACCGCCGCGTTGCCGTCGTTCACCGCCTGCTGGACGACGGCCAGCAGCTCCGCGTCGTCGCGCAGCGACGCCGCCGTCGAACCGGTCGGCTTGCCGTTCTCGGCGGCCCAGCGGCCCAGGAACTCCTCGTCGAGGGTGACCAGCGCGCCGACGAACGGACGCCCGTCGCCCACCACCATGCACTCCGCGACCAGCGCGTGCGCCCGGATGCGGTCCTCGATCACCGCGGGCGCGACGTTCTTGCCGCCGGCCGTGACGATGATCTCCTTCTTGCGGCCGGTGATGGCGAGGTAGCCGTCCTCGTCGAGCGTGCCGATGTCACCGGTGTGGAACCAGCCGTCGGTCAGCGCGTCCGCGGTGGCCGCGTCGTTGTTCCAGTACCCCGAGAACAGGTGCTCGCCGTGCAGCAGCACCTCGCCGTCGTCGGCGATGCGCACGACCGACCCCGGCAGCGGCTGGCCGACCGTGCCGATCTTCTGCCGGTCCCACGGGTTGAAGGCGGTGGCGGCGCACGACTCCGTCAGGCCGTAGCCCTCCAGGACGGTGAAGCCGATGCCCCGGAAGAAGTGGCCGAGGCGCTCCCCCAGCGGGGCGCCGCCGGAGATCGCGTACTCGCCCCGCCCGCCGAGCACCGCGCGCAGCTTGCTGTAGACGAGCTTGTCGAAGAGCTTGTGCTTGAGCCTCAGGCCGAGGGACGGGCCCTGCGGCGTGCCGATCGCCCGGCTGTAGGCGATCGCGGTGTCCGCCGCCTTGTCGAAGATCTTGCCCTTGCCGTCCGCCTGCGCCTTGGCGCGCGCCGAGTTGTAGACCTTCTCGAAGACGCGCGGCACACCGAGGATCAGCGTCGGCCGGAAGGAGGCCAGCTCGTCGGTGAGGTTCTTGATGTCCGGTACGCAGCCGAGCTTGATCGGCGCCATGACCGAGGCGACCTCGACGAGCCGGCCGAAGACGTGCGCGGCCGGCAGGAACAGCAGCACCGAACACTCGCCCGTGCGGAACAGCGGCTTCAGGCGCTCCACGGCGTTCCCGCACTCCGCGAAGAAGCTGCGGTGGCTCAGTACGCAGCCCTTGGGGCGGCCGGTGGTGCCGGAGGTGTAGACGATCGTCGCCGGGTCGTCGGCCTTCGCGCTCGCGCTGCGCTCGTCGACCGTCTCGTCCGTGACCTCGGCGCCCGCGGTGCGCAGCTCCCGCACGCCGTCGCGGTCGATCTGCCAGACGTGCCGGAGGGCGGGCAGCCGGTCGCGCACGGATTCCACGGCGGCGGCGTGCGCGTCGCTCTCGACGACGACGGCGACCGCGCCGGAGTCGCCCAGGATCCACTGCACCTGCTCGGGCGAGCTGGTCTCGTACACCGGCACGGTCACCGCGCCCGCGCTCCAGATCGCGAAGTCCATCTGCACCCACTCGTAGCGGGTGCGGGACATCAGGGCGACGCGGTCGCCCGGCTGGACGCCGGCGGCGATCAGCCCCTTGGCGGCGGCGCGGACCTCGACGAGGAACTCGGTGGCGGTGACGTCCGTCCAGGCGCCCGCGACCTTGCGGCTCATGACGGCCACATCGGGATGCTGCGTGGCGTTGCGGCGGATGAGATCTGTCAGGTTGCCGTCCGAGGGGACCTCGTACAGGGCCGGAAGGCTGAACTCGCGCAAGACTGCTGCTCCTCATCGGGCGCCGGCGCCACATCGGTGTGCGCGTCGGTTGCGGTCCAAGACCGGGCAGGTGCTCAGTGGGGTGAGCACGGTTGGACTGCCCGGACGTTACCCACCGGTAGTCCGTTCCGGATAGGGGGGTCCGCCCAGATGTTCGCTGCGTCACACGCCGTGGCGGTGCTCCGGGCAGACTAGTCCAACCACGCGGCGGCGCGGAAGTAACCGCAGGTCCGGCCCCCTCTACCCAGGCGCGGCCCCGGCGTCCTAGGGTGATCGCCATGCGAGTGCATGTGGTCAGCGACGTACACGGGAACGCCAGGGACCTGGCCAGGGCGGGGGACGGCGCGGACGCACTCGTCTGCCTCGGTGACCTGGTGCTCTTCCTGGATTACGCCGATCACTCCCGCGGCATCTTCCCCGAGCTCTTCGGCGCCGCGAACGCGGACCGCCTCGTCGAGCTGCGCACCGACCGCCGGTTCGAGGAGGCCCGGGAGCTCGCCCGCCGGCTGTGGGCGGACGTCGACCGGGCCGCCGTCATCGAGGAGGCGGTGCGCAAGCAGTACGCCGAGCTCTTCGCCGCGTTCCCCGCCCCGACCTACGCCACCTACGGCAACGTCGACCTGCCGCAGCTGTGGCCGGAGTACGCGACTCCCGGCACCACCGTCCTCGACGGCGAGCGCGTCGAGATCGGCGGCCGCGTCTTCGGCTTCGTCGGCGGCGGGCTCAGGACGCCCATGCGCACGCCCTACGAGATCGACGACGAGGAGTACGCCGCCAAGGTCGAGGCGCTCGGCGAGGTGGACGTGCTGTGCTCGCACATCCCGCCGGAGATCCCCGAGCTGGTGTACGACACCGTCGCCCGCCGGTTCGAGCGCGGCAGCCGGGCGCTGCTCGCGGCGATCCGCAGGACCCGGCCCAGGTACGCGCTCTTCGGCCACGTCCACCAGCCCCAGGTCCAGCGCATGCGCGTCGGCGCGACGGAGTGCGTCAACGTCGGTCACTTCGCGTCCTCCGGCCGCCCCTGGGTCCTGGAGTGGTGAGCCCATAGCGGTGAATTGCGGCCCGGCCGGTCGCGGTAGCCTTCACGCGGTACGTGACCGCCGGGTACACGCCCCGTGAGCACGTGCCCCCTGACCGGAACCGCACTGGAGGAGCCACAGCGATGGCCGAACACACCAGCTCGAGCATCACGATCGAGGCGGCGCCGGCCGACGTGATGGCCGTGATCGCCGACTTCGCCCGCTACCCCGAGTGGACCGGAGAGGTGAAGGAGGCCGAGGTGCTGGCCACCGACGCCCAGGGCCGCGCCGAGCAGGTGCGGCTGCTGCTGGACGCCGGTGCGATCAAGGACGACCACACGCTCGCGTACACCTGGACCGGCGACGACGAGGTCAGCTGGACGCTCGTGAAGTCGCAGATGCTGCGCTCCCTCGACGGCTCGTACAGCCTCGCCCCGGCCGGCGCCGGCGACCGCACCGAGGTCACCTACCGGCTGACCGTCGACGTCAAGATCCCGATGCTCGGCATGATCAAGCGCAAGGCCGAGAAGGTCATCATCGACCGGGCCCTGGCCGGCCTCAAGAAGCGCGTCGAGAGCGCCCCGAAGGCCTGATGCCCTGATGCGTACGGTCCTCGTCACCGGCCCCGGCGGCGCGGGCCGCACCACCGTCGCCGCCGCGACCGCTCTGGCGGCGGCGCGCGGCGGACAGCGCGCCCTGGTCCTGTCCACCGATCCGGCGGACACCCTGGGCGCGGCCCTGGGCGTCACCACCGGATCCGCGCCGGCCGAGGCCGCCCCCGGCCTGTGGGCCGCGAGGGTCGACTCCGGCGCCCACTTCCGCGCCGAACTCCTCGCCCTCCAGGAGCGCGCGGCCTCCGCGCTCGACCTGCTCGGCGCGAACCGGCTGGCCGCCGAAGAACTGACCGAACTGCCGGGCAGCGAACAGTTCGCCCTGCTCAGCGCCCTGCGGGCGTGCGGCGAGGCGCGGGGGGCGGCCGGGTCGTACGACCTCGTGGTCGTCGACCTGCCGCCGCTGCACGCGGCCCTCGCAGCGCTCGCCCTTCCCGAGCAGCTGCGCCGCTACCTGCGCCGGCTGCTGCCGCCCGAGCGCCAGGCGGCCCGCGCGCTGCGGCCCATGCTGGCCCAGCTCGCCGGCGTCCCGATGCCCGCGCAGTGGCTGTACGAGACGGCCGCCCGCCGGGACGGGGAACTCGCCGCCGTGCAGGCGCTGCTCGCCGACCCGGACACGACCGTACGGCTGGTGGCCGAGCCGGGGCCCGCCGGAGCCGACGCGCTGCGCGCCGCCCGTACCGGACTGGCGCTCTTCGGCCTGGCCGTCGACTCGGTGACGGCGAACCGGATCCTGCCGGGGGACTCCCCGGACACCTGGCTCGCGTCGCTGGCCGCGCAGCAGCGCAAGTGCCTGGCCGAGTGGGCCGAGTGGCGCGGCGCGGGGCCGTGGGCCCCGCCCCTGCGCGAGGTGCGCCACCTGGGCTCCGATCCGCGCGGCTCCGGCGACCTCGGCGCGCTGGCCGCGGACGGGGCCCTGGCGGTCGAGCCGCCCCGCCGGGACCACGACGGCACGGACGGCCTGCCGCGCGTGGAGGACCGGACCGGACAGGACGGCGTCCTCGTCTGGCACCTGCCGCTGCCGGGAGCCGTGAAGGAGGAGCTCGGCCTGGTCCGCCGGGGCGACGAACTCGTCCTCGACGCGGGCCCGTTCCGCCGGATCCTCCCGCTCCCCGCCGCACTGCGCCGCTGCGACGTCTCGGGCGCGGGCCTGACCGGCGGCGTGCTCAGGGTGCGCTTCACGCCGGACCCGGGGCTGTGGCCGAAGACCACGTGAACGGCTCGCCGCCGTTCGGGTAACGTCGGTGGTACGAGGCGTACGCACCGTACGAACCGCCGTCCTGCCGCAGGAGTCCGCCATGAGCGATGCCACCGAGCGTCCCTCCCCCGAGCCCGCCGAGGCCCCCGAAGCCGACGCGTGGGCGAAGGCGTGCGCCGAGGACCTCGCCGCCGAGAAGGCCCGCCGTCGCGCCGAGAGCGGCGGAGCGCAGCCGGGGTCGGCCGCCGAGGAGCTGCGCAAGCTCGTCGACGCCGTGGCCGACAAGGTCGCCTCCTTCCAGTCGGTGCTGCCCGGCATGGCCGCGCAGGGCACGGTCAGCCACCTGATCGACCAGGCGAAGTCCGCCGTCGAGCCCGTCATAGAGCGCAATCCCGAGGTCTTCGACCACCTGGCGGCGGCGGGCAACGAGCTGCTGGCCGCCTACCGCTCGGCCGTCCAGGGACAGGAGGGCCGCTGGACCCGCGGCCCCGCCCGCCCGGCGGACCGCGCGAGGAACGCCGGCACCGTCGACAACGCAGCCACCGCCGACAACGCAGCTGACGGCGAAGACGGCCCCGAAGGCCCTTCGCCGAGCACGCACATCGACCTGGACTGAGCTGCGCCTCGGGTACGGTTGGCCCTTAGCGGGGCTCGACCGAAAACTGAGGGACACATGGGACTCACCATCGGCGTCGACATCGGCGGCACGAAGATCGCGGCAGGCGTGGTCGACGAAGAGGGCACCATTCTCGACACCCACAAAGTGCCGACGCCGCCGACCGCCGAAGGCATCGTCGACGCGATCTGCGCGGCCGTCTCCGAGGCCGGCAAGGGGCACCAGATCGAGGCGGTCGGCATCGGCGCCGCCGGCTATGTCGACGACAAGCGGGCCACCGTCCTGTTCGCGCCCAACATCCAGTGGCGGCACGAGCCGCTGAAGGACAAGGTCGAGCAGCGCGTCGGCCTGCCGGTCGTCGTCGAGAACGACGCGAACGCCGCGGCCTGGGGGGAATACCGGTTCGGCGCCGGCAAGGGCCACGAGGACGTCATCTGCATCACCCTCGGCACCGGCCTCGGCGGCGGCATCATCATCGGCAACAAGCTGCGCCGCGGACGCTTCGGCGTGGCCGCCGAGTTCGGCCACATCCGGGTCGTCCCGGACGGCCTGCTGTGCGGCTGCGGAAGCCAGGGCTGCTGGGAGCAGTACGCGTCCGGGCGGGCCCTCGTCCGGTACGCCAAGCAGCGCGCCAACGCCACCCCGGAGAACGCGAAGATCCTCCTCGCCCTCGGCGACGGCACGGCCGCGGGCATCGAGGGCAAGCACGTCAGCGCCGCCGCCCGGCAGGGCTGCCCGGTGGCGGTCGACTCCTTCCGCGAGCTGGCCCGCTGGGCGGGCGCGGGCCTGGCCGACCTGGCGTCGCTCTTCGACCCCTCGGCGTTCATCGTCGGCGGCGGCGTCTCGGACGAGGGCGAGCTGGTCCTCGACCCGATCCGCAAGTCGTTCCGCCGCTGGCTGATCGGCGGCCAGTGGCGTCCGCACGCGCAGGTGCTCGCGGCGCAGCTCGGCGGCAAGGCCGGCCTGGTCGGCGCGGCGGACCTGGCGCGCCAGGGCTGACGAGCCGGCTCCCACGCCCGCGGATGCGCCCGCCGTGCCCCCTTGGGGTGCGGCGGGCGTTTCCGTATCTTGATCGGCATGGCGACGAGTACGAGCACGCTGCCCGAGTCCCGTACCGAGCCCGACGGTTCGGCCGTGATCCGTGTCCTCGGTTACAACATCCGCTCGATGCGCGACGACCGCGAGGCGCTGGCCCGGGTCGTCGCCGCCTGCGAGCCGGACCTCGTCCTCGTGCAGGAGGCGCCGCGGTTCTTCCGCTGGCGCAAGCACGCGGCGTGGCTGGCCTCCCACAGCGGCCTGGTCACGCTCGGCGGCGGAGCGACCGCCGCGGGCCCCATGCTGCTGAGCTCGCTGCGGGTGACGGTGGAGAGCGCCGAGGACGTGCTGCTGCCGCGTACGCCGGGGCTGCACCGGCGGGGGTTCGCGACGGCGGTGGTGCGGATCGGGGGCGCGCGACTCGGGGTGCTGAGCTGCCACCTCAGCCTCCAGCGCGAGGAGCGGTACGCGCAGGGCGGGATGCTCCTCGACCGCCTGAAGGAGATGGACGTACCGCACGCGGTGGCCGGCGGCGACCTGAACGAACGGCCGGACGGCCCGACGTTCCGACGGCTGGCCGGTGAGCTCCAGGACTGCTGGGCGGTGAAGCCGTGGGGCGGCGAGTTCACCTCGACGCCGGACCGGCCCCACCAGCGCATCGACGCCCTCTTCGCGACGCCGGGGGTCGAAGTCCTCGGCTGCGGCGTCCCGTCGGGGCTCCCGGAGGCGGACGTACGCGCGGCGACCGACCACCTGCCGGTACTCGCGGCGCTGCGCGTCCCGGCGTCCTGAACGCCCGGCCCCGACCCCGGTCGGAACGCGGCCCCCGGGCGGGGCGGGCCCGTCCGGGGCGCGTTCCGACCGGCAGCGGGAGCTAGACCACCGCGCCGCGGCCCGGGTCGTCGTCCTCGTCGTCGCCGTGCGCCATGCGCGCCACCAGCGTGGCGAAGCCGCCCAGGAAGCCGCCGACGCCGAGCGTCGTCAGCCACCACGTCATGTCCCACTGCAGCAGCACGGCGGCGAGCAGCAGCACCGGGCCGCCGACGACCGCCAGCCAGGCGAACCGCGAGGTGGTGTCCGCGGGCGGCAGGGGCGGCGGCTCCGGCGGGACGAAGTGGCCCTCGTCGCCGTCGTCGTCCTCCTCGGCGTCCTCCTCGCCCGGCTCGTCCAGCGAGTAGTCGCGCGGACCGGCGACGCCGGGCGCGAAGACCACGGAGCTGCCGAGCGGTCTGTCCCGGTCCGGGTCCGCGTCCGGGTCCTTCCCGTCCTGCCCGCCGGTCGCCTCGGCGTCCTTCTTGAACGGTACGGGCCGGTCGCCGCCGGTGGTGTTGCGATCGTCGTCCGGCAGGTAGAGGTCCTCGATCGGCTTGAACGGCTTGGCGCCCGGCGGGTCCGGCGGCTCCTCGCCGTACCCCGCGACGATCGCGGCCCACACCGCGTCCTCGTCGACGGGCTTCCCCGCGGGCGTGCCCGCCGCGGCGGCGTCCGCCGCCGTCCGGTCCGGCTCCCGCTCCTCCTCGCGGCCCGCGGGCTCCGCGTCGTGCTCAGCCACCGGTCGTGCTCCCCTTCTTCCCGACACTCGGAGCGAGGCGGCCGATGAACGCATAACTCTCGTCGAAGATCCGCTCCGCGTCATGGTCCAACGTCGCGACGTGGTAGCTCTGTTCCAGCAGGATCTCGGTGACGTCCGTGGACGAGACGCGGCTGAGGATGCGGGCCGAGTCGGCGGCCGGCACCACATGGTCCTGCGGGCTGTGCAGCAGCAGCATCGGCTGCGTCACCTGGGGCAGCTCTCCGTCGACGAGCCGGAAGAACTGCCGCACCGAGTGCGCCGCGTGCAGCGGGACACGGTCGTAACCGACCTCCTCGGAGCCCGCCTTCGCGATGTCGCTGCGCAGCCCCTTGGTCGTACGCACGAGATGGCGGGCGACCGGCAGCGCGTACGCCGACAGGCCGTGCACCTTGTTCGCCGGGTTGACCACGACGATTCCGGTGATCGCGTCCCCGTGCTTCGCGGCCAGGCGCAGGGTCAGCGCCCCGCCCATCGAGAGCCCGAAGACGAAGACCTGCGCGCACCGGTCCCGCAGGGCGCGCAGCTCGCGGTCGACCTCCGCGTACCAGTCCTGCCAGCCCGTGAGCTGCATGTCCTCCCAGCGGGTGCCGTGCCCGGGCAGCAGCGGCAGGGAGACAGTCAGGCCGCGCTCGGCGAGATGGTCCGCCCAGGGGCGCAGCGACTGCGGGGAACCGGTGAAGCCGTGACAGAGGAGGACGCCGACCTCTCCGCCCTCGTGGCGGAACGGCTCGGCTCCAGGAAGGACCGGCACCGGGGTCTCCTGTTCATGAGTGTGGTTCGCGGAGTGCGCGGGGGGGTGTCGCAAGATGCCCTTCACCGTACGCGACCGGACCGACACCGACCAGGTCCGTCGGGCGTCCTTGTGGGCGCGGGGCCAGGCCCGGCACGGGTTATGGTCGTCTCGACAGACAAGGGAAGGCACTCGGTTGATCTACGGCGCAATGAAGTTCTCCATCGGAGGATCCCTGAAGGTCGCCTTCAGGCCCTGGGTGGAGGGCCTCGAGAACATTCCCGCCGAGGGCCCCGCGATCCTGGCGAGCAACCATCTGTCCTTCTCGGACTCCTTCTTCCTGCCCGCGGTCCTCGACCGCAAGGTCACCTTCATCGCCAAGGCGGAGTACTTCACCTCGCCCGGTGTGAAGGGCAGGCTGACCGCGGCCTTCTTCAAGGGCGTCGGCCAGCTCCCCGTTGACCGCTCGGGCGCCCGCGGCGCCGGCGAGGCGGCGATCAAGGCCGGCATCGACGTGATCGAGGGCGGCGGCCTCTTCGGCATCTACCCGGAGGGCACCCGCTCGCCCGACGGACGTCTCTACCGGGGCAAGCCCGGCGGCCTCGCGCGGGTGGCGCTGGCCACCGGTGCGCCCGTGATCCCGGTCGCGATGATCGACACCGAGAAGATCCAGCCGCCCGGCAAGGTCGTGCCCAAGCTGATGCGGCCCGGCATCCGGATCGGCAAGCCGCTGGACTTCAGCCGCTACCACGGCATGGACGGTGACCGGTTCATCCTGCGGTCGGTGACGGACGAGGTCATGTACGAGATCATGAAGCTCTCCGGCCAGGAGTACGTCGACGTCTACGCGACGGCGGCGAAGCGTCAGATCGCCGACGCGGAGAAGGCGGCCAAGGCCGAGCGGGCCGAGCGGGAGAAAGCCGAGAAGGCGGAACGGTCCGGCGCGTAACAGCGTCCGTCCAGGGGTGGGGATGATGGCCAAGGCTCAGCGCGAGCGGGTCGTGCGCATGTCGGTCGAGCAGCCGCTGTGGCGTGCGCTCACCGCCTACCGCGTCCTGACGATGCTCTACGCGGTGCTCCTGTTCGTGTTCACCCGGGACAAGTTCGAGCGCCCGTGGGTGGCCGTGGCGTTCCTCTCGGCGATGACCGTCTGGACGCTCGTTACGCTCCCCAAGGTGGCGAACGCGGCGAGCTGCACCAAGCGGTTCCTGGTCGCCGACCTCACCGTCGCCCTCGCCGGCATCCTGCTCACGCCGCTCGCCGACTTCCAGGCGCAGCAGATCGACGGCCCCACCCTGCCGTCGATATGGACGGCGGGTTCCGTCCTCGCCTTCGCCATCAAGGGCGGCTGGCGCTGGGCGGCCTTCGCGTCCTCGTTCGTGGCCGCCGCGAACATCGTCGAGCGCGGCGAGCCGAGCCGGGACACCTTCCACAACGTCCTGCTGGTGTGGGTCGCCTCCATCGCGATCGGGTACGTCGTCGAGGTCGCCCGCGCCTCGGAGCGCACCCTCGCGCGCGCCCTGGAGATCGAGGCCGCCACCCGCGAGCGCGAGCGCCTGGCCCGTGACATCCACGACAGCGTGCTCCAGGTGCTCGCCATGGTGCAGCGGCGCGGCACCGCCCTCGGCGGTGAGGCCGCCGAGCTGGGCAGGATGGCGGGGGAGCAGGAGGTCGCCCTGCGCACTCTGGTCTCCACCGGCCTCGTGCCCGCCACGCGTGCCTCGGAGGACGCCGCGCTGGGCGCGGTCGTCCGTACGGTCGAGGTGGACGAGAACGAGGAGGCCGGCCCGGGCGCGCGCGAGTGCGACCTGCGCTCCCTGCTGGCCCCGCACGCCGGCTCGAAGGTCAGCTTCGCCGAGCCCGGCGCCCCGGTCCTGCTGGCCCCCGCCGCGGCGATGGAGCTGGCGGCGGCTGTCAGTGCGGCACTGGACAATGTGGGCAGGCACGCGGGCGAGGGCGCGCAGGCATGGATTCTGGTCGAGGACTGGCCGGACGAAGTGATCGTGACGGTACGGGACGACGGCCCCGGCATTCCGGAGGGCAGGCTCGCGCAGGCCGAGGGGGAGGGGCGTCTCGGCGTCGCCCTGTCGATCCGCGGGCGGCTGCGGGACATCGGCGGCACCGCCGAGCTGATCTCCGTTCCGGGGCAGGGCACTGAAGTCGAACTGAAGGTTCCACGGGGGAAGGCGGTACAGGCGCGATGAGCGACGCACAGCAGACGATCAGGGTGATGGTCGTCGACGACCACCCGATGTGGCGGGACGCGGTCGCCCGCGACCTGGCCGCGGCGGGCTTCGACGTGGTCGCGACGGCCGGCGACGGACCGCAGGCGGTGCGCCGCGCGCGGGCGGTGGGCCCCCAGGTGCTCGTCCTCGACCTGAACCTGCCCGGCATGCCCGGCGTCCAGGTCTGCAAGGAACTCGTCGGGGCGGACCCGGCGCTGCGCGTCCTCGTGCTGTCCGCGAGCGGTGAGCACGCCGACGTACTGGAAGCGGTGAAGTCCGGTGCGACGGGCTACCTGCTGAAGTCGGCGGGGCCCGAGGAACTCATCGACGCCGTACGGCGCACGGCCGCGGGCGATCCGGTCTTCACCCCGGGGCTGGCCGGACTGGTCCTCGGCGAGTACCGCCGGCTGGCCTCCGACCCGGCGCCCGCCGCCTCCGACGAGCCGAAGGCGCCCCGGCTCACCGACCGCGAGACCGAGGTGCTGCGGCTGGTCGCGAAGGGTCTGTCGTACAAGCAGATCGCCGAGCGCCTGGTGATCTCGCACCGCACCGTGCAGAACCACGTGCAGAACACCCTCGGCAAGCTCCAGCTGCACAACCGCGTGGAGCTCGTCCGCTACGCCATCGAACGCGGCCTGGACGACGCCTAGTACGACGCCTGAATTGCCCGACGCCCCATGTCGCTGTGACCTGGGTCACCACTAGCGTGGCCGCCGCACGGCACTGCTGTCTGCGGCGAAGGGACATGTCATGCGGGTAGGAGTACTGACCGGGGGAGGCGACTGCCCCGGGCTCAACGCGGTCATCCGCGCCGTCGTCCGCAAGGGCGTCCAGGAGTACGGCTACGACTTCATCGGCTTCCGGGACGGCTGGCGCGGGCCGCTCGAGGGTGACACCGTTCCGCTCGGCATCCCGGCCGTGCGCGGCATCCTGCCGCGCGGCGGCACCGTCCTCGGCTCCTCGCGCACCAACCCGCTCCAGGCCGGGGACGGCGTCCGCCGGGTCAAGGAGAACCTGGCGAAGCACCGGGTCGACGCGCTCGTGGTGATAGGCGGCGAGGACACCCTGGGCGTCGCCACCCGGCTGTACGACGACTACGGCGTCCCGTGCGTCGGCGTACCGAAGACCATCGACAACGACCTGTCCGCCACCGACTACACCTTCGGGTTCAACACCGCCGTGGGCATCGCGACCGAGGCGATCGACCGCCTGCACACCACCGCCGAATCCCACATGCGCGTCCTGGTCGTCGAGGTCATGGGCCGGCACGCGGGCTGGATCGCGCTGCACTCGGGCCTGGCGGGCGGCGCGAACGTCATCCTCATCCCCGAGCAGCGCTTCGACGTCGAGCGGGTCTGCGGCTGGATCACCTCCCGCTTCAAGGCGTCGTACGCGCCGATCGTCGTCGTCGCCGAGGGCGCGACGCCCCGGGACGGCGAGATGGTCCTCAAGGACGGCACGCTCGACTCGTTCGGGCACGTGCGGCTCTCGGGGGTCGGCGAGTGGCTGGCCAAGGAGATCGAGAAGCGGACGGGCAAGGAGGCGCGGACCACCGTCCTCGGGCATGTGCAGCGCGGCGGTACGCCCAGCGCCTTCGACCGGTGGCTGGCGACGAGGTTCGGCCTGCACGCGATCGAGGCCGTGCGGGACGGCGATTTCGGCACGATGGTCGCGCTGCGGGGGACGGACATCGTGCGGGTGCCGATGGCGGAGGCGACCGCGCGGCTGAAGACGGTCGACCCGGCCCTCTACGCCGAGGTGGGCGTCTTCTTCGGCTGAGCCCGGGCGGCCGGGCGGGATGGAGCTGTGGGCCTTGTGTTCGCGCTGAACGGCCCACAGCCCCACTTGTGCCTCCAGGCGGCGGAAGTCGTGGAAAACCTGGCATTCGGGACGTGTTCCTCACCGAGGACACGGCCCCCATCGCCGTCGGCCACGAGGTGATCAGCTCCAGCGTCAACGCCGACCTCGGCGCACGCGTGCTGCGCGCCCTCGCGGCCGGCGGGACGAGGATGATCGCCCAGCGCTCCACCGGGTTCAACAACACCGACCTCGACACCGCCCGGCAGCTCGGCCTGACCGTCGCCCGGGTCTCGTACTACTCGCCGTACTCCGTCGCCGGCCGTGCTACACCGCGGGCCGGCGCAGCGAGAACGTGCTCGTCCCCGCAGAGGCCGAGGAGCGGTCCGGCGCGAGCTGACCCAGCAGTTCGCCGACGATACCCGTGCCCCGCAGCGTCAGCACCGACTCCGGGTGGAACTGCACGCCCGCGAAGCCCGGCCCGCGCAGCGCGTGCACCTCACCGGTGGCCGGATCACGGCTGACCTCGACGCCGTGCGCGGCCAGCTCGGCGGCCACCTCGTCGCCGCAGCGGGCGACGAAGCTGTTGTAGAAACCGACCGTCTCGGGGCGCCCGAAGAGGTCCACGCGCGTCTGCGCCCCCTGGTACGGGACCTGCTTGCGCACGGTCTCCAGGCCCAGTTCGGCCGCCAGCAGCTCGTGCCCGAGGCAGACCCCGAGCAGGCCGTGCCGGTGCTCGCGCACCAGCTCGGCGGCGAGCGCGCGCAGGAACCGCATCTTGGCGTCACCCGCGTCACGGGGGTCACCGGGCCCGGGGCCGAGCACCACGGGACCCTCGTGCGCGAGGGCGGCCGCCCGCAGCCCCGGCTCGTCGTACCGCCGTACGGTCACCTCGAGCCCCGACGAACGCAGCAGGTGCGCCAGCATCGCGGTGAACGTGTCCTCGGCGTCGATCACCAGCGCGTGCCCGGACAGGGACGCCGGCCGCTCCCGCATCCGCAGCCAGAACGGCGCGAGGAGGGCCCGCCGGGAGTCCAGCGCCTCCCGTACGCGCGGGTCGTCCGCCAGCCCCGGCCGTACGCTCTCGTGCGCCGGCCTGCCGGGACGCACCCCCAGCGCCGCGAGCACCCCGGCCGCCTTGGCGTGCGTCTCCGCGACCTCGCTGTCCGGGTCCGAGTCGCGCACCAGCGTCGCGCCGACCGGCACCCGCAGCCGGCCGTCGGACGCGATGTCGGCGGTCCGGATGAGGATGGGGGAGTCCAGGGTCTGCGCGCCGCCCGCGTCCCGGCCGATGAGCGCCAGCGCGCCCGCGTAGTAGCCGCGGCCGCCGGGCTCGTACCGCTGGATGACGCGGCAGGCGTTCTGCACCGGCGAGCCGGTGACCGTCGCCGCGAACATCGTCTCCTTCAGCACCTCGCGCACGTCGAGCGAGGAGCGGCCGCGCAACTCGTACTCCGTGTGCGCCAGGTGGGACATCTCCTTCAGCCGCGGGCCGACCACGACGCCGCCCATGTCGCCCACCGTGCACATCATCTTGAGCTCCTCGTCGACGACCATCGACAGCTCGGCGGACTCCTTGCCGTCGTCGAGGAAGTCGAGCAGGCCCTCGGCGCTCGGCCCGTCCGAGGGGTAGCGGTAGGTGCCGCTGATGGGGTTCATCACGACCGTTCCGCCGCTCATCCGCACGTGCACCTCGGGGCTCGCGCCGACCAGCGTGCGCTCCCCGGTGTGCACGACGAAGGTCCAGTACGCCCCCCGCTCGCCGGCGAGGAGTCGCCGGAACAGCGCCAGCGCGTCGGCCCGGGAGAAGCCGGGGACACGGCCCTCGAACGTGCGGCGGATGACGAAGTTGGCGCCCTCGCCCCGCCCGATCTCGTCCTCGATGACCCGACGCACGATTCCCGCGTACTCCTCGTCCGCCACGTCGAACGCCCCGCCCTCTACGCGCACGTCATGGGCGGGAAGCTGCGCGAGGGCCTCGTCGAGCGGCAGCGCGTGCGCCTCCTCGGCGACCAGGACGCTCAGCGGCGTCCCGTCGTCGCGTACGTCGAACCCACGCTCCCTGATCTGCCGGAACGGCACCAGCGCGAGCACCGGCAGGCCGTCGTCGCCGACCGGGACGTCGGCGAGGCGCGCGGCCTCGTGCACGTCGCCGATCAGCAGCTCGACCGTGTCGTGGTCGTGGCCGGGCGTCCGCCTGCGCAGGAGAGCGAAGGGGCGGGTGTCGTCGAGGAGGGAGGCGATGCGCATCGGTGGTGTTCCTTCCGGGGGGTCCGGCCGGTCCGGGCGGACACGGTCGGGTGGAGAGGAACAGCCCCTGGAAACACCAAAGGCCGCCCCTCGGGCGGCCTTCGCGGTTCGGTGTGCGCGCGATTGTCAGTGGGCCGCCGGATGAGCGGTCCACCACCAGTTCTGAGTCGTCTGCGCGAACATGCTCCGCACCCTAGCGGAATCGGGCGCGTGCGTCATGCGTGTCTCAGCGGCGCGTCAGCGCGTCGAGCGCCGACGCGAGGTACGCGCCGAGTTCGTCGCCCCGGGGCAGCACGGAAGGGGCGGCGTGGCCCAGCTGGGTGTGCCCCAGGTAGACGCTGTACGCAAGCAGTCCGCGGCGGCGCGCCTCCGGCTCGGGGAAGCCGAGGTCGGCGAAGAGCCGGGTCACGTAGTCGACCCGGCGCTCGGTCACCCGCCGCAGCGCCGCCGCGACCTGCGGGTGCGACGCGGTGGCCAGCAGGGAGACCTCCAGCGGGTCGTCGACGGCGGAGGCGGTGGCCTCGGTGAAGAGCCGGCGGATGCGGACGGCGGGATCGGGTTCGCCGTCGATCTCCGTGATGGCCGCCTCGGTGGCGGTCTCGGCCCACCGGGCGAGCGCGGCCTCGATCAGTGCCTCCCGGTTGGCGAAGTGCCAGTAGAAGCTGCCCTTGGTGGTGCCGAGCCGGACGGCGAGCGGCTCCACCGCGACGGCGGCGAGGCCGCCCTCGGCGATCGCGGCGAGCGCCGCGTCCGCCCAGTCCAGCGCGCTCAGCCGGACCTTCCTGACCTGATTCTCCCGCTGTTGTGCCATGACCGTACGGTACCGTATGGTCAACCGTACGCCAGCGTATGGAGGTTCGTCATGAGCACGATCCGGGATGTCCACGAGCGCACCGTCCAGGCCCCCGCGGAAGTGGTGGGCGCCCTGCTCGACCGCCTCTCCGCCGAGGACGACCCGGTCTTCCCCACGCCGGCCTGGGAACCGATGCGCTTCGACGGGCCGCTCGCGGTGGGAGCCGCCGGCGGCCACGGCCCGGTCCGCTACAGCGTCTCGGCGTTCGAACCGGGCCGCCGGGTCCGCTTCACGTTCGCGCCGCCGGACGACGGCTTCCACGAGATGACCGTGGAGCCGGTCGGCCCCGGACGCTGCCGCGTGCGGCACGTACTGGAACAGGACCTGCGGGGCGCCGGTCTGCTGATGTGGCATGCGGTGGTCAAGGCGGTGCACGGCACGGTGGTCGAGGAGGTGCTCGACAATTTCGAGCGGGTGGCCGCCGGCGGCGTGGAACGTCCCGTGCGGTGGTCGCCCTGGGTGCGGCTGCTGCACCGGCTGAACTGGGGCAGACCGGAGGCGGTCGCGATACCGCGGAGCGCCCGGCTGGTCCGTACCGCCCTCGACCGGCCCGCCTACCAGGACGCGTACCGGATGGAGCTGCTGCCCGGAATGCCGCGCGATCCCGACGGCTGGACGGGAATCCTGCGCGACGCCTTCCCCGTCGTGGCGCGTGAGGGCGGCGAACTGCTCATGAACGTCGACACGGCGGGCGTGCGGGCGCGGGCCTCCATCCTGGTCGACGCCACGCATGTGACGCTCAGCACGGTGGCGACGCCCGACACCGCACGCGGGCGGCTCTACTGGGCCGTCGTGAGCAGGGCGCATCCCCGCATGGCCCGCGCCGTGCTGCGTCGTACGCACCGCGCACTGGCCCTCGCGGCGCCGAGCGCCGGGGAGCGGGCCGTACGAGCGGTCGCCGTCTCATCAGGTGAGCCGGAGAATGGACATACGGGCTGACCCCGTAATGTTGTGAAGGTGACCGTGAACGCTAAGACCACCCCTGAGGGTGGCAACACCTGGCGAGACCTTCCCGCGGCGCAGCAGCCCGAGTACCCCGATGCCGAGGCTCTGCGCGATGTGATCGCGGACCTCGAGTCGTATCCGCCGCTCGTCTTCGCGGGCGAGTGCGATCAGCTGCGCGCCCGACTGGTAGCCGTCGCCAAGGGCGAGGCGTTCCTGTTGCAGGGCGGCGACTGCGCCGAGGCCTTCGACGCCGTGTCCGCCGACCACATCCGCAACAAGCTCAAGACCCTTCTCCAGATGGGCGCGGTACTGACGTACGCCGCGTCCGTGCCCGTCGTCAAGGTGGGCCGGATCGCCGGCCAGTACTCCAAGCCGCGCTCCAAGAACACCGAGACCCGCGACGGCGTGACGCTGCCGACCTACCGCGGCGACTCGGTCAACGGCTTCGAGTTCACCGAGAAGGCCCGGATCCCGGACCCCGAGCGGCTGAAGCGGATGTACCACGCGTCCGCCTCGACGCTGAACCTCGTACGCGCCTTCACCACCGGCGGTTACGCGGACCTGCGCCAGGTGCACGCCTGGAACCAGGACTTCGTGAAGTCGTCGCCCTCCGGGCAGCGCTACGAGCAGCTCGCCCGCGAGATCGACAACGCGCTGAACTTCATGAAGGCCGCGGGGACCGACCCCGCGGAGTTCCGCACCGTCGAGTTCTACGCCTCCCACGAGGCGCTGCTCATGGACTACGAGACCGCGCTGACCCGGGTCGACTCGCGTACGGGCCACCTGTACGACGTATCCGGCCACATGCTGTGGATCGGTGAGCGCACCCGCCAGCTCGACGGCGCGCACATCGAGTTCGCCTCGAAGATCCGCAACCCGATCGGCGTGAAGCTCGGCCCGACGACCACGGTCGACGAGGCGCTCAGCTACGTCGACAAGCTGGACCCGGACCGCGAGCCGGGCCGGCTGACCTTCGTCGTCCGCATGGGAGCCGACAAGGTCCGCGACAAGCTCCCCGAGCTGGTCGAGAAGGTCACGGCCTCGGGCGCGGCCGTGGCGTGGGTGACCGACCCGATGCACGGCAACACCTACGAGGCCGCCTCCGGCCACAAGACGCGCCGCTTCGACGACGTGCTCGACGAGGTCAAGGGCTTCTTCGAGGTCCACAAGGGCCTCGGCACGCACCCGGGCGGCATCCACGTCGAGCTGACCGGTGACGACGTCACGGAGTGCGTGGGCGGCGGCGACGAGATCTTCGTCGACGACCTGCACCAGCGCTACGAGACCGCCTGCGACCCGCGCCTCAACCGCAGCCAGTCGCTGGACCTGGCGTTCCTGGTCGCCGAGATGTACCGCGACCAGTAGGCGGTAGAAGATCAGAACGGCTGTGGGGCGCGGATCGAATGTGATCCGCGCCCCACAGCCGTATCCGGGGCTTTCACGTGCGGGGCGCGGCGGGTAAGGTTAGGTTGACCTTACCGATTGTTCGTCCCCCTCGCCCGTGTCAGGAGGTGTGCCGCGTGTTCGTCTGTTCCTGCTTCGGCGTAACGGATCAGCAGATCAAGGAGCACGCTGCCGCCGGTGCCTGCACTCCGCGCCAGATCGCCTCGGTCAGCAAGGCGGGGACGGACTGCGGCTCCTGCGTACGCACGATCCAGGGGCTTCTCGGCCGGGGCGCGTGCCCGCGCCGCGCCCTGATCGACAAGGGCGAGACGGCGCTCGCCGGAACGAGCCTCGCCGACACCCCCCTGCGCGAAGCCGCCTGACAGCGCGCGCTACCCCGGGTCAGCTCTCCGGCTGCTCGATCAGCTGGGCGATGTACAGCGACTCGCCGAGCTTCGTGACCAGCTCGAGCTGGGTGTCGAGATAGTCGATGTGGTGCTCTTCGTCCTTCAGGATGTCCTCGAAGATGTTCGCCGAGGTGATGTCGCCCTTGGCCCGCATGACCTCGATTCCGCGCTTGAGACGGTCGATCGCCTCGACCTCGATCTGCCGGTCGGCCTCGAACATCTCGGTGACGGTCTGCCCGACCCGCACGTGGAAGAGCCGCTGGTAATTCGGCAGGCCGTCCAGGAACAGGATCCGGTCGGTCAGGGTCTCGGCATGCCTCATCTCGTCGAAGGACTCGGCCCGGGTGTACTTGGCGAGCTTCGTCCAGCCGAAGTTGTCCTGCATTTTGGCGTGCAGGAAGTACTGGTTGATGGCAGTCAGCTCGGCGGTCAGCTGCTCGTTGAGGAATTCGATGACCTCGGGGTCGCCCTGCATCGCAGAGGCTCCTTCCAGGCGTAGTACTGGGCAGGTTTCGCGCATCCTTGCATTGCGGGTGAGGGGCGTCCAGTAAGTGCAGGCTTATTAGGAGTTGCCCCGGATAGCGTCGGACCTGGTCGTGACCACCCTTCGCCGTCTGTCACCATGGAGTCATGGGTCAGCCGGAAAGCCGGGAACATCACGAATCAGCGCAGCCCGAGCTTCCGCCGGGGCAGCGGCTGCAGCGTGGCTGGCCCGTCACCCACTACGGTCCTGTACCCAAATTCAAGCCGGATCGCTGGGAGTTCCGCATATTCGGTGCGACGGCCGACGGCGACAAGCACTGCTGGAACCACGAGCAGTTCTCGGCGCTCCCGTTCGCCACGGTCGAGGCCGATCTGCACTGCGTCACGAAATTCAGCATGCTTGGGGCCGAATGGGGTGGCGTCCTCGCGCGTACGCTCGTCGAACTCGCGCCTCCCGCACCGAACGTCACCCATGTCATGGTCTGGGCGGAATACGGCTTCAGCGCGAATATGCGGCTCGCGGACTTCACTTCGGACCGGACCATCTTCGCCACCCACAAGGGCGGGGAGCTGCTCACCGCCGAGCACGGCTTCCCGCTGCGCCTCGTGGTGCCGCACCTGTACGCCTGGAAGGGGCCCAAGTGGGTCCGGGGCGTCGAGTACATGACGGCGGACCGCCGGGGTTTCTGGGAGGAGCGCGGCTACCACAACGTCGGCGACCCCTGGCGCGAGCAGAGGTACTCGTACCAGGAGGAGCCCGGGGACGGCCCCGAGTTGTAGGACCGTCCGCCGGGCACGGGCTCCGTCGGTCAGTGGTGGTACCGGTGGACCACGGCGTGGCCCTTGCCGCGGCCGATCATCCACTTGTTGACGGGTGTGGTGACGACGAAGGCGGCGAAGAGCGCGAAGGCGAGTACGCCCCAGAACATCGCGTCGGTGAGATGGGCGTCCATGGCGCCGGGCCAGAGGGCCAGGATCCCGTTGTCGATCAGCTCCATCACGGCGATGGAGAGGGTGTCGGCGGCGAGGGCGACCCGGAAGGCGGTCCGGAAGTCGACGCCGGCCTTGAGGATGCCGCGCAGGGTGAGCGCGTAACCGAAGAAGAAGGCCAGCGTGATCGCCAGGATCATCGTCGACATGTTGCCCCAGCCGAGCGCGGTGCCGATGACCATGCCGAGCACTTCGCCGATGGCGCAGCCGGTGAGGCAGTGGAGCGTCGCCCGGGCGGCCATCGACCAGCTGACCTTGCCGTGGCCGGTGTGGCCGGTGTGGTGGGCGTGGGTGTCGTGGTCCGCGTGCGTCCCGTGGTTTCCGTGCGTCGCGTGACCCGCATACGCCTCGTGGGCGCCGTCCGTCGCGTGAACCTCGTGCCCCTCGTGGCCGTGGTGCGTGTCGTGCGCGTGTGCGTCGTGCTGCATGGTGAGCCCCCCGGTAGCGGTTCCTGCCTCTACGGCCGGAACCATATACCCACTGGGGGTATTCCTTGACGGTTTTCGGAAGTGCTCAGAAGTCCCGCAGCTCCTTCAGCCGCGCCACGTCCGCCGCGTGCCCCTCCTTGCCGCCGGGCGTCTCGATCGTCAGCGGCACGCCCTCGGTCGCCGGGTGCGAGAACAGCTCGCGGAACGGCTCGTCGCCGATGTGGCCGGAGCCGATGTTCTCGTGGCGGTCCTTGTGCGCGCCGACGCCCTCCTTGGAGTCGTTGGCGTGGATCAGCTTGAGCCGGCCCTCGCCGACCGTGTCCACCAGCAGGTCCAGCGTCTGCTTCATGCCGCCGGGCCCCGCGAGGTCGTGCCCGGCCGCGTAGATGTGGCAGGTGTCGAGGCAGACGCCGAGCTTGGGGTGCGCGTCGAGCGCCTCGAAGTACGGGCCGAAGTCCCAGGTCCGTGAGCAGAGCGAGGAGCCCTGCCCGGCCGTGGACTCGAGCAGCAGGAACGGGTCGTCGTCGTGGGTCAGCTCGTCGAGCAGCGGCAGCAGATGCGTGCGTACCTGTGCGAGCGCCTCGGAGCGCGGCCGGCCGCCGGTCGCCGAGCCGGTGTGCACGACCACGCCCAGGGCGCCGATCGCGCGGCCGCGCCGGAGCGAGTGCCGCAGTGACTCCACGGACCTCTCGACGGTCGCCTCGGTGTGCGAGCCGAAGTTGATCAGGTACGGGGCATGGACGTACGCCGGTATCCGCTCGGAGGCGCAGGCCACGCGGAACAGCTCGTCCTGGGCCGGATTTCCGGTGGGCGTCGCCCAGCCGCGCGGGTTGGCTACGAAGACCTGGACGGCCTCGGCGCCCATCTCACGGGCGTACGCGAGGCCGTTGGCGGCGAGGCCGCCGGCCACCGGCACGTGGCCGCCGACGGGGTTGCGGGAGGGGAAAGGTGCGTTGCTCATCGCCCTCAAGGATGCCAGGGCCGGTGTTCCCTTCCGGCCCACCGGCCCCCCGGGCGGCTACAGGCCGCCCTTGGTCCTGATGGTGATCGTGCTGCCCTCCGGGGCCTCGTCGCCCTCCTCGACCGACTGGGCGGCGATCTCGTCGCTGAAGGAGAGGAAGGGCCGGTCGACCTCCACCTCGAAGCCCGCGTCCTGGAGCGCGCGCTTCGCCTCGTCGAGGCTGTCACCGACGACGTCGGGCACCGGGAGCATGCGCGGCCCCTTGGACACGGTCAGCGTGACGGTGTCGCCCTTGGCCAGCCTGTCGTCTTCGGAGGCCGACTGCTCGGCGACCGATCCGGCCTCGTGCGGCGAGGTGACCCGGCCGGAGGCGACCTTCACGGTGAGCCCCGCCTCTTCCAGCGCGGAGGTCGCGTCCCGCAGGCTCTCACCGACCACGTCGGGTATGACGACGGGGGAACCCCTGCTCACGAGGATGGCGATCGCGGAGTCCGGGTGGCGCTCGACACCGGCGCGCGGGTCCGTCCTCACGACGGAGCCCTGCGGCACGTCCTCGCTGAACGTCCTGGTGACGATGCCGGGGGCCAGAGCGGCCTTCCTGAGCTCCGCCCTGGCCTTGGCGAGCGGCAGCCCCCCGACGTCGGGGACCTTCACGGTCTCGGGGCCGCGCGAGACGACCAGCGTGACGGAGCCGTTGTCCCGGATGCGGGCGCGGGAGGCCGGATCGCTGTCCATGACGGTGCCGCGCTCGTACGTGTCGCTGTACGCGCGCCGCACCTTCTTCACGTCCAGCCCCTCGGCGGAAAGCCGCTTGACCGCCGCCTTCTCCGTCTGACCGAGGACGGGGGGGACGTGGGTGAACTGCCCGGAGTTGATGTACCAGACCCCGGTGCCGACCCCCAGCACGAGCAGGACGGCGGCGACGACGGCGTACACGCCGCGCCCGGGCGCGAGAGCGCGGCGCGGGCCTGTCCGGCGCGGGCCCGGCGGCACGTCCGGGGACATCTGGAGGCGGCTGGTGCGGTTGAGGGGCTCGTCCGGGCCGCCGGCGCCGGTCACGCCCGGCGCCGGCGTCCCGTTCCCGACGGCGCGCGGGATCACGCTCGTACGGTCCTCGGCGCTGTCGTGCACCGCCGCGGCGCGGCCCTGCGGCGGCATCGCGTCGAGCTGTCCGTCGGTGAGCGCGGCGCGGGCGACCCTGGCCCGTGCGAGGAGGTCCACCGCGTCGTACGGACGGATCTCGGGGTTGCGCGCGGTCGCGCCCGCGACGAGTTCGTCCAGTTCCAGGGGGAGCCCGGGGACGGCGGCGGAGGGGGCGGGCACGTCCTCGTGGAGGTGCTGGTAGAGCACCTGCGCGGGGGTGCCGCCGGTGTGCGGCTTGGCCCCGGTCAGCATCTCGTAGAACACGACCCCGCAGGCGTACACGTCGGCGCGGGTGTCGGCGGCGCCGTGCTCTATCTGCTCGGGCGCGAGGTACGACACGGTGCCGAGGACGGAGCCGGTGGTGCTGGTGACGGTGTCCACGGCCCGTACGAGACCGAAGTCGGCGACCTTCACCCGGCCGTCGTCCCCGATCAGGACGTTCTCCGGCTTCATGTCCCGGTGGACGAAGCCGGCGCGGTGCGCGGCGCCGAGCGCGGCGAGTACGGGCTCCAGGATGTCGAGCGCCGCCCGGGGCTGGAGGGCGCCGCGCTCGCGGAGCACGTCGCGCAGGGTGCACCCGGCCACGTACTCCATCGCGAGGTAGACGTACGACCCGTCCGTGCCCTGGTCGAAGACGCCGACCACGTTCGGGTGCGCGAGGCGGGCCACCGACTTGGCCTCGCGGATGAACCGGTCGACGAAGGAGGCGTCCGCGGCGAGCGTGGGGTGCATCACCTTGAGGGCGAGCACCCGGTCGAGCCGGGTGTCGACGGCCCGGTAGACCGTGGCCATGCCGCCGACGGCGATGCGCGCATCGACGCGGTAGCGGCTGTCGAGCACGTGCCCGACGAGCGGGTCCTGAAGGGTCGTATCCACGGAGCGAGTCTACGAGCCGCCGCTGACAGGTCCTGCGGCCGCGGGGCGCCGGGGGCCGCATTGCAGCGGAGCTGTGACGCACCGCCGCGAGCGGCCCCCGTGCGGTGGCCGGCGGGGTCAGAACGCCGGGCGTTCCGGGTCCAGCACCGCCCTGCCCGCCGCGGGCGACGACGCCTCGGCGAAGTGCCGCCGGGGAATGCGCCCCGCCCGGTACGCCAGCCGCCCCGCCTCCACCCCGCGCCGCATCGCCTCGGCCATCAGCACCGGCTCCTGCGCGCGCGTCACCGCCGACGCCAGCATCACGGCCGCGCACCCCAGCTCCATCGCCAGCGTCGCGTCCGACGCGGTACCCGCCCCGGCGTCGAGCACGACCGGCACGCGCGCGTGCTCCACGATCAGCTGGAAGTTGTGCGGGTTGCGGATGCCGAGGCCGGACCCGATCGGCGAGCCCAGCGGCATGATCGCCGCACAGCCCACGTCCTCCAGCTTCCGCGCGAGCACGGGATCGTCGTTCGTGTACGGCAGCACGGTGAAGCCGTCGTCCACCAGCGTCTCCGCCGCGTCCAGCAGCTCGATCGGATCGGGCAGCAGCGTGCGCTCGTCGGCGACGACCTCCAGCTTCACCCAGTCCGTGCCGAGCGCCTCCCGCGCGAGGCGCGCCGTCAGCACCGCCTCGCCCGCCGTGAAGCAGCCGGCGGTGTTGGGGAGCACCCGGATGCCGAGCTTCTCCAGAACGGAGAGCACCGATCCCTGGACGCTCGGGTCCAGCCGCCGCATCGCTACCGTCGTCAGCTCCGTCCCGGACGCCACCAGGGAGCGCTCCAGCACGTCGAGGCTGGGCGCCCCGCCCGTTCCCATGATCAGGCGTGAGGAGAACGTCGTGTCGCCGATGGTCAGAACGTCGTCGGCCATGGGTTCAGCCTCCCTGGACTGCGGTGAGGACTTCGATGCGGTCGCCGTCACCGAGCGCGGTGGAGTCCCACCGCCCGCGCGGTACGACGGTTTCGTTGAGGGCGGCGGCGACCCCCGAAGAGGCGCTCGTGAGGGTCGCGACGAGCGCGCCCAGCGTCGTACCGGCGGCGACCTCACGGGTCTCGCCGTTCACGGAGACGGTCATGCGGGCTGCTCCTGCGGTACGGAGGCGGGGGGAACGGGAGAGGCGGACGGCGCGGGGGGCGCGAACCGCAGCGGGCTGAACGGGCGCGCCTCGGCCGGCAGCTCCCCGCCGGTCAGCACGGCGGCCATCGCGTCACCGGTGACCGGCGTGAGCAGGACCCCGTTGCGGTAGTGCCCGGTCGCCAGGTGCAGCCCCGCGAGCGCGGTCGGCCCCAGCAGCGGGGCGTTGTCGGGGGAGCCCGGGCGCAGCCCCGCGAGGGTCTCCGTCAGCGGCAGTTCGGTGATCCCGGGGACCAGCTCGTGCGCGTCGCGCAGCAGTTCGTACAGGCCTCCCGCGGTGACCGTCGTGTCCCAGCCGAGCTCCTCGCTGGTCGCGCCGACGACCAGCTCGCCGTTCTCGCGCGGCACGAGATAGACGTGGCTGCCCCGCACCACCGCTCGCACCGTCCGGCTCAGGAACGGCGCGTACGCGCGCGGCACGGTCAGCCGCAGCACCTGCCCTTTCACCGGCCGTACCGGCGGCAGCACGTCCTGCGGTACGCCCGCCAGCCTCCCGCTGAGACTGCCGGCCGCGAGCACCACCTGGTCCGCCGCCAGCTCCGTGCCGTCCGCCAGCACGGCCCCGACGGCCCGCTCCCGTATCACGGAGAGCCGCTGCGCCCGGACGCGGTGGCAGACCACCCCTTCGCGCTCGCAGGCCGTCAGGAGGGCCGCCGCCAGCCGCCGCGGGTCGACCTGGTGGTCGCCGTCGACCCGCAGGCCCCCGCGCACGCCCGGCGCGAGCATCGGCTCCAGGCGACGGCATTCGCGCCCGGTGAGCCACTCCGACTCCAGGCCGGAGCGGCGCTGGAGGGCGTGGAGTTCGCGCAGGTGGGCGCGGTCGTCCGCGTCGAGCGCCACGGCCAGCGTGCCGCACGCGCGGTACCCGGTGCCCTGCCCGCTCGCCGCCTCCAGCTCCGCGACGAAGCCGGGGTAGCGCGCGGCGGACGCGAGATTGAGCCCGAGCAGAGTCTCCTCGCCGTAGTGCAGTTCGGTGACGGCGGCGAGCATTCCGGCCGCGACCCGCGCGGCCCCGCCGCCCGGCTCCGGATCCGCGACGGCGACGCGCAGCCCCCGCTGCGCGGCTCGCCACGCCGTGACCAGGCCGATGATTCCGCCCCCGATTACGAGGACGTCTGATGTACGCGACATGGGCGTCCAGCCCCTCCCTTCGCCGGCATGACCCGGATCAGGTTCGTACGGTCGGAGGCCGCTCAGCCTCCCTCTCAGCCCGGTACGCCCGGACTCCCGCGAGTTTGCGCCTGCCGGGGGCCCGTGGATCTTCCCCGGACGCCGACAGTACGGTGGCCACCCTAACGCCCGGCCCCGACGCCCTGTAAGGGAGCAACAGCTGTGGCCCGCTCGCTCGACGGACTCGTCCTCTCCCCGGTGGCCGACCAGGCCCCGGGTCAGGTGGGCACGCAGACCCGGTTCACGTACCACGAACAGGACGGCCGGATCTGGGCCGAGTACGCGGGCGGCGACGTCGTGCGCGGCCACCTCGTCGGCACCCGGGAGGGCGACGCGCTGGACTTCCGCTACGTCCAGCTCAAGCACGACGGCACCACCTCGTCGGGCCGCTGCGCGTCCACCGTCGTCGGGCTGCCCGACGGGCGCGTACGGCTGGAGGAGACGTGGGTGTGGGAGTCGCAGGAGGGCAGCGGCACGAGCGTCGTCGAGGAGCTGCCGCGGTCCGTCGTGTGACGGTGTGTCAGAGATCTCCTGGACCGGCCCTCCGGGCGGCGGGGCGCGCCGTCCTAGAGTGACCTGGTGAGCGAGCAGATGCAGACAGAGCGGCACGCCGTCGTCGTCGGCGCGGGAATGGCCGGCGTGCAGACCGCCGTGGCGCTGCGCGAGCAGGGCTGGACCGGGCCCGTCACGCTGATCGGCGCCGAGCCGCACCAGCCGTACGACAGGCCGCCGCTGTCCAAGGCGGTGCTGCTCGGCCACGCCGAGGGGTCGGCCTTCGACGTCGACTTCGAGGTGCTCGGCATCACGCTCCGCCTGGGGCTCGAAGTCTCCGGTGTGCGCCCCGGCGCGCACGAGATCGACACCCCCTCGGGCCCGGTCCCGTACGACGTCCTGGTCGTCGCCACCGGAGCGCTGCCCCTCACCCTGCCCGGCGCCGAGGGCGTGCCCGGCGTCCACCTCCTGCGCACCCTCGACGACGCCGCCCGGCTGCGGCCCGTACTCGACCGGCAGCACGACATCGTGGTCGTCGGGGCGGGCTGGATCGGCGCGGAGTTCACCACGGCCGCCCGCGAGGCGGGCTGCGCGGTGACCGTCGTCGAGGCCGCCGACCGGCCGCTCGCGGGCACGCTGCCCGCCGACGCCGCGGCTCCCATGGCCGGCTGGTACGCCGAGAGCGGCGCCGAGCTGCTCACCGGCGCGCGCGTCGCGCACGTCGAGCCGGGCACGGTCGTCCTGGCCGACGGCCGGCGGATCGCGGCCGGCGCGGTGGTCGTCGGCATCGGCGCCCGGCCCGCGACGGCCTGGCTCGCCGGTTCCGGCATCGCGCTCGGCCCCGACGGCTCCGTCACCGCCGACGCCCATCTGCGCACCTCGCGTCCCGACGTGTACGCCGTCGGGGACTGCGCCTCCTTCCCCTCCGCCCGCTTCGGCGAGCGCCTGCTCGTCCACCACTGGGACAACGCGCTCCAGGGGCCGCACACGGTCGCGGCGAACATCATGGGACCGACGCCGAAGGAGTACGACCCGGTCCCGTACTTCTGGTCCGAGCAGTTCGGCCGGTTCGTGCAGTACGCCGGCCACCACGCCCACGCCGACACCACGGTGCGGCGCGGCGACCCGGCCGGCGACGCGTGGTCGGTGTGCTGGCTGCGCGAGGGGGCGCTCGTCGGGCTGCTCACCGTGGCGCGCCCGCGCGACCTCGCCCAGGGCCGCAGGCTCATCGCGTCGGGCGCGCGGCTGGACCCGGAGCGGGCCGCCGATCCGTCCGTCCCGCTCAAGTCCGCCACCCTTTAGGCGGGCGCCGCGGCCCGGACGGCAGGCCCCGACTACCGACTGTCAGTCCCAGGTGGCAGGCTTGTCCCGTGACCGAGATTGACGCAAAGATCGATGCTCTCGTCCCCGCCTGGCTCAACCTCCCCGACATCGCGGAAAAGCTCGATGTCGAGGTGACGCGCGTCCGGCAGCTGGTCAAGGAAGGCCAGCTGATCGCCGTACGGCGCGGAGAGAACAGGGTGCTCCAGGTGCCTGCCGCCTTCATCGACGGCGACAAGGTGGTCAAGGGCCTCGCGGGGACCCTGACGCTCCTGAGGGACGACGGCTTCTCCGACGAAGAGATGCTCGAGTGGCTCTTCACCCCCGACCCGACCCTGCCCGGCACCCCGGCGCAGGCGTTGAGTGAGAATCGCGGCACGGAGGTGAAGCGGCGCGCCCAGGCGCTCGCCGTCTGACCACTGCCGAGACAACCGACGCGGTGTACGGGCCCTCACCGGTCCGTACACCGCCCACCACCCGGGGGGACACCACCATGCCCGCGTCCACTTCCCTGCCCATGGACGGCGCTGCCGCGCGCGAGCGGCTCGCCGACGCCCGGCTGTACCTCTGCACGGACGCCCGCAAGCGGCAGGGCGACCTCCCGGAGTTCCTGGATGCCGTCCTGTCCTCCGGCGTGGACATCGTCCAGCTGCGTGACAAGGGCATGGAGGCCGGTGAGGAGCTGGAACACCTCCAGGTCTTCGACGACGCCTGCCGCAGGCACGGCAAACTGCTCGCGGTGAACGACCGCGCCGACGTGGCCCACGCCATCGGCGCGGGCGTGCTGCACCTCGGCCAGGGCGACCTGCCCGTCCCCGCCGCACGGGCGATCCTCGGCTCCGGCATCCTCGTCGGCCGCTCCACGCACGGCGAGTCCGAGGTCGACGCGGCCGTGGCGGAGCCCGGCGTGGACTACTTCTGCACGGGCCCCTGCTGGCCCACCCCCACCAAGCCGGGCCGGTACGCGCCGGGCCTGGGCCTCGTCCGGTACGCCGCCGGGCTGCGCCAGGAACGGCCGTGGTTCGCGATCGGCGGCATCGACGCGGGCAATCTCGACGAGGTGCTGGACGCAGGGGCCCGCCGGGTCGTGGTCGTCCGTGCCCTCACCGAGGCCGACGACCCGGCCGCCGCCGCCGCGGCCCTCGCCAAGAGGGTCCGGGCCCGCGCCTGACCACCGTCCGCCGGCCGGCGCCCGCCGACGTCCAGGAGTGTCCACGGCTGTCCGACAGGTGGACAATAATCCGGCAATATGGACAAAATACCCTCTATTGTTGGGTCCTCGCCGAGCCCTCGTTAACCTGCGGGTATGGCCCTTGGCACAGCTTCGACCAGGACGGATCACGCACCCACCGTGCGTGATCTGCTCGCGACCGGCAAAACGACGTACTCGTTCGAGTTCTTCGCGCCCAGGACCGAAAAGGGTGAGCGGAACCTCTGGAACGCGCTGCGCCGGGTCGAGGCCGTGGCCCCGGACTTCGTCTCCGTGACGTACGGGGCGGGCGGATCCACCCGGGCCGGCACGGTCGGCGCCACCGAGCAGATCGCCTCCGACTCCACGCTCACCCCGGTCGCGCACCTCACGGCGGTCGACCACTCCGTCGCCGAACTGCGCAACATGATCGGCCAGTACGCGGACGCCGGGATCCGGAACATCCTCGCCGTGCGCGGAGACCCGCCGGGCGACCCGATGGGCGAGTGGGTCGAGCACCCCCGGGGCGTGCGGTACGCCGCCGACCTGGTGCGGCTCATCAAGGACTCCGGCGACTTCTGCGTCGGCGTCGCGGCCTTCCCCGAGATGCACCCGCGCTCGACCGACTGGGACACCGACATCGCGCACTTCGTGGCCAAGTGCCGCGCGGGCGCCGACTACGCGATCACGCAGATGTTCTTCGATCCGGAGAACTACCTCCGGCTGCGCGACAGCGTCGCGGCGGCCGGCTGCGAGACGCCGATCATCCCCGAGGTCATGCCCGTGACCGGTGTCAGACAACTCGACAGGCTCCCCCAGCTCAGCAACGCGCACTTCCCGCCCGCCGTGAAAGAGCGGATCCTCGCCGTCAAGGACGATCCAGCCGCTGTACGCTCCATTGGCATCGAGTTCGCCACGGAGTTCTGCGCGAGGCTGCTCTCCGAGGGCGTACCCGGATTGCACTTCATCACGCTCAACAACTCCACGGCGACGCTTGAGATCTACGAGAATCTCGGACTGCACGAGCAGTCCTGACCGGCCGTACCCGCCACCCTCCACGGCGGCGGCCGTAGGAGAGGGGCGGGCATGGGCTGGGCGGTCCTCTACATCGCGTTCGGGGTGGTCGCACTGTGGCTGCTCGGCGAAGTGCTGTTGCAGTACAAGGCGCGCCTCAGATGGCGGTTGCTGGCCTTCGCCGGGTTCATGGGCGTGGTCCTCGGCGTGCTGATGCCGTCCGTGTTCGTGATCGCGGGCGGCGCCGTCGCCTTCGCGATCGGCCAGACGTACGTCACGCTGTCGTTCCGCCGGGGCTTCTCGACCGGCTGGGCCATCGGCGGCAAGCCGGGCGAGAGCCGCCGCCGCAAGCGCGGCGCCCGGCCCGTCGAGCAGGAGCCGACGCTGGAGGTGTCGGACCTCGAGTACGAACCGGTCGCCCCCGCCGAGCCGGTGTACGCCCCGACGCAGCCGGTGCCCGAGGAGACCGGGCAGTACGGCGTGTACGACGTGGCGGCCTACGCCGCCCAGCAGCAGTCGCCGAACGAGGCCTTCGCGGCCGGTTACGGCGGCGGCTACGACACCTATTCCGGCTACGACCAGCCGCACCAGGAGACGTACGGCGGCCCGTACGACTACCCGGCGGATCAGCAGCAGTACGCCGCCTACTCCGACCCGTACATCGGCACGCAGCCGTACGTGACGCCGCAGTACGGCGGGCAGGACGAGTACGCCGGCCAGGACTACGGCGCGCAGCACTACGGCAACGACACGCCGCCCGGCGGGGTCTGGGTCCCGCAGCAGCGCGACGGGGAGCAGCCCTTCGGCGGCGAGCAGCAGGCCCAGGCCCCGTACCCGAGCGGCTACGACGCCACCGGCTACAACGAGCAGTACCGCTACTGATCCCGGTCCGCCGCGCTCGGCGGACTTTGCCCCGCCGTTCCTACTGAGAGCCGCGGAAGCTCTCTCCCTCGACCAGGAGCCCCGCCACCAGAGCCCCGGACATCCCGGCGTGCGCCAGCCCGCCGCCGGGGTGGGCCCAGCCTCCGGCCAGCAGGAGGCCCGGCAGCCGCGTGCTGTTGGCCGGGTGCAGCAGGCGGCCTCCCCCGCCCGCCAGCGAGGGCGGCGGCACGGCCCCTCCCGGAGCCCCGGTCTCGGCCGCGCTGTCGGCCGGAGTGCGGACCTCCCGCCACAGCAGGCGCTCGCGCAGGTCGGGCACGGCCGCGAGGGCGGCATCCGTCATCGCGTCGGCGCAGCGCGCGACGCGCGCTGCGTCCGTCCAGTCGACGGGCCCCTGCGCCGCGACGGTCGCCGTGAGCGTGACGGCCTCGTGGGCGTCGTCCGGGCGGGTCAGCGGGTCGTCCGGACGCAGCACGGTGACGGTGGGGCGCTCGGTGTGCTCCCCGGCGAAGGCGGCCGACGCCTCCGCGCCCGCGTCGGGGGAGTGGACCACGGTCCGGTGGGCGGTCCCCTCCGGGCGGCCGCCGCGCAGCGCGAGGAGGAGCGTCAGCCGGCCCGGCGGAACGGGCCCCGGAGCGACGTCGCCCGCTGCCCACACCTCGCGCCCCGGCGTCATGCCGGCGAGCAGACGCGGGTCGCCTCCGAACACCACCGAGTCCGCTGCGGCGACCGTGCCGTCGGCCAGCTCCACGCCCGCCGCCCGGCCGTCCTTCTCGGTGACCGCGACGACCTCGGCGCCGAAGGAGAACTCCACCTTCCGGGCCAGGCACCGCCCGTACAGCGCCCGCGCCAGCTCCCGCATGCCGCCGCGCACGTACCAGCTGCCGAAGGTCTGCTCCATGTACGGCAGCACGGCGGCGGCAGCGGGCGCGGTGCGCGGATCGAGCCCGTACGCCAGGGCGTGGCCGTCCAGCAGGGCGGCGAGCCGGGGCTCGGCCAGCTCCCACGCGCCGATCTCGGCGACGGTGGCGGCCAGCCGGTCGCGCCGCAGCATCCTGCGCACGCGCACCGACGGATACGGGTCACGGCCGAGCACCTGCCAGTCGGGCCACAGCGGTTCTTCCAGCAGCGGGCGTCTGGTCCGGTCCCAGGCGTCGCGCGCCCGGTTCAGGAACGCGCCCCAGCGTTCGCCGGCACCGGAGCCGAGCGCCGCGTCGAGCGCCGAAACGATCCCCGCCCGGGAGGCGTTGGGCAACGAGACGTCCGTACCGTCGGCGAAGAGGTGGCGGCTCGCCGGGTCCACGGGGACCAGCTCGACGCACTGCTCCAGCGACTCCTTGCCGGTCTTGGCGAACAGGTCCCGGTAGACGGCGGGCAGGTGCAGCAGGCCCGGCCCCGTGTCGAAGACGAAGCCGTCCCGTTCGTACCTGCCCAGCGCTCCGCCGTACGTCGCCGCGCGCTCGTACACCGCCACGCGGTTGCCCGCGACGGCGAGCCGGGCGGCGGACGCCATCGCGCCCATCCCCGAGCCGATCACCACAATCCGTGCCATGCCAGGGACTTTATCGGCCGCCACTGACAGTCCGGCGGTGGCCGGGGAGTACGGGAGCGGACGTGCTCGTCACCAGCCGCCGTCCGGGGCGGCTGGGGTGGGGCACCCAGGTGTGAGTATCCGTACCTAGTACGCGAGATGAGTAGCTGCGCGGATGGGCTGCCACCTGCGCGGACGGAAGAGTGGGGACCACGGAAGGGGCGCGGCGCCCGCACCGCCGACACGGGGCGGCGGAGCGGCGCGGCTCCCCTGCCGGAGCGGGGGCGCACGACGGGGGTCGGGGGACCCGCGGGGGGCTGCGGCGAAACGCCGGTCGGGCGGGGCTCGGGGGGATCGAGCCTCGTGGGACCGGCGTTTCGCCGTCCGGGGCCGCTGTCCGAGGCCGCCGTCCGGCTGCTCCGCGGCGGCGTCGGCGTTCGTTCCGTACGGCGGCCGTTTTCCAGCGGCTCACCGGCAGCGCGTCAGCGGCGGCCGCTGACCCGGCCGTGCAGCAGCAGGGACAGCGCGGAGTGCACGTCGTCGATCGTCCGCTCGCGCTGGAACGCCTGCCAGTCCAGCGCCGCCACCAGCACCATGCCGACGAGCGCGGCCGCCGTCAGCGGGATGTCGATCTCCTTGCTCAGCTCGCCGTTCTCGACGCCCTCGCGCAGCACCGTCTCGACGACGGCGACGGCCTCCTGCCGCACCACCAGGAGCGTCGACTGCCAGGCCCTGTTGGTGCGCCACAGCTCGGCGACGTACAGCTGGGTGAAAGCCGGATAGCGGTCGATGAAGCCGAGGCCCGCCCGGATCATCGCGTCGAGGGCCTCCACCTTGGTGCCCCCGCGCTCCGCCGTCTCGTCCGCCGCGGCCCGCAGGGACGCGGTGAGGAGCCCGACTCCGTGCCGCAGCAGCTCCTCGAAGAGCTCGGTCTTGCTCTTGAAGTTGTAGTAGACCGTGCCCTTGGCCACCCCGGCGCGCTCGGCGATCTCGTCCACCGTCGTCGAGGAGAAACCCTGCTCCGCGATGAGGGTGACCGCCGCCTCGTAGAGCTTCTGCCGGGTGACCTCGCGGCGCGTTCTGCTGCTGTCCATGGTCATGATTCTCACAGGCTGAGCTCCGGGTGGAGACGGTCGAGCGTCCAGACCTGCTTGCGCCGGGCCGAGACGGCCGTCAGTGCCAGCGCTCCGGCGGTGAAGGCGACCAGCACGACGCCGCCCGTCCAGACCGGCTCCAGGCCGCCGCCCGTGATGAGCCGGCGCAGGCCCTCCACGACGTACGTCATCGGCAGGAAGGGGTGGATGGCGTTGAAGAAGCCCGGACTGGTCTGTACGGGGTAGGTGCCGCCGGCGGAGGTCAGCTGGAGCATCAGCACGGCGAGGACGAGGATGCGGCCCGCCGCGCCGAAGCGCGCGTTCAGCCACTGCACGATCGCCGCGAAGCACCCCGTCACGAGCACCAGGAAACCGATCGTTCCCGCGGCGCGTTCCATCCGCAGGCCGAGGCCCCAGTGCAGTACGGACATGAGCGCGGCCACCTGCAGCACCCCGAGCGCCGCCACCGGCAGCCAGCCCGCGAGCGCGATCCGCCAGGCCGACGCCCCCGCCGCGAGGGCACGGCGGCTGAGCGGCGGGATCAGCATGTACGCCACCATCGCGCCGACCCACAGGGACAGCGGGATGAAGTACGGGGCGAAACCGGTCCCGTAGTTGGGCGCCTTGTGCATCGACTGGGAGGCGAGCTGGACCGGGTCGGCCATCACGCCGGTGCGCTGGTCGCGCTTCTCCTTGTCGTAGTCCGGGATCTTGCCGACGCCCTTGTGCAGGCCGCTGGCGAGTTCACCGGAGCCGTCGACGAGCTTGATCAGGCCGCCGTTCAGCTCCCCGGCGCCCGTCTTGAGCCGCCCGATGCCGTTGTCGAGATTGCCGGCGCCGGTGTCGAGCCGTCCGATTCCGCTGTCCAGGTCGGTGGCGCCGGTCTTCGCGGTGGCCAGGCCCGAGTCGAGCCGGGCCGCGCCCTGGGCGACCTTCTTGGCGCCGGCGTTGAGCGCGTTGACCTTGTCGACCGCGCTCTTCAGGTCCTCGTCGAGATGGGGGGCGCGCGCCGACAGCTCGCGCGCCCGCTGCTGGAGTTTGGCGAGGTCCTTGTCCAGCTGCGTCAGATCGCCGCGCTGGTTCTTGATCAGGTTGTTGACGTCGGCAGAGATGAGCGCCGTGTTCGCGGCCGCCTTGTCGGCCTTCTTCAGCTGCGGGCAGGCGGGGTCGTCGAGGGGCTGGTTCACGCAGAGCGCCTCGTAGACGGTGTGCAGCTCGTCGGCAGCCACCCGGGAGCCCTCGGCCGCGACGGGCGCGGCCTTCACGAGCGTGCCGAGGTTCTCGCGCACGACACCGGTGCTGTCGGCGACGAGCTTCGCCGTGTCCGCGACCGTTCGGCCGTTGTCCCTGAGGTACGGGCCGAGGCCGTTCCCGACGCGGTTCACCTTGTCCGCGAGCGTCTGCGTGCCGTTCGCGACCTGCTGCGAGCCGCTCTTGAGGTCGCCCGACCCCTTGTGCAGCTTCCTCAGCCCGGCCGCCAGCTCGCCGCTGCCCTTCTTGGCGTCCTTGAGGCCGTCGGCGAGGTCCCGGGAGCCGGCCTTCGCCTTGTCGATGCCGCCCTTGAGGTCACCGGAGCCCTTCTTCGCCTTCCCGATCCCGCCCTTGATGTCGTCGGCGCCCCTGGCCGCCTTCGCCGTGGAGTCGTGGATGTCGGAGAACGAGATGAAGATCTTGTCGAGGAACGAACGCGAGGCGTTCTTCGAGGCGGCCGTGCGCACCTCGGCGAAGACCGTTCGCGAGATCTGCCCGACGATGTAGTTGTTCGCGTCGTTGGTGCGCACCTGCAGGGCGCTCGTCTCGGGAACGTCGCCCGAGCTGGAGGCGATGCGCTCGCTGAAGTTCTCGGGCATGGTCAGGGAGAGGTAGTACGCCCCGTCCTCGACGCCCCGGCGGGCCTCTCCGGCGCTCACCTCGTGCCACTCGAAGACCTTGCTGTCGAGCAGCTTCCCGGTGATCTCGTCGCCTGCGGCGATCTTCTTGCCGCCCGCCTCGGCGCCCTTGTCGTCGTTGACCAGGGCGACGGGTATGCGGTCGAGCCTGCCGTACGGGTCCCAGAAGGACCACAGGTACAGCGCGCCGTACAGCAGGGGGAGCAGCAGCAGCGCGACGAGCGCGGCGCGCGGCAGCTTCCCCCTGCCGAAGCGCTTCAGCTCAAGCGCGGCCAGCTTCGGCGATCGCATCGTCCGCCCCCTCCTCGGTGTCGTCGGTCTTGTCTGCGTTGTCTGCGTCGGTGTCGTCCGCGTGGTCGGTGGTCCGGGGGTCGTCGCTGTCGCTGTCGCAGCCGTTGTCGCAGCCGTCGTCGCTTCCGGCATCGGGCTCCGGTGCGGGTGCGGTCTCGGCCGTCTCCCCGGCGCCGACCGTTCCGGTGGTGACCCGCACCGCGTCGTCGGGCGTCTCGCTGCACACCGCGAGGACGGTCGTCCCCGCTCGGCTGACGGAGCGCAGCAGCTCCCAGGCGAGTGCGCGTTCGGCACCGGACAGCTTGAGGTCCAGGTCGTCCACGGCGAGCAGCCGCGGCCTGCCCATCAGCGCCAGTCCGACGGACAGCCGCAGCGCCTCGAGGCGCTCCAGGTCCCGTACGGACGTACGGGACCCCTTCGGCAGGGTCTCCAGGTCCAGCCCCACCGCGTCCAGGGCGGCGTCGATCCTGGCTTGCGCCTCGGCGGCGCGCTCGGCGCGGGGCCGCAGCAGCGTGCGCAGCGAGCCGTCGAAGCGGCGCTGGAGCAGCGCGCGCTCCCGCAGGTGCTCGGCGACGGTGAACGCCGGGTCGAGCTCGTTGACGCCGGTGACCGGCCCCAGGGCGCTCACGCGGCGTACGGCGGCCATCTTCTTCGGCAGGCGCAGGCCGCCGACCTCCGCGTGCCCCTCGGTGGCGCGCATGCGGCCGGTGAGGGCGAGCAGGAGACAGGTGCGGCCGGAGCCGGAAGGGCCCTCGACGGCGACGAGCGCGCCGGGCTCCGCCGCGACGCGCACGCCGCGGAACGCCCAGCCCCTCGGGCCCTTCAGCCCGAACTCCTCCGCGGTCACAGCTGCCCCGTGCGGGCTGTCCACACGCCCTCCCCATTTTTAGACTGACCAGTCAGTCCAAAAGTTATCCCGAACCCCCGCTCGAAGCAAAAGGCCAGGTCAGAGGCGTCTGTCAGTGGTGGCCCCCACCATGGACACAGACGGCTACGCCGCCGTCACGCGACAAGGAGGTTCGTCATGGCTCGCACGTCTCGCACGTCCTCAGCTGCCGCACACCGGCACCGGGCCACCGGCCCCGCCCCCGTCCCCCCGACGACCGGTCCCGCCGCCGACATCCACCCGGTGATGCGCAGGGCCGGAGCGCCGCCCGCCGCCCTCGACCTGCTCGCCCAGGCCCGCAGCGGGCTGGACGAGGCCGCCGGCCTCGGCGTGCCGAACGAGCGGTACGCCACGGCTCACCTCGCCGCCCTGCGCACCGCCGCCGCCGTCCTCGCGGCCCGCGGCCGGCCCGAGACGACCGCGCCCCGGCGCCGGCGGATCCGCAGCGCCTGGGAGGTCCTCCCGGAGATCGCGCCCGAACTGACCGAGTGGAGCGCCCTCTTCGCCTCCGGGGCCCGCCGACGGGCGCTGGCCGAGGCCGGGATACAGGGCGCTGTGAGCCCCCGGGACGCCGACGACCTGGTGCGCGACGCGGCCGTGTTCCTGCGCCTGGTCGAGCGGCTGCTCGCGCTCGACCCCGTGCTGCCGCGGCCCCGGGCGGAGAGCGCGGACCACTCGGACGCGGGATGAACAGCACCGGTTCGCGGAGGCAATAGGGTGGGCTGGGCGTTCACCGCCAGCACCGTTCACCGCCCCGCCGCCCCGCGGCGGCACCGCGCCGAGGAGTCAACTGCCGTGTCGGACCCGATGCGCCCCCGCGCCTCCCTTCGTACCGCCGTGGTCTGGGAGGTCCTCAAGGACGCTCTCGACCGCAAGGTCGAGGCGGCCGGGAGCGACGCCCTGGACGTCCTCGACACCGGCGGCGGCACGGGCAACTTCGCCGTGCCCGTGGCCCGGCTCGGCCACCGCGTCACCGTCGTCGACCCCAGCCCCAACGCCCTGTTCGCGCTGGAGCGCCGGGCCGCCGAGGCGGGCGTCGCGGACCGCGTGCGCGGCGTCCAGGGCGACATCCACGGCCTCTTCGACGTGGTCGGGCGCGGCGGCTACGACGCGGTCCTGTGCCACGGCGTCCTGGAGTACGTCGACGACCCGGCCGAGGGCGTGCGCAACGCCGTCGACGCCCTGCGCCCGTCCGGCACCCTCAGCCTCCTCGCCGCGGGCCTGGGCGGCGCCGTCCTCGCCAGGGCGCTGGCCGGACACTTCACCGAGGCCAGGCAGGCCCTCACCGACCCGGCGGGCCGCTGGGGCGAGGGCGACCCGGTGCCGCGCCGCTTCACCGCCGACCAGCTGACCGAGCTGGTCGCCAAGGCCGGCGTCGAGGTCGGCGCCGTCCACGGCGTACGGGTCTTCGCCGACCTCGTGCCCGGCGCCCTGGTGGACACCGAGCCCGGCGCTCTCGACGCCCTGCTCAAGCTGGAGGCCGCGGCCGCCGAGCTGCCCGCCTTCCACTCCGTCGCGACCCAGCTGCACGTGCTCGGTGACAAGCAGGAGCCCGGCGCGCACTGAAGGAAGGCCTCCGCACGGCCCGGGAAGCGGCTGATCAGCAACGCAGTGGCGCATGGAGTCCGCCACAGGCCCCCCGATCGGCCGACTTGCCCCGTATGATCGGAGCACACCGTGCGCATGGCGGATCGGCCGATGGGGAATGCACACCTCAGGCAACCGAGACGGCATGGCGGCCCGGATTGTGAATTGGCGTAGAGGGCGGGTTTCACGGGGGCGATTCCCTGCCTATTCTGAAAGGGCCGCAAACGGTCGCCCCCCGCGACCGACGAGTAGGAGGACTCCCGTGCCGCTCTCGGAGCACGAGCAGCGAATGCTCGAGCAGATGGAGCGAGCGCTGTACGCCGAAGATCCCAAGTTCGCGACAGCGCTTGAGGGAAGCGGGCTGCGTACGTATACCCGACGACGGGTCTACCAGGCAGTCGCAGGCTTCCTGGTGGGTATCGCGCTCCTCATGGCCGGAATGGTCGCACAGCAGATCTGGGTCAGCGTGGTGGGCTTCCTTGTGATGCTCGGCTGCGCGGTCCTCGCGGTCACCGGCTGGCGCAAGGCCCCGAAGCCGGGTGAGCAACCGGCTCCCGGCACCGGTACCGGTACGGCTGCTCGCAGCCGGCCCCGGCAGCGACGGTCGGTCATGGACCGCATCGAGCAGCGGTGGCAGCGCCGCCGCGAAGAGGGCCAAGGGCACTGACACCGGCCGCTTTCGCCGACCGGACACCGGTCGATCGCATCCGACACTTGCCCAACGCAGTGAGGGGTGACCGCTTCCACGCGGTCACCCCTCACTGCGTTGTCCCCTGCGACGGGCGGGGCGTGCTGCCCGGGGCGGGTTTCCCGTCTTCCCCCGCAGCGGGCCGGGCAGGCCGTGCGCGCCCGGCCCGGCGCCCGCTCACCGCCGTGCACTCCCCGCCTGGGTCCGCTCATCGCCGTGCGCGCCCCACCCTGGGCCGCTCACCGCCCGGTGCGCGCTCCCGCCCGCTGCACGCGCACCGCCCCTCAGCCGCGCTGCCCGGAGGGGCGGCGGCGCAGGGCGCGCGCCCACCGTTCCAGGTTCCGGCGGCCGGCGTCCCACCGCTTCGTCACGGCGGCCCAGCGCGCGGAAGCCGCCCAGACCACCCGGACAGCCGAGCGCGGCGCGAGGACTGCCCGCAGGCGCGCTCCCCGGCTCGCGGCCGCCCGCAGCCCGGTCCTGACCAGCCGCGCCTCCTCGGCGAGGCTGCCCGCCACGGGCGGCCGAGGGGAGTACAGAACCTGCTCCACGGCGCCCGCCGCCCGGTGCACGGCCTCGGCCGAAGCTCCTTCGAGCTTGCCGAGGCGCACGATCCGCGCGGCCGCCTTGCGGGGCGTCTGCGACTCGTCCGGCGCAATGCCGTGGTCCCAGGCCGCGTCGGTGATCTCCCGCCAGCCGGCGAGGGTACGGGCGGCCGCGTCCGCGGGTGCGCGCCCCGGGGAGCCCAGCCGCCGCGAACGGACCTGGATCCGCCACAGCAGCGGCAGCAACAGCAGCAGCACGAGTACCAGCACCGCGAACGCCACGCCCATCGCCCACAGCACCGGGCCGAGCAGGAACCCCGTGTCGGTGGGACCCGCGCCCCCCTGCCGCACCGCTCCGCCGCACTCGCCCTGCCGCCGCATCTGCGGCGGGCAGCTGTCCGTGACGCTCGGCGCCGCCGAAGGCGCGCTCGAGGTGCTCGGCTGGGCCTGCGCCGCGCCGGAGGCGGCGTCGGACGGCGTCTGGTCGCGGGTGTAGTCCGGCACCGATCCACGGGTCGGCGTCGGCTCGAACCGGGTCCACCCCACACCCTCGAAGTACAGCTCGGGCCAGGCGTGCGCGTCGCGCAGCCCGACCGACATGGTCCCGTCGTCCTGCGCCGTGCCCGGCGTGAAGCCCACCGCCACCCGCGCCGGGATGCCGAGCGTCCTGGCCATCGCCGCCATCGAGAACGAGAAGTGGACGCAGAAGCCCTCCTTGTCCCGGAGGAAGCGGGCGATCGCCGCCGTGCCGCTGCCCGACTGGACCTGGGTGTCGTACGTGAAGCCGCCCTCGGACGCGAACCAGTCCTGGAGCGCCACCGCGCGCTCGTAGTCGTTCGGCGCGTCCTTCGTGATCCGCAGCGCGGTCGCCCCGACCACCTTGGGCAGCGAACCCGGAACCTTGGTGTACTCGCGCAGCAACCGGGCCGGCGGCGGGGTGGCCGCGGCCAGCTGCCCGGCGGTCGGCCGCACCACCAGGCTGCCGGCCGTGTACCGCACGCCCCGGGTGGTCTGGCCCCGGTCGCCGACGACGGTGCGGCCGGCCGGTTCGTAACGCCAGCGGCCGCCTATGTCCACGCGGGTCACCGGGTAGGGGAGCGGCAGGTAGCTCTGCGCGTACCAGCCGGCCGCCGTGACGCTGGAGTTGATCTCCGTCACACGCACGCCGGGGGCGAGCCCCTGCGGGCGGGGCAGCCGGTCCGGCACGTCCTCGATCCGGCGCTCGGACGACTTCCACGCGGCGCCGTCGAACTGGTCCAGCGCGACGATCCGCAGGTACAGGTCCTTGGTGCTCTCCGTGTTCGTGCGGTACCGCAGCACCTCGCGGTCCTCGGGCTGGTTGAGGCTGTTCTGGAGCGAGACCAGCGGATTGACCGCGGAGATGGTGCCGCCGCCGGAGCCGCCGCCGCCCGCGCCGCCCGCCGTGCTCAGCAGGCCGCCGTCCAGGGCGGGCAGCGCGGCGGGGACCGCAAGCGCGACGCCCAGCGCCAGTACGCCGATGCGCCGGCCCGTACGGACGGGGGCCAGCGCGGAGCCGCCGGCCGTCTCGTACCCGCCGGCCGCCGTGCGCCCGCCGGCGCGGGGCGCGCCACTGAAGACGCGGCCCCACTGCGAGAGCCGGTCCCGGCCCTCGGCCAGCAGGAGCAGCAGGTAACCGGAGGCCGCCAGCAGGAACCACATCCAGCTCGCGCCGCCCGGGGAGAGCCCGGCGGCCACCGAGTAGAGCGCGAGCAGCGGCAGCCCGGCCGGGGCCGCGCTGCGGAACGTCACCGCGATCGCGTCCACCGCGAGCGCGATCAGCAGCACACCGCCGACCAGCATCAGCCGGATGCCCTCGGTCGCCGGCGCCGGGATGGCGTAGCGCCCGACCTCCTCGGCGCCCGTCGTCAGCAGCCGTGTGAACTCCTGGACCGCCTCCGGCCCGGGCAGCACCCCGCCGACCGCCGCCTCCCGGGCGAACACCAGCGTGAGCATCACCAGGGCCACGACGGCCTGGACCGCCACGGTCAGGGTGCGGGCCAGCGGCACCCGCCGCGCGAGCGCGCCCACCCCCGCCTGGACCGCCACCAGCAGCGACGCCGTCAGGAGCCAGGAGCCCTTGTCCACCAGCGGCAGCAGCGCGCCCGCCGCCATCAGGGTGGCCGCCGTGGCGCACAGCGCCAGCCGTCCGCGCCCGCTCATGACCAACTCCCCGTCGTGCCCGCCGCGCCGCCCGCGGGGGAGGCCCCCGCGCCGGCGCGCTGTCGTTCGGCCATCCGCCACAGGTCGGCCAGCGGCATGCCGGGCGGTACGGTCAGCACCGTCCACCCCGCCTCGCGCAGCGGCCTGACCCGTTCCTCGGCCTCGGCCGGCACGCGTGCGACGAGGCCGGCGGCGTCCACGGCCCGGCCCCGGCCCGGTGCCCGCCCCAGCGCCCAGGTCTCGCTGTCGAGCACGAAGGCGACGGCGGCTCCGCTGCGCTGACGCATACGCGCCGCGACGGCCGCCTGCTCCTCGTCCAGGTCGCCGAAGAAGGCGACCAGCAGCCCCTCGTTGCCGCCCCGCAGCACGTCGTACGACGGGGAGAGCCCCGGGCCGTCCGAGTGCCCGACCACGGCGAGCGTGTCCATCATCAGCCCGGCCGAGTCGGCCGTCTCCTGGGTGGCCCCGGCGAAGCCGCCGGCCCCCTCGCCCGGGACCGAATTCCCGGTGTCGGTCAACAGCCGCACCGAGAAGCCCCGTTCGAGCATGTGCACCAGAGCGGAGGCCGCTCCGGACACCACCCACTCGAAGGCCGAGTCGGGACCGGCTCCCCGGTACGCGTCCCGCCGGGTGTCGAGCAGCACGGTGCACCTGGCGCGCTGCGGCTGCTCCTCACGGCGCACCATGAGCTCGCCGTAGCGCGCGGTGGAGCGCCAGTGCACCCGGCGCAGGTCGTCGCCGTGCCGGTAGCCGCGCGGGATGAGGTCGTCCTCACCGGCCAGCGCGAGCGAGCGGTTGCGCCCGTCGCCGTACCCCGACGCCTCGCCCGTCATCCGCACGGCGGGCAGTTCCTCGACGCGCGGGATCACGGTCAGGGTGTCGTACGCGCTGAACGAACGGGTCAGCTCGCACATGCCGAAGGGGTCCGTCAGCCGGAGCTGGAGCGGGCCGAGCGGATAACGCCCGCGCAGATCGGAGCGGACGCGGTACGACACCTCGCGCCGGCCGCCCGCCTCGACCCGGTCCAGGACGAACCGGGGGCGCGGGCCGAGGACGTACGGCACCCGGTCCTGGAGCATGAGCAGACCGGTGGGCAGCCGCGAGACGTTGTCCAGCCGCAGGTGCACGCGCGCCTCCGAGCCCGTCGCCGCGCGCGACGGCGTCAGCCGCCTGCTGCCCGCGACCCGGTAGCGCGTGCGGTACAGCACGGTCACGCAGACCAGCGGCAGCACGGCGAGCAGCAGCCCGATCCGCAGCAGATCGCCCTGGCCGAGGACGTACGCGCACACGGCGGCGGCCACGCCGGCCGCGAGGAACGACCGGCCGCGCGTGGTCAGCCCCGAGAGCGCGGCCCGCAGACCGCCCTTGTCGCCGCCCGCGTCGTCGCCGCCGTCCGCCGAGGACGCCGGCCCCCCGGCCGCCATCACAGCCGCCGTACGCCGGGCTGCTGAGCGCCGTACGCCGCGACGGCGGGCGGAGCCACCCTGTCCCCCTCCGCCGTGGGCACGGCGGTGCGCTGGAGGATGTCCTGCACGACCTGCTCGGACGTACGCCGGTTCAGCTGCGCCTGGGCCGTCGGCAGCAGCCGGTGCGCGAGCACCGCCACCGCGAGCGCCTGTACGTCGTCGGGCAGGGCGTAGTCGCGTCCGCTCAGCGCGGCGGACGCCTTGGCCGCGCGCAGCAGGTGCAGCGTCGCGCGCGGCGAGGCGCCGAGGCGCAGGTCGGGGTGGGTACGGGTGGCCGAGACGAGCTCCACGGCGTACCGCCGTACCGCGTCGGCCACGTGCACCGGGCGGACGGCGTCGATCAGCTTCAGGATGTCGTGCGCGTGCGCCACCGGCTGGAGGTCGTCGAGCGGCGACGCCGCCCCGTGCACGTCCAGCATCTGGAACTCGGCCTCGGCACTCGGGTAGCCGATGGAGACCCGCGCCATGAAGCGGTCGCGCTGGGCCTCGGGCAGCGGGTAGGTGCCCTCCATCTCCACCGGGTTCTGCGTCGCGACCACCATGAAGGGCGACGGCAGCTCGTACGTCTGGCCGTCGATGGTGACCTGGCGCTCCTCCATCGACTCCAGCAGCGCGGACTGGGTCTTCGGCGAGGCGCGGTTGATCTCGTCGCCGATCACGATCTGGGCGAAGATCGCGCCCGGCTTGAACTCGAACTCGCGCCGCTGCTGGTCGTAGATGCTCACACCGGTGATGTCCGACGGCAGCAGGTCGGGCGTGAACTGGATACGCCGTACCGAGCAGTCGACGGATCTCGCCAGCGCCTTGGCGAGCATCGTCTTGCCCACGCCCGGCACGTCTTCGATCAGCAGATGCCCCTCGGCGAGGAGCACGGTCAGCGAAAGCCGTACGACCTCCGGCTTGCCCTCGATCACACTCTCCACCGACCTGCGGACACGCTCCGCTGTGGTGGTCAGATCTGTGAGGCTCGCTCGATCGTCATAGGTCGTCACCCGGCCCTCCTCGGCCCCGTTCTACGGGTCGACGCCACGACGACGCAGCGGCCCACCCCGAAACACGGACATCACGCTCGGAGGTTCCGGAGCGATGCCACACCCGCATTGTTGTTGCCGTTACCCGTTCGTGTCACTCGCCTGTGGATAACGGGGAGGGATATGTCGGGGGTTGCCGTATTTCGTCCGCACGTTCTACCGCGCGGACGGCGTCACGTGACGGGGTCGATCTCCCGCAGCAGACCGGAGGTCACGTCGAAGACGAAGCCGCGGACGTCGTCGGTGTGCAGCAGGAACGGAGACGTCCGCACGCGCTGCATCGACTGGCGTACGTCCTGGTCGACGTCCCGGAACGCCTCGACGGCCCACGGCGGACGCTGCCCGACCTCGTCCTCCAGCTCGTGCCTGAAGTCCTCGGTGAGGGTTTCGAGACCGCAGGTCGTGTGGTGGATGAGTATGACGCTGCGGGTGCCGAGCGCGCGCTGGCTGATGGTCAGCGAGCGGATCACGTCGTCGGTGACCACACCGCCCGCGTTGCGGATGGTGTGGCAGTCGCCCAGTTCCAGGCCGAGCGCGTCGTGCAGGTCGAGGCGGGCGTCCATGCAGGCGACCACGGCGACCTGCAGCACGGGCCGCGCGTCCATCCCCGGGTCGCGGAAGTCCGCGGCGTACGTCCGGTTCGCCTCGACCAGGCGATCGGTGACTGAGCCTTCGACGCGTGCCTCGACGCGCTTCTCGGCGTGGGACTCTGCGGGTACCTGCGCGGAAGTCGACATGCCATAGACGTTAATGGCCACGGACCGGGCTGGCCCGCTGTGAGATGGGGACAAAAAACGTCAACGCGGCTTGTTGTGAGGTAACCCACAGGCATCACCAGGCATCCTCCGTACGAGTGAAAACACGCCCGCGCCGCGCGCTGGGCCGTTGATTGACCGGCAGGACGAGTCGACTAAAGTGACGCGAAGTGGGTGGCGTGACGCGTCCCTTACTGCGATACGGACACATCTCGCACATTCCGAACTTCCCCGCGTGCGCGGCGTACGTACGGCCCGGCCTCCTCCCGCTCGCCGGTCGGCCGACGCCACTTCCCCGGCGCCGGCAGGCCGTCCCCTTTCGAGCGGGTGGGGACCAGGCCGTACGTACGGACCGCGCCGGTACCTGAGAGGGCGCATGAGCCAGACCCGACACGTCCCGGTGATGCTCCAGCGATGCCTGGACCTGTTGGCCCCGGCCCTCCAGGAGCCGGGATCGGTGGTCGTCGACTGCACCCTCGGCCTCGGCGGGCACAGCGAGGCCCTGCTCACGTCCTTCCCCGAGGCGCGGCTCGTCGCCCTGGACCGGGACAAGGAGGCGCTGCGGCTCTCCGGCGAGCGGCTCGCCCCCTTCGGCGACCGGGCCACCCTGGTCCACGCGGTCTACGACGAGCTGCCCGAGGTGCTGGAACGGCTCGGCGTCCCGCGCGTGCAGGGCGTCCTGTTCGACCTCGGCGTCTCCTCCATGCAGCTCGACGAGCGCGAGCGCGGCTTCGCGTACGCCCACGACGCCCCGCTGGACATGCGCATGGACCAGACGACGGGTGTCAGCGCCGCCGAGGTCCTCAACACGTACCCGCCGGGCGAGCTGGTGCGGATCCTGCGCCAGTACGGCGAGGAGAAGCAGGCCAAGAGGATCGTCTCCGCGATCGTGCGCGAGCGCGAGAAGGAGCCGTTCAGCAACAGCGCCCGGCTCGTCGAGCTGATCCGGGACGCACTGCCGCAGGCCGCGAAGCGCACCGGCGGCAACCCGGCCAAGCGCACGTTCCAGGCGCTGCGCATCGAGGTCAACGGTGAGCTCAGCGTGCTGGAGCGGGCGATCCCGGCGGCCGTGAAGTCGCTCGCCGTGGACGGCCGGATCGCGGTCCTGTCGTACCACTCGCTGGAGGACCGCCTGGTCAAGCAGGTCTTCGCGGCGGGCGCCGCCAACACGGCGCCGCCCGGCCTGCCGGTCGTGCCCGAGCGCTACCAGCCGCGGCTGAAACTGCTGACGCGCGGCGCGGAACTGCCGACCGAGGAAGAGATCGCGGAGAACCGCCGCGCCGCCCCGGCCCGGCTGCGGGGGGCGCAGCGCATCCGGGAGGACGTGCTGTGACCAAACCGGCCAAGCAGCTGAAGGGGCGCGCCGCGCGGTTGTCGCGGCTGATGCCGTCGGGGCCTAACCAGGCGGCCAGGACCCCCTTCGTACTGCTGGTCGTGCTGCTGCTCGGCGGTGGTCTCATCACACTGCTGCTGCTGAACTCCTCGCTCAACGAAGGCTCGTTCAAGCTGAGCGAGCTGAAGAAGCGGACCACCGAACTGACCGACGAGGAGCAGGCGCTCCAGCAGGACGTGGACGACCGGTCCGCGCCCGGCGCGCTGGAGCGCAGGGCCCGTGAACTCGGCATGGTGCCGGGTGGCAGCCCCGCGTTCCTCGGCCCCGACGGCACGGTCCGGGGCGAGCCCTCCCGGGCGTCGGCCGCGGCGCTCGCCCGCCGTGCGCCGCTCAGCCTCCCGGCTCCCGGGCCGCCCCCGGTGGTGTTCCCCTCCCCGCCGGCCCAGGCCCCGCCCGCTTCGCCCGCCCCCGGCGCTCCGCCGGACCCGGCCGTCCCGGCGCCTGCCGCGTCCCCGCCGGCCGCTCCACCGGCTCCGGCCGGCCCGCCCGCTCCCGGCCCGGTGCCGTAGGCCCGTACCCGCCGGTCCGCCCGCATCCGGCCGGCCGGACCCGCAGCCACCCCGTCCCGTCCGTGAAGCCGACCACGACCCCCGGCAGGTGACGCAGTGCCCCCCCAGGAACCACCGCGCCGCCGTGTGCCCGGCCCCGGGCGACCGCACGGCGGCGGACGCCCGAAGCCCTCCGCGCGGCCCAAGGCGCGCCCTCCCGTGGCGCGACCCCGCCCCGCACCCAAGGCCGCCCGGTCGCTGGTGCTCGGCAGCCCCAGGCCGCGGCTGCGGCTGGTCGGCGTCGGGCTGACCCTGGTCATGCTGGCCTTCGTCGTACGGCTGCTCCAGGTCCAGGCCGTCGGCGCCAGCACGTACACCGCCAAGGCCGAGAAGAACCGCTACTCCAGTTCCACGCTGGCCGCCGAGCGCGGCCAGATCACCGACCGCGGCGGCATCGCGCTGGCCACCAGCGTCGACGCGCACGACATCACCGCCGACCCGTCGATGTTCACCCGGGAGTTCACCAGGGCCCCGGACGCGCCCGAGCAGGCCGCCGCGCTCCTCGCGCCGATCCTCCGCAAGGACGCGGACGACCTGGCGAAGAAGCTGAAGGACCCCAAGGACAAGTACGCCGTACTGGCCCGTCGCCAGACGCCGCAGATCTGGAACCAGATCAAGGACCTCAAGAGCGTCTTCGCCGAGAAGGCCGCCGCGGACAGGGCCAAGGGCGGCAAGGGCGTCAACGTGCTCATCGGCGTCTTCCAGGAGGCGAGCAGCAAGCGGGTCTACCCGAACGGCGACCTCGCCGCCGGGATACTCGGTTACGTCAACGCCGAGGGCAAGGGCGCGGGCGGTCTGGAGACCCTGCTGGACGAGGAGCTCGCGGGCCGGGACGGGGAGATCACGTACGCCCAGTCCGGCGGCCGCAGGGTGCCCACCGTGGGCGCCCGCGAGGTGCCCGCCGTGCCGGGCTCGGACATCGAGCTGACCATCGACCGCGACATCCAGTGGGCCGCCCAGGACGCCATCTCCGAGCAGGTGCGCAAGTCCGGCGCTGACCGCGGGTACGTGATAGTCCAGGACACCCGCACCGGCGAGGTCCTTGCCATGGCCAACGCGCCCGGGTTCGACCCGAACGACCTCTCGCAGGCCGACGCCGCGGCCATGGGCAATGCCGCCCTCCAGGACGCGTACGAACCCGGCTCCACGGCCAAGGTCATGTCCATGGCGGCGGTACTGGAGGAGAACGCGGCGGCGCCCGGCACCCACGTCGTCGTACCGAACCGGCTGCACCGGGGCGACCGGCTGTTCAAGGACGACATCGACCATCCGACCTGGTACCTCACGCTCAACGGCGTACTCGCCAAGTCCAGCAACATCGGCACGATCCTCGCGACCGAGCAGCTCGGCAAGACCCGCCGCGAGGCCAACCGGGTCCTGCACTCCTACCTGCACAAGTTCGGCATCGGCCGGCCCAGCGGCCTCGGCTACCCGGGCGAGACGTCGGGGATCCTGGCGGCGCCCGAGGACTGGAGCACCTCGCAGCAGTACACGATCCCCTTCGGCCAGGGGCTGTCGCTCAACGCCATGCAGGCGGCCTCCGTCTACTCGACGATCGCCAACGGCGGCGTACGGATCCAGCCAACCCTCGTGCGCGGCACCAAGGGGCCCGACGGCCGGTTCACCCCGGCGCCGGCGCCCAAGAAGACCAGGGTCGTCAGCGAGAAGACCGCCAAGACCCTGGCCACCATGCTGGAGTCGGTGGTGGACGACGAGGAGGGCACGGGCACCAAGGCCCGCATCCCGGGCTACCGCGTCGGCGGCAAGACCGGCACCTCCAACCGGGTGGACCCGGCCACGGGGCGCTACAAGGGCTACACCGCGTCCTTCGCCGGGTTCGCACCCGCAGACAAGCCACGGATCACCGTCTACTGCGCCATCCAGAACCCGACCAGGGGCAGCTACTTCGGCGGCCAGATCTGCGGCCCCATCTACAAGCAGGTGATGGAGTTCGCACTCAAGACCCTTCAGGTCGCACCGACCGGCAGCAAGCCCGCCCGGCTGCCGGTGTCCTTCACGCCCGGCGAGTGACTCAGGACCCTCAGTGACAACCACCACCCGGAACCCCGGCAGCCCCGAAGACCCCGAAGCGCCCAACGGCCCCTCCTCGTCCGGTCTCCCGACGCCGTCACCGGCCGACGGGGCCGGGCGTCGGCACCCCTCGTTTCGCGAGGGGCCGGGTACGCCCGGTACGCTCACCGCCGTGCCACACGCTGATCAGTCCCAAACCACCCAGAAGGACGCCCCGGTGACGTACCCCGGAGCGCCCCGGCCGGCCGAGGTCCGCCCGACACCCCTCGGGGAGCTGGCCGAACGGCTGGGTGCCGAGGCCGGAGCCGTCGAGAGCGCGGCCGGGGTCACCGGTATCACGCACGATTCCCGCGCGGTCAGGCCCGGCGACCTGTACGCGGCCCTGCCCGGAGCGCGCCTCCACGGCGCCGACTTCGCCACCCAGGCGGCGGGTCTCGGCGCGGCCGCGATCCTGACCGACCCCGCCGGCGCCGCCAGAGCCGGGGCCACCGGTCTGCCGGTCCTGGTCGTCGAGGACCCGCGCGGCCGGATGGGTGAGCTCGCCACCGAGATCTACGGCCACCCCGGCGACGCCCTGCTCCAGCTCGGCATCACCGGTACGTCCGGCAAGACCACCACGGCGTACCTCGTCGAGGGCGGTCTGCGGGCGGCCGGCCGGAAGACCGGTCTCATCGGCACGGTCGAGATGCGCATCGGCGACGAGCGCATCAAGTCCGAGCGCACCACCCCCGAGGCCACCGACCTCCAGGCCCTGTTCGCCGTCATGCGCGAACGCGGCGTCGAGGCGGTCGCCATGGAGGTCTCCAGCCACGCGCTGGTGCTCGGCCGGGTCGACGGCTGCGTCTTCGACGTCGCGGTCTTCAACAACCTGAGCCCCGAGCACATGGAATTCCACTCCGACATGGAGGACTACTTCCAGGCGAAGGCGCGTCTCTTCACCCCGGAGCGCAGCAGGACCGGCGTCGTGAACTTCGACGACGAGTACGGCCGCAGGCTCATCACCGAGTCCGGCGTCCCGGTCACCTCCTTCTCCGCCGAGGGGCACCCCGACGCCGACTGGCGCGCCGAGGCCGTCGAAGTCGGCCCCGTCACGAGTACGTTCACGGTGCTCGGACCCCAGGGCGAGCGGATCTCCGCGACCGCCCCCCTGGCGGGCCCGTTCAACGTCGCCAACACGCTCGCCGCGATCGTGACGCTCGCCGTCGCCGGCGTCGACCCGCAGACCGCCGCCGACGGCATCGCCGCCGTCCCGGGCGTCCCGGGCCGCCTCGAGCGCGTCGACGAGGGCCAGCCGTACCTCGCCGTCGTCGACTACGCCCACAAGACGGACGCCGTCGAATCGGTCCTGCGCGCGCTGCGCAAGGTCACCGAGGGCGAGCTGCACATCGTGCTCGGCTGCGGCGGCGACCGCGACAAGCAGAAACGGCCCTCGATGGGCGCTGCCGCGGCCCGCCTCGCCGACACCGCTGTACTGACCTCCGACAACCCGCGCTCCGAGGACCCCCTCGCGATCCTCGCCGCCATGCTCGCCGGGGCCGCCGAGGTGCCCGCGCACGAGCGCGGCGACGTGCTCGTCGACGCGGACCGGGCCTCGGCCATCGCCGCGGCGGTGGCCCGCGCGAAGCCCGGCGACACCGTCCTCGTCGCGGGCAAGGGCCACGAGCAGGGACAGGACCTCGCCGGAGTGGTACGCCCCTTCGACGACCGCCAGGTGCTCCGCGCGGCCATCCGCAGCGCCGGAGCCCTCCACGACAGCGGGGTGACCCCGTGATCGCACTCTCCCTCGCCGAGATCGCCGGAATCACCGGCGGGCAGTCGCACGACATACCGGACAGCGGCCTCCAGGTCACCGGGCCCGTCGTCATCGACTCCCGCGAGGTGCTCCCCGGCAGCCTGTTCGCCGCCTTCGCCGGCGAGAAGGTCGACGGCCACGACTACGCCGAGCGGGCTGTCGCCGCCGGCGCGACCGCCGTACTGGCCACCCGGCCGGTCGGCGTGCCCGCCATCGTCGTGGACGACGTCACCGAGGCGCTGGGCGCCCTGGCCCGCGCCGTCGTCGGACGGCTCGGCACCAAGGTCGTCGCCCTCACCGGCTCCGCCGGCAAGACGTCGACCAAGGACCTGATCGCCCAGCTGCTGGAGCACAAGGCCCCCACGGTCTGGACGCCCGGCTCCCTCAACAACGAGATCGGCCTGCCCCTCACCGCCCTGCGCGCCACCGAGGAGACCGAGCACCTGGTCCTCGAGATGGGCGCGCGCGGCATCGGCCACATCCGGTACCTCGCCGAGCTGACCCCGCCGCACATCGGTCTCGTCCTGAACGTCGGCACCGCCCACATCGGCGAGTTCGGCGGCCGCGAGCAGATCGCGCAGGCCAAGGGCGAGATGGTGGAGGCGCTGCCGCCGGCGGAGGAGGGCGGCGTGGCCGTCCTCAACGCCGACGACCAGCTCGTACGGGCCATGTCGTCCCGGACCAAGGCCCGCGTGGTGCTCTTCGGCGAAGCCGCAGATGCGGACGTACGGGCCGAGAACGTCCGGCTCACCGGCACCGGACAGCCGGCCTTCCTCCTTCACACACCCACCGGGTGCAGTGACGTGACCATGCGGCTGTACGGTGAGCACCACGTGTCGAACGCGCTCGCCGCGGCCGCCGTCGCCCATGAGCTGGGCATGTCCGTCGACGAGATCGCCACCGCGCTCTCCGAGGCGGGCACGCTGTCCCGCTGGCGCATGGAGGTCACCGAGCGTCCTGACGGCGTGACAGTCGTCAACGACGCCTACAACGCGAACCCCGAATCCATGCGAGCCGCCCTGCGCGCGCTCGCGGCCATGGGCCAGGGGCGTCGTACGTGGGCGGTGCTCGGACAGATGGCCGAGCTGGGTGACGATTCGCTCGCCGAGCACGACGCGGTCGGACGGCTCGCCGTCCGGCTCAACGTCAGCAAGCTCGTGGCGGTCGGGGGCAGGGAAGCGTCCTGGCTGCAGCTGGGCGCTTACAACGAGGGTTCGTGGGGTGAGGAGTCGGTGCACGTGTCCGACGCGCAGGCGGCGGTCGACCTGTTGCGCAGTGAGCTGCGTCCGGGAGACGTCGTGCTGGTGAAGGCTTCCAGGTCGGTCGGTCTCGAGCGGGTCGCGCAGGCGCTCCTCGACCACCGTGCCGAGGGTGAGGTCGCCGGCCGATGAGGCAGATCCTCTTCGCGGGAGCCATTGGGCTCTTTCTGACCCTGATCGGCACCCCGCTGCTGATCAAACTGCTGGCCCGCAAGGGATACGGGCAGTTCATCCGGGACGACGGTCCGCGCGGCCACCACGGCAAGCGCGGCACCCCGACCATGGGCGGCATCGCCTTCATCCTTGCCACGCTCATCGCGTATGCCCTGGCGAAGGTGATCACCGGCGAGAAGCCGAGCGCCTCCGGCCTGCTGGTGCTCTTCCTCATGGCGGGCATGGGCCTGGTCGGCTTCCTCGACGACTACATCAAGATCGTCAAGCAGCGTTCGCTGGGCCTGCGGGCCAAGGCGAAGATGGCCGGACAGCTGATCGTCGGCATCGCCTTCGCGGTGCTGGCCCTGCAGTTCAAGGACTTCCGCGGCCTCGCCCCGGCGTCCACCAAGCTGTCCTTCGTCCAGGACTTCGGCTGGTCCATCGGCCCGGTGCTGTTCGTCGTCTGGGCGCTGTTCATGATCCTGGCGATGTCGAACGGCGTGAACCTCACCGACGGCCTCGACGGACTCGCCACCGGCGCCTCCGTGATGGTCTTCGGCGCGTACACCTTCATCGGTCTGTGGCAGTTCCAGGAGTCCTGCGCGGACGCGCTGAGCCTGACCAACCCGGACGCCTGCTTCGAAGTACGCGACCCCCTGGACCTCGCGGTCGTCGCCGCCGCCCTCATGGGCGCCTGCTTCGGCTTCCTGTGGTGGAACACCTCGCCCGCCAAGATCTTCATGGGCGACACCGGCTCGCTCGCCCTCGGCGGCGCGCTCGCGGGTCTGGCGATCTGCTCGCGCACCGAGTTCCTGATGGCGCTCCTCGGCGGCCTGTTCGTCCTCATCACGATGTCCGTCGTGATCCAGGTCGGCTCGTTCAAGCTGACCGGCAAGCGCGTCTTCAAGATGGCGCCGCTCCAGCATCACTTCGAGCTCAAGGGCTGGTCCGAAGTCCTCGTGGTGGTCCGCTTCTGGATCATCCAGGGCATGTGCGTGATCGTCGGCCTCGGGCTCTTCTACGCGGGCTGGGCGGCCGACAAGTGACAGAAGCGACCTGGGCCGGCAAGCGGGTGACCGTCGCGGGTCTCGGCGTCTCCGGGATCCCCGCGGCACGGGTGCTGCGGGGGCTCGGGGCCCACGTCACCGTCGTCAACGACGGCGACGACGCGCGCGCGCGGGCCCAGGCCGCCGAACTGGAGGCGCTCGGCGTGACCGTGCGCCTCGGCGACGGCGCGACCCTCCCCGAGGGCACCGAGCTCGTCGTCACCGCTCCCGGCTGGAAGCCCGACAAGCCGCTCTTCCTGGCCGCCGCCGAGGCGGGCGTGGAGATCTGGGGCGACGTCGAGCTGGCGTGGCGCCTGCGCGGCCACGGCCGCCGGGAGCCGGCTCCCTGGCTCGCGGTCACCGGCACCAACGGCAAGACCACGACCGTGCGCATGCTGGCCTCCATCCTGGAGGCCGCCGGCCTGCGGACCGCCGCCGTCGGCAACATCGGCGTATCGCTGCTCGACGCCGTCCTCGGCGACGAGGAGTACGACGTACTGGCCGTCGAGCTCTCCAGCTACCAGCTGCACTGGGCGCCCTCGCTGCGCGCCCACTCCGCGGCCGTGCTGAACCTCGCCCCCGACCACCTCGACTGGCACGGCTCCATGGAGGCGTACGCCGCCGACAAGGGCCGGATCTACGAGGGCAACCAGGTCGCGTGCGTCTACAACGCGTCCGACCCGGCGACCGAGGCCCTGGTCCGCGAGGCAGACGTCGAGGAGGGCTGCCGCGCGATCGGCTTCACCCTCGGCCCGCCCGCGCCGTCCCAACTCGGCGTCGTCGACGGCATCCTGGTCGACCGCGCCTTCGTCGCTAACCGCCAGAAGAACGCCCAGGAGCTCGCGGACGTCTCCGACGTCAATCCGCCCGCCCCGCACAACGTCGCCAACGCCCTCGCCGCGGCGGCCCTGGCCCGCGCCTACGGCGTCGAGCCCGGCGCCGTGCGCGACGGCCTGCGCGCCTTCCGCCCCGACGCCCACCGCATCGAGCACGTCGCGGACGTGGCCGGCGTCGCGTACGTCGACGACTCGAAGGCCACCAACACGCACGCCGCCGAGGCGTCGCTCGCGGCGTACGACCCGATCGTGTGGATCGCGGGCGGCCTCGCCAAGGGCGCCACCTTCGACGAGCTCGTCCAGAAGTCGGCGAAGCGCCTGCGCGCCGCCGTCCTCATCGGTGCCGACCGCGCCCTGATCCGCGAAGCCCTCGCGCGACACGCGCCCGAAGTACCGGTGGTCGACCTCGACCGGACCGACACTGGGGCGATGTCGGCGGCGGTCGGGGAAGCGGCGCGGCTCGCACGGCCCGGGGACACGGTCCTGCTGGCCCCGGCCTGCGCCTCCATGGACATGTTCACCAACTACAACAAGCGTGGCGAGGCATTCGCCGCCGCCGTACGCGCGTTGGCTCCGGAGCGCGACTAGCGGACCGGTCCCCGCGCCACGGACCGGTCGGCGCAGCTCATGAGTGGAGGGGACACCGAGATGTTGGCCGACGACATCGCCCCGCGCGCCCGCGGCGTGCTGCGCGGGCGTTCGGGGACGGCCGGGGCCCGGTCGGCGGGGACGCGCCCCGCCCGCCGTCCGCCCGCCGCACGGCGCCGGAGCGCGTTTCGCGGCGGACCGCCCGGCGAGAACCGGCTGCGCAGGCTGTACGAGCAGGCGCGGCGCACCTGGGACCGGCCGCTCACGGCGTACTACCTCATTCTGGGCAGCTCCCTGCTGATCACCGTGCTGGGCCTCGTGATGGTCTACTCCGCCTCGATGATCAAGGCGCTGGAGCTGTCGCTGCCCGCGTCGTACTTCTTCCGCAAGCAGTTCGTCGCGGCGGTCATCGGCACCGCCCTGCTCCTCGCCGCCTCCCGGATGCCCGCCAAGCTGCACCGGGCGCTGTCCTACCCGCTGCTGGCCGTGACCGTCTTCCTGATGGTGCTCGTCCAGATCCCCGGGATAGGAGTCGCCATCGGCGGCAACCAGAACTGGATCTCGCTCGGCGGCCCGTTCATGCTCCAGCCCAGCGAGTTCGGCAAGCTGGCCCTCGTCCTGTGGGGAGCCGACCTGCTCGCCCGCAAGCAGGACAGGCGGCTGCTGACCCAGTGGAAGCACATGCTGGTGCCCCTCGTGCCCGTCGCCTTCCTGCTGCTCGGTCTGATCATGCTCGGCGGCGACATGGGCACGGCGATCCTCCTCACCGCGATCCTCTTCGGCCTGCTGTGGCTCGCGGGGGCGCCCACCCGGCTCTTCGCCGGCGTCCTCGGCTTCGCCGCCTTCGTCGGCTTCGTCCTCATCAGCAGCAACGCCAACCGGATGTCACGGCTCGCGTGCACGGGCGCGACCGATCTCGGTCCCAAGGGTGAATGCTGGCAGGCGGTGCACGGAATCTATGCTCTCGCCTCGGGCGGATGGTTCGGTTCCGGGCTGGGGGCAAGTGTGGAGAAATGGGGTCAACTCCCGGAGCCGCACACCGACTTCATCTTCGCCATCACCGGCGAGGAACTGGGTCTGGCGGGGACGCTGTCGGTACTCGCCCTCTTCGCGGCTCTAGGCTATGCGGGTATCCGCGTGGCCGGACGCACGGAGGACCCCTTCGTGAGGTACGCCGCGGGAGGTGTGACCACCTGGATCACGGCCCAGGCCGTGGTCAACATCGGTGCGGTGCTCGGTCTGCTGCCGATCGCCGGTGTCCCGCTCCCGCTGTTCTCGTACGGGGGCTCCTCCCTGCTGCCGACCATGTTCGCCGTAGGGTTGCTGATCGCCTTCGCGCGAGAGGATCCCGCTGCGAAGGCCGCCCTCGCCATGCGAAGGACAGTCCTTGGCAAAGGGGCCGGGGTGAGATGGAAGACGATGAGACGGCGCGTCAAGAAGCGTCCGTCCGGAGAGCGGTGAATTTCGGTGCATGTCGTACTCGCCGGTGGGGGGACCGCCGGCCACATCGAGCCCGCGCTCGCCCTCGCGGACGCACTGCGGAGGCAGGACCCTTCCGTGGGCATCACAGCCCTCGGCACGGAGCGCGGGCTCGAGACCAGGCTCGTACCCGAGCGCGGCTACGAACTCGGGCTGATCCCCGCGGTTCCGCTGCCCCGCAAGCCCACCCCGGAACTGATCACCGTCCCCGGGCGGCTCCGCGGCACCATCAAGGCCGCGGAGCAGATCCTGGAGCGTACGAAGGCGGACTGCGTCGTCGGCTTCGGCGGTTACGTCGCCCTGCCCGGCTACCTCGCGGCCAAGCGCCTCGGCGTACCGATCATCGTCCACGAGGCCAACGCGAGGCCGGGCCTGGCCAACAAGATCGGCTCGCGTTACGCGCACGCCGTGGCCGTCTCCACCCCCGACAGCAAGCTGCGCGGCGCCCGCTACATCGGCATCCCGCTGCGCCGCACCATCGCCACCCTCGACCGGGCCCGGGTCCGTCCCGAGGCGCGTGCCGCCTTCAACCTCGACCCGAACCTGCCGACGCTGCTGGTCTCCGGCGGCTCGCAGGGCGCGCGGCGCCTCAACGAGGTGATCCAGCAGGTCGCGCCGGTGCTCCAGCGCTCCGGCATCCAGATCCTGCACGCGGTCGGCCCCAAGAACGAACTGCCGCGCGTAGACAACATGCCCGGGATGCCGCCCTACGTCCCGGTACCGTACGTGGACCGGATGGACCTCGCGTACGCCGCGGCCGACATGATGCTCTGCCGCGCGGGCGCGATGACCGTCGCCGAACTCTCCGCCGTCGGGCTCCCGGCCGCCTACGTCCCGCTGCCCATCGGCAACGGCGAGCAGCGGCTCAACGCCCAGCCGGTGGTCAACGCCGGAGGCGGCCTGCTGGTCGACGACGCGCAGCTGACGCCGGAATGGGTGCAGAGCCAGGTGCTCCCGGTCCTCGCGGACCCGCACCGGCTCTACGAGATGTCCCGCGCCGCCGCCGAGTTCGGCCGCCGGGACGCCGACGACCTGCTCGTCGGCATGGTGTACGAGGCGATCGCCGCACGCAGGGCCGGCTGAACGGCCCACCGACGCAGGTGCCAGGAGGCGACAGGCAGTGGCCGGACCGACGACCGCCCAGCGCGGTGCACGACAGGCGCGGGGGCCGTCGGCGGCCCGCCCGCCGCTCGGCGGGTCTCCGGGCGGCCGCCTGCCGCGGCTGCCCGGGCGCGGCGTCCTGATCCTGGCGGTGGTCCTGGCGGTCCTGCTCACCGCGGGCGGGGTCTGGGTGCTGTACGGCTCCTCCTGGCTTCGTGTGGAGCGGGTCGAGCCGTCCGGAACGCGGGTTCTGACGCCCGGTGAGGTGCTCGGCGCCGCGGCGGTGCCGGTCGGCGTGCCGCTGGTCTCGGTCGACACGGACGAGATCGAGGAGCGGCTGCGCCGGAAGCTGCCCCGTATCGACTCGGTGGACGTGGTCCGCTCGTGGCCGCACACGATCAGCCTGGATGTGGCGGAACGCAAGCCGGTCCTGCTCATCGAAAAGGGGGCGAAGTTCGTCGAAGTGGACGACGAGGGTGTGCGGTTCGCCACGGTCGCCAGGGCGCCCGCGGGCGTGCCGCTGCTGGAACTGGCCGCCGGCGACTCCCCGAGCCTGCGCCGGTTCGGCGCGGACCGGCTGCTGCGGGAGGCGGTGCGGGTCACCGGCGACCTGCCGCAGTCCGTGGCCGGCGACGTGCGGACCGTCCAGGTCCGCTCGTACGACTCCATCACCCTGGGCCTCGCCGGAGACCGTACGGTCGTCTGGGGCAGCGCCGAGCAGGGCCGGGCGAAGGCGCACGCGCTGAAGGCCCTCATGAAAGCAGCTCCGGAGGCCGGGCACTTCAATGTGAGTGCGCCCACCGCCCCCGCCGTGTCGGGGAGTTGACGGTCATACGTGCTGGCCAGCACCCTGGTTGGCCAGCGATATGGGTGATCACATAGGGTGAAAAGAAAAACGGGAGGTTCGGCGTGTTCGTTGAACGTGCGCCACTTGTCGACTTAGTGTCCTGTTCGGAGAGTCCAAGGAACAGACACACTGGTAACCCTAAACTTCACCGTTAGGGTTCGGGTCGGCGTTCGGACCGTCCCAATCGGCATCAGTCGTCGCGGCGCTGCAACTCCGCGGCGGCACGTAACTCGAGGCGAGAGGCCTTCGACGTGGCAGCACCGCAGAACTACCTCGCAGTCATCAAGGTCATCGGTGTCGGCGGCGGTGGTGTCAATGCCATCAACCGAATGATCGAGGTCGGTCTCAAGGGCGTCGAGTTCATCGCGATCAACACCGATGCGCAAGCCCTGTTGATGAGCGACGCCGACGTCAAGCTCGACGTCGGACGTGAACTGACCCGCGGCCTCGGCGCCGGGGCCAACCCGGCAGTCGGCCGCAAGGCGGCAGAGGACCACCGCGAGGAGATCGAGGAGGTCCTCAAGGGGGCCGACATGGTCTTCGTCACCGCCGGCGAAGGCGGCGGTACCGGAACGGGTGGCGCACCCGTCGTCGCCAACATCGCGCGCTCGCTCGGCGCCCTCACGATCGGCGTGGTCACCCGCCCGTTCACCTTCGAGGGCCGGCGCCGCGCGAACCAGGCGGAGGACGGCATCGCCGAGCTCCGCGAAGAGGTCGACACCCTCATCGTCATCCCGAACGACCGGCTGCTGTCCATCTCGGACCGCCAGGTCAGCGTGCTGGACGCCTTCAAGTCGGCGGACCAGGTCCTGCTGAGCGGCGTCCAGGGCATCACCGACCTCATCACCACCCCCGGTCTCATCAACCTCGACTTCGCCGACGTCAAGTCGGTCATGTCCGAGGCCGGTTCGGCCCTCATGGGCATCGGCTCCGCGCGCGGCGACGACCGCGCGGTGGCGGCGGCCGAGATGGCGATCTCCTCGCCGCTCCTGGAGGCGTCCATCGACGGCGCCCGCGGCGTGCTGCTCTCCATCTCCGGCGGCAGCGACCTCGGTCTCTTCGAGATCAACGAGGCCGCGCAACTGGTGAGCGAGGCCGCCCACCCCGAGGCCAACATCATCTTCGGTGCGGTGATCGACGACGCGCTGGGCGACGAGGTACGGGTCACGGTCATCGCCGCGGGCTTCGACGGCGGGCAGCCGCCGGCCCGCCGCGAGAACGTCCTCGGAGCCAGTTCCGGGGCGGCGGCCAAGCGCGAGGAGCCCGCGCCCTCCCGGCCGGCGGAGACGTCGCGGCCGTCCAGTGGCATCGGCACGGTCCCTCCGCGCGAGCGCGAGGAGCCCGCTCCGGTCCAGGCCGAGCCCGCGCCGGTGGCCGAGCTTCCGAACACGCCGGTCGCTCCGCCGCACGTACCGCCGGCCCGTCCGTACGACAGCCAGGCCGAAGAGCTGGATGTCCCGGACTTCTTGAAGTGACAGTGCAGCACGACGCGATACACGTGGGCGGCGCCCACTTCGCCTTCACCGACAGGTGGGGCGGGGTGAGCGCCGTTCCGTACGAGGAGCTCAATCTCGGCGGCGCGGTCGGCGACGACCCCGCCGCCGTGCTCGGCAACCGCGAACTGGCCGCGAAGTCGCTCGGGATCGACCCCGGCCTGGTCGTCTGGATGAACCAGGTGCACGGGCGGGACGTGGCCGTGGTCGACGGGCCGTGGGACGGCGACGCGGTCCCGTCCGTCGACGCGGTCGTGACCGCGCGGCGCGGGCTCGCCCTCGCCGTGCTCACCGCGGACTGCACCCCCGTTCTGCTCGCCGACCCCGTCGCCGGTGTAGTGGCCGCCGCTCACGCGGGACGCCCCGGCATGGTCGCGGGAGTGGTTCCCGCGGCCGTCGAGGCGATGATCACACTGGGCGCCGACCCTTCCCGTATCACCGCGCGGACGGGGCCCGCCGTGTGCGGGCGCTGCTACGAGGTCCCGGAGCACATGCGGGACGAGGTCGCGCAGGCCGTGCCCGCCGCCTGGTCGGAGACGAGCTGGGGCACTCCGGCCGTCGACGTGACCGCCGGTGTGCACGCCCAGCTCGAAGCGCTCGGCGTGCACGACCGGTGGCAGTCGCCGGTCTGCACGCTGGAGTCGCGCGACCACTTCTCGTACCGCCGGGACCGCACCACGGGGCGGCTTGCCGGATATGTCTGGCTGGACGGCGCCTCGGGCGCCCGCAAGGCCGCGGGGGAGGAAAGGGCATGACGGACCGCAAGGCGCAACTCGCAGCGAATCTCGCGCGGGTGGAGGAACGTATCGCCAGCGCGTGCGCGGCGGCGGGGCGGGCGCGCGACGAGGTGACCCTGATCGTGGTCACCAAGACCTACCCGGCGAGCGATGTGCGGCTGCTGGCCGAACTCGGCGTGCGGCACGTCGCGGAGAACAAGGACCAGGAGGCCGCTCCCAAGGCGGCCGAGTCGTCGGACCTGCCGCTCAGGTGGCACTTCGTCGGACAACTTCAGACCAATAAGGTCCGTTCTGTGGCGAGTTACGCCGATGTCGTGCAGTCCGTGGACCGGGCGAAGCTCGTCACGGCACTGTCCGCTGCGGCGGTACGAGTCGGCCGTGAACTCGACTGCCTCATCCAGGTCGCACTGGACGCGGAGTCGGGCGAGCGGGGGGAGCGCGGCGGCGTGGCGCCGGACGGCATCGGGGAGTTGGCCGCGAAGGTGGCGGAGGCCCCCGGTCTGAGACTCGGCGGTCTGATGACCGTCGCGCCGCTCGCCGGACCGTACGCGGGCCGCGAACAGGCGGCGTTCGAGCGGCTGATGGAATTCTCATCCAGCCTGCGCGCGGCTCATCCTGCTGCCAACATGGTCTCGGCAGGGATGAGTACGGACCTCGAGCAGGCCGTGGCCGCCGGAGCGACACATGTACGCGTCGGTACTGCGGTACTCGGAGTCCGACCCCGGCTCGGGTAACGTCGCGAAGCAAGTCGGACCACAGCAGAAAATATGGTCATTCCCACTGATAGGTGGGCGGGCCGAGTGGATCGCGGGCACTTGGTGACGCTGCACGTTGGCAACAAGGGCGATCCACCACAGAGCGGAGGACTCAGAGAATGGCCGGCGCGATGCGCAAGATGGCGGTCTACCTCGGCCTCGTGGAGGACGATGGGTACGACGGCCGGGGTTTCGATCCCGATGACGATTTCGAGCCCGAGCCGGAGCCCGAGCGGGAGCACCGCCGGCACCAGCCCCCGCACCAGGAGCGGCACGAAGAGCCGGTCCGCGTGGTGCAGCCGCCCGCGCAGCGCGAGCCGGTGCCCCACGTCGCTCCGCTTTCCGCGGAAATCGGACGACCGGCCCGTATTGCCCCCGTGGCATCCATCACACCTGAACGTCCGAACCTGGAGAAGAACGCACCGGTGATCATGCCCAAGGTCGTGTCCGAGCGGGAGCCGTACCGCATCACCACGCTGCACCCGCGGACGTACAACGAGGCCCGTACCATCGGGGAACACTTCCGCGAGGGCACTCCGGTGATCATGAACCTGACCGAGATGGACGACACCGACGCGAAGCGACTTGTCGACTTTGCGGCAGGACTCGTCTTCGGGCTGCATGGCAGCATTGAGCGAGTGACGCAGAAGGTGTTCCTGTTGTCGCCTGCTAACGTCGATGTCACGGCGGAGGACAAGGCCCGTATCGCAGAGGGCGGTTTCTTCAACCAGAGCTGAGACACGTCACCGGAACGAACCGGCCGGGAGGCCGGAGCCACGAGAGCACGGGGAGAGGGAAGCGCGAGATGAGCGTCGCACTACAGGTGATCTACATCGCGCTGATGTGCTTCCTGATCGTCCTGATCTTTCGGCTGGTCATGGATTACGTCTTCCAGTTCGCCCGCTCATGGGAACCCGGCAAGGCGATGGTGGTCGTTCTGGAGGCCACCTACACTGTCACCGATCCACCGCTCAAGCTTCTGCGGCGGTTCATTCCGCCGCTGCGTCTCGGGGGCGTGGCACTCGACCTGTCCTTCTTCGTTCTGATGATCATCGTTTACATCCTGATCAGCATCGTGATCAGGCTGTGAGCGATACGGTCTTGCCGACTGCCGACGACTACGTAGAGGTGAAGAAGAGATGCCGTTGACCCCCGAGGACGTGCGGAACAAGCAGTTCACGACCGTCCGCCTCCGAGAAGGCTATGACGAGGACGAGGTCGATGCCTTCCTCGACGAGGTCGAAGCTGAACTGACGCGCCTGCTGCGCGAGAACGAGGATCTTCGCGCGAAGCTGGCCGCCGCGACGCGTGCCGCCGCGCAGAACCAGCAGCAGCAGGGTATGCGCAAGCCGCCGGAGCAGCAGGATCGTCCCGGCGCACCCGTGCCCGCCGCCATATCCGGCCCGCCGGTCCAGCAGCAGCCGCCGCAGATGGGTCCGCCCCAGCTGCCCGGTGGCGCGCCGCAGCTGCCCGCGGGTCCCAGCGGCCACGGTCAGCAGGGCCAGCACGGCCAGGGCCAGCTCGGCCAGGGTCCGCAGGGCCAGCACGGTCCCGGTCCGATGGGGCAGGGTCCCATGGGTCAGGGCCAGATGCAGGGGCAGATGGGCCAGGGCCAGATGGGCCAGGGCCAGATGCAGGGCCAGATGGGCCAGGGCATGGGCGGTCCGATGGGCGGCCCCATGGGCGGCCACGGTCCGCAGCTCCCGCAGCCCGGTCAGGGCCCCGGCGGCGACAGCGCCGCCCGTGTCCTGTCGCTGGCGCAGCAGACCGCCGACCAGGCGATCGCCGAGGCGCGTTCCGAGGCCAACAAGATCGTCGGTGAGGCTCGCAGCCGCGCCGAGGGTCTGGAGCGGGACGCCCGTGCGAAGGCCGACGCGCTGGAGCGGGACGCGCAGGAGAAGCACCGCGTGGCGATGGGCTCGCTGGAGTCCGCCCGCGCGACGCTGGAGCGCAAGGTCGAGGACCTGCGTGGCTTCGAGCGCGAGTACCGGACCCGTCTGAAGTCCTACCTGGAGAGCCAGCTGCGTCAGCTGGAGACCCAGGCGGACGACTCGCTGGCTCCGCCGCGTACCCCGGCGACCGCGTCGCTGCCGCCGGCCCCGCAGATGAGCGGGTCGATGGCACCGGCCGGTGCGGGTGCGATGGGTCACTCCATGGGTGGCAACCCGTCCATGGGCGGCCACGGTGGCCCGTCCTCGAACGGTCCGTCGTACGGCGGCCAGCAGCAGATGTCGCCGGCGATGACCCAGCCGATGGCTCCGGTCCGTCCGCAGGCGCCGCAGCCGATGCAGCAGGCGCCGTCGCCGATGCGCGGCTTCCTGATCGACGAGGACGACAACTGACGGCCGTGCGCGCGCTGTGCGCGTAGCCGTCGGCAGGCTGAGGGCCGGGCCCCGGGGATTCTTTCCCCGGGGCCCGGCCCTTTTGCGCGTGAACGCGGGCCCGGGCGGGTGCGGTGGGGTGCGTGAGGGGCGCCTGCAGCGGGCTTTCCCCAACCCGCCCCTTCCCGAACCGGGGTTCGCCCCGGGCCCCGGTCCTCAAACGCCGGACGGGCTGAATCGGCGGGAGAGGGCCCCGGGCGGGCGGGCTGGATCGGCGGGACGGGGAAGGGGAGGGCCCCCAGGCGCCGGACGGCTGAACCGGCGATCGAGGGCGGGGGAGGGGGCGCCCTGGCGGCCTGGATCGGCTCAGGCGGCGGACGGGCTTGGGTGGGTTGGGCGGGCTGCACTGGGCCGGATGGCTGATCGAGGCGTTGTAGTAGGACCGGCCGGGGGTGGGGCCGTCGCTCCGGAGGAACGGCGAAGGGCCCGGCCGATGTCGTCGGCCGGGCCCTTCGGCGGGGGGTTACGCCTCCGTCTTGCGCAGGCGGAAGGTCAGGGACAGGGACTCGTCCGTGAACGGGGCGCCGTACGACGCGTCCGCCTCCGCCGCGGCGAAGTCCAGCGCCAGGACCTCGTCCGCGATCAGGCCCGCGTGCTCGGTGAGGGCCTCCGCCGTCTCGGCGGAGTCCGCCGACCAGCGGACGGCGATACGGTCCGCCACGTCCAGGCCGCTGTTCTTGCGGGCCTCCTGGATCAGGCGGATCGCGTCACGGGCCAGACCCGCGCGCCGCAGGCCGGGGGTGATCTCCAGGTCCAGGGCGACCGTCGCGCCCGAGTCGGAGGCCACCGACCAGCCCTCGCGCGGCGTCTCGGTGATGATCACCTCGTCCGGGGAGAGGGAGACCTTCTCGCCGTCCACCGTGACCGTCGCCGTGCCCTCGCGCAGGGCCAGCGAGAGCGCGGCCGCGTCCGCCTCCGCCACCGCCTTGGCCACCGCCTGGACACCCTTGCCGAAGCGCTTGCCCAGGGCCCGGAAGTTCGCCTTCGCGGTCGTGTCGACCAGCGAGCCGCCGACCTCGGAGAGGGAGGCGAGCGAGGAGACGTTCAGCTCCTCGGTGATCTGCGCCTGGAGCTCGGGCGTCAGGGTCTCGAAGCCCGAGGCGGCCACCAGGGCGCGCGAGAGGGGCTGGCGGGTCTTGACGCCCGACTCGGCCCGCGTAGCGCGGCCCAGCTCCACCAGGCGGCGTACCAGCGCCATCTGGCGGGAAAGGGTCGGGTCGATGGCCGAGAGGTCCGGCTCGGGCCACGTCGAGAGGTGGACCGACTCCGGGGCGTCCGGCGTGACCGGGACGACCATGTCCTGCCAGACCCGCTCGGTGATGAACGGCGTGAGCGGGGCCATCAGGCGCGTGACCGTCTCCACCACGTCGTGCAGCGTGCGCAGCGCCGCCTTGTCGCCCTGCCAGAAGCGGCGGCGCGAGCGGCGTACGTACCAGTTCGACAGGTCGTCGACGAAGGCGGACAGCAGCTTGCCCGCCCGCTGGGTGTCGTACGACTCCAGCGCCTGTGTGACCTGGTCCGTCAGCGCGTGCAGCTCGGACAGCAGCCAGCGGTCCAGGACCGGGCGGTCCGCCGGAGCCGGGTCGGCGGCGCCGGGGGCCCAGTTCGACGTACGGGCGTACAGGGCCTGGAAGGCCACCGTGTTCCAGTACGTGAGGAGCGTCTTGCGCACGACCTCCTGGATCGTGCTGTGGCCGACCCGGCGGGCCGCCCACGGGGAGCCGCCGGCCGCCATGAACCAGCGCACCGCGTCCGCGCCGTGCTGGTCCATGAGCGGGATGGGCTGGAGGATGTTGCCCAGGTGCTTGGACATCTTCCGGCCGTCCTCGGCCAGGATGTGGCCCAGGCAGACGACGTTCTCGTACGACGACTTGTCGAAGACGAGCGTGCCCACCGCCATGAGCGTGTAGAACCAGCCGCGGGTCTGGTCGATCGCCTCCGAGATGAACTGCGCCGGGTAGCGCTGCTCGAAGAGCTCCTTGTTCTCGTACGGGTAGCCGTACTGCGCGAACGGCATCGAGCCCGAGTCGTACCAGGCGTCGATGACCTCGGGGACGCGCGTCGCCGTCAGCGAGCAGCCCTCGCCGGTGCACGGGAAGGTGACCGCGTCGATGTACGGCCGGTGGGGGTCAAGGGACGACTGGTCGGCGCCCGTGAGGTCGGAGAGCTCGGCCAGCGAGCCCACGCACGTCAGGTGGTCGTCCTCGCAGCGCCAGATGGGCAGCGGGGTGCCCCAGTAGCGGTTGCGGGAGAGCGCCCAGTCGATGTTGTTGTTCAGCCAGTCGCCGAAACGGCCCTGCTTCACCGACTCCGGGAACCAGTTCGTCTTCTCGTTCTCGCGCAGCATCGCGTCCTTGACCGCGGTGGTCCTGATGTACCAGGACGGCTGCGCGTAGTACAGGAGCGCGGTGTGGCAGCGCCAGCAGTGCGGGTAGCTGTGCTCGTACGGGGCGTGGCGGAAGAGGAGACCGCGGTCACCCAGGTCCTCGGTGAGGGCCTCATCGGCCTTCTTGAAGAACTGGCCGCCCACGAGGGACACCTCCGGGGCGAAGGTGCCGTCGGCGAGCACCGGGTTCACGACCGGCAGGCCGTACGCCCGGCAGGTCCTGAGGTCGTCCTCGCCGAACGCCGGGGCCTGGTGGACCAGACCCGTGCCGTCCTCGGTGGTCACGTAGTCGGCGTTGACGACGAAGTGGGCCTCGGACGGGAACTCCACCAGCGCGAAGGGGCGCTCGTACGTCCAGCGCTCCATCTGCGCGCCGGTGAAGGTCTGCCCGGTGGCCTCCCAGCCCTCGCCCAGGGACTTCTCCAGGAGAGGCTGGGCGACGACCAGCTTCTCCTCGCCGTCGGTGGCGACGACGTAGGTGACGTCGGGGTGGGCCGCCACCGCCGTGTTGGACACCAGGGTCCACGGGGTCGTCGTCCAGATCAGCAGCGACGCCTCGCCCGCGAGCGGGCCGGAGGTCAGCGGGAAGCGGACGAAGACCGAGGGGTCGACGACCGTCTCGTAGCCCTGCGCCAGCTCGTGGTCGGACAGGCCGGTGCCGCAGCGGGGGCACCAGGGGGCGACGCGGTGGTCCTGGACCAGCAGGTCCTTGTTGAAGATCTCCTTCAGGGACCACCAGACCGACTGGACGTACGACGGGTCCATCGTCCGGTAGGCGTCGTCGAGGTCGACCCAGTAGCCCATGCGGGTCGTGAGCTCGGCGAAGGCGTCGGTGTGGCGGGTCACCGACTCGCGGCACTTCGCGTTGAACTCCGCGATGCCGTACGCCTCGATGTCCTTCTTGCCGTTGAAGCCCAGTTCCTTCTCGACGGCGAGCTCGACCGGCAGGCCGTGGCAGTCCCAGCCGGCCTTGCGGGCCACGTGGTAGCCGCGCATGGTGCGGAAGCGCGGGAAGACGTCCTTGAAGACGCGGGCCTCGATGTGGTGCGCGCCCGGCATGCCGTTGGCGGTGGGCGGGCCCTCGTAGAACACCCACTCGGGGCGCCCTTCGGACTGTTCGAGACTCTTCGAGAAGACCTTGTTCTCGCGCCAGAAATCGAGCACGGCGTGCTCGAGCGCGGGAAGGTCGACCTGGGCGGGCACCTGGCGGTACAGCGACATCGATTCCTCCGGCGGACTGTGACTTCCGTCGGAGGGACGAGAGCGCTAGCTCCCGCGGTACCACCCTCCTTGGCCACGGGCGGCGCCCGTGACCCCCTCATTGGGGCAGCGATGCCGGTTCTACTGGCCTTGCGTCCGCGGGCGGGGCCCGCGGTCCAAAGCGTTCTTCCGGCGGCTCAGGGGTGATGCTTCACGCCGCGCTCGCCGCCGGGCTCACACCGTCCCCGGATCGCTCTTGGCTGCGTACGGCGCTACTCGTCCCCTTCGAGGCCTTTCGCTTCGCCCAGTGTACGGGCCGCGGCGCCGGGCGGCCGCCGGTTTTCGCGTGCCCGCCCGGGCACGCGCCGCTAGCCCGAATGGCCATACGCGCCGCCTCGCGCCGCACCCGCGCCTCCCGGAGCGGATTACCCGGCGGAGAGCTGGGCACAACCGATGCAGGCTCGTCGCGCCCGGCAGGCGGCGGGGGCCGACCGGCGGCGTGCCCCGTTGCCGCGGGGCTGGAGTCGACTTATCGTCCCAGCACGATGCGCGAGCAAGATCACAATATGTGAAGGGGCCGCGGCCATGGTGGCTAAGAAGACCGCCGCACAGAGCGCAGACGGGACCGGCGCGGCGGAGAACGGCGCCGTCGCGGAGCAGGCCGTCGCGAAGAAGGCCGCTGCCAGGAAGAGTGCTGCGAAGAAGACGGCCGCCGAGAAGGCGGTAGCGGCCAAGAAGGCGGCCGCGAAGAAGGCCGCTCCCGCCAGGAAGGCCGGGGCGGCCACGACGGCCGGGAAGGCGCCTGCAGAGAAGGCGGCTGCGAAGAAGGCCGCTCCTGCGGCCAAGGGGGCGGCCCAGGCCGCGGAAGAGACAGGAGCCAAGACGGTGGTTGCGAAGAAGACCGCGAGCAGGGCCACAGCGGCGAAGAAGGCGGCCCCGGTGACGGCGGCAGCCGCACCCCCGACCCTTACGGTCGCCCCCGCGGCCCCCGGCGAACTCGCCGTCCGGCCGGGTGAGGACCCGTGGACCCCGGAGGAGGTCGCCGAGGCCCGGGCCGAGCTGGAGAACGACGTCGCCGGCCTGCGGGCCGAGATCAGCGCGTCGGAGGAGGCGGTGACCGGGCTGATGCGCGACTCCGGGGACGGCGCGGGCCACGACGAGGCCGACACCGGCACCAAGAACATCTCCCGCGAGTACGAGCTGGCCCTGGCCGCGAGCGCCCGCGAGCGCCTGGAGCAGACCGAGCGGGCCCTGGAGCGCCTGGACGCCGGCACGTACGGGCTCTGCGAGGTCTGCGGGAAGCCCATCGGCAAGGCGCGCATGCAGGCCTTCCCGCGCGCCACGCTGTGCGTGGAGGACAAGCAGAAGCAGGAGCGCCGCTCCTGACGCCGCCACCGGGTTGCGACCGGCCACCGAGGCCGTCCGTACGTGTGTGCCGTACCCTCGTGCTCAGTCAGGCACCTAGGTTGAGGGACTCACGTGGCAGAGGCGGAGCGCATCATCGGTACGCCGGACACCCCTGAGGCAGGGGGACCCGAGCCGGAGGAGTCCTCCGATGCGGCGGCCCCCGACGGGCAGCCGGCGAGCAGGGGCAAGCGCCGGATCGCTGTGCTCTTCGGCGTGGCGCTCGTGGCCTACCTGCTCGATCTGAGCACCAAGATGCTCGTGGTGGCCAAGCTGGAGCACCACGAGCCGATCGAGGTCGTCGGCGACCTGCTGCGGTTCGAGGCGATCAGGAACGCGGGCGCCGCCTTCGGCATCGGCGAGGCGTTCACCGTGCTCTTCACGGTCATCGCGGCGTCCGTCATCGTGGTGATCGCCCGGCTCGCGCGCAAGCTCTACAGCCTGCCCTGGGCCATCGCCCTGGGGCTGCTGCTCGGTGGCGCGCTCGGCAACCTCACCGACCGGATCTTCCGTTCGCCCGGCGTCTTCAAGGGCGCAGTCGTGGACTTCATCGCCCCGGCGAACTTCGCGGTCTTCAACCTCGCGGACTCCGCCATCGTGTGCGGCGGCATCCTCATTGTGATCCTGTCGTTCCGGGGTCTGGACCCCGACGGCACTGTCCACAAGGACTGACAAGGCATACTCGACGGGTGAGTACCATTCCCGAGTTCCGCACCCTGCCCGTTCCCGACGGCCTCGAGGGCGAGCGCGTCGACGCCGCCATCTCCCGGATGTTCGGGTTCTCCCGTACGAAGGCGGCCGAGCTCGCCGCCGCCGGGAAGGTCCAGGTCGACGGGTCGGTGGTCGGGAAGTCCGAGCGGGTCCGGGGCGGGGCCTGGCTCGAGGTGGAGATGCCGCAGGCCGCAGCCCCCGTGCAGATCGTCGCCGAGCCCGTCGAGGGCATGGAGATCGTGCACGACGACGACGACATCGTCGTCATCGACAAGCCGGTGGGCGTCGCCGCGCACCCCAGCCCCGGCTGGACCGGCACCACCGTGATCGGCGGCCTCGCCGCCGCCGGCTACCGCATCTCGACCTCGGGCGCGGCCGAGCGCCAGGGCATCGTGCACCGCCTCGACGTCGGCACGTCGGGCCTGATGGTCGTGGCCAAGTCGGAGCGGGCGTACACGCTGCTCAAGGCGCAGTTCCGGGACCGCGTCGTCGTGAAGAAGTACCACGCGCTGGTCCAGGGCCACCCGGACCCGATGAGCGGCACGATCGACGCCCCGATCGGGCGCCACCCCAACCACGACTACAAGTGGGCCGTGACGGCCGAGGGCAAGCCCTCCGTCACGCACTACGACCTGATCGAGGCGTTCCGCGCGGCGTCGCTCCTCGACATCAAGCTGGAGACGGGGCGCACGCACCAGATCCGCGTGCACATGTCCGCGCACCGGCACCCCTGCGTGGGCGACACGACGTACGGCGCCGACCCGACGATGGGCAAGCGGCTCGGCCTCACGCGGCAGTGGCTGCACGCGATGCGGCTCGGCTTCGAGCACCCCTCGGACGGGCAGTGGGTCGAGTTCCAGAGCGCGTACCCGGCCGATCTGCAGAAGGCGCTGGACGTGATCCGCGCCGAGAGCGAGTGAACGACCGTCCCGTACCCGGCGCCGCGGGGGCCGATGGGGACGCTGCGTAAGGGGCCGGTGTCCCGGACCCGGGGATTCCGCGGCGCGTGACGCGTCGCGTGCTCTCGGTGCAGCTCAGAAGCGCTCAGGGGCCACAGCTCAGTGCTGTGGCCCCTTTTCACTGCTCCTGAATAGTTAGGAAACTTTCCCAACACTCTTGACGGCAACTGTAAACAATCCTAACTTTCACGCGAACTCCCGTACCGGAACCCCCACCCGAAGGGAGCACAACCCCCATGCGCAAACCCCTGCTCTTCGCCTCGGCGCTCGCCGTCGTGATGGCGCTCCAGACGCCCGTCGACGCCACCGGGACCCCCACCCCCCTCTCCGCCGGCGGACAGCTCAAAGTCTGCGGCCGCCAGCTCTGCGACGAGCAGGGCCAGGCCGTCCAGCTGCGCGGCATGAGCACCCACGGCACGCAGTGGTACGCCCGGTGCGTCACCGACGGATCGCTGGACGCCCTCGCCGGCGACTGGCGCGCCGACGTGCTGCGCGTCTCGACGTACGTACAGGAGGGCGGCTACGAGACCGACCCGCAGCGCTTCACCGCGCTCGCCCAGAAGTTCGTCGACGGCGCCCACCGGCGCGGCATGTACGCCGTGGTCGACTGGCACATGCTGGACCCGGGTGACCCGGACCACAACCTCGCGCGCGCCAGGACCTTCTTCACGGCGATGGCGAAGAGGTACAAGGACCACCCGGGGGTGCTCTACGAGATAGCCAACGAGCCCTCGGGGGTGAGCTGGTCGAAGATCAAGGCGTACGCCGAGAAGATCATCCCCGTCATCAGGGCCCAGGACCCGGACGCCGTGGTGCTGGTCGGCACGCGCGCCTGGTCGTCGTTCGGCGTCTCGGAGGGCGCGGACGAGCAGGAGGTGGTCCGCAACCCGGTGAACGCCTCCAACATCATGTACACCTTCCACTTCTACGCCGCCTCGCACCGGGGCGAGTACCTGGCCGCCCTCGACCGCGCCTCCGACCGGCTCCCCGTCTTCGTCACCGAGTTCGGCACGCAGGACTACGCGGGTGAGGGCGCCAACGACTTCGCCCAGTCCCAGCGCTTCCTCGACCTGATGAAGCGCAAGAAGATCTCCTGGACCAACTGGAACTACTCCGACGACCACCGCTCGGGGGCCGTCTTCAAGACGGGCGTCTGCGACGGCGGGACCTGGGCCGGAACCGCCGTGCTGAAGGAGGCCGGGGTCTGGATCCGCCAGCGGATCCGCGAGTAGTGGCACCCTTGGGGTCTTGATCGTCAAGACTCCGAACCGCCGGAAGGTGCGCCGTGGACCAGTTGGCCCTGCTGTTCCTGCTGCTGCTGGGGGCCGTCGTCACGGTGCCTCTGGGGGAGCGTCTCGGGCTGCCGGCTCCGGTGCTGATGACGGTCGCCGGGATCGTCCTCGCGCTGCTGCCGTTCGTGCCGAACGTCGAGGTCCCGCCCGAGTACATCCTGCCGCTGGTCCTGCCGCCCCTGCTGTACGCCGCCGTGCAGCGCACCTCCTGGCGGCAGTTCGCCGCGAACGTCAGGCCCATCCTGCTGCTCGCGGTGGCGCTCGTCTTCGTGACGACGGCGGCGGTGGCCGCGGTGGCCGGCGCCCTGGTTCCCGGGCTGCCGGTCGCCGCGGCCATCGCGCTGGGCGCGCTCGTCGCCCCGCCCGACCCGGTCGCGGCCACCGCCGTGGCCGGGTCGCTGGGGCTGCCGCGGCGGCTCGTGTCGATCCTGGAGGGCGAGGGGCTGTTCAACGACGTGACGGCCATCGTGCTCTACCACGTGGCCATCGCGGCGGCGGTGAGCGGCACCTTCTCCTGGCCGAACGCGGTCGGGGACTTCGTCCTGTCCGCCCTCGTGGCCGTCGTCGCCGGATTCGGGCTCGGGTGGGTCACCGACAAGCTGATGGGCTACCTCGGCGACGCGACCCTCCAGATCAGCCTGACGCTGCTGGCCCCCTTCGTCGCGTACGTCCTGGCCGAGGAGTTCAAGGGGTCCGGCGTGCTCGCCGTCCTCGTCATCGCGCTGTACCTCGCGGAGCACGCCGTGGACGCCGACGACGTGCTCGGCCGCCTCGCCGGGAACACCTTCTGGCAGATCGTCGACACCCTGGTCACCGGTATCGCCTTCGGCCTCATCGGACTCGAGCTGCACAACGTCTTCGGTACGGCCGAGGAGCGCCTGGGCCAGATGCTCGGCTGGGGCGCGGCGGTCGTCGCCGTGGTCGTCGGCGTACGGCTGGCGTGGCTGCTGCCCGCGACCTGGCTGGCCAAGCGGCTGCACACGCTCCGCGACGTCGACGAGGACATCCCCGTCAGCTGGCGCGAGACGGTCGTGATGTGGTGGTCGGGGATGCGGGGCGTGGCGTCGGTCGCGCTGGCCCTGGCCATTCCGCTCAAGACGGACGACGGCTCGCCGTTCCCGGCGCGCGACGAGATCGTGTTCATCGCGTTCTCCGTCATCATGGCCACCCTGCTCGTCCAGGGGCTGACCCTGCCGCGCCTGGTGCACCTGCTCGGCGTCCGCGCGGACACGGGCGCGGAGCGCGAGCTCGAACACGACCTGGCGGTACGGGCCGCGAAGGCGGCCAAGCGCAGGCTCAAGGAGATCCAGGAGGTGGAGGAGCTGCCGGACGACGTCCTGGACCGGCTCCAGCGCGGCGCGTGGGACATCGGGGCCAGGATCAGTCCCGAGATCGTGGACGACGAGCGGCGCGAGGCGTTCGCGCAGCGCGCCGAGCGGGTCAGGTCGGTGCACCGGATCCAGCGCGAGATGATGTCGGCCGCGCGGCACGAGGTGCTCTCCGCACGCAGCGAACCCGGCGCCGACCCCGAGGTGGTGGACCGGGTGCTGCACCACCTGGACGTGCGCAGCCTCCGGTAGCGGTCCACCCCACCCGGGGGGCTAGCCGCGCCCGATGCGCGGCTCCTCGTCGGGGACCGGCGGCTTGCCGCTCGGCGGCAGGTCCGCCGCGGCGGTGGCGATGCGGGGGAGCGCGTACGGGTGCTTCTCGGTCAGCCAGGCGATCAGCTGCTCGCGCACGGTGCACCGGACCGTCCACACGTCGTCCGCGTCCTTCGCGGTGACGACCGCCCGTACGACCAGCGTGCTGGGCGTCGTGTCGGTGACGGCCAGGCTCCAGTCGCGGCCGTCCCAGGCCTTGCACATGCTCAGGATCTCCCGGAGCTTCTCGCGCATCAGGTCCACCGGCGCGGTGTGGTCCAGGTGCAGGAAGACCGTGCCGGTCATCTGCGCGCCGCCGCGCGACCAGTTCTCGAACGGCTTGCTGGTGAAGTACGACACCGGCATGGTGATCCGCCGCTCGTCCCAGGTGCGTACGGCCAGGAACGTCAGCGTGACCTCCTCGACCACGCCCCACTCGCCGTCCACGACCACCGTGTCCCCTATGCGCACCATGTCGCCGAAGGCGATCTGGAATCCGGCGAAGAGGTTGCCGAGGGTCGACTGGGCCGCGACACCGGCGACGATGCCGATGATCCCGGCCGAGGCGAGCATCGACGTGCCGACCGTCTTCATGCCGGGGAACGTCATCAGCATCGCGCCCGCCGCCACCACCGCCACGACCGCGGTGACGATCCGCATGATCAGCGTGACCTGGGTGCGGACGCGCCGGACCCGTGCCGGATCGCGCGTCGAGGACGCGTAGCGGGCGTACGACGACTCCACGACGGCGGAGGCGATGCGTATCACCAGCCAGGCGCTCGCGCCGATCAGCACCAGGGAGAGGACCTGGCCTATGCCGGCCCGGTGGTTCTGGACGATCGCCAGGGCGGTCTTCTCGTACGCCCCTCTCAGAACGGCGGCGAGGATCAGGACCTGGAGTGGCACCCGGCAGCGGCGCAGCAGGCCCCACAGCGGGGTCTCGTGGTGACGGGCATCGGTCCGGCGCAGCAGCAGGTCGGCGGCCCAGCCGACGACCAGCGTGAGCACGACCGAGCCGCCGATGACGATCAACGGGCGCAGTACGTTCTCCATGACTCCGACGCTCAATGGGAGGATGGCGGGATGGACATCATGCTTTTCCACTCCGTCTACGGTCTGCGCCCGGCGGTGCACGCCGCGGCAGAGCGGCTGCGTGCCGCCGGGCACCAGGTGCACGTGCCCGACCTCTTCGAGGGCCAAACTGCCGAAACCGTGGAGGAGGGCATGGCGATCAAGGACGGCATCGGCCGGGACGAGCTCCTGCGCCGCGCCGTCCTCGCCGCCGCCCCGCACTCCGAGAACGGTCTCGTGTACGCCGGTTTCTCCTTCGGCGGGTCCGTCGCGCAGAACCTGGCGCTGGGCGACGAGAAGGCCCGTGGCCTGCTGCTTCTGCACGGGACGTCGGACATCGCCGAGGACGCGGCCGTGCACGACCTGCCCGTGCAGCTGCACGTCGCGGAGCCGGACCCCTTCGAGTCCGAGGACTGGCTGAACGCCTGGTACCTGCGGATGCGCAGGATCGGCGCCGAAGTGGAGATCTACCGCTACCCGGGAGCCGGGCACGTCTTCACGGATCCGGACCTGCCGGACTACGACGCGGACGCGGCGGCGCAGACGTGGAAGGTCGCGGCCGGGTTCCTGGCGACGCTCTGATCGTCACCTGACGGGAGTGGTGGCTGATTCCGGCCGGCGCTCGGCCTCGCGCGGTACCCGCTTCCGCGGGATGCGCGAGGCCGCGGCGCCACCGGCCGGGCCGTGGCACCGGACTTCCCCAGCACCGGACGTGCCTCAGGGCGTCGGGGGAGAAGCCCCCGTGGTCAGCCGGCGCGGTACGCGGTCCAGTTGTCCGTCATCCGCGTGACCTGACCCGCGGTGAACTGGTACATGCAGTTGTCGTACGTGTAGTCCATGAAGTTGTGGACGGGGTCGACGCCGGTCTTGCTGGCGCAGGAGTCACGGCCGGTGGGGCACTGGTACGCGGCGCTCTTCTCGGCCGGGGTGTCGGTGACGTAGTCGCCGTTTCCGTTGCAGCCGCCCTGGAACGTGTGGTAAAGGCCCATCCAGTGGCCGACCTCGTGGGTGGCGGTGTCGCCCTCGTTGTAGTTCGCGGAGCTGCCGCCGGGGAGTGACTTGTCGAGCACGACGACGCCGTCCATGCTCGGGTTGGAGTTGTACGAGCTCGGGAAGGTCGCCCAGCCGAGCAGGCCGCCGCTGAGGTTGGCGGTGTAGAAGTTCAGCGCGCCGGCGCCGCCCTTGCGCAGGGTCGACTTCATCTGCTTCTCGGCGGTCGAGCCGGACGCCAGGTTGTACCAGGAGGCGTTGTCCGTGTAGTCCGTACCGGCCAGCGTGAACTGGAAGTTCGAGTTGACGTTGCCGGTGCCCTGGCCGCCGAACGCCGAGTTCAGGACAGCCATCTGGTTGTTGATGTCGGTCGCCGAGAGCTTGCCGGTGGTGCCGCTGTGCACGACGTGGAAGTACACGGGAATGGTCGTCACGGCGGAGGCGGAGAAGCCCCGGGCCGCGCCGCCCGACGTGCGCAGCTTGTCGAGTCTCTTGCGCAGGTCCGCGTCCATGGCCTTGGCCTTGGCGGCGGTCACCTCGTTGGGCTCGTTGGCGTGCTGGTCGCCGGAGGGCCGCGCCTCGCGGGCGGCGCTCACGCCGGTCTCCTCGACGCACTTGTCGGCGGGCGCCTTGGCGGCGGCGACGCCGGCGGGGGCGGAAAGGGTGGAGAGGGCCAGGGTTCCGGCCATCACCGCCGTACCGATGAACCGCTTGCGCAGAAGGGGGGATATACGGGCAAGAGCACGCACGTTGACTCCTCGCGGGGGTGGGCGAGGGTGGGTTTTCCTCGCCGCTGCCCGGAGGTTATGTGTGCATGTCAGAAGTTGAAGAGAAGCGATCAAGCCCAATCAATCCGTAGGTCAATTGGGGCATGGGGACGAAAAGTTTCGGCCTGGTCCGGACTTTGAGATGAGCGGGTAAGCCGTGGGGCTACCGAGGCGGGCGGTGTGTCCGCATTCGGATGGCGAATTAACACCACCCGCCTCCTGGCGTGATCTGCCCGTAACAGGCCGCGCGATGGCTGAAAATCGACTGTCAGTGAACCGGTTGGTTCACGCGCTCGACCTTCTGCGTTCCGCTGAGCGTGCGGTACGAGCGCGTCCACTTCGAGGTCGCGTCCCGCCGCGCCTTGTCGGAGACGACGTAGTAGTCCATCTGCGAGCGCTCGCTCGTGACGTCGAGGACGCCGTATCCGTGGGAGTCCATGTCCACCCACTTCACATGGCGGTTGGCGGCCCTGACGGCCGTCGCGGCGGCCAGCGAGACGGTCTGCGGGGCGACGTGCAGGATGTCGTCCAGGTTGTCCGAGGACACCGACGTGACGACGAACTCGGTCGCCGCCGACGCCGACAGCGGGTACGTCGCGGCCTTGACCGGCACGTCGTTGGCCCACGCCATGTGGATGTCGCCGGTCAGGAAGACGGTGTTGCGGATCGCCCGGTCCCTGAGGTGGGTGATCAGCTCCCTGCGGTCGTCGGTGTAGCCGTCCCACTGGTCCACGTTGACCGCGAGGCCCTCCTTGGGCAGGCCCGTCAAATCGGCCAGCGGCTCCAGGAGATGGGCCGGCACGGACCCGAAGGCCACCGGCGAGATCATCACCGAGGTGCCGACCAGCTTCCAGGCGGCGTCGGAGGAGGCGAGGCCCGACTTGAGCCAGTCCAGCTGGGCCCGGCCGGTGAGCGTGCGCTCCGGATCGTCCACCGAGCCGCTGCCGGTCTTCGCCTGCTCGGAGCGGAAGGATCTCAGGTCGAGGAGGTGCAGATCGGCCAGCTTGCCGAAGCGCAGGCGGCGGTAGACGGTGCCCTCGGTCGAGGCGCGGACCGGCATCCATTCGAAGTACGCCTGCTTCGCGGCGGCCACGCGGGCGGCCCACTCGCCCTCGGCGCCCGGCGTGTGGTTCTCGGCGCCGCCGGACCAGGCGTCGTTGGCCAGCTCGTGGTCGTCCCAGATGGCGATGACGGGGTGCGCGGCGTGCAGGGCCTGGAGGTCGGCGTCCGTCTTGTACGTGCCGTGGCGCGTGCGGTAGTCCGCGAGCGTGAGGATCTCGTGGGCCGGCTCGTGCTGCCGCACGACGTACGGGGCGGTGGGGTAGCCGCCGGTCGCGTACTCGTAGAGGTAGTCGCCGAGGTGCAGCACGGCGTCGAGGTCGGTGCGGGCGGCGAGGTGCCGGTACGCCGAGAAGTAGCCCGACTCCCAGTTGGCGCAGGAGACGACGCCGAAGCGCACCCCCGGCGTGGCGGCGTCGGCGGCGGGGGCGGTACGGGTGCGGGCCACGGGGGACACCGCGTCGCCCGCGGTGAAGCGGAAGTAGTAGGTGCTCGCCTCGGCGAGACCCCGCACGTCGACCTTGACGGTGTGGTCGGTCGCGGCCCGCGCCGTCGTGGCGCCGCGGGCGACGGTCTTCGCGAACCCCTTGTCCTCGGCGACCTCCCAGCCCACCGCGACATCGGGTCCCTTGCCGGAACCGGGGACGGCGTCCGGGACGGGGGTTATTCGGGTCCACAGCAGGACGCCGTCGGGCAGCGGGTCGCCGGAGGCGACTCCGTGGAGGAAGGCGGGCGCGGGTACGGCGGTGGCCGCGACGGCGGTGTTCGAGCCGGCAGCGGCGACGACGGGAACGGAGACAGCGGTGGCGGCAGCGGCCTTGACGACCGTGCGGCGGCTGGGGGATGCAGTGAATCGACTGGTCACGGCCGAACATTACTGATCAGTACGGCTCAAGGGTGGGCAAACGCCGAAACGTTCGCCCACCCTTGGCCGAACTGCCGTGCTGCGGTCAGCCCTTGAGGGCCTTGTCGATCGCGTTCTTGAACTCGGCGGGCGTCATGGGCGGGTTCTTGCCGTCCGAACCGGTGACGGCCTTGCCGTCCATCCTGAGCGCCGGAGTGCCCTTCACGCCGCTCTTGTCGAAGACGTCCGACATCTTCAGCGCCCAGGCGTCGAAGGTGCCGTCCTGCACGTTCTTCTGGAACTTCTTGTTGCCCTTGAGGGCGTCCACCTCGTCGGCCACCTTGATCAGGTAGTCGTCATCGGCGAACTTGTCGTCCTGCTCCGCCGGGTGGTTCTTGTGCGAGTACAGCGCGCCCTTGTACTCCAGGAACGCCTCGGGGCCGACGTCGAGCGCGGCGCCCAGCGCGCTCAGCGCGTTCCGCGAGCCCTCGCCGGGGAGGGTCCGGTCGATGAAGGTGGCGCCGATGTACTTGACCTTGTACTTGCCGGCGGCGACGTCCTTCTTGATCGTCTCGCCGTTCGCCTGCTCGAAGGTCGCGCAGACGGGGCAGCGCGAGTCCTCGTACAGCTCCAGCGTCTTCTTCGCGTCCTTCTCGCCGACGACGACCGTCGTGCCGTTCTCGCCCCCGCTGTTGGCGGGCGTGACGACCTGCTTCGCGTTCTTGGCGGCCTCCCAGGCGGAGGGCTCGTTCGCCTGCATGACGGCGTAGCCGACGCCGCCGGCCGCGGCGAGGACGCCGACGATCGACAGGGCGACGATCCCCTGGCGGCGCGTCCTGTCCTTCTTGGCCTGGCGTTCGCGCTCGACGCGCAGCCGCTCGCGGGCAGCCGCCTTGTTGGCCTGGTTGTTGCGTGCGCTCATGGTCGTGTTCTCCGTACGGGAAAAGGAAGTGAGGGGCGAGGGGGTGACGGGCCGGGCTCAGGCGTGAGCGAGTGCCGGGCGCGGCGGTCCCCTGCGTCCTACGGAGTGCACGAACAGGCGGCCGGAAGCGGCGGTACGGACCCGGCGGGCGGGCCGCGGCGCCCGGCGTACGGGCGGGCGGACCGCGCCGGTCACGGCGACGGCGATCAGCAGCGGCCGGAAGGTGCACACCGCCACGCTCCGCACCAGGCCCGCGAGCGCCGCCTCACCGCGCCGCAGCCAGGCCGCGGCGAGCAGGCCCACCGCGACATGCACGGCCAGAAGCATCCACGGCAGCGCGGGATCGGGTGAGCCGAGGAGGGCCGCGACGCTCTCCTGGGGGCCGGTGGCCGCCACGAGCGGCGCGCCGAGGCCGCTGTCGGCCCCGCCGCTCCCGCCGCACAGCACGTCGAACCCGACCGAGCGCAGGGACCCCGCCACCGGGCCGCCCGCTGCCCCGTAACACAGGTGCTGCCCGGTGGTGAAGACGGTGTCGGCCGCCAGCTCCAGCGGTACGAGCAGGCCGGCGATCGCGCCGAAGCCGCGCTCCCGCCCCGCCAGCGCGTAGGCGACGGCGAACACGGCGGCGGCGATCCCCGCCACCACGGTCAGCGGCAGCGGCACCCGCGAGAGCAGTACGTGGGACGCGGCGGAGAGCGTGACGACGAGCGCGGTGAAGACCGCCGCGCGCACCACCCTCAGCTGCGTCCCGGAAACGTCCATGAGACGGGAGTTTGCCACGGCTTCCTGTAAGGGAGCCCTAAAGCCGCGGCGGACCGGCCGCTCAGAGGCCGGGGATCCGGCCATTCCTGAACAGGTCGACGAAGATCTGGTGGTCGGCCCGCGCCCGGGCCCCGTAGGTGTGCGCGAAGTCCACCAGCAGGTCCCCGAAGCTCTCCTCGTCGCCCGCGATGGCCGCGTCGATCGCCCGTTCCGTGGAGAACGGCACCAGCGAGTGGCCGCTCTCGTCGTCCGCCGCCGAGTGCATCGTGGCCGTCGCCCGGCCGAGGTCGGCGACGACCGCGGCGATCTCGTCCAGGTCGTCGATGTCCGACCAGTCCAGGTCCACGGCGTACGGCGAGACCTCCGCGACCAGTTGCCCGGCCCCGTCCAGCTCCGTCCAGCCGAGCCACGGGTCCGCGTGCGCCTGGAGGGCGCGCTGCGAGATCACCGTGCGGTGGCCCTCGTGCTGGAAGTAGTCACGGACCGCGCCGTCGGTGATGTGCCGGGAGACCGCCGGGGTCTGCGCCTGCTTCATGTAGATGACGACGTCGTTCTCCAGGGCGTCGCTGTTGCCCTCGAGCAGGATGTTGTACGACGGCAGGCCGGCCGAACCGATCCCGATGCCGCGCCGCCCGACGACGTCCTTCACCCGGTACGAGTCGGGCCGGGTCAGGCTCGCCTCGGGGAGCGTCTCCAGATAGCCGTCGAAGGCCGCGAGCACCTTGTACCGGGTGGCGGCGTCGAGGTCGACGGAGCCGCCGCCGGGGGCGAAGCGGCGCTCGAAGTCGCGGATCTCGGTCATCGAGTCGAGCAGCCCGAAGCGGGTCAGCGAGCGGGCGGAGCGCAGCGCGCCCAGCAGCGGCCCCTCGGCCGTGTCCAGCGTGAAGGGCGGCACCTCGTCATTCTTGGCGCCGGTCGCCAGCGAGCGGATGCGCTCGCGGTAGGCGGCGGCGTACGTCAGCACCAGCTCGGTGATCTGCTCGTCGCTGAGCGCCTTGGTGTAGCCGATGAGCGCGACGGACGCGGCGAAGCGCTTGAGGTCCCAGGTGAAAGGGCCGACGTACGCCTCGTCGAAGTCGTTGACGTTGAAGATCAGCCGGCCCTGGGAGTCCATGTACGTGCCGAAGTTCTCGGCGTGCAGGTCGCCGTGGATCCACACCCGGCCGGTCCGCTCGTCCAGGTACGGGCCGCCGTGCTGCTCGCGCTCCAGGTCGGCGTAGAACAGGCAGGCCGTGCCCCGGTAGAAGGCGAAGGCGGAGGCGGCCATCTTGCGGAACTTCACCCGGAAGGCGGCGGGGTCGGCGGCCAGGAGCGTGCCGAACGCGGTGTCGAAGACGGCGAGGATCTGCTCGCCGCGCTGAGCGGCGTCTGTCTGCTGGACCGACATCGCCGGTGGCCTCCTGGTGCATGACGTCTTTGACAAAATGGACAGGGCGTTCCCCGTGTCCAACGCCCGACCGTACTCGTGAGTGCCCCTTCGCTGTCAGTCGGCCGACGTAGACTTCCGAGCTGTCCACCCCACCCGTCACCGACCGTTTCGCCGGAGGCCTTCGCCGTGACCAAGCCGCCCTTCACGCACCTGCACGTACACACTCAGTACTCGCTGCTGGACGGTGCCGCGCGGCTCAAGGACATGTTCGAGGCCTGCAACGAGATGGGCATGTCGCACATCGCGATGACCGACCACGGCAACCTGCACGGGGCGTACGACTTCTTCCATTCGGCGAAGAAGGCGGGCGTCACGCCGATCATCGGCATCGAGGCGTACGTCGCGCCCGAGTCCCGGCGCAACAAGCGGCGCATCCAGTGGGGCCAGCCGCACCAGAAGCGCGACGACGTGTCCGGTTCCGGTGGTTACACGCACAAGACGATCTGGGCGGCGAACAAGACCGGCCTGCACAACCTCTTCCGGCTGTCCTCCGACGCGTACGCCGAGGGCTGGCTGACGAAGTGGCCGCGCATGGACAAGGAGACCATCTCCCAGTGGTCGGAGGGCCTGATCGCCTCCACCGGGTGCCCGTCCGGCGAGGTGCAGACGCGGCTGCGGCTCGGCCAGTTCGACGAGGCGGTCCAGGCGGCGTCCGACTACAAGGACATCTTCGGCGAGGGCCGGTACTTCCTCGAGCTGATGGACCACGGCATCGAGATCGAGCGCCGGGTCCGCGACGGGCTGCTCGAAATCGGCAAGAAGCTGAACATCCCGCCGCTCGTCACCAACGACTCGCACTACACGTACTCCCACGAGGCCGGGGCGCACGACGCTCTCCTGTGCATCCAGACCGGCAAGAACCTCTCCGACCCGGACCGCTTCCGCTTCGACGGCACCGGCTACTACCTGAAGTCGACCGAGGAGATGTACGCCGTCGACTCCTCCGACGCCTGGCAGGAGGGCTGCGCCAACACGCTTCTGGTCGCGCAGCAGATCGACACGGAGGGCTGGTTCAAGGAGCGGAACCTGATGCCCAAGTTCGACGTGCCCGAGGGGTACACCGAGGTGACGTGGTTCCGCGAGGAGACCATGCGCGGCATGGCCCGGCGCTTCCCGAACGGCATCCCGGAGGACCGGCTCAAGCAGGTCGAGTACGAGATGAAGATCATCATTGACATGGGCTTCCCGGGGTACTTCCTCGTGGTCGCCGACTTCATCATGTGGGCCAAGAACAACGGCATCGCGGTCGGCCCCGGCCGGGGCTCCGCTGCCGGTTCGATCGTCGCGTACGCCATGGGCATCACCGACCTCGACCCGATCGAGCACGGCCTGATCTTCGAGCGGTTCCTCAACCCCGAGCGCATCTCCATGCCCGACGTCGACATCGACTTCGACGAGCGCAGGCGCGGTGAGGTGATCAGGTACGTCACCGAGAAGTACGGCGCCGACAAGGTCGCCATGATCGGCACGTACGGAAAGATCAAGGCCAAGAACGCGATCAAGGACTCCGCGCGCGTCCTCGGCTACCCGTACGCGATGGGCGACCGGCTCACCAAGGCCATGCCCGCCGACGTCCTCGGCAAGGGCATCGACCTCAACGGCATCACCGACCCCAAGCACCCGCGCTACAGCGAGGCGGGCGAGATCCGGTCGATGTACGAGAACGAGCCGGACGTCAAGAAGGTCATCGACACCGCCAAGGGCGTCGAGGGCCTGGTCCGGCAGATGGGCGTGCACGCGGCCGGCGTGATCATGTCCAGCGAGACGATCACCGACCACGTGCCCGTGTGGGTGCGCCACACCGACGGCGTGACCATCACGCAGTGGGACTACCCGAGCTGCGAGTCGCTCGGCCTGCTGAAGATGGACTTCCTCGGCCTGCGCAACCTGACGATCATGGACGACGCCGTCAAGATGGTGAAGTCCAACAAGGGCGTCGATCTGGAGCTGCTCAGCCTCCCGCTCGACGATCCGGCGACGTACGAACTGCTCTGTCGCGGTGACACGCTCGGCGTCTTCCAGTTCGACGGCGGCCCGATGCGGTCCCTGCTGCGGCTGATGAAGCCCGACAACTTCGAGGACATTTCCGCCGTCTCGGCCCTGTACCGGCCGGGCCCGATGGGCATGAACTCGCACACGAACTACGCGCTGCGCAAGAACGGCCAGCAGGAGATCACGCCGATCCACCCGGAGCTGGAGGAGCCCCTCAAGGAGGTCCTCGGCCTGACGTACGGCCTGATCGTGTACCAGGAGCAGGTGCAGAAGGCCGCTCAGATCATCGCGGGCTACTCGCTCGGCGAGGCCGACATCCTGCGCCGCGTCATGGGCAAGAAGAAGCCCGACGAGCTCCAGAAGAACTTCGTCCTCTTCCAGGCGGGCGCGAAGAAGAAGGGGTACTCCGACGCCGCGATCCAGGCGCTGTGGGACGTGCTGGTCCCCTTCGCCGGATACGCGTTCAACAAGGCGCACTCCTCGGCGTACGGCCTGGTCACCTACTGGACGGCGTACCTCAAGGCCAACTACCCCGCCGAGTACATGGCGGCCCTGCTGACCTCGGTCAAGGACGACAAGGACAAATCGGCCGTCTACCTGAACGAGTGCCGGCGCATGGGCATCAAGGTGCTCCCGCCGAACGTGAACGAGTCCGAGTCGAACTTCGCCGCGCAGGGCGACGACGTGATCCTGTTCGGCCTGACCGCCATCCGCAACGTCGGTCAGAACGTCGTGGACTCGATCATCCGGTGCCGCAAGGCGAAGGGAAAATACAGCTCCTTCCCCGACTTCCTCGACAAGGTCGAGGCGGTCGTCTGCAACAAGCGGACCGTCGAATCCCTCATCAAGGCCGGCGCCTTCGACGAGATGGGGCACACCCGCAAGGGCCTCGTCGCGCACCACGAGCCGATGATCGACAACGTGGTGCAGGTCAAGCGCAAAGAGGCGGAGGGGCAGTTCGACCTCTTCGGCGGCATGGGCGAGGAGGAGAGTGACGAGCCGGGCTTCGGGCTCGACGTCGAGTTCTCCGACATCGAGTGGGAGAAGTCGTACCTGCTCGCGCAGGAGCGCGAGATGCTCGGCCTGTACGTGTCCGACCACCCGCTCTTCGGTCTCGAGCACGTCCTGTCGGACAAGGCGGACGCCTCGATCTCCCAGCTCACGGGCGGCGAGCACTCCGACGGCGCGATCGTCACCGTCGGCGGCATCATCTCGGGCCTCCAGCGCAAGATGACCAAGCAGGGCAACGCCTGGGCTATCGCGACCGTCGAGGACCTGGCCGGCTCCATCGAGTGCATGTTCTTCCCGGCGACGTACCAGCTCGTCTCGACCCAGCTCGTCGAGGACACGGTGGTCTTCGTCAAGGGCCGCCTCGACAAGCGCGAGGACGTCCCGCGGCTCGTCGCGATGGAGCTGATGGTCCCGGACGTGTCGTCCGCCGGCACCAACGCGCCGGTCGTCCTGACGATCCCGACGGTGAAGGTGACGCCGCCGATGGTGACCAAGCTCGGCGAGATCCTCAAGCACCACCGGGGCAACACGGAGGTGCGGATCAAGCTCCAGGGGGCGCGCAAGACGACGGTACTGCGGCTGGACCGGCACCGCGTGCAGCCCGACCCCGCCCTCTTCGGCGATCTGAAGGTGCTGCTCGGCCCGTCCTGCCTGGCCGGCTGAGGACCCGATCACCGAGAAGGGGCGCGCCCGTCGTGACGGGTGCGCCCCTTCTTCCTGCGTACTCAAACAACCGCGTGATCACCCGGCGTGATCAGTTGTGGCCGAAGCGCCGCTGGTGCTTGCGGGCCACGTCGGCGGGACTGCCCTGGGCGTGCGCATGCGGCTGGGCGTGGGACTCGAACGCGCTGTCCTTGGCCTGGTCGGCTCCACGCGCCACCGAGGACGCACGGTCCTGTGGACCGCCCTGCTTGCGATTCTTGTTCTTGGCCATGGTGATGCCTCCTGTGGGGGTGTGGGGGCCAGGGCCGGGATCAGATTCACACAGAGCGACATAGCGCGCATTTTGGATCATTACCGTGCGTAATTGAGGGCGTCCCGCGGCAACTTCGCCATCCGCCACGCCGATGATCGAGTTCCGGCCGTTAACCCCCACGCAGTCGGGCAGACTCGAAGGAAGCCCGAACCATTCCCCATGTCCCGAAGCACCTTCCGATCCCGAGGTTCCCGAAAGAGGGTGGAACGCCGTGGACCGCTGCGTCGTCCTGGTGGACGCCGGCTACTTGCTGGGCGCCGCCGCGAGCCTGCTCGCCGGAGAACCGGCCCGCTCCCGCATCACCGTGGATCACGCGGCTCTCATCCAGGGCCTGCGAGAACGGGCCGAAGCGGACACGGAACAGCCGCTACTGCGCATCTACTGGTTCGACGGCGCACCCGACCGCGTTCCGCAGCCCGAGCACCGGCGGCTGCGGGTCATGCCGCGGGTGACGGTCAGGCTCGGCGCCCTGACCCGCAGCGACGGACGGTGGGCGCAGAAGGGCGTCGACGCGGCGATGCACGCGGAGCTGACGGAGCTGGCCAGAAATCGCGCCTGTTCGGACATCGTGCTGGTGACCGGGGACGGGGATCTGCTACCGGGGCTGATGTCCGCCAAGGAGCACGGAGTGGCGGTGCACCTGTGGGCGGTGCAGGCCGCCGACGGGGACTACAACCAGTCCGAGGACCTGGTCGCCGAGGCCGACGAGCGGCGCGTCCTCGACCGGGCCTGGATCACGAAGGCCGTACGGGCCAAGGACCTCACCGGCATTTGCGCGCCGCCGCCGGTGCCCCGGCCGGAAATCGCCGCGATCCTGTCGGCCCCGCTGCCGGAATCGGCGCTCGCCGCTTCCGCGGAGCGCGCCGAACGCGCGGAACGGGCGGCGCGCGACCAGGCACACGCCGAGGCGGACGCCGCGGGCACCGCCGTACGCAACGGCTCCCCGAGGGCGGCGGACGCACCCGCACCCGCACCCGCGCCGGCTCCCGCGCCGCCCACCGCCGCGAACGGCTCCGACGAGGCGCACCCGGCGCACGGCACGCGCGGCGTGCCCACCCCGAAGGACCTCGCCGGCCTGCGCGGCCCCGGCGCGCAGCCGCCCCAGCACCCCCACCCCAACGGGACGGCGCAGCCGGCGCCCGGCGTCGCCGCCGGCGTGACCCTGCGGTGGTCGTCCGACAAGGGCTGGGCGGAGCGGGCCGGCAACGGGGGCCAGCTCGGCGAGCCGCCCGAGACCGCCTCGCTGCCGACGCTGGCGCAGCTGACCAGCGCCGAGCAGCGCTGGGCGGACCGCGAGGAGGACATCACCACCGTCGGCGGTGACCCCTTCGAGGTCGGCCAGGTCTTCGCCCGGCGGTGGATGGAACGGCTGCCCGACCCCGGCCACACCCAGAAGCTGTCGACGATGTACCCGAGGATCCCGCACCGGATCGACGGCGAACTGCTGCGCTACGCCGCGAGATTCGGCCTGCTCGCCCACAAGGACGATCAGATCGACGAGCACGACCGGTACGCCATCAGAGCGGGCTTCTGGCGCGAGATCGACGTACGGGCGGCGGCCGAGCACGTGCCCGCGGGGGAGTAGCGGCAGCCAGGGGGCTCCCAGGGGGTCCCCCCGTTTCCACGTCCGGCACCGCCCCGGGGGCGGCGCCCGGCCCGGAACCCCGTAGGCTCGTTCCTCGTGAGTACGGGCACAGCACAGGGGCGACGCGGCACGGGAGTCGTGTGTGCCGTGCGGGACCTGGTCAAGACGTATCCCGCCGCCCGCGGCCGCCGCGGAGCACCCGCGACGCCGGCCGTGCGCGCGACCGACGGGATCTCCCTCGACGTACACCGGGGCGAGATCTTCGGGCTGCTCGGCCCCAACGGCGCGGGGAAGTCGACCCTCGTACGGCAGCTCACCGGGCTCATGCGCCCGGACTCCGGCGGCGTCGAGCTGCTCGGGCACGACCTGGTCCGGCATCCCGAGCGCGCCTCGCGGCTCGTCGCGTACCTCGGACAGGAATCGACCGCGCTGGACGAGCTGACCGTGTCGCTCGCGGCCGAGACGACCGGACGCCTGCGCGGGCTCACCGCGAAGGCGGCGCGGGCCGAGCGGGACGACGTGATCGAAGAGCTCGGCCTCGGCGACATCGCCGGGCGTCCGCTCAAGAAGCTGTCCGGCGGACAGCGGCGGCTCGCCTGCTTCGCCGCCGTCCTGGTGGGCGAGCGGCCCGTACTCGTCCTGGACGAACCGACGACCGGCATGGACCCCGTCGCGCGCCGCGCGGTGTGGAAGGCCGTCGACCGGCGGCGGGCGGAGAACGGCGCCACCGTGCTGCTCGTCACGCACAATGTCATCGAGGCCGAGACGGTGCTCGACCGCGTCGCGGTGCTGGAGAGCGGCCGGGTGATCGCGTGCGACAGCCCGGCCGGGCTCAAGTCGCGGGTCGCCGGTGAGGTGCGGCTCGACCTCGTGTGGCGGGAGCGGGCACCCCTCGACGTGCCCGAGGTCGCCGCGCTGCGCGAGTCCGCCCAGGAGTCCGGGCGGCGCTGGGTGCTGCGGCTGACCCCCGACGAGGCGCGCGCGGCCGTGGCCGCCGTCACCGGGGGCAGGGCATTCGCCGCGCTCGACGACTTCACCCTCGCGACGCCGAGCCTGGAAGACGTCTACCTCGCACTCGGCGGAAGCACGAACGGTACGAAGGGGCTGGTCAAGGCGTGAGTGTCGTGCCTGCGGAGGCCGAGACCGGCTCCATGCGGATCCGGGTCGCGAGGGACGGGGAAGCCGGTGCGCCGGGTGACGCGCCCGCGCCACTCGCTCCCCGGGCGCGCCTGCTGCCGTCGCTGGCCGCCGTCTACCGGGCGCAGCTGTCCCGGGCGCGGGTGGCCCGTATCCCGCTGCTCTTCGTGGCGACGTTCCAGTCCGTCGGGATCATGGTCCTGATGCGCGGGGTCGTCGACGGGGGTGACGAGGCGCGGGCCGTCGTCGCCGGGTCGAGTGTGCTCGTCGTCGCCTTCGTCGCGCTGAACCTGCTGGCCCAGTACTTCGGACAGCTGCGCGCCAGCGGCGGCCTCGACCACTACGCCACGCTGCCGGTCCCGCCCGCCGCGGTGGTGCTGGGGGCGGCGGCCGCCTACGCCTCCTTCACCGTGCCGGGCACCTTCGCCACGGCCGTCGTCGGGTGCGTGCTGTTCCAGCTGCCGCTCACCCACCTGTGGGTCCTGGCGGCCGTCGTCCCGCTCGCCGGGGCGGCACTGGCCGGGCTCGGCGCGGCTCTCGGGCTGCTCGCGCCGCGCCAGGAACTCGCGACACTGCTCGGACAGCTCGGCATGTCGGCGGCGCTGCTGCTCGGGGTGCTGCCCGCCGAGCGGCTGCCGGTGCCGATCGCGTTCGCCCGGGACCTGCTGCCCTCGACGTACGGTGTCGAGGCTTTCGCCCGGACCTTCGACAGGAGCCCCGACTGGGCCTCGGTGGTCCTGGACCTGGCCGTGTGCGCGGTCGTGGGCGTCGTCTCGCTGGCGGTCGCCACCTGGGCGTACCGCCGGGCCGCGGTCCGCTAGCCCACCCACGCCACCCGCCCGGGCCTGCCGCGCCGGTCCGGTGCGGCGCGGTCCCGGCCCGCCTGGCACGATGGCAGGGTGACCGCTCCTCTGACGCCGCCTCACCACCAGCCGCCGAACGACCCCTGGCAGAAGTCCGAAGCCGGGCCCGCTCCGCAGCCCCCGAACCCGCCCCACGCCGGTCCCGGGGCCGAACACCTCGCGGCCGGGGTACAGGACGACAGCCCCAGCCCCTCCGCCGAGGTGCTCCGCGCCGCCGTGGTGGTCGTGGCGCTGACGGTCCTCGGTGTCGCGCTCGGGCTGCTGTGGCTGTGGCTGGCGCCGCGCGTGCCGCTGGTCTCCACCGACAAGGCCGTCTTCCTCAAGAACACCGAGAGCGAGGAGGCGATCGGCGCGGACGGCACCTTCGTGCTGCTGGCGCTCGGATTCGGCGCGGTCAGCGCGGCTGGGGTCTTCTGGTTCAACCGCCGCGGGGGCGTCCCGATCGTCGTCGCGCTGGCACTCGGCGGGCTGCTCGGCTCGCTGCTGGCCTGGGGCACCGGCGTGTGGCTCGGTCCGACGGACGACGTCGTCGCGCGGGCGCGCGAGGTGGGACAGGGCGTGCCGTTCGACGCGCCGCTCAAGCTGGGGGCCAAGGGGGCGCTGCTCGCCTGGCCGATGGCCGCGCTCCTCGTTCACCTGGGACTGACGGCGCTGTTCGGGCCGCGTGATCCGGAGCCGGAGTGGGGAGCGCCGTACGGCGAACCCGCACCGACGCCCGGCACGGGCGACGGCACGCCGGGCTGACGCGGACGCCTGGAGCGGGCAGTACGCCGAAGCCGAAGAAGCCGTGGAGGCCGGCCGACACCGGGCGCGACGGGCGGTACGCCGTGGAGCGCCGCCGCCTCCCCCTTCCGGTCAGCCCCGTCCGATCGGGGCGATCACCGCGTCCGTCAGCGCCGCCAGGTCGGCCGGCGCGAGTTCCACCTCCAGGCCGCGCCGCCCCGCCGAGACGCACACCGTCTCGTGCGACGAAGCCGAGGCGTCCAGCACCGTCGGCAGCTTCTTGCGCTGGCCCAGGGGCGAGATCCCGCCCCGGACGTAACCCGTGGTGCGTTCCGCCGCCACCGGGTCCGCCATCGCGGCGCGCTTCCCGCCGACCGCCGCCGCCAGTGCCTTGAGGTCCAGCGAGCCGGCCACCGGCACGACCGCCACCGTCAGCGCACCGTCGATGTCCGCGACCAGGGTCTTGAAGACGCGGTCCGGCGTGACCCCCAGCGCCTGCGCCGCCTCCTCGCCGTACGAGGGGGACGCCGGGTCGTGCTCGTACGCGTGCAGGACGTACGCCGTCCCCGCCTCGGTCAGGGCGACTGTCGCGGGGGTTCCTCCGGCCTGGCGCTTCTTCTTGGCCACGGTGGCTCTGCCTCCGGTCAGTTGGGGCTGGTGGGCGTCCGCGTCAGCTCGACGGCGGGCAGCGAGGGGAGATGGCGGATCACCGCCGTCTCGGAGCGCAGCAGCTTCAGCTCTTCGCGCAGGCGGGTGGCGGTGTCGGGGGCCTGGAGCAGGCGCTGCTTCGCCGGGACGTCGAGCACCGTCGCGGCGGCCACCAGATACGAGACCACCGACGGCTCGTCCGGCAGCTCCGCCCCCGTGGTCAGCGAGCGCTCCCGCGCGCCCGCCAGCCGCTTCTGGTAACTGCGGAACGCCCGCAGCACTCCCTCGGCCAGCGCGCCCGCGTCGTCACCCGGCTCCTCGGGCAGCTCCTCCACCTCGGCGGTGAGGTAGGGGCCGCTCGCGTCGACGGAGAGGATCCTGACGCGGGTCGTCCCGGTGGCCAGTACCTCGAAGCTCCCGTCCTCCCGCTCCCGGATCGTCGCCGCGTCCGCGACGCAGCCCACCCGGTGGAACGCCTGGATCGGATCGGGGCCGAATCCCGCAGCGGGCCCCCGCTCGGTCAGGGTGGTGGCGTCCGGCATGCCGGGTTCCGTGGCGGCGACCTCACGGCCGTCGCGGATGGCGACGACCGCGAAGCGGCGCGGCTCGTCCTCGGCCGGGGAGGCGGGGCCGGCGGAGAATCCCGAGGACCCCGGGGACGCCGAGGAATCGGGGAGCGGTGCGGAGCCGCCGGAGTCCGCGCCCTTCGACAGGTCGCGCATCATGGCGCGATAACGCTCCTCGAAGACGTTCAGCGGCAGCACGAGGCCGGGGAACAGCACCGAGTTCAGCGGGAAGAGGGGAAGGCGAGCGGTGGTCACAGCGCTCAAGCGTAATGGCCGCCGGAACGGGCCCGGCGGGCCGTCCCGCGCAAAGGCCGCAAAGGCGTCGCCGCGGCGACCTGGATCCTCACGGTGTCGCGCAGCTCCAGGAACCGGCCCAGTACGTCGTCGCTCAGATACGCCCAGGGGAACGAGGTCGCGTACGGGCCGATCAGCCGGAACTGTTCGAGCGCCTCGGCCCAGCGTCCCCGGGTGACCAGGACGTACGCCAGCAGATTGCGCACCTCGGCCGGCCACGGGTCGCCGGCCGCGTACTCGGCGGACAGCGCGATCGCCAGATCGGCCGCCGCGTCGACGCGCGCGGGCCCGATCGCCGTGGGCCCGGCCGGCGCGGCGGGACCCGCCCCGCCGCCGTCACCGCTCAGCAGGTGGGCGAAGGCCGCTCGTACGGGCAGCGCCTGCACCAGCGATCCCGGCAGGGCGTCCTCGGCGGCCTGCTCGGCGAAGTCGAAGCACTCGCGGTGCGAGCCGTACCACTGGGCGGAGAGATAGAGCAGCGCCGAGACATGGCACCCGTAGTGGTGCGAGGAGCGCCCCACGGCCTCGGCCCAGAGCTCCTCGAACGCCGAATGCGCGGCGTGCGTGCCGCGCGCGTGGTCGAGGGCGATGCGCCACGGCACCGGATCGCGCGGCGCGGCGTCCGCCGCCGCCTCGATCAGCGGGCCGACGTCGCGCAGCCGCTCCGCACGCGCCGGCGACCCCCACGCCCGGCGCACCGCGAGTTCCGCTTTCACCAGCAGGGCGTCGGGGTCGCGCGGGGAGGCGGCGAGCCAGTCGCCGAGCCACTCCCCGCGGCTGTGCGCGAACGTGGCCAGGCGGGTGACGTACCGGTCGCGGTTCTCCCACTCGGCTCCCTCACGGGTGGCGGCCATCAGCTTGGCCGCCGGCCCGTGGTCCCCGAGGGCCGCCGCGACGAGGGTCGGTCCCAGGCGCTCGTCCGGTACGTCGAGCAGCACCTCGTCGTCGTCGAGCAGTCCGGCTCCCAGCTTCGGGGTGTGGCGGATCATGCGCGCGGTGCTGATCAGAGCGCGAAGGAATGGCATGGTGTGAACTATTGAAAACCGCAGGTCGGGGCAGCGCCAGTGGGCGGCGGTGAAGCTTTCGCATCGGCTGGGAAGGTTGCGCCGCGGTCGGTCAAGGGACGGTAAAGGACGGTGAGGGGCACGCGGCCCACGCGGGCCGCCGTCCCGCCGCGGCCGGCGGCCCCGGTGCCGCGCGCCGGTGCGCCGGTTCAGCCCCGCCGCAGCAGCCGGGACGCCCCCGCCGCCACCGTCGTCGCCAGTATCCAGCCGAGCAGGATCAGTCCCGCCGCAGCCCACTGCCAGGCGCGGTCGAGCCGCCAGTACCCGTCCTGGCCCAGATTGATCACGGGCAGCAGCAGGTCGAGGGCGAAGAGGGAGGCGTTCCAGTCCGGATGCTGATCCGGGTTGATCGCGGGCGGATCGAGGAGCGAGAACGCCACCGCGCCCGCCGCCCACAGCACGGCCATCCACACGGCCGCCCGCCCCGGGCGGTAGCCGTACGCCACCGTCCAGTCCTGGAGGTAGCCCCACAGCTTCCCCGCGAGCGGCAGCGTCTCACGCCGTCTTCGCTGCTTGGCGAGGAGCACTTCGCGGGCGTCGGCGTCCTCCCCGCTGCTGCGCAGGACGGCGGCCAGCCGCTCGTACGGCTCCGGGGCGTACTCCGGCGTCGCGGCCGTCACCCAGTCCAGCCGCAGCGCGAGCGGGAACAGCCCGCGCGGCACGAGGCTGTCGTACGTGAAGCCGTGCATGGTCAGTCCGCCGGGACGCGGCCAGCTGTCCGCCTTGTCGACCAGGTTGCCGACCTTCGCGCCGGACAGCACGACCTTCCCCTCCTCGGGTCGCGCGCACAGGAACCGCAGCTCCGGTGTCTGGACCCGGCGCAGCGAGAGCTCCTGACCGAGCGTCATGACGAACCGTGCCCCGTCGAGGTCCACCGCGTCCCCGAACCGCCCGTCGTCGAGCCGCAGGCCGCCCTCGCATTCGAACCGCTGCACGCGCGTGCCGCGCACCGGCGTGTTCCCGATGCCGTACGGCGGGGTGGTCCCCGGGGCCGCTCCCCGGGGGCCGATGCCGGCCGGGGTCATGTAGAGCGTGCGCTCCACGGTGAGCTGCGGAGCGTTGAGGGCGCGCCGCCCCTCCACGCCGTACGGCCGCCGCAGCCGGCTGCCGCGCAGGCTCAGCGACACCCCGACCTTCGCGCCGCGCAGGCTGAACTCGCCGTGCGACTCGATCATCTCGGCCTGGAGGTCCTGGGCGACGCACAGGCCGTCGGCGGCGATGGACCGGCCGTTGCGGTCCTGGCGTACGACGATCTGGTTGAGCAGCAGATCCGTGCCGATCTGCGCGTCGGTGAGCCGGATGCCCCCGGGGACGCTGCACCGCGGCAGGTGCAGATCACCCTCGGTGTGCAGCCGGGCCGCCTCCAGCCGGGGGATCGCGCAGCCCACCATGCGCAGGGTGGTGAAGTGGCACTCGGGCAGCAGCACCTCCTTCTCGAAGCGGCAGTTGCTGAGCTCGACGTACGGCTCGACGCGGCCGCCCGAGAGCTTGAGCGTGCCGGTGATCTGTACGCCGCTGAGCTTGAGCGCGGCGACGCGCCCGGGCACCGCGGGCGGCCCGCTCAGCAGCAGCAGCGCCACGACCCGCGCGCGGACGCTGCGCTCCGGGGGCCACGGCCGGTTGGACAACGGGTCGTCGAGGACGGGATTGCGGGTGCGGAGGTCGTACGTACTGCCGTTGCGGAACGCCTGCCACATGCCGCTTTCCGAGGCAGTGAGCCAGTCGGGCACTTCGACGTCTTGCTGCGGCTCGGTCAAGGCCGCCCCTTTCGCCGATTCGTACAGCCGTTCTTCCCTCTGGGTGACGACCTGAACGCTAGTGGTGACGAAAGACTCCTGGGGTGTGTATCAGCCAGTGATACGGAGGCTCGGCAGCCGGATGGGGTCTGAGAGAATTGGCAGCGTGATCTCTCGAATCGATCTGCGTGGCGACGCCCTCCCCGAGGGCGCCGACCTGCGCGACCTGCTGCCCCGTGCCGACTTCGACGTACAGGCCGCCCTCGACAAGGTGCGGCCCATCTGCGAGGACGTGCATCATCGGGGAACGGCGGCGCTGATCGACTACGCGGAGAAGTTCGACGGCGTGAGGCTGGAGCGCGTCCGCGTGCCCGCCGAGGCGCTGACGACGGCTCTGGAGCAGCTCGACCCCAAGGTCAGAGCCGCGCTGGAGGAGTCGATCCGGCGTGCCCGCATCGTCCACCGGGAGCAGCGCCGCGGCGAGCACACCACCCAGGTCGTGCCCGGCGGCACGGTGACCGAGAAGTGGGTGCCGGTCGAGCGCGTCGGCCTGTACGCGCCCGGCGGCCGGTCCGTCTACCCGTCGTCCGTGATCATGAACGCCGTCCCGGCGCAGGAGGCGGGCGTCGAGTCCATCGCGCTCGCGTCCCCGCCGCAGACCGACTTCGGCGGCCTGCCGCACCCGACCATCCTGGCCGCGTGCGCGCTCCTGGGCGTCGACGAGGTGTACGCCGTGGGCGGCGCGCAGGCCGTGGCGATGTTCGCGTACGGCACCGACGAGTGCGCCCCCGCCAACATGGTCACCGGACCCGGCAACATCTGGGTCGCCGCCGCCAAGCGCTACTTCACCGGCCGGATCGGGATCGACACCGAGGCCGGCCCCACCGAGATCGCCGTCCTCGCGGACGACACCGCCGACCCGGTGCACGTCGCCGCCGACCTGATCAGCCAGGCCGAGCACGACCCGCTCGCCGCCGCCGTGCTGGTCACCGACTCCGAGGAGCTGGCCGCCGCCGTCGAGAAGGAGCTGGAGCCCCAGGTCGCCGCGACCAAGCACATCGAGGACCGGATCCTGCCCGCGCTCGCCGGCCGGCAGTCCGCGATCGTGCTCGTCTCCAGCCTGGAGGACGGCCTCAAGGTCGTCGACGCGTACGGCGCCGAGCACCTGGAGATCCAGACCGCCGACGCGTCCGCCGTCGCCGCGCGGGTCCGCAACGCCGGCGCGATCTTCGTCGGCCCGTACGCGCCCGTCTCCCTCGGCGACTACTGCGCCGGCTCCAACCACGTCCTGCCGACCGGCGGCTGCGCCTGCCACTCGTCGGGCCTGTCGGTCCAGTCGTTCCTGCGCGGCATCCACATCGTCGACTACACGCGCGAGGCGCTCGCCGAGGTCACCCACCACGTGGTGACGCTGGCCGAGGCGGAGGACCTGCCGGCGCACGGCGCGGCCCTCAAGGCGCGGTTCGGGTGGAAGGTGCCGACGGAATGACCCGCAACGTCCGCATCGACGATCTGCCCATCCGCGACGAGCTGCGCGGCAAGTCCCCGTACGGCGCGCCGCAGCTCGACGTGCCCGTACGTCTCAACACCAACGAGAACCCGTACCCCCTGCCCGAGGCGCTCGTCGAGCGCATCGCGGAGCGGGTGCGCGACGCGGCGCGCGAGCTCAACCGCTACCCGGACCGGGACGCCGTCGAGCTGCGCACCGAGCTGGCCCGCTACCTCACCCGCACGGCCGGCCACCCGGTCGCCACGGCGAACGTCTGGGCGGCCAACGGCTCCAACGAGGTGATCCAGCAGCTGCTGCAGACCTTCGGCGGACCCGGCCGCACCGCGATCGGCTTCGAGCCGTCGTACTCGATGCACGGCCTCATCTCGCGCGGCACCGGGACCGGCTGGATCTCCGGGCCGCGCAACGAGGACTTCACCATCGACGTCGCGGCGGCCGAGAAGGCCATCGCCGAGCACCGCCCCGAGGTCGTGTTCATCACCTCGCCCAACAACCCCACGGGCACGGCGGTCGACGCCGGCACCGTCCTCGCGCTGTACGACGCCGCCCAGGCGGCCAGGGCAGCGACTGCCGGCGCTCTTGTCGTCGTCGACGAGGCGTACGGCGAGTTCAGCCACCACCCGTCCCTGCTGCCGCTGATCGAGGGCCGCCCGAACATGGTGCTCTCGCGCACCATGTCCAAGGCTTTCGGCGCCGCCGGGCTGCGGCTCGGCTACCTCGCGGCCGACCCCGCCGTGGTCGACGCCGTACAGCTGGTGCGCCTGCCGTACCACCTGTCGTCCGTCACCCAGGCCACCGCGCTCGCCGCACTGGAGCACACCGATACGCTGCTGGGGTATGTCGAGCAGCTCAAGACCGAGCGGGACCGTCTGGTCACCGAGCTGCGCGCCATCGGCTTCGAGGTCACGGACTCGGACGCGAACTTCGTCCAGTTCGGCCGCTTCGACGGCGTGGCAGGCTCGCACGAGGCCTGGCAGCGGATCCTCGACCAGGGCGTCCTGGTCCGGGACAACGGCGTACCGGGCTGGCTGCGTGTCACCGCCGGCACCCCCGAAGAGAACGACGCGTTCCTCGATGCGGTACGCGAACTCAAGAAGGAGCACAGTTCATGAGCCGCATAGGACGCGTCGAGCGCACGACCAAGGAGACGTCGGTCCTCGTCGAGATCAACCTCGACGGCACCGGCAAGGTCGATGTGTCGACAGGTGTCGGCTTCTACGACCACATGCTCGACCAGCTCGGCCGCCACGGCCTCTTCGACCTCACCGTGAAGACCGACGGCGACCTGCACATCGACTCGCACCACACGATCGAGGACACCGCCCTCGCGCTCGGCGCCGCCTTCAAGCAGGCGCTCGGCGACAAGGTCGGCATCTACCGCTTCGGCAACTGCACGGTCCCGCTGGACGAGTCGCTCGCCCAGGTCACCGTCGACCTCTCCGGCCGCCCGTACCTCGTGCACACCGAGCCCGAGAAGATGGCGCCGATGATCGGCGAGTACGACACGACGATGACCCGGCACATCCTGGAGTCCTTCGTCGCACAGGCCCAGATCGCCCTGCACGTGCACGTCCCGTACGGGCGCAACGCGCACCACATCGTGGAGTGCCAGTTCAAGGCCCTGGCCCGTGCCCTGCGGTACGCCAGCGAGCACGACCCGCGTGCCGCCGGCATCCTCCCGTCGACCAAGGGCGCCCTGTGACCGGCCTCTCCACCATCCTGATCGTCGTCGGCCTCTTCCTCCTGGGCGGCGTGTACTCCTTCTGGAAGCAGCAGCTGCCCAAGGGCGTCATCGTGCTCCTCGGCATCGGAGCCGTGATGTGCCTGGTCGCCGGCGTCATGCGAATCCAAGGACTCTGGGAATGAGCGACAACAAGAAGGTCGTCGTCTTCGACTACGGCTTCGGCAACGTCCGGTCCGCCGAGCGGGCACTGGCCCACGTCGGCGCGGACGTCGAGATCACCCGCGACTTCGACAAGGCCATGAACGCCGACGGACTGCTCGTCCCCGGCGTCGGCGCCTTCTCCGCCTGCATGACGGGGCTGCGCGCGGCGCGCGGCGACTGGATCGTCGGCCGCCGGCTCTCCGGTGGCCGCCCGGTGATGGGCATCTGCGTCGGCATGCAGATCCTGTTCGAGCGCGGCATCGAGCACGGCGTGGAGACCGAGGGCCTCGACGAGTGGCCCGGCACCGTCGGTCCGCTCCAGGCGCCGGTCGTCCCGCACATGGGCTGGAACACCGTCCGGGCGCCGGAGGACAGCGAGCTGTTCGCCGGACTCGACGCCGACACGCGCTACTACTTCGTGCACTCGTACGCCGTGCACGACTGGAGCCTGGAAGTCACCAACGCCAAGATCCGCGCGCCCAGGGTGACGTGGAGCACGCACGGCGAGCCCTTCGTGGCGGCCGTCGAGAACGGCGCGCTGTGGGCCACCCAGTTCCACCCCGAGAAGTCCGGCGATGCCGGCGCCCAGCTGCTGACCAACTGGATCGGAACCCTCTGATGTCCTCCGCGAACCCCGCGAAGCTCGAACTCCTCCCCGCCGTCGACGTCCGCGACGGCCAGGCCGTGCGCCTCGTCCATGGCGAGTCCGGCTCGGAGACGTCGTACGGCGACCCGCTCCAGGCCGCACTGGCCTGGCAGCGGGCGGGCGCCGAGTGGCTACACCTCGTCGACCTCGACGCGGCGTTCGGCACCGGTGACAACCGGGAGCGGATCGCCGAGGTCGCCCGTTCCATGGACATCAAGGTGGAGCTGTCCGGCGGCATCCGCGACGACGCCTCGCTCGCCGCCGCCCTCGCCACCGGCTGCAGGCGCGTCAACCTCGGCACGGCCGCGCTGGAGACCCCCGAGTGGGTCGCCAAGGTCATCGCCGAGTACGGCGACAAGATCGCGGTCGGCCTCGACGTACGCGGCACGACGCTGCGCGGCCGCGGCTGGACCCGGGACGGCGGCGACCTCTACGAGACGCTGGCACGCCTGGACTCCGAGGGCTGCGCACGGTACGTCGTCACCGACATCGCCAAGGACGGCACACTCCAGGGCCCGAACCTGGAGCTCCTGAAGAACGTCTGCGCCGCGACCGACAAGCCCGTCGTCGCCTCCGGCGGCGTCTCCTCCCTCGACGACCTGCGCGCCATCGCGTCGCTCGTCCCCGACGGCGTGGAGGGCGCGATCGTCGGAAAGGCGCTGTACGCGAAGGCGTTCACGCTGGAAGAGGCCCTGGCGGCGGTGTCCGGATGACGGTCTCCTCTTCCGGTTCGGTACGCAGGGTGACGACCGGCGCCCCCTGGGAGGAGCAGTTCGGCTACTCCCGCGCGGTGGAGCTGCCGAACGGGCTGGTCCTGGTATCGGGCTGCACCTCGGTCGTGGACGGCGTCATCAGCGCCGGCGCGCCGTACGACCAGACCGTCACCGCCTTCAACGTCGCCTTCGGCGCGCTGGAGCAGCTCGGCCTCGGCCGCGAGGACGTCGTCCGCACCCGCATGTACATCACGCACGCCCGGGACGTCGACGACGTCGGCCGTGCCCACAAGGAGCTGTTCGACGACGTCCGCCCGGCGGCGTCACTGATCATCGTCTCCGGATTCGTGGACCCGAGCCTGGTCGTCGAGATCGAGGTCGAGGCGTACCGGGGCGACCGCGCGGACCGAGGAGGCCAGGACTCATGACCCTCGCGGTCCGAGTGATCCCCTGCCTGGACGTCGACAACGGCCGGGTCGTCAAGGGCGTCAACTTCCAGAACCTGCGCGACGCCGGCGACCCCGTCGAGATGGCGAAGCTGTACGACGCGGAGGGCGCCGACGAGCTGACGTTCCTCGACATCACCGCGTCCTCGGGCAACCGGGAGACGACGTACGACGTGGTGCGCCGCACCGCCGAGCAGGTGTTCATCCCGCTGACGGTCGGCGGCGGCGTGCGCACCGCCGACGACGTCGACAGGCTGCTGCGGGCCGGCGCGGACAAGGTCGGCGTCAACACCGCCGCCATCGCCCGCCCCGACCTGATCCGCGAGATCGCGGAGCGCTTCGGGCGGCAGGTGCTGGTGCTGTCGGTCGACGCCCGCCGCACGGAGTCCGGCTCCTTCGAGGTCACCACGCACGGCGGCCGCAAGTCCGCCGGAATCGACGCGGTCGAGTGGGCGCACCGGGCGGCCGAGCTGGGCGCGGGCGAAATCCTGCTCAACTCCATGGACGCGGACGGCACCAAGGACGGCTATGACACGGAGATGATCGCGGCGGTGCGCAAGCACGTCACCGTGCCGGTGATCGCCTCCGGCGGCGCCGGCCGCCTCGCGCACTTCCCGCCGGCGATCGCGGCGGGGGCCGACGCGGTGCTCGCGGCGTCGGTGTTCCACTTCGGCGACCTGCGCATCTCCCAGGTCAAGGACGCCCTCCGCGAGGCGGGCCACCCGGTGCGCTAGGGGCCGGCCCCGCGGAACATCTCCCTCCCCGCCCGCGAGGCGGGGAGGGGGACTCACATGGCGATGCCGAGCTTCGCGTCGCGCAGGCGCTCGATCGCGTCCTTGTCGCCCTCCATCTCGACCTGCGCGGCCTCCTGCCGCCCGAAGGCGAACAGCACCAGCTCGCCCGGCTCACCCGTGACCGTCACCACCGGTGTGCCGCGCCGCGCCACCGCCGTCTGCCCGTCGGGCCGGCGCAGCACCACGCCCACCGGCGCCTTGCGGCCGAGCACGCGCGCCGCCTTCTCGATCCGCGACCACAGCGCGTTCGCGAAGACCGCGTCGAGTTCGCGCGGCGTCCAGTCCGGCTGCGCCCGCCGGACGTCCTCGGCGTGGACGTAGAACTCGACGGTGTTCGCCGCCTCGTCGAGCTGCTTGAGGGCGTACGGGGACATCCGCGGCGGGCCGGTGCGGAGGAGCTGGATCAGCTCCTCGTACGGCTTCTCGGCGAACTCCGCCTGCACCCGGTCGAGTCGGCTTTTGAGCGCGGCAAGCACTATTCCGCCGGCGGCGTCCGCGCGGCGCTCGCGCACCACCAGGTGGGCGGCGAGATCACGGGTGGTCCAGCCGTCGCACAGCGTCGGGGCGCCGGGCCCGGCCGCCTCCAGCAGGTCGGCGAGGAGGAGTCGTTCGCGCTTGGCATGGGTCGACATGACCGCCAGGGTACGGCCGTTGCTCCGCCGGGGCCACGGCGCCGCGCGTCCAATGACCGGACGGCGTCGCTCTCCGGGCCCTCGGGCGCGGCACAATGGCGGACATGACCAGTTCGCCCCGCCCCACCAGCCTCGACCCCGCCGTCGCCGCCCGTCTCAAGCGCAGCGCCGACGGCCTGGTCCCGGCCATCGCCCAGCAGTACGACACCGGTGAGGTGCTCATGCTCGGGTGGATGGACGACGAGGCGCTCCACCGGACCCTCACCACGGGCCGCTGCACGTACTGGTCGCGCAGCCGTCAGGAGTACTGGGTCAAGGGCGACACGTCCGGGCACGTCCAGCACGTCAAGTCCGTCGCACTGGACTGCGACGCCGACACCGTCCTCGTCCGGGTCGACCAGGTCGGCGCAGCCTGCCACACCGGCGACCGCACCTGCTTCGACTCCGACGTCCTCCTCCCGCTCGCCAAGTAAGGTCACCGGCCATGGACATCGAGACCTTCCGCAAGCTGGCCGTCGACCGGCGTGTCATCCCCGTCAGCCGCAGGCTGCTCGCGGACGGCGACACCCCGGTCGGCCTCTACCGCAAGCTCGCCGCCGAGCGCCGGGGCACCTTCCTCCTGGAGTCGGCGGAGAACGGCCGCTCCTGGTCCCGCTACTCCTTCGTCGGCGTCCGCAGCGCCGCCACCCTCACCGCCCGCGACGGCCGGGCGCACTGGCTGGGGACCCCGCCCGTCGGCGTCCCCGTGGACGGCGACCCGCTCGACGCGCTGCGCGCCACCATCGACGCCCTGCACACCCCGCGCGACCTCGCCGGCGGCCTGCCGCCGTTCACCGGCGGGATGGTGGGCTACCTGGGGTACGACGTCGTACGCCGCCTGGAGAAGATCGGCGAGCACGGGCGGGACGATCTCCAGCTGCCCGAGCTGACCATGCTCCTCACCTCGGACCTCGCCGTACTCGACCACTGGGACGGCTCGGTGCTGCTGATCGCCAACGCGATCAACCACAACGACCTCGACACCGGCGTCGACGAGGCGTACGCCGACGCCGTCGCCCGCCTCGACGCGATGGAGGCCGACCTCAGCCGGGCCGTGCCCACCGCGCCCGCCGCCCTGCCCCCGTCCGAGCTGCCGCCGTACACCGCGCTGTGGGGCGGCGAGGCGTACCAGGCGGCAGTCGACGACATCAAGGAGCGCATCCGCGCGGGCGAGGCGTTCCAGGTCGTGCCCTCCCAGCGTTTCGAGACGCCCTGCACGGCGAGCGCGCTGGACGTCTACCGGGTGCTGCGCGCCACGAACCCGTCGCCGTACATGTACCTCTTCCGCTTCGACGGCTTCGACGTCGTCGGCTCCAGCCCCGAGGCGCTGGTCAAGGTCGAGGACGGGCGCGCCATGGTGCACCCGATCGCCGGGACCCGGCACCGCGGCGCCACGCCGCAGGAGGACCAGGCGCTGGCCGACGAGCTGCTGGCCGACCCCAAGGAGCGCGCCGAGCACCTGATGCTCGTCGACCTCGGCCGCAACGACCTGGGCCGAGTCTGCGAGCCGGGCAGCGTCGAGGTCGTCGACTTCATGTCCGTCGAGCGGTACTCGCACGTCATGCACATCGTGTCGACCGTGACCGGCCGCGTCGCGCCCGGCCGCAGCGCCTTCGACGTGCTGACCGCCTGCTTCCCCGCGGGGACGCTGTCCGGAGCGCCGAAGCCGCGCGCGATGCAGATCATCGAGGAGCTGGAGCCGTCCCGGCGCGGTCTGTACGGCGGCTGCGTCGGTTACCTCGACTTCGCCGGCGACTCCGACACCGCCATCGCCATCCGGACCGCCCTGCTGCGGGACGGTACGGCGTACGTGCAGGCCGGAGCCGGTGTGGTGGCCGACTCCGACCCCGTCGCCGAGGACACGGAGTGCCGGAACAAGGCGGCCGCGGTGCTGCGCGCGGTGCACACGGCGAACCGCCTCTGATCGCTTTCGGGACGTAAGGGATAGTGGAGTACGTGACTGCCGCATCCCCCGTACCTGTACCGCTTCCGCGCAGCGAGAGCACGCCGGCCGCCTCCACGGGCGGCCGCCGCAGTCTCGCCGTCGCGCTGCTGCTCGGCGCCGTGGGCGCCGCCGTCGTGCTCCTCGCCTCGGGCCGGACCTGGGCCGAGGGCGCGGCCGCGGTGCCGGGCGGCGCGCTGCCGCTGGCCGTCGAGGGGCAGGACGTCACCGGCGCCCCGGCGGCGCTGGCGATCGTCGGCCTGGCCGCGCTCGTCGCCGTCTTCGCCGTCCGCCGGGCGGGCCGCCTGCTCGTCGCCGGGCTGCTCGCGCTGAGCGGCGCGGGCGCGGCCGTCAGCGCCCTGCTCGGCGCGTCCGGCGGCGCGGCGCTCGACGAGAAGGCCGCCGGGACGACCGGCGACGCCGCCGCGACGGCCGGCTCCCTCACCCACACCGCATGGCCGTACGTGGCCGCGGCAGGCGGGCTGCTGATCCTGGTCGCGGGGCTGCTCGCCCTGTGGTGCGGCCGGAAGTGGCCCTCCATGTCCGGCCGCTACGAGCGCGACGGCAGTCCCCGGGCCCGCAAGGCGCCCGCCGCGCCGGACCCGGACCGGCCCGAGGACCTCTGGAAGGCACTGGACCGCGGCGAGGACCCGACGCGCGACGCGTGACCCCGAGATCACGCCGCCGGTCCCCGTGCGGGACAATGAGCGGCGAGCACACGACTCACGGACTCATCACCTCACCACAGAGCAACAGCAACGAGGAGCAACTCATGGCGGGCAGCAGCCACGGACACACCCCGGCCGCCTGGACCGGTGTCACCATCTCCTTCATCGGTTTCTGCATTTCGGGTGCCTTCACGGTGCTCGCCAATCCGCTCGGCTTCTGGGCGGGAATCGTCGTGATACTGCTCGGTGGTGTCGTCGGTATGGGCATGAAGGCCGCGGGCCTCGGCATGCCCAAGGAGTCCGACGAGATGCGCCGCGCCCGTGACGAGGCCGGCCGGGCGCAGCCCCACAGCCAGATCCGGGTCCACTGACCGGGACCGGGCCCGCCGGCGGATCCGGCGCGGTTCTGATGCGAGGCGCAGCCCCCGGCGGGCTGCGCCTTTCCTCATGAGCGGGGACAATCTGCGGGTGGATACCGTGCCCCAGCCCGCCCCGGCCCCTTCGCCGCAGCCCTCACCGGGCGCCGCGCCCGCGTCCCTCGCCCGGCGGCTCGCCGCCCCGGCGGCCACGATGGCGGGCGTCCTCGCGGCCTTCGCGTACGTCGGCGCGGTCGACCCCAACGAACCCGGCCACTACCCCGTCTGCCCGCTCCTGCGGCTCACCGGCGTCTACTGCCCCGGCTGCGGCGGACTGCGCAGCGCGCACGGCGTCGCCACCGGCGACCTCCTGGGCGCCCTGGGCGCGAACGCGATGGCGGTCGTGGGGTACGGCGTCTTCACCGTGCTGTGGGCCGTCTGGGTGGTTCTGGCCACCCGCGGAATCCCGATGCGCATCACCCTGCGACCCGTCTGGTGGTGGAGTCTCGGCGGTGCGGCAGCGGTCTTCAGCGTCGTCCGGAACCTGCCCTTCGGCTCGGCGCTCGCACCGTGAAGTTCCAGGTAGTGGGACTGATCGCCACTCGATGCGAGTCCTGAGGCCCTCTGCGGATAGCATTGGTATGGCTGATCCTGGTCCACTATCACCCTCCCGGAAGGGGGCCGCTCGCGTGAGTGTGCTCGACGAGATCATCGAAGGCGTGCTCGCCGACCTCGCGGAGCGGCAGGCAAGCGTCAGTCTCGACGAGCTCAAGGACCGCGCGGCCAAGGCAGCCCCGGCCAAGGACGGAGTCGCCGCCCTGCGCGGTGACGGCGTCCAGGTCATCTGCGAGGTCAAGCGCTCCAGCCCGTCGAAGGGCGCGCTCGCCGCGATCGCCGACCCCGCCGGCCTCGCCGCCGACTACGAGGCGGGCGGCGCGGCCGTCATCTCCGTGCTCACCGAGCAGCGCCGCTTCGGCGGCTCGCTGGCCGACCTGGAGGCCGTACGCGCCAAGGTCGACATCCCGGTGCTGCGCAAGGACTTCATCGTCACGGCCTACCAGCTCTGGGAGGCGCGGGCGTACGGCGCGGACCTGGCCCTGCTGATCGTCGCCGCGCTGGAGCAGGAGGCCCTGGTCTCCCTGATCGAGCGGGCCGAGTCCATCGGGCTCACGCCGCTGGTCGAGGCGCACGACGAGGAAGAGGTCGAGCGCGCGGTCGAGGCCGGCGCGAAGATCATCGGCATCAACGCGCGCAACCTCAAGACCCTCAAGGTCGACCGCGGCACGTTCGAGCGCGTCGCCCCAGAGGTCCCGGCCGGCATCGTCACCGTCGCCGAGTCCGGCGTCCGCGGCCCGCACGACCTCATCGCGTACGCCAACGCGGGCGCCGACGCGGTGCTCGTCGGCGAGTCGCTGGTCACCGGCCGCGACCCCAAGGGCGCCGTCGCCGACCTGGTCGCCGCGGGAGCCCACCCGGCCCTGCGCCACGGCCGGAGCTGAACCGAAGCCGATGACCGCACCGCGCCGTACCGCCGCACGCACCCGGCCGGGCCTTCGCCCGCTCGCCGGGACGCGGCCGCGCGACCCGCACGCGCCGCTGGCGCGCGGGTGCCGCCCGCGCGGGTGCCGGGCCCCGGCGCGGCGGGTGCGCGGACGGCGGGTGCGGTACCACATCGGGTCCGAGCCCGGCCAGATCAACGGCATGCGATGGCGCACCGGGGACGCGCTCTAGCGACACGCCCCACCCCTACGCCCGGATGCCTCCGAGGCGTACACGGGTGATCGCGCGCGCGGCGCATACGGTCACTTCCACCCGTTGATCTTTCATGGGGCGCCAGCCCCTTCTGAGGAGTACGTCGGATGTCTTCTGACTTCTTCATTCCGGACCCCGAGGGCACCGTCCCCAGCACCGAGGGCTACTTCGGCGCGTACGGCGGCAAGTTCATCCCCGAGGCGCTCGTCGCCGCGGTCGACGAGGTCGCCGTCGAGTACGACAAGGCCAAGTCCGACCCGGCCTTCGCGGCCGAGCTGAACGCGCTCATGGTCGACTACACGGGCCGGCCCAGCTCCCTCACCGAGGTCCCGCGCTTCGCCGAACAGGCGGGCGGGGCACGGATCTTCCTCAAGCGCGAGGACCTGAACCACACCGGCTCGCACAAGATCAACAACGTGCTCGGCCAGGCGCTGCTCACCAAGCGCATGGGCAAGACCCGCGTGATCGCGGAGACCGGCGCCGGCCAGCACGGCGTCGCCACCGCCACCGCGTGCGCCCTGTTCGGCCTCGAATGCACCATCTACATGGGCGAGATCGACACCCAGCGCCAGGCGCTCAACGTCGCCCGCATGCGGATGCTCGGCGCCGAGGTCGTCGCGGTGAAGTCCGGCAGCCGGACGCTGAAGGACGCCATCAACGAGGCGTTCCGCGACTGGGTCGCCAACGTGGACCGTACGCACTACCTCTTCGGCACCGTCGCCGGACCGCACCCCTTCCCCGCCATGGTCCGCGACTTCCACCGGGTCATCGGCGTCGAGGCGCGCCGCCAGATCCTGGAGCGCACGGGCCGGCTGCCCGACGCGGCCGTCGCCTGCGTCGGCGGCGGCTCCAACGCCATCGGGCTCTTCCACGCCTTCATCCCGGACGCGGACGTGCGCCTGGTCGGCTGCGAGCCCGCCGGGCACGGCATCGAGACCGGCGAGCACGCCGCCACCCTGTCCGCCGGCGAGCCCGGCATCCTGCACGGCTCGCGGTCGTACGTCCTCCAGGACGAGGAGGGCCAGATCACCGAGCCCTACTCGATCTCGGCGGGCCTCGACTACCCCGGCATCGGCCCCGAGCACGCGTACCTCAAGGACAGCGGCCGCGGCGAGTACCGGGCGGTGACCGACGACGCGGCGATGCAGGCGCTGCTCCTGCTGTCCCGCACCGAGGGCATCATCCCGGCGATCGAGAGCGCCCACGCGCTCGCCGGCGCACTGGAGCTCGGCAAGGAGCTGGGCAAGGACGGGCTGATCCTGGTCAACCTGTCCGGGCGCGGCGACAAGGACATGGACACCGCCGCCCGCTACTTCGGCCTGTACGACACCGACGCGACGGTCGAGGCCGACGCCTCCTCCGACAACGGCGCCGCCGAGATCCAGAGGGACACCAAGTGAGCGGGAACATTCAGCTGCTGAGCGACACCCTGGAGCGGGCCGCCTCGGAGAACCGGGCCGCCCTCATCGCCTACCTTCCGGCCGGGTTCCCGACCGTCGACGGCGGCATCGACGCGGTCAAGGCGGTCGTCGCGGGCGGCGCGGACGTCGTCGAGGTCGGGCTGCCGCACAGCGACCCGGTGCTCGACGGGCCGGTCATCCAGACCGCCGACGACATCGCGCTGCGGGGCGGCGTCAAGATCGCCGACGTGATGCGCACGGTCCGCGAGGCGCACGCGGCGACCGGGGCCCCGGTGCTCGTCATGACGTACTGGAACCCGATCGACCGGTACGGCGTCGAGCGCTTCACGGCGGAGCTGGCGGAGGCCGGCGGCGCGGGCTGCATCCTGCCGGACCTGCCGGTCCAGGAGTCCGCGCTGTGGCGCGAGCACGCCGAGAAGCACGGCCTGGCCACGGTCTTCGTCGTCGCGCCGAGCAGCAAGGACGAGCGGCTCGCCACGATCACCGCGGCGGGGTCCGGGTTCGTCTACGCGGCCTCGCTGATGGGCGTGACCGGCACGCGCGAGTCGGTGGGCGCGCAGGCGCAGGATTTGGTGCGCAGGACGCGGGCGACGACCGAGCTGCCGGTGTGCGTCGGGCTCGGGGTCTCCAACGCCGTCCAGGCGAAGGAGGTGGCGGCCTTCGCGGACGGTGTGATCGTCGGCTCCGCGTTCGTCCAGCGGATGCTCGACGCGCCGGACGCCGCGGCGGGCCTCGAGGCCGTACGGGCGCTCGCGGGCGAACTGGCCCTGGGCGTGCGCAGGGACGGCACGAACGCCTGACACGAACACCTGGGCGGCGTAGCTCGTACGGGTGGACCTGGACCGGGGAGGCGCGCCCGCGCCTCCCCGGTTCGTTGCTGCGGGTGTGAGCGACAAGAACCGTGACGGAAAACGAACCGCCCGCGAGCGCCTGATCCAGGAGCGCGAGGCGCAGAAGGCGCGCGACAGGCGCCGGCGGACACTGATCGTCGCCGGCGCCGTGGTCGGCGTGCTGGGCCTGGCCGCCGTGGTGGGCATCCTCGCCGCGAACTCGGGCTCGGACGGCGACGACGGCGCGAGCGCCGTGGTGACGCCCAAGGGCACGGACGACAAGGGTGATCCGCTGATCCCGGTGGGGGCGACGGACGCGCCGTCGACCCTCACGGTGTGGGAGGACTTCCGCTGCCCCGCGTGCGCCCAGTTCGAGAACGCCTTCCGGGAGACGATCCACGAGCTGGAGGCGGCGGGCCAGATCAAGGTGGAGTACCACCTGGCCACGCTGATCGACGGGAACATGGGCGGATCGGGCTCGCTGAAGGCGGCCAACGCGGCGGCCTGCGCGCAGGACGTGGGCAAGTTCGTGCCGTACCACGACGTGCTGTACCAGAACCAGCCGCCGGAGCCCGACGACGCGTTCAGCAAGGACAGCCGTCTGATCGAGCTGGCGGGCAAGGTCGACGGACTCGTCACAGAACCGTTCAAGCAGTGCGTGGCCGACGGGACGCACAACGGCTGGGTGCAGAAGTCGAACGAGGCGTTCCAGAAGGGCAACTTCCGGGGGACGCCGACCGTGCAGCTCAACGGGGAGTCGATCTTCCCGAAGAAGGGCAATGAGCAGATCTCGCCGGCCAACCTGAAGAAGTGGGTCGCCGAGGCGAACAAGGGCAAGAAGGCGGGGACGGCGCCGGCCACGCCGTCGGCGTCCACCACGTCCTCGGCGCCCGCCACCTCGACGCCGCCCGCCCCGCCCCAGGCGCCCGCGCCGCCGGCGTCCATGCCCCAGGCGACCGTGCCGCCCGCCACCGTGCCGCAGGGGTCCGTCCCGCAGGGGTACGTCCCGCCGGGTACGCCGTAGCGGCCGGGGGGCGGGGAAGGGCGGCGGGACGCTCGTTACCCAGACGTTGCCGGGTGGGTTGCCGTACCTCCCACCCGGCAGGGTAGCGTCGACCCTGCCATGGACCTTGCCTATATTCCCAGCCCGTCGACCGGTGTGATCGAGCTCGGACCGATCCCGCTCCGCGGCTACGCGTTCTGCATCATCGCCGGCGTCTTCCTGGCCGTCTGGTACGGCAACAAGCGCTGGATCGCCCGGGGAGGCAAAGCCGGCACGGTGGCCGACATCGCCGTCTGGGCGGTGCCGTTCGGCCTCGTCGGCGGACGGCTGTACCACGTCGTCACCGACTACCAGCTGTACTTCAGCGAGGGCCGGAACTGGGTCGACGCCTTCAAGATCTGGGAAGGCGGCCTCGGCATCTGGGGCGCCGTCGCCCTCGGCGCGGTCGGCGCCTGGATCGGCTGCCGCCGTCGCGGGATCCCGCTGCCGGCCTGGGCCGACGCCATGGCTCCCGGCCTGGCCTTCGCCCAGGCGATCGGCCGCTGGGGCAACTGGTTCAACCAGGAGCTGTACGGGCGCGAGACGGACCTGCCCTGGGGCCTCAAGATCTCCGAGGGCGTGAACCGCGAGGCCGGGATCTACCACCCGACCTTCCTCTACGAGTCGCTGTGGTGCATCGGCGCCGCGCTGGTCGTCATCTGGGCGGACCGCCGCTTCAAGCTCGGGCACGGCCGCGTGTTCGCGCTGTACATCGCGCTGTACTGCGCCGGCCGCGGCTGGATCGAGTACATGCGGGTCGACGAGGCGCACCTCGTGCTGGGGCTGCGGCTCAACGTGTGGACCTCGATCGTCGTCTTCGCGTGCGCGGTGGCGTACTTCGTGATCTCGGCGAAGCTGCGGCCGGGACGTGAAGAGGTCGTCGAGCCGGTCCCCCTGGACAAGCGGGACGCGGGCGGTGACGCGGACGACGAGCCGGGCGACGCGGACGGCGGTGACCGTGACGGTGCCGGTTCCGCCGACGACGCGGGGGCCGAGGGCTTCGGCCTCGGCGGCAGGGCCGAAGCCGAAGCCAAGGACTAGGCGCGTTCGCCTTCGCTTTCGGGCCCGCGTCCGCGTCCGCGCTTGCGCCGTGCGTCCTGCTGACGGCTGATGGTGACGCGCGCGCCGGGCGGCGGAAGCCCTCGCGGTTCCGGGTAGGGCGGATTCGCGTTCCCGGCCGCGGACGCGGTCAGGCGGGCATCCGGGACGCCAGGGCCAGGGTGCGCTGGGCCGCCCTCACCACCGCCGCGTCCACGAAGCGGCCGTCGGGGAGCGCCAGCGCGCCTCCCCGCGCGGCGGCGGCCTTGACGGTCTCCTCCGCCTCCTCGACCTCCTGCGCCGTGGGCAGGAAGGCGCGCTCGATCACCGGCAACTGGCGGGGGTGGAGCGCCGTACGGCCCAGGAAGCCCAGGGCCCGGCCGCGTGTGCAGGACGCCGCAAGTCCCTCCAGGTCCCGGATGTCCGGATGCACCGACTGGACCGGCGGGTCGAGACCGGCCGCCCGCGCCGCGACCACCACCCGGCTGCGCGGCCACGCGAGCCCGGTGTCGTCCCGTACGCCGAGATCCGCGCGGAGGTCCGCCTCGCCCAGCGCGATCCCGCGCAGGGACGGGTGGGCGCCGGCGATCGCGTGCGCCTGCTCGACGGCGAGCGCCGATTCGAGGAGCGCGTACAGCGGTACGTCGGGCACGCGGTGCGCGGTCTGCCGTACCCCGGCCGGGCCGGTGATCTTCGGCAGGCGCAGCGCCGTGAGGCCCGGCAGGTGGGCAAGGGCGCGCAGGTCGGCCTCGGCGTGCGGGCCGGCGAGGGCGTTCACCCGCACGTGGACGGGGGTCGCCGGGTGTTCGGTGAGCAGCTCGGCCGTCGCCGAGCGGGCGTATTCCTTGCGGTCGGGCGCGACCGCGTCCTCCAGGTCGACGATCACGATGTCGGCGCCGGAGCGCAGCGCCTTGGCGACCGTGTCGGGGCGGTCACCGGGCACGTAGAGCCAGGTCAGGGCCGTCAGGGCGGCCGGGGAGGTCGGAGCGCTCGGGGGGCTCGTGGTGGTCGGAGGGGCCGGGTGAGGGGTCATCGGGTGCCGCCGGTCGCGCGGAGGGCGGCGATCTCGGACGGGGTGAGGCCCGCCTCGGTGAGCACGGCGTCGGTGTCCGCGCCGTGCGGGCGGCCGGCCCAGCGGATCGCGCCGGGCGTCTCGGAGAGGCGGAAGAGGACGTTCTGCATGCGCAGGGGGCCGAGCTCGGGGTCCGGGACCTCGGTGATGGTGTCCAGTGCGCGGTACTGCGGGTCGGCCATGACGTCGCGTACGTCGTAGACGGGGGCGATCGCCGCCTCGGCCTTCTCGAACGCGGCCATCACCTCGTCGCGCGTGCGGCGGCCGATCCAGTGGCCGACCGCCTCGTCGAGTTCGTCGGTGTGCTCGGCGCGGCCGCTGCCGGTGGCGAACCACGGCTCGTCGACGAGGTCGGGGCGTCCGACCAGCCGCATCACGCGCTCGGCCACCGACTGGGCGGACGTGGAGACGGCCACCCAGGCGTCGTCGGCGGTGCGGTAGGTGTTGCGCGGGGCGTTGTTGCGCGAGCGGTTGCCGGTACGGGGCTGGACGTAACCGAGCTGGTCGTACCAGAGGGGCTGGGGGCCGAGGACGGTGAGGATCGGTTCGATGATGGCCATGTCGACGACCTGGCCCCGGCCGGTCGTGCCGCGGGCGGCCACTGCCGTCATCACGGCGTAGGCGGTGGCGAGTGCGGCGATCGAGTCGGCCAGGCCGAACGGGGGGAGTGTGGGCGGGCCCTCGGGTTCACCGGTGATCGCCGCGAAGCCGCTCATCGCCTCGGCGAGCGTGCCGAAGCCGGGGCGGTGGGAGTACGGGCCGCACTGACCGAAGCCGGTCACGCGGGCCAGGATCAGGCGGGGGTTGACCGCGCTGAGCTCGGCCGGGCCCAGACCCCACTTCTCCAGGGTGCCGGGCCGGAAGTTCTCGATGATCACGTCGGTGGTGGCGGCGAGGCGCAGGAGGGCGTCGCGGCCGGTGGGGGCGGAGAGGTCCAGGGTGATGGTGCGCTTGTTGCGGCCCAGGAGTTTCCACCACAGGCCGATGCCGTGCTTGGACGGGCCGTGGCCTCGGGAGGGGTCGGGTTTGGTGGGGTGCTCGACTTTGATCACGTCCGCGCCGAAGTCTCCGAGCATGGTGGCGGCGAGGGGGCCGGCGAAGAGGGTGGCGAGGTCGAGGACGCGGAGGTTGCTCAGGGGGTGCTGGGTGGGTGTGGGGGTGGAGGTGGTGGGTGTCGAAGTGCCGGTGGGCGTGGTGGGGGTGGGGGAGCTGGGTGTGGAGGTGCGGGCGGGGGTGGTCATGGGCGGAGCGCCTCCGTGTGGGTGAGGTGGGCCAGGGTGTCGAAGCCGATGCCGTCGAAGCCGGTGACGGAGGTGGCGAGGCGGTTGCGGAGGGGGGCGGTCCACCGGCTCGGGAGGGCTTCGGGGGAGCCTGCGAGGAGGCCGGCGATGCTCCCGGCCGTGGCGCCGTTGGAATCGGTGTCCCAGCCGCCGGACACAGCGCGGCAGATGGAGCCGGTGAAGTCGCCGTCGGCGTGCGTGAGGGCTGCCGCGACGAGGGCGGCGTTCGGCAGCACGTGCACCCAGTGGTGGTGGCCGTAGGCGGCGTGGAGGTCGTCCACGACGGTGTCGAACGAGGTTCTGGACGCCTTGGTGGCCGCGTTGATGCCGTGGCGGACCGCCTGGGACAGGCGGGACTTCGGGGGGACCACGGCCAGGCCGGTGCGCAGGCACCGGTGTACGTCGGCGGCGCCGGTAGCGGCCTCGGCGATCGTCGCGGCGATGAACATCGCGCCGTACACGCCGTTGGCCGTGTGGGTGAGGATGGCGTCGCGGTGGGCCTGTTCGGCGGCGGCCGCCGGGTCGCCGGGGTGCGTCCAGCCGTGGATGTCGGCGCGGATCAGGGCGCCGATCCACTCGCGGAACGGGTTGTGGTGACGGGCGGTGTGCGGGGGCGTCAGGCCGAGGAGGAGGTTGCGGTAGGCGATGCGTTCGGCGGTGAACGCGCGGCCGGCCGGAAGTTCGTCCAGCCACAGGCCGGCCAGGTCCGCTGTGGTGAACGCCTTGGTGTGGCGCTGGAGGAGGAGGAGACCGAGGAGGGGGTAGTTGAGGTCGTCGTCCTCCGGCATGCCGTTGATGTTCTCGGCCAGCGAGGTGGTGGCGGAGCGGCGGTTCCAGGGGTGGCGGGTCAGGAGGTGGCCGGGGACGCCGTGGGCGGTGAACCAGGTGTTCAGTGGCCAGTTGCCGGTGGCGCCGGCCAGTCGGCGGATCGCGGGGAGCGGCAGCTTCTCCACCGGTTTTCCCAGGAGGCAGCCGGCCGCTCGGCCCAACCAGGCGGCGTGCAGGCGGTTGAGCAGGGGGGTGGCTGCGGTTCGCTCCGAGGGGGCGGTGTGGGGCTTCTTCGCGGGGGCGTCCGGGTCGGTGCCGCGCCGGGGTGTCTCCTCTGGCGTCGAACGTTCGGCCACTGCTGCGGTCGCTGAGGGGTGGTCGCGTTCAACGCCCTGCGGGGAGCGCCCCGGCACGTCCCCTCCCGGCAGCGTGACCTGTCGTGCGGTGGTCGTCGTGGCGCCGATGAGCGTCGGGGCGTCGATGGTCGTCGTGCCGATGCGCGTCGTGGTGGGGGGTTTGGTGGTGTTGGGCGTGGTGGTTGTGGTTCGGGTGGTTGCTGCTTCGGCGGGTCGCGGGCGGGTGGGCCATGTGGGGCAGGTGGCTCTGATCGCCTTCAGGGGGGTTGGTTCCGTGGCGTCCGTGGGGGTGGGGAGTTGGGACAGGGCGGTCAGGAGTTCTTCCGCCAGGGCGCGCAGGTGCGGGGGCGCGGGGGTCGGGGACGCGCCCGTGGGGGGCGGGGCCGGCGGGCCGCCCGCCTTCTGCCAGCGGGTACGGATGGTGCGGATCGCCGCGGCGTCGCGGCCGTCCTCCGCCGCTTGGCGCAGCTCGTGGGTGAGGAGGTCCTCCGGTTGCACCCAGGTCAGACGGGTCATGACGTGCCGGTCAGCGCGGTGAAGGCCGCCTCGTGGGCCCGGCGTCGCTCGGCGTCGCGGGCGTAGACCTCGCGGGTCACCGCCGCCAGGGTGCGGGGCGGGGCGTGCAGGTCGGTGCGGCTCGCCTCCGCCACCGTCTTCGCCCACTCCGGGGGGACGGCCGATTCGCCGTACAGCGCGCCGGAGATCGCCCCGCTCATCGTGGCGATCGAGTCGCAGTCACGGCCGTAGTTGACGGAGCCCAGGACGGTGTGGCGGTAGTCGCCGCCGGCCACCAGGAGCATGCCGAGCGCGACGGGCAGTTCCTCGATGGAGTGCAGGCGGGAGGGGCGACGGGCGGCGAGGGACGGTTTGCGGTAGTCCGGCCCCACCGTGTCGAAGGGCGCCACGGCGGCGCGGAGCGGGGCGAGCGCGGACTCGAAGTCGTGGTGGCGCACGGCGGCTTCGGCCACCGCCTCGATGGCCGAGCGCGTGCCGTCCTTGGCGAGGGAGAGGCAGGTGTCCACGACGGTGGCGGGTGTGGCGTCGGGCGTGCAGGCCGCGGCCACGGCGGCGGCGAAGACGCCGGCCGCCTCGCGCCCGTACGACGACTGGTGCGCACCCGCCACGTCGATCGCCTCGGCGTACGCGGCGGCGGGGTTTCCCGCGTTGACCAGGCCGACCGGGGCCATGTACATCGCCGCGCCGCAGTTGACGATGTTGCCGGCGCCGGCCTCGCGCGGGTCCACGTGGCCGTAGTGGAGGCGGGCGACGATCCACTTCTCGGCGAGGAACACGCGCTGGAGGGGGAGGGCCTCCGCTTCCAACTCCGGCACCCACACGGGTGATTCGATGAGTTCGGGGACCAGGTGTTCGGCGATGGAGTAGGCGTCGAGGTGGTCGCGTACGGCGTCGTACACGCGGACCAGGGCGTGGGTCATGAGGGTGTCGTCCGTGATGTGGCCGTCGCCCTTGTGGTACGGGGCGATCGGGCGCGCCGTGCGCCAGTTCTCGTGGAAGGGGCCGACGATGCCGTGGATCCGGCCGCCGTGGCGCTCGGAGATCTGCTCCGGGGACCAGCCCTCGACCGGACCGCCCAGCGCGTCGCCCACGGCTGCGCCGATCAGGCTGCCGGTGGTCCGGTCTTCCAGGGTGAGCGGGGGGAACGTCGCCATGGAGTCATCCCTTCGAGAGGTGCGTGGTGAGGTGTGCGGCCAGCTCGACCAGGTCGGTGCCGGCCAGGCGGGGGAGTGCGCAGCCGACCAGGGTGCGGCAGGTGTCGCGCCAGCCGGCCGGGAGGGCGTCGCCGCCGCACAGCGCGCCGGTCAGCGCTCCGGCGAGGGCCGGGGCGGAGTCCGCGACGCGGGACAGGCAGGCGGCGGCGGGTACGGCCTCGGTGACGCGGCCGCGGGCGGCGGTGGCCAGGGCCAGGGCCACCGGGACGGTTTCGGCGGCGGCGACGCCGTAGCTGTAGACGTGGTCGACGATCTGGTGTTCCAGGGTGGGGACCAGGGCGAACGCGCCGAAGGGCGGGTGCGGGTGGGCCTGTCTGGCCAGAAGGACGGCGTGGGCCGCGTTGCGGCCGATCTCGGTGGCTCCGGGGAGCTGGGCCAGGGCGGCGTCCACGGCTTCGTCGACCCCGGCGCCGCCGAGAGCCGCCGCGACCGCCGCGGCCGTCGCCCGGGCGCCGTGGACGCCGTCGCCGTCCTGGGTGTAGCGGGCGTCGAACTCGGCCAGCTCGGCGGCGGCGGCCGGATCGCCCGGGTGGACGACGGCGAGGACGGCGGCCCGGATGCAGGCGGCGTCGTCGAAGTAGTGCGGGTTGTCGTGACCGGTCGCGGGCGGCCGCAGGCCGGTGGCGAGGTTGCCGAGACCGGCGCGTACGGAGATCCGGGCGCGCAGGGGCAGTACGGCGGACTCGACCTCGGGGGCGCGGTCGGCCGCGGCGGAGACCTCGGCGGCCAGCGCCGTCCAGGCGCGGTCGACCGCGGCATGGACCTTCCCGGGGGCCGCGGCGAGGATCGTGCCGGCGGTGAAGGCCGCCCATTCCGCGTCGTCCGAGGGGCCGAGGCGCAGGGGCTCGGGGGGCTGGTTGAGGGCGATGGGGACGGGGAGGGTGGTGGTGGCGTTCTGCTCGGCGAAGGTGTCCAGCTCGCGGGTGAGGCGGCGGGTCCAGTCGGGCATCCGGGCCGCGCGGTGCCGCGCGGCGGGCCATCCGGCGGCGTCGCCCGCGGCCAGGCCGAGGAGCAGCCCCTCGATCCGGCGGGGAGCGATGGCGTCGGGCAGCAGGGCGACGGTGACCGCTTCGCGCGGGGCGGCGGAGTCGGCCGTGGTCATGACGCGGTCCGCCGGGTGGCCGCCCGGTGGTCGGGGGGCTCGTCGTCCGGGGTGAGGAGGTCGGCCACGTCCAGGACGTGGTGGTTGCGCATGGACGGGAGGCAGCTGCCCCGTGCCGGGGCGATCACCGACGCCCAGGCCGGTGGAATCGCCGCGGTCCCGGACATCGCCCCGGCCAGAGCGCCCGCCACGGCTGCCGTGGTGTCCGCGTCGCGGCCCATGTTGACCGCGGTGAGGACGGCGGCGGCGAAGTCGCCGTCGGCCGCCGCGAAGGCGCCGAAGGCCAGCCCGACCGCCTCCGGGGCCAGGTCCGTCCACGGGTAGCCGCCGATCACCACCGCCGAGCGCACCGCCCTTTCGCCGTCCGGGGCCGCGGCCACCGCGCGGCGCAGGGAACGGGCCGTCCAGGAGTCGGACGGGATGACGGACAGGGCGGCGGCGGTGATCGCGGACGGGGAGCCGCCCGTCATGGCCGCCGCCACGCCTGCCGCCACCGCCTGGCCGCCGTAGATGCCCTCGCCCTCGTGGCTCACACAGCCGTCGATGGCCACCAGCCGCGCAGCCTCCGCAGGACGGCCCGCCGCGAAGACGCCGAACGGGGCGGCCCGCATCGCCAGGCCGTCGCTCCACGCGTGGCGGTGCTGGGCGGAGATCGGGGCGGCCAGGCCGCGGCGGAGGTTCTCCAGCGTGCCGCGCTCGCTGAAGCCCGCGCCGCGGAACGGTCCTTCGTCCAGGTCGGCGATCCACAGGTGCCAGGCGTTCTCGACGTGCGCCACGGTGAGCGCCGATCCGTGGCGCGCCAGCAGGAGGCCGGAGAAGATCGCGTACTCCGTGTCGTCCGTACCGGCGGGGTCGGCGGACACGAACCCTTCGATACGCCCCCAACGGCGGCGGATCTCGGAGGGTTTCATGTTCTCCGCGGGGGCTCCGAGCGCGTCGCCCACCGCCAGGCCGAGCAGGGCGCCCCGCCCCCGGTCCCTCAGGGCGCGAACGGCGTGAAGTTCGCGCAGGGCCTGCCGCGCGCGGCCGTGATCGGTGCGGGATTGCATGCAATCAACTCCCTGGGCTCGTTCCTGGATCTGTGCCACGCGCGGGCCCGGCGAAGGCTCCGAATCGTCAGCGTCACCCGGTCGGCGTGGGGTCTGAGCTGCGGGTAAGCACGGCCTTCCTTGCTGGCGGGCCGCTCGCATCGTGCGTACTTTCGATGGTGTTGAGGGGGTGAGCGGGCCGCATACGGCCCCGCCTCCGGCGAGAGGGGAACGGGCGACATGGCCATCATCGAGACCGAGGCGACGCTGCACGAGGCGCACCGCGACAACCACACGCACCGTGACGTCAATGGTGGTTGGCTGCGCCCGGCGGTCTTCGGGGCCATGGACGGTCTGGTCTCGAACCTGGCGCTGATGACCGGTGTGGCGGGCGGGTCCGTGGGACAGCAGACCATCGTCATCACCGGGCTCGCGGGGCTGGCCGCGGGCGCCTTCTCCATGGCGGCCGGCGAATACACTTCCGTCGCCTCGCAGCGCGAGCTCGTCGAGGCGGAACTCGACGTGGAGCGCCGCGAGTTGCGCAAGCACCCGAAGGACGAGCTGGAGGAGCTCGCCGCGCTCTACGTGTCGCGGGGCGTCGACGCGGGGCTGGCCCGTGAGGTCGCCACGCAACTGTCCAGGGACCCGGAGCAGGCGCTGGAGATCCACGCCCGTGAGGAGCTGGGCATCGACCCGTGGGACCTTCCCTCGCCCCTGGTCGCCGCCGTATCGTCGTTCGGGGCGTTCGCGCTGGGCGCCCTGCTGCCCGTACTGCCGTACCTGCTCGGAGCTACGACGCTGTGGCCCGCGGTGCTGCTGGCGCTCGCCGGGCTCTTCGCCTGCGGGGCGCTCGTCGCGAAGGTGACCGCGCGGACCTGGTGGTTCAGCGGCCTTCGGCAGCTGGCGCTCGGTGGTTGCGCCGCGGGTGTGACGTACGCCCTGGGCACTCTGTTCGGAACAGCCGTAGGGTGAGACACTATGCGGGGCTCCACATAAGTAATCTGTTGCTTGGCGGTTTCATCCCCGTCATACGCGGGCAAGAGCCCACGACACCGCAGGCAATGAAGCCTGCGCCGCGGCGACCGGATCAGCGCCGGTTCGTCCGCCTTCGAGTCACCCGCACCGCTGAGCGGTGTCCGCATGTTGGAATGCGCTATCCACTTCGCGAGAAGCCAGCCATCATGTAACCTGCACGAAATTTCGCGGAGGGCCAACGTCGTCCCTCGGTAGTTGCATATGCCACGACGACGACGGGAGTGCCGATGCGTTCCGACGCCTGGTCGCCCATGGACGGTCGCCCCGCCCAGCAGGGGATGTACGACCCCCGTAACGAGCACGACGCCTGCGGCGTCGGCTTTGTGGCCACCCTCACCGGTGTGGCCAGCCATGAGCTGGTCGAGCAGGCGCTGACCGTACTGCGCAATCTCGAACACCGCGGTGCCACCGGATCCGAGCCCGACTCCGGCGACGGCGCCGGAATCCTGCTCCAGGTCCCGGACGCCTTCCTGCGCGAGGTCACGGACTTCGACCTCCCCGAGGCCGGGGCGTACGCCGTCGGCATCGCCTTCCTCCCCGCCGACGGCCCCGCACAGGCCGTCGAGCGGATCGAGGCGATCGCCGCCGAGGAGGGCCTCGAGGTCCTGGGATGGCGTGAGGTTCCCGTCACTCCCTCGCTGCTCGGCAAGGGCGCCCGCGCCACGATGCCCTCGTTCTCCCAGATCTTCGTCGCGGACGGTACGTCGACGGGCCTGGAACTTGACCGCAAGGCGTTCGTCCTGCGCAAGCGCGCCGAGCGTGAGGCCGGTGTCTACTTCCCGTCGCTCTCCGCGCGCACCATCGTCTACAAGGGCATGCTCACCACCGGGCAGCTGGAGCCGTTCTTCCCGGACCTGTCCGACCGGCGCTGCGCGACCACCGTCGCCCTCGTCCACTCGCGGTTCTCGACGAACACCTTCCCCAGCTGGCCGCTCGCCCACCCGTACCGCTTCGTCGCGCACAACGGCGAGATCAACACGGTCAAGGGCAACCGCAACTGGATGAAGGCCCGGGAGTCCCAGCTCGCCTCCGACCTGTTCGGCGCGGACAAGCTGGAGCGGATCTTCCCCGTCTGCACGCCCGACGCCTCCGACTCCGCGTCCTTCGACGAGGTCCTGGAGCTGCTGCACCTGGGCGGGCGCTCGCTGCCGCACGCCGTGCTGATGATGGTCCCCGAGGCGTGGGAGAACCACGACTCCATGGACCCGGCCCGCCGCGCGTTCTACCAGTACCACGCCACGATGATGGAGCCCTGGGACGGACCGGCCTGCGTCACCTTCACCGACGGCACCCAGGTCGGCGCCGTACTCGACCGCAACGGTCTGCGTCCCGGCCGCTACTGGGTGACGGACGACGGGCTCGTCGTGCTGTCGTCCGAGGTGGGCGTGCTGGACATCGACCCGGCGAAGGTCGTCCGCAAGGGCCGCCTGCAGCCCGGCAAGATGTTCCTCGTCGACACCGCCGAGCACCGGATCATCGAGGACGACGAGATCAAGGCCGGCCTCGCCGCCGAGGCCCCGTACCAGGAGTGGCTGGAAGCCGGCGAGATCGAGCTGGAGGACCTGCCCGAGCGTGAGCACATCGTGCACACGCACGCCTCGGTCACCCGTCGCCAGCAGACCTTCGGCTACACCGAGGAAGAGCTGCGCGTCATCCTCGCGCCGATGGCCCGCACCGGCGGCGAGCCGCTCGGCTCCATGGGCACGGACTCGCCCATCGCGGCGCTGTCCGAGCGGCCCCGGCTGCTCTTCGACTACTTCACCCAGCTCTTCGCGCAGGTCACCAACCCGCCGCTGGACGCCATCCGCGAGGAACTCGTGACCTCGCTGCGCTCCTCGCTCGGTCCCCAGGGCAACATCCTGGAGCCGACCGCCGCGACCTGCCGCAACGTCACGCTGCCGTTCCCGGTGATCGACAACGACGAGCTGGCCAAGCTCATACACATCAACGCCGACGGCGACATGCCGGGCATGACGGCCGCCACGCTGTCCGGCCTCTACCGCGTCAGCGGCGGCGGCGACGCGTTGGCCGCCCGTCTCGAGGAGATGTGCGCCGAGGCCGACGCCGCCATCGAGGCCGGCGCCCGCCTGATCGTCCTCTCCGACCGGCACTCGGACGCCGAGCACGCGCCGATCCCGTCGCTGCTGCTCACCTCCGCCGTCCACCACCACCTCATCCGAACGAAGCAGCGCACCCAGGTGGGGCTGCTCGTCGAGGCCGGCGACGTGCGCGAGGTGCACCACGTCGCGCTGCTCATCGGTTTCGGCGCCGCCGCCGTCAACCCGTACCTGGCCATGGAGTCCGTCGAGGACCTGGTCCGCGCGGGCACGTTCATCGAGGGAGCCGAGCCCGAGCAGGCCATCCGGAACCTGATCTACGCGCTGGGCAAGGGCGTCCTGAAGGTCATGTCCAAGATGGGCATCTCGACCGTCGCCTCCTACCGCGGCGCGCAGGTCTTCGAGGCCGTCGGCCTGGACGAGGCGTTCGTCGAGAAGTACTTCAACGGCACCGCGACCAAGATCGGCGGCGCCGGTCTCGACGTCATCGCCAAGGAGGTCGCCGCGCGGCACGCCAAGGCGTACCCGGCCTCCGGCATCGCCGCGTCGCACCGCGCGCTGGAGATCGGCGGCGAGTACCAGTGGCGCCGCGAGGGCGAGCCGCACCTGTTCGACCCGGAGACGGTCTTCCGCCTCCAGCACGCCACGCGCAACCGGCGTTACGACATCTTCAAGCAGTACACGGACCGCGTGAACGAGCAGTCCGAGCGGCTGATGACGCTGCGGGGCCTCTTCGGCTTCAAGAGCGGGCGCACGCCGATCCCGATCGACGAGGTCGAGCCCGCTTCCGAGATCGTCAAGCGCTTCTCCACCGGCGCCATGTCGTACGGCTCCATCTCCCAGGAGGCGCACGAGACCCTCGCCATCGCCATGAACCAGCTGGGCGGCAAGTCCAACACCGGTGAGGGCGGCGAGGACGCCGAGCGGCTGTACGACCCGGCGCGGCGCTCCAGCATCAAGCAGGTCGCCTCCGGCCGCTTCGGTGTGACGAGCGAGTACCTGGTCAACGCCGACGACATCCAGATCAAGATGGCGCAGGGCGCCAAGCCCGGCGAGGGCGGCCAGCTGCCCGGCCACAAGGTCTACCCGTGGGTCGCCAAGACGCGGCACTCGACGCCCGGCGTGGGTCTCATCTCGCCGCCGCCGCACCACGACATCTACTCCATCGAGGACCTGGCTCAGCTGATCCACGACCTCAAGAACGCCAACCCGGCCGCGCGCATCCACGTGAAGCTGGTCTCGGAGGTCGGCGTCGGCACGGTCGCCGCGGGTGTCTCCAAGGCCCACGCGGACGTCGTCCTGATCTCCGGCCACGACGGCGGTACGGGCGCTTCGCCGCTCACCTCGCTCAAGCACGCGGGCGGTCCCTGGGAGCTCGGACTCGCCGAGACCCAGCAGACGCTGCTGCTCAACGGGCTGCGCGACCGCATCGTCGTGCAGACCGACGGCCAGCTGAAGACCGGCCGCGACGTCATCATCGCCGCGCTGCTCGGCGCCGAGGAGTTCGGTTTCGCGACCGCGCCGCTCGTCGTCTCCGGCTGCGTCATGATGCGCGTCTGCCACCTCGACACCTGTCCGGTCGGCATCGCCACGCAGAACCCGGTCCTGCGCGACCGGTTCTCCGGCAAGGCCGAGTACATCGTCAACTTCTTCCAGTTCATCGCGGAGGAAGTGCGCGAGCTGCTGGCCGAGCTCGGTTTCCGTACGCTCGAAGAGGCCGTCGGCCACGCCGAGCTGCTCGACACCGACGCGGCCGTGGACCACTGGAAGGCGCAGGGTCTCGACCTGGAGCCGCTCTTCTACGTCCCCGACCTGCCGGAAGGCGCGGTGCGCCACCAGATCACGACCCAGGACCACGCGCTGGAGAAGGCGCTCGACAACGAGCTGATCAAGCTCGCCGCCGACGCCCTGGCCGTGGACAGCGCCGAGGCCGCCGGACCGGTCCGCGCGCAGGTCGCGATCCGCAACATCAACCGGACCGTGGGCACGATGCTCGGCCACGAGGTGACGAAGAAGTTCGGCGGGGCCGGTCTGCCCGACGACACCATCGACATCACCTTCACCGGCTCCGCGGGCCAGTCGTTCGGCGCGTTCGTGCCGCGCGGTGTCACGCTGCGGCTCGAAGGCGACGCGAACGACTACGTCGGCAAGGGCCTGTCGGGCGGCCGGATCATCGTCCGGCCGGACCGCGGCGCCGACCACCTCGCCGAGTACTCGACCATCGCGGGCAACACGATCGCGTACGGCGCCACCAGCGGTGAGCTCTTCCTGCGCGGCAGGACGGGCGAGCGCTTCTGCGTCCGCAACTCCGGCGCCACCGTCGTCTCGGAGGGCGTGGGCGACCACGGCTGCGAGTACATGACCGGCGGCCGCGCGGTGGTCCTGGGCGAGACCGGGCGCAACTTCGCGGCCGGCATGTCCGGCGGCGTCGCGTACGTCATCGACCTCGACCCGGACAACGTCAACTCCGGCAACGCCGGGGCGGTCGGGGCCCTCGACGACACCGACAAGCTGTGGCTGCACGATGTGGTGCGCCGTCACGAGGAGGAGACCGGGTCCACGGTCGCCTCGAAGCTGCTGGCCGAGTGGGACACCGCCGTGACCCGCTTCAGCAAGATCATCCCGTCCACGTACAAGGCAGTGCTCGCCGCCAAGGACGCCGCTGAGCTCGCCGGTCTCTCCGAGCAGGAGACCACCGAGAAGATGATGGAGGCGGCGACCAATGGCTGACCCCAAGGGCTTCCTGACCACCGGCCGCGAGGTCGCCAAGACCCGTCCCGCCGGCGAGCGCGTCAAGGACTGGAACGAGGTCTACGTTCCCGGCTCCCTGCTGCCGATCATCAGCAAGCAGGCCGGGCGCTGCATGGACTGCGGCATCCCGTTCTGTCACAACGGCTGTCCGCTCGGAAACCTCATCCCCGAGTGGAACGACTACGCCTACCGCGAGGACTGGGCGGCCGCTTCCGAGCGGCTGCACGCCACGAACAACTTCCCGGAGTTCACCGGGCGGCTGTGCCCGGCTCCCTGCGAGTCGGCGTGCGTGCTCGGCATCAACCAGCCGGCCGTCACCATCAAGAACGTCGAGGTCTCGATCATCGACAAGGCGTGGGGCAACGGCGACGTCACGCCGCAGCCGCCGGAGCGCCTGTCGGGCAAGACCGTCGCCGTCATCGGCTCCGGCCCGGCCGGTCTCGCCGCCGCCCAGCAGCTGACCCGGGCCGGCCACACGGTCGCGGTGTACGAGCGCGCCGACCGCATCGGCGGTCTGCTGCGCTACGGCATCCCCGAGTTCAAGATGGAGAAGGTGCACATCAACCGCCGCATCGAGCAGATGCGCGCGGAGGGCACCAAGTTCCGTACCGAGGTCGAGATCGGCCGCGACATCGACGCCGCGAAGCTGCGGCGCCGGTACGACGCGGTGGTCATCGCCGCCGGCGCGACGGTCTCCCGCGACCTGCCCGTCCCGGGCCGCGAGCTGAACGGCATCCACTTCGCGATGGAGTACCTGCCGCTCGCCAACAAGGTGCAGGAGGGCGACCTGACGGTCTCCCCGATCACCGCCGAGGGCAAGCACGTCGTGGTCATCGGCGGTGGCGACACCGGCGCGGACTGCGTGGGCACCGCCCACCGCCAGGGCGCGGCCTCCGTCACGCAGCTGGAGATCATGCCGAAGCCGGGCGAGGACCGTAACGCCAGCCAGCCGTGGCCGACGTTCCCGATGCTCTACAAGGTCACCTCCGCGCACGAGGAGGGCGGCGAGCGGGTCTACTCCGTCTCGACGACCCACTTCGAGGGCGACGAGGACGGCAACGTCCAGTTCCTGCACTTCGTCGAGGTGGAGTTCAAGGACGGCAAGCTGGAGCAGAAGCCGGGCACCGAGCGGAAGATCCCCGCGCAGCTGGTCACCCTCGCGATGGGCTTCACCGGCACGGACCAGGCGAACGGTCTGGTGCAGCAGTTCGGCCTGGAGCTCGACGCACGGGGTAATATCGCTCGGGACGCGCAGTACGCGACCAACGTCGACGGTGTCTTCGTCGCCGGTGACGCGGGCCGAGGCCAGTCGCTCATCGTGTGGGCGATCGCCGAGGGCCGCTCGGCGGCCCGCGGCGTGGACCGGTTCCTGACCGGGACGAGCGAACTGCCCGCCCCGGTGAAGCCGACGGACCGCGCGCTGACCGTCTGACGCACGCCCCCAGAACGTCCCGTACAACGGCGTACGGAACTGAATGCGGCGCCCGCCCTGTCCCCGACCGGACACTGGGCGGGCGCCGTTGCGTGTGCCCGCGCGCCCGCCGGGCGCCCGCGGCCCGGGGGTCCGGTGCGCTGCCGGGGCTCAGACCGCGAACGAGGTCAGCGACTGCGTCTTCATCAGGACGAGCGCGCACAGCAGCACCAGCACCCCGGCACCCGCGGCCACCTGGATCGCGGTGCGGTTCTTCCGGGGCGCGTACGCCAGGGCCAGGCTGACCAGGCCGCCGGTGAGCAGCCCGCCCAGGTGGGCCTGCCAGGAGGTGAACAGGGCCGACACGACCATCCAGATCATGAGTCCCGCGAGGAAGCGGTTGACGGCGCCCATGTCCCGGCCCAGGCGGCGGGAGATCACGTAGTACGAGGCCGAGACCCCGAAGACGGCGCCCGAGGCGCCCACGACGAGGCTGTGCGGCGCGACCAGGTAGACCAGCACCGAACCGCCGAGGGCGGACAGCAGATACAGCCCGGCGTAGCGCGCCCGGCCCAGCTGGTCCTCGACCGTCCTGCCGATGTTCCACAGACAGAACATGTTCATGACGATGTGCATGATGCCGAAGCTGCCGCCGGTCGGTGACAGGTGGAGGAAGGCGCCGGTGAGCAGCCGGTACCACTCGCCCTCCGCGACGCCGGCGACCGTCGGGACCGCGTAGGAGCCGCTCTCCGGGCCCAGCAGGCCCCAGCCGAGCATCCCGAACCGGTGGAGGACGCCGGGATTCGCCAGCTCCGTCAGGTAGGCGAGGACGTTCAGGGCGATCAGCGCGTACGTCACCACCGGCGCGGCCGCGCCGGCCACCGAGCCGCCGAAGACCGTGCGGGCACGGCGGACCGATCTGTGGCCCTCCTTCACGCAGTCGGGGCACTGATGACCGACGGCCGCCTCACGCATGCAGTCGGGACAGATGAAGCGGTCGCAGCGCGTGCAGCTCACGAACGTCTCGTACTTCGGGTGGCGGTAACACGTCGTGACAGCGGCTTCCACGGCCGACTCCTTGGACTTCTGGGCTGACGGGAGAGCCGGTGGGGGTCGGCGCCGATCAAGATAACGTACCGGCGCGTAGCGGTCCGGGGTGTCCCGTCGCCCGGCCGTCGACCCGCCGTCCACGGTGAACTCGGCCCCGGTGACGTACGACGACGTGGGCGGACGCGTCGCTGCGCTTCTTCTACTGGAGCCCGTCGTTCAGCCAGATCTACAGCGAGCTCAAGCGGCTGGAGCGAGCCGGCTTCGCGACCTCGCGCCTGATCGCCCAGGAGACCGGAACGCGCGACAAGCGCGTGTACCGGATCACCGGCACGGGCATGGACGCCGTCCGCGCCTGGGCGCGCGAGGCCCCCGTCGACCAGCCGGTGCTCAAGCACGGGCCGATGCTGCGGCTCTGGCTCGGGCACCTCCTCGAACCCGAGCAGACGCGTGACGTGCTGCGCGGGCACCGGGAGTTCGCGGAGACGATGCGCGGGCGCGCGCTGACGGACATCGAGAGCGCGAGGGACGAGGCGGCGTGGGCGTACCCCGCGCTCACCCTCAAGTGGGCCGAGCGGTACTACGCGGCCGAGTGGGACTTGGCGGACGCCATGCTGGCGGACATCGAGGAGCTGGAAGCCGAGGAGCGCGGGCGCGGCGCGCGGCCGTAGGCGGGGAGCGGCGCCGCCCCGCCGCGGTGGCGCGGCGGACCGCAGGCGTCGGCCGCGTCGATCCGCTGCACGCGGAACACCCGGCCGTCCCCGGCGGCGGTCGCGTAATCTCAGCAGCCTTGTCCCTGACGCCTGTTCACGCACCCCCCGTACGAAACGGAGAGACCCGACGTGGCGATAAGCCTCCACAAGGTCGAGGAGACCGCGCCCGCGATCGTCAGCTTCTACAAGAGTGCGGGCGTGTCCCTGCGGAAGCACGGGCTGAGCGGGGAGCGTGCCGCCGTGTACCTGGTCCTCGACTACTCGGGTTCCATGAAGCCGTACTACCGGGACGGCAGCGTGCAGGCGCTCGCGGACCGCGTCCTCGGGCTCTCGGCCAACCTGGACGACGACGGCAGCGTGCCGCTCGTCTTCTTCTCCACGGACGTCGACGCGACCACGGACATCGCCCTCGACAACCATCGCGGCCGGATCGACGAGATCGTCGCCGGGCTCGGCCACATGGGCAAGACCAGCTACCACCTGGCCATGGACGCCGTGATCGACCACTACCTCGACAGCGGATCGACGGCGCCCGCTCTGGTCGTCTTCCAGACCGACGGCGGGCCCATCAACAAGCTGGCGGCCGAGCGGTACGTCTGCAAGGCCGCGAAGCTGCCGCTGTTCTGGCAGTTCGTGGGCTTCGGCAATACGCGCAGCACGCAGTTCGACTTCCTGCGCAAGCTCGACGAACTGGCCGTCCCGGCCAGGCGTCCGATCGACAACGCGGGCTACTTCCACGCCGGGCTCGACCCGCGCGAGGTCTCCGACGCGGATCTGTACGACCGGCTGGTGGGGGAGTTCCCGGCCTGGCTGGCGGCGGCGCGGTCGCAGGGCATCGTGCGATGACGCGCAGGGTGCTGCGGGCGGCCGGCCGAGAGGCCGTGGCGTGGAAGAACGGCGGCGGGATCACCCGGGAGATCGCCGCTTCCCCCGAAGGCGTCGGGACGGCGGGCTTCGACTGGCGGATCAGTCTGGCGGAGGTCGAAGGCGACGGCCCGTTCTCGGCGTTTCCCGAGGTGGACCGGATCCTGACGATGGCCGAGGGCATGGGGATGGACCTCACGGTGGGCGGGGAGCGACGTCTCGTCGACGAGCGGTACGTCCCCCAGCAATTCCCCGGGGACGTCGCCACCGACTGCCGGCTGCTCGGCGGCCGGGTCGTGAACTTCAATGTCATGCACCGCCGGGGCCGGACGGCCGCCCGGGTCGCGTCGCTGCGCGGCGGCCTGGACGTGGCGGTCCCGCCGGGTGCGACGGTGGTGATCGTCGCCCTGGACGGAACGGCGACGTTCGACGGCGTCGAGCTCGCCCGCCACGACGCCGTGGTGACCACCGCGCCGGGCCCCCTGTTCACCCGGGGCCACGCGGCGGTCGTCACGCTGACGCCCGCCCGCTGAACCGGCTCCCGGGTCGGCGGGAGCCGGCCCGGGGGTGCGGTGGGCGGAGCGTCGGGGCTTCGTGCGGCGGACCGGCGGGGTGCTCCGCCGCCGGGTCAGCCGCGCGGTACCGATGAGTGCGTCGCGGTACTCCAGGACACCCGCATCCCGGCGACCGTGACCGTGATCTCCCCGCCGTCCTCACCGCCACCGGACTTCTCGGCCGGGCCGGTTTCCGACGCCCAGGCCGCGTGTCCGTCGGGGCGCACGAGCAGCGTCGTACGGCGGTCGCTCGTCCAGTGCGCCACGGTGAGGTCCTCCCCGTGAACGGTCCGCGCACCGCGCGGAGTGATGAGCACGAACCGCCCCGCGCGCAGCAGTTCGTACAGCCGGCCCTCCGCGAGCTCGACGTCCGGCACCCGCCTGCCGGTGAGCCGGTGGGCGCCGCGCGGAGCACCGTACGCGTACCCGATGCCGGTGATCCGGCCGACCGTCCTGCGGGTCACGGGCGGCACATGACGGACGGCCTGCGTCAGCGCACCGCGAAGAACGCGCCCGAGCGGGCCGTTGGCCATGGCCAGGCGAATGAGGGCGCCGCTGCTGCGCACCACGGCCTGCCCGACGGGGTGCCGTTCGTCGTGGTACGAGTCCAGCAGGTCGTCCGGCGCCTGCCCGTTCACCACGGCGGCCAGCTTCCAGCCGAGGTTGGCCGCGTCCTGGAGCCCGGTGTTCATGCCCTGGCCCCCGGCCGGGGAGTGCGTGTGCGCCGCGTCGCCGGCGAGCAGGACCCGGCCGACGCGGTACCGCGGCACCTGCCGTTCGTCGCTGTGGAAGCGGGAGATCCAGCGGGCGTCGTGCATGCCGAAGTCGGTGCCGAAAGCCTGGCGGGTGATCGCGCGCAGCTCGTCCAGCCCGACGGGCGCGGTGTCGGGGACCTCGCCGCGCCTGCGGTCCCAGCCGCCCACGCGCCAGTACCCGTCCCCGAACGCGATGAGGAAGCCGAACGCCGTTCCCCGGCTCTCGATCGCGGCCGTACGCTCGGGCTCCCGCGCCAGCTTGACGTCGGCCAGCACGATCGACTTGATGACCGCGTGGCCGGGGAAGGGGACGCCCAGAGCCTCGCGCACCGCGCTGCGCACCCCGTCCGCGCCCACCGCGTAGGCGGCGCGCAGCGTCGTGGTGGTGCCGTCCTCGCGCCGCACGTCGAGCGTCACGCCCGTGCCGTCCTGCCCGATCCCGGTGACCTGCGCGCCGTGCAGGAACGCGGCGCCGTTCTCCTCGGCCCGGCGCAGCAGCAGCTTCTCCACCTCGTACTGCGGGGTCACCAGCAGGCAGGGGAAGCGCGAGGGGAGTGCGGACAGGTCGGCGTCGAGCGAGCCGAAGAGCCGCAGCCGGGTGACGAGCCTGCCGGTGGACAGGAGTTCGCCGGCGAGACCGCGCGCGTCGAACTGCTCCAGGGAGCGGGCGTGCACCGCGAAGGCCCGTGTCAGGTTGCTGACGCGCGGCGGGCGGCGCTCCACCACGGTGACGGGCACACCCGCCGCGGCGAGATCGCCGGCGAGCAGCAGCCCGGTGGGGCCCGCGCCGACCACGACGACGTGGCGCTGCGAAGTGGTACCGATCGTGCCGTTCATGACGACTCCTCCTGATGCCAACGGTTGTTGGTCAACGCCTGTTGTCAATGTAGAGCGGGTGACGGGGCGCGTCAACGGCTGTGGGCCTACGGGTGTTGATGTCCGGGAAGTGCGACAGACGGTGTCCGGTATCCACGCTTGACTCGGCGGCATGAGCGACGACTGGGCGGACTGGGCGGATTTCCACGCGGAGCAACCGGAGTTCGAGCGGGCCGTGCGCCGCCGGTTCCAGCAGTACAGGCATCACGTCCTCGCGACGATCCGCAAGGACGGGTCGCCCCGGGTGACCGGACTCGAAGTGGCCTTCCTGAACGGCGGGTTGTGGCTCGGCATGATGCCGGACTCGCGCAAGGCCCGGGACCTGCGGCGCGATCCGCGCTTCGCCGTCCAGGCGAACCCCGGACCGGGCGACGACATGCGCGACGGGGACGTGCGGATCAGCGGCCGGGCGGTGGAGGTCACCGATCCCGGGGAGATCGCCCGGTTCTCCGGCGAGGTCGCGCCGCCCGAGCCGTTCCATCTGTTCCGGGTGCGGCCGACCGAGGTGGTCGCGACCTCCGTCGAGGGAGAGGAACTCGTCGTACGCGCCTGGCGCCCCGGCGGTCCGGTGCGGACGATCCGCCGGGGCAACGGAGAGGAAGCGCCCCGCGAGGATTCATGAAGCGGCGAGCACCCTGCGCCGGCACTCCGACGGCGTCCCCCACGCGTCGCGCAGCGGTCGCGCCTTGCGCAGCCAGAGGGAGAGGTCGAGCTCCTCGGTGTAGCCGACCGCCCCGTGCAGTTGCAGCGCCGTACGGGCAGCGGCGTACGCGGCCTCGCCCGCCGTGAGCTTCGCCGCCGCGATGTCGGCGGTCGTCATGGACAGCGCCGCGCCGAAGAGCAGCGGCCGGGCGAACTCAAGCCCGATCAGGGTGTCGGCCAGCCGGTGCTTGACCGCCTGGAACCCGCCGATCGCCGTGCCGAACTGGGTGCGCTGCTTGGCGTACGCCACCGTCCGCTCCAGCAGGGCGAACCCGGCGCCCAGCGCCTGCGCCGCCGTGGCGAACGCCGCCCAGTCGGCGGCGTACCCGGCGGCAGCCGTCACGGCGGGCCCCGACGCGAGCGGCTCGCCACCCGGGTCGGGCCGGTACAGCCGCCGCGCCGGGTCCGAGGACGCGTGGAGCGCGCCGTACCCGGGAGCGAGCCGCAGTTCCTCACCGCGCACGGCGAGGACGTACGTCGCCGCATCCGCGTCCAGCGCGTACGGGCTCCCCCCGGGCAGTGTGAGCGTGGCGCTCGCCCCGCCGGACGCCAGCGCCGGAAGCAGCCGCTTCGCGGGACCCGTCTCGCCGTGCTCGGCCAGGCGGGCCAGCAGCGCGGCGGCCGCGGCGGTCTCCACCACCGGGCCGGGCACGGCGTGCCGCCCGAGTTCCCCGTACGCCACGGCCAGTTCGACCGGCAGCGGACCCACCCCCTCGTACTGCTCGGGAACGGCCAGTGCGAAGACGCCCGCCGCTCCCAGGCGCTCCCACAGCGTGTTCCCGGGAACGGCGTTTCCCGCCGCCCACGCCCGTGCGGCCGAAGGCGTGTCCGCCGCCGTCAGCATCGCGTCCAGGGAACGCCCGAAAGCGGCCTGCTCACCGGTCAGCAGAAACCTCATCAGCGGCGGCCCTTCGGCAGGCCGAGCAACCGCTCGGCGACGATGTCGCGCTGGATCTCGTTCGTTCCCGCGTAGATGGGCCCGGCGAGCGAGAAGAGGTGCCCCTCCGCCCACTCGCCGTCCGCCAGCTCGGCGTCCGCGCCCAGGAGGTCGAGCGCGGTCTCGTGCAGGGCGATGTCGTACTCCGACCAGAACACCTTGTTGAGACTGGACTCCGCCCCGACGGACGCGCCCGCCGCGAAGCGCGACGCGTTGGCGTACGTGAACAGCCGGTAGGCACGCGCACCCACGACCGCGTCCGCCACCCGGTCGCGCAGCGCCGTGTCCGACGGATCCGCCGACGCGCGCCATCGCTGTACGAGCCGCTGCGCTGCGGCGACGAACCGGCCCGGGGAGCGCAGGGTCAGCCCGCGCTCGTTGCCGGTCGTGGACATCGCGATCCGCCAGCCCTGCCCCGGCTCCCCGATGACGTCCTCGTCCGGCACGAACACGTCGTCCAGGAAGATCTCCGCGAACGCAGGCCTGCCGTCGAGACGGCCGACGGGCCGGACCGTGACCCCCCGCGCCCGCAGGTCGAACATCAGGTAGGTCAGGCCGTGGTGCGGCTTCGCCGCTCCGGGGTCCGTACGGAAGATCCCGAAGGCGCGGTCCGCGAAGGCGGCCCGCGTCGACCAGGTCTTCTGTCCGGACAGCAGCCACCCCCCGTCCGTCCGTACGGCGCGGGACGTGAGGGACGCCAGGTCCGATCCCGCCCCGGGCTCGGACCACGCCTGCGCCCAGATCACCTCGCCACTCGCCATGGACGGCAGAACCCGGGCGCGCTGCTCCTGCGTGGCATGGTCGAAGAGCGTCGGAGCGAGCAGGTTGATGCCGTTCTGCGAGACCCGGCCCGGGGCGCCCGCCGCGAAGTACTCCTCCTCGAACACCAGCCACATGAAGATGTCGACGCCCCTGCCGCCGTACTCGGGCGGCCACGACACGACCGACCAGCGGTCCGCGTGCAGCCGTCCCTCCCAGGCGCGGTGCGCGGCGAACCCCTCCTCCGTCTCCAGGGAGGGGAGCGGCCGCGAGGGGACGTGCGCGGCCAGCCACGCGCGCGCCTCGGCGCGGAAGGCGTCCTCCTGCGGGGTGTGCCGGAGGTCCATCAGGAGCTCGCCTTCTTCATCGCGGAGACGTCCATCCCGCCGAGCGGGTCGGCGGCCGTCTCGGCGTTGTGGGCGTGCGCGAGGTGGTGCAGTCCGAAGACGGAGTCCATGCCGGCGTGCATGCCCTGGAGGTCCTCCGCCTGATTGACCGCCCGCTTGGTGAGCGCCAGTCCCAGGCGCGGCATGCGCGCGATCCGCAGAGCGAGCTCCTCGGTGCGCTCCGCCAGTTCCGACCGTTCCACGACCCGGTTGACCATGCCGACCTCGTACGCCCTCCGCGCGGGCATGCGGTCGCCCGTGTAGAGGAACTCCTTGGCGATCCGCGGCGGCATCACCCAGGGGTGCGCGAAGTACTCGACACCCGGGATGCCCATCCGCACCACCGGATCGGCGAAGAACGCGTCCTCGGAGGCGACGATCAGATCGCAGATCCAGGCGAGCATCAGCCCTCCCGCGACGCACGCCCCCTGGACGGACGCGACGACCGGCTTCGGCAGCTCGCGCCAGCGCCGGCACATCCCCAGGTAGACCTCCGACTCGCGCGCGAAGCGCGACTCGGCGCCCTGCTTGTCGCTGTGGTCCCACCAGAGGCCCGCTCTGCGCTCGAAGGGCAGGTGGGCGTCGCGTTCGGGCGTTCCGATGTCGTGACCGGCGCAGAAGTGGTCACCCGCCCCGGCCAGCACCACCACCTTCACCCCGGAGTCGTCGGCCGCGCGGTAGAGGGCGGCGTCCAGGGCGTAGGTCATCGCGGAGTTCTGGGCGTTGCGGTAGCGCGGGCGGTTGAGGGTGACGTACGCGAGAGGCCCGCGTCGCTCGTAGCGGACGGGAGGCTCGTGGGCGGGGGGCGTGGGCATCGGGCACATCCTTCCCTAACAAGTGTTTGGTAGGTTAACGTACGGCCATGAGCAGCGTCGAGGAGTCCCGCGCCCCAGGCCCCGCGTACGTTCCCGGGCACGGCCTGCTGGGCGGCCGTACCGCTGTCGTCACCGCCGCCGCCGGGGCCGGCATCGGCGGCGCCACGGCGCGCCGGTTCCTCGAAGAGGGAGCCCGCGTCCTCCTCGGCGACGCGCACGCCCGCCGCCTGAAGCAGACCGAGGAGGCCCTCGCCGACGAGTTCGGCGCCGGGAACGTCGACTCCCTGCTGTGCGATGTCACCCAGGAAGCACAGGTGCGCGCCCTCTTCGATCTCGCCGTACGGGAACACGGCGGCCTGGACATCGTCTTCAACAACGCCGGACTCGGCGGCACGGCCGAACTTGTCGACATGAGCGACGACCAGTGGACCCAGGTCCTCGACGTCACGCTGAACGGGACCTTCCGCTGCACCCGCGCGGCCCTGCGCGCCATGCGGGCGGGCGGCCGGGGCGGCGTCGTCGTCAACAACGCCTCCGTCGTCGGCTGGCGCGCCCAGGCGGGCCAGGCCCACTACGCCGCCGCCAAGGCCGGCGTCATGGCGCTCACCCGCTGCGCGGCCGTCGAGGCGGCGGCGTACGGCGTGCGCGTGAACGCCGTCGCGCCGAGCCTCGCCATGCATCCGCACCTGGTGAAGGTGACCTCCGCCGAGCTGCTCGCGGAACTCACCGAACGTGAGGCGTTCGGACGCCACGCCGAGCCGTGGGAGGTCGCGAACGTCGTCGTCTTCCTGGCGAGCGGCTACTCCTCGTACATGACCGGCGAGACGGTCTCCGTCAGCAGCCGGCGTGCCTAGACGGATCGCGCCCGGGCGGACAATGGCAGCGTGCCCCCATCGAAGAAGAACCAGGTGACCGCCTCGCCCGAGCGGCGCCGCGAACTCCTCGGCACGGCAGCCGAGGTGTTCGCCGCCCAGGGCTACAACGCCACGACCGTCCGCAAGATCGCGGATGCCGCCGGCATGCTCGCCGGCAGCCTCTACTACCACTTCGATTCCAAGGAATCGATGCTCGACGAGATCCTCTCCACCTTCCTCGACGAGCTGTGGGAGGGGTACGACGCCGTGCTCGCCGCCGGACTCGGACCGAGGGAGACCATCGAAGCGCTCGTCACCGAGTCCTTCCGGGAGATCGACCGGCACCGCGCCGCCGTCGCGATCTACCAGAAGGAGTCCAGGCACCTGTCCGCACAGCCCCGCTTCCAGTACCTCGCCGACTCCCAGCGGAAGTTCGAGAAGGCATGGCTCGGGACGCTGGAGCGCGGGGTGAAGGCGCGTGTCTTCCGAGCCGACCTCGACGTCCGGCTCACCTACCGCTTCGTCCGCGACACCGTCTGGGTCGCCGCGTCCTGGTACCGGCCGGGCGGCCTGCACAGCCCCGAGGAGATCGCCCGCCAGTACCTGTCGATGGTCCTGGACGGCATCGCTCTGCGTACGTGAACCGCTTGTCGGACGTTCGTCATCGAAGGAGCAGCAGCCATGGCCGAGGCCTACATCGTCGAAGCGGTACGCACCCCCGTCGGCCGGCGCGGCGGAGGGCTCGCGGCCGCCCACCCCGCCGACCTGGGAGCGCACGTTCTGCGGGCCCTCGTCACGCGATCCGGAATCGACCCGTCGGCGGTCGAGGACGTCGTGTTCGGCTGCCTGGACACGGTGGGCCCGCAGGCCGGCGACATCGCCCGTACGGCGTGGCTCGCGGCGGGGCTGCCCGAGGAGGTGCCCGGCGTCACCGTCGACCGCCAGTGCGGCTCCTCGCAGCAGGCGGTGCACTTCGCCGCCCAGGGCGTGCTGTCGGGCACACAGGACCTGGTGGTCGCCGGGGGCGTCCAGAACATGACGCAGGTCCCGATCGCCTTCGCGTCCCGGCGGGCGGCGGAACCCCTCGGTCTCACGGAGGGCCCGTTCGCGGGCTCACGGGGCTGGCGCGCGCGGTACGGCTCGCTGCCGGTCGACCAGTTCCACGGCGCACAGCTGATCGCCGAGAAGTGGGGCATCTCGCGGCGCGACATGGAGGAGTACGCGCTCCTCTCGCACCGGCGGGCGGTGCGCGCGATCGACGAGGGCCGCTTCGAGCGCGAGACGGTGGCGTACGGGAACGTCACGGTCGACGAGGGACCCCGCCGGGACACCACGCCGGCGAAGATGGCGGCGCTGAAGCCGGTCGTCGAGGGCGGCACGATCACGGCGGCCTGTTCGTCCCAGGTCTCGGACGGCGCGGCGGCGATGCTGATCGCCTCCGAACGGGCGGTCGCGGAACACGGGCTCACCCCGCGCGCCCGCGTCCACCACCTGTCCGTGCGCGGCGAGGACCCGATCCGCATGCTGTCCGCGCCCGTCCCCGCGACGGCGTACGCGCTCAAGAAGGCGGGCATGACGATCGACGACATCGACCTGGTCGAGATCAACGAGGCGTTCGCCCCGGTCGTGCTGGCGTGGCTGAAGGAGACGGGCGCCGACCCCGCCCGGGTGAACGTCAACGGCGGCGCCATCGCCCTGGGGCACCCGCTGGGGGCCACCGGCGTCAAGCTCATGACCACGCTGCTGCACGAACTGGAGCGGTCTGGAGGCCGGTTCGGCCTCCAGACGATGTGCGAGGGCGGCGGCCAGGCGAACGTCACGATCATCGAACGCGTGTGAGGTGGCGGGCGGGGGCCGTCACCCGTACGGCGATCTTCTCGCCTGTCAGGGGTGGTGCTCCGGCGGCATCGTGTTAGGGTGGACGAGTTGCAGTTTTGGTACCCATAAACATTATGTGCGCCTGACGGGAATGCTTCCTCAGGCGCATTTTGTTTTCCGGTTCTCCGGATGGGGCTCATTGCGGCGACGTGGAATCCGTGAAGTGCGGATTTCCGGATCTGCCCCAGTTTTTTAGGAGAATGACATGGCTACTGGAACCGTGAAGTGGTTCAACTCGGAAAAGGGCTTCGGCTTCATCGAGCAGGACGGCGGCGGCGCTGACGTCTTCGCCCACTACTCCAACATCGCCACCCAGGGCTTCCGTGAGCTCCAGGAGGGCCAGAAGGTCTCCTTCGACGTCACGCAGGGCCAGAAGGGCCCGCAGGCGGAGAACATCGTCCCGGCCTAATTCGCCGACGCGATACCTCGCCAGCCGGGGCCCGCACCGAGAAGGTGCGGGCCCCGGCTTGTGCTTGTTCCCAGGAAGGCAAAACCTGAATGACCCGCTCCGAACGCCCCGCCGCCACCACCCGCTCCGCGCGCCCCGCCCGTGCCCGTTCCGCGCAGGGCGCTCGCGGCAAGGCCCCCGCGAAGGGCCCCGCCCGCCGGGCCACGCCCGTGCAGGGTGAATTCGCGATGCCGGAGACCATCACTCCGGCACTGCCGCCCGTCGAGACCTTCGCCGCTCTCGACATGCCCGCGGCCCTGCTCAAGACCCTGGCGGCACAGGGTGTGACCGAGCCCTTCCCCATTCAGGGCGCGACCCTGCCGAACTCGCTCGCCGGCCGCGACATCCTCGGCCGCGGCCGGACCGGATCCGGCAAGACCCTCGCGTTCGGCCTCGCGCTGCTGGCCCGCACAGCGGGCCGCCGCTCCGAGCCGCGCGCACCGCTCGCGCTGGTCCTGGTGCCCACCCGCGAGCTGGCGCAGCAGGTCACCGACGCGCTCACCCCGTACGCCACGGCTGTGAACCTGCGCATGGCCACCGTCGTCGGCGGCATGTCGATCACCAAGCAGGCGAACACGCTGCGCCGCGGCGCGGAGGTGCTCGTCGCCACCCCCGGCCGGCTCAAGGACCTCATCGAGCGCGGTGACGCCGAGCTCGGCCAGGTGTCGATCACCGTCCTCGACGAGGCCGACCAGATGGCCGACATGGGATTCCTTCCGCAGGTCACGGGGCTGCTGAAGCAGGTCGAGCCGGACGGGCAGCGGATGCTCTTCTCCGCGACGCTCGACCGCAACGTCGACCGGCTCGTCCGCATGTTCCTGACCGACCCGGTGGTCCACTCCGTCGACCCGTCGGCGGGCGCGGTGACGACGATGGAGCACCACGTGCTGTACGTCGCCGACGAGACCGACAAGAAGGCCGTGGCCACGCGCATCGCGGCCCGCGACGGCCGGGTGATCCTCTTCGTGGACACCAAGCGCGCGGCGGACCGTTTCGCCAAGCGGCTGCTCGCCAGCGGTGTGTACGCGGCGGCGCTGCACGGCGGCCGTTCGCAGCCGCAGCGCAACCGGACGCTCGACCAGTTCAAGAACGGCCAGGTCACCGCGCTGGTGGCGACCAATGTGGCGGCCCGTGGCATTCACGTCGACGACCTCGACCTGGTGGTGAACGTCGACCCGCCGACCGACCACAAGGACTACCTGCACCGGGGCGGCCGTACCGCCCGCGCGGGCGAGTCCGGCAGCGTCGTCACGCTGGTGCTGCCCGACGAGAAGCGCGAGATGACGCAGCTGATGTCGGCCGCCGGCATCGTGCCGCAGACCGCGCGGGTCAAGTCCAGCGACGACGAGCTGACCCGGATCACCGGTGCGCGCGAGCCCTCGGGCGTCGCCATCGTGATCGAGGTCCCGCAGCAGCAGCAGGCGTCCGCGAAGCCGAAGCGGCGTCCGCAGAGCGGTGGCGGGCGCGGTGCGGGCGCGGGACGCGGCGGAGCCGGTGGCGGCACGGGCGGCGGCGCCCGTGCGCAGGCCGGTGGCCGTGCGCAGGGCGAGCGCGCCCAGAGCGGTGCGGGCGGCGGCTCCGTAACCGGTGGCCGTGGTGGCCGCGGCGCCGGTGCGCGGGCGCAGGGCGCCGGTCGCGCCGCCGCGTCCGGTGAGCGTGCGCAGGGCGGCCGCAGGCGCGGTGGCCGGGGTTCGGGCGGCGGCCGGAGCGCCGCCGCCTGACGCGGGCGGCGGCCGAGTGCCGCCGCGTCGGCGTGACCGCGGGGGGAGCCGGCAGGACCGGCGCCCCCCCTAGCGCTGCAGCAGCGCTGCCCGGAGCCTGACGAGGGTGCGGAGGTCGAGGCCCAGGCCCTGGGTGAGGTAACGGTCCAGGCCGCCGTACTGCGCCTCCACCTCCGCCAGCGCCGACTCCAGGTAGTCCAGCCGTACTTCCTGCAGCGGAATCAGCAGATCCGGGTTCTGCATGAGCCCGGACTGCTTCAGCCCCTCGCGCACCGTGGCGTCGTGCGCCGCGCGGTACGCGTTCGACGCCAGGTAGTCCCGCTCCCCTGTGCGCGACGGTACGCCGAGCGCTCGCAGCGGCACGTAACTCGTCCAGCCCGTACGGTCCTTGCCCGACGTGCAGTGGTACAGCAGGGGCGAGCGGCGGTCGCTGTCCGCGATGTCGCGCAGTGTCTCGGCGAACCGCGCGCGGTTCTCCGGGCTCGTGACGAACGTGCGGTAGACGTCCCGCATGAACGCCTCGGCCCTGCCGCCCCCGAGCATCTCCTCCTGTCTCACCGGGTCCCGGGACCCGATGGCAGTGAGCAGCCGCGCGTACAGGCCGTTGTCGGTGACCGGGCGGGACGTGGGGGCGAGGTCGGGGGGAAGCCGGTCCGGGCCGTCGTACTGGACCTCGACCGGGACCCTGAAGTCGACGACCTTCGCCAGGCCGAGCCGGCCGAGGACGGTGACGTCGGCGTCGCTCAGTTTGCTGAGCGCGTCGGCGCGGTAGACCTGCCCGTAACGGACCGTCTTCCCGTCGTACGTACGGTATCCGCCCAGGTCGCGGACGTTGACCGCACCCTGCAGCGGTATCCGGCGGATCGTTTCGCTGGAGGTGGCGGCGGCCGGGGCGGCCGACGCGGTGACCGACGCCGGCGCGGCGGAGGCCGGGACCGGCGGGCAGCCGAGTGCGAGGACGGAGACGGCCGCTGCAGCCGTAAGGCCGAGCCGGGTTCGGGCAGGGTTCATCTGACAACTCCCGTGGGAAGGACCGGATCACCCTGGTGTCGGCAGGGTGCGGAGCGCTGCCGTGCGGGGTGCCCGGAGTCGTCCGAGGGTTTCGTCCGCTTCCGCCATGACACGTGCCACCAGCTCCGCGCAGGAGGGCAGGTCGTCGATCAGGCCCGCCACCTGCCCGGACGCCATCACGCCCAGATCGGTGCGGCCCTCCACCATGGAGGCCCGGAGCAGCATCGGAGTGTTCGCGGCGAGCAGGACCTGACCCCAGGTCAGGTCCTTGCCGTGCCGCATCGCCAGACCCTCGCGGACCATCGCGGGCCACCCCAGCCCGGAGATCCGCCGGAAGCCCGCCGCCCGGCGCACCGCCCGTGCCAGCGCCCGTACGCGGCCGGCGTGTTCGAGGGAGCCGACGAGGTCCGTGCGGAGCATGCGGTGCGGCAGGCCGTCGACGGCCGTCGTGACCGTGACATCCCTGACGCCCGCCGCAAGATACAGGGCCTTGACCCGGTCCGGGACCGTCGAGTCGGAGGTGAGCAGGAAGCGCGTGCCCATGCCGATCCCGGCCGCGCCGTACGCCAGCGCGGCGACCAGGCCGCGGCCGTCGTAGAAGCCGCCCGCCGCGATCACGGGGATGTCCACCGCGTCGACGACCTGGGGAAGCAGGACGGTGGTCGCCACCTCACCCGTGTGTCCGCCTCCCTCGCCGCCCTGCACCATGACGGCGTCCGCCCCCCAGGCCGCCACCTTCTCGGCGTGCCGGCGCGCGCCGACGGACGGGACGACGATCACACCCGCGTCCTTCAGTTCGGCGATCAGGTCCCTGGAGGGGGCGAGCGCGAAGGAGGCGACCTTCACGCCCTCCTCGACGATGATCCGTACGCGGGTCCGCGCGTCGCCCGCGTCGGCCCGCAGATTGACGCCGAAGGGGGCGTCCGTACGGGACTTGACCTCGCGTACGGCGCCGCGGAGTTGGTCGGTGGTCATCGTCGCGGAGGCCAGGATGCCGAGCGCGCCCGCGCGGGCGGACGCGGTGACGAGGCGGGGGCCCGCGACCCAGCCCATGCCGGTCTGCACGATCGGGTACCTGACACCGGTGAGTGCGGTGAGCGCCGTCTCCATCAGGGTCCGACCTCCTTGTCGCGCAGGCCGTCCGGGTCGATGACCTCGCGGATCAGGCGCAGTTCCCCGGCGGAGGGCTCGCGCGTGTACGGCACGTCGGCGGGGACGGTGAGAGCGAATCCCGTGGCCTGCCGGACCTGGGCCGGGGTGACGCCGGGATGCAGGGAGGCGAGGCGCATCGAGCGGTCGGGCGTCTCGAAGTCGAGGACGCACAGGTCGGTGACGACGCGCGGGATGCGGTGGTAGCGGGTGGCGCTCGGGCCGGCGGCGGCCGCGCTGTCGTAACCGACGCCCGACACCATGTCGACCTTGTCGACGAAGACGCGGGGGGAGTGCCTGGGGACCCAGTAACTCGTCGGGTTGTTCACCGTGTTGACGGGCGCGCCGCGTACGCCGAGGAGCTGGCGGGAGGGCCGGTGCCAGTCGCCGACGCAGGAGATGTTCTGGTTGCCGAACCGGTCGAGCTGGCTCGCGCCCATCATGACGTGCCGCCTGCCGCCGGTGACCACGGCGAGGTGCCGGCGGTACGGAAGCCAGCCCTCCGGCGTGCCGTCCGGGCCGACCAGCAGGGCCTCGCCGTCGGTCAGGAGCAGGTCGGGGGAGAAGGTGCGCCGGGCGAGGCGGGCGCCGATGCGGGGGATCGTGCCCATGGGGCTCGCGAGTACCTCTCCGTTGCCGCGCCACGCCTCGGCGCAGGCGACGACGCAGTACTCGGCGCGGGTGGGGCCCGCGGCGGCCGCGCTCACCTCCCCTCCTCGTGCCAGGTCCGTACGGCGCACTGGTAGGTCCTCTCGTCGCCGGACAGGAAGCGCGCGGCGAAGCGCGGCCACGGCGTGGTCGCGTACAGCCGCTGGAACGCCTCGTCCCGCCCGTAGTCGGGGGAGCAGGAGGTGAAGTGCGCGCCGTTCGGCGTCTCGATCACGCCGGTGACGTACTGGCGCTGGACGAGGAGGCTCTGCACAGGCGCCTCCTTCGTCAGCTCCGCCGTTTCGACCACCTGCTCGCAGGAGACGTACGCCGTGTCGGCCGCCTCGCAGAACAGGTCGTCGAAGTACGGGTCGGGACCGAGGTACTGGCCGTTGCCGTGCCGGTCCGCGCGGTTCAGATGGACCAGTGCGGCGTCCAGGCGCAGGGCCGGCACGGCGACGAGTTCCTCCCCGTCGGCGTACGGCGAAGTGACCGTACGCAGCTCCGGGTTGACCCGCATCACGTCGGAGCCGATGCCCGCGCGGACGGGCAGGAAGGGAAGCCGGTGGGCGGCCGCGCGCAGTCCCCACATGAACATCGCCTCGTCGATCTCGGTGAGCTCGAAGGCGCCGTTCTGGCGGGCCGTACGGAAGTGCGGCTCCAGGGGGATCGAGTCGAGGGTGACGAAGGCGGTGACCAGCCTGCGGATCCTGCCCGCGGCGGCGAGGAGGCCGACGTCGGGCCCGCCGTACGAGACGACGGTGAGATCGCTGACCGCGGAACGCAGCAGTGCGCGCACGAGCGCCATCGGCTTGCGGCGCGAACCCCAGCCGCCGATGCCCACGGTCATGCCGCTGCGCAGTCGTGCGACGGCCTCGTCGGGCGTCATCGTCTTGTCGGTCACGGCCGTCCGCCCTCCTCGCCGGGGGCTCCGCCGCTCCCGCTGCCGCCGGGTGCGCTGCCGAAGGCGCCCCGCACGCGGTCCGCGACACCGCTGAGACCGGCCTCGAAGGTGAAGCCCTGCTCGAAGCGGTAGCTGCGGCGTACGTCGACCGGGTCGATGCCGTTGATCGCGGCCTTGGCGAGCCGGAGCAGACCGCCGTCCTTGCGGGCGATCTCGCGCGCCAGGCCGAGGGCCTCGCCGAGCAGAAGGGCGCGCGGCACGACCTTCCAGACCGAGCCGTGGCCGTGGAGTTCGGCGGCGGTGACCGTGCGGGAGGTGTAGTACAGCGCGCGCATCAGATGCTGCGGTACGAGACGGGCGAGGTGGGTGGCGGCCCCGAGCGCGCCCCGGTCCAGCTCCGGCAGGCCGAAGGTCGCGTCGTCGGCCGCGACGATCGCGTCGGCGTTGCCCACCAGGCCGATGCCGCCGCCGAGGCAGTGCCCGCCGACGGCCGCGACGACGGGCACCTCGCACTCGTACACGGCGGCGAACGCCTCGGCGCAGCCGCGGTTCGCGCCGATGAGGGAGGTGTGCCCGGGGTCGCGCTGCAACTCCTTGATGTCGACGCCGGCGTTGAAGCCGCGCCCCTCGGCCGCGAGCACGACGCAGCGCACGCCGGGGTCGCGGCCGGCGGCGCGGACGGCGTCGGCGAGGGCGTACCAGCCCCGCACGGGCAGCGCGTTGACGGGTGGGAAGTCGACGGTGACGACGGCGATGCCCTTGTCCGGACCGTTCGGCCCTTCGGGGCTTGCGGTGGAGACACCCATGAGCGGATCAGCTACCTTTCCACCAAACATTTGTTAGGTGGGGAAGGTAGCAGCGAATGGAACTGAAAGGGAGGGTCGCCGTCGTCACCGGTGGCACGCGCGGCGTCGGCGCCGGCATCGCGCGGGCGTTCCTGGCGGCGGGGGCCCGGGTGGTGATCTGCGCGCGCCGGCCGCCGGCCGCCCCGGTCGGCGCGGGCGGGCGGCAGGCGGAGTTCCGGCCTCTGGACCTGCGGGACCGGGCGGCCGTCGCGGAGTTCTTCGCGGGCGTCGCGGCGACGTACGGACGACTGGACGTACTGGTCAACAACGCGGGCGGGACACCGCACCGGCTGCTGGGCGAGGGGGAGGCGGCGCGCCACGCCCGGGTCCTCGAACTGAACCTGACCGCCCCGCTGACGGCCTCCCTGGCGGCGTACGCACACCTGAGGGCGTCCGGCGGCTCCGTGGTGATGATCGGCAGCGTCAGCGGCACCAGGCCGTCGCCGGGCACGGCGGCGTACGGGGCGGCCAAGGCGGGTCTGGAGAACCTGGCCCGGTCGATGGCGGTGGAGTGGGCGCCGGAGGTACGGGTGAACACGCTCGTCCTCGGCATGGTCCGCACCGAACTGGCGCACCTGCACTACGGCGACGAGGCCGGCGTCGCGGCCGTCGCCCGGACCGTCCCGGCGGGCCGCCTCGCCGAACCCGGCGAGATCGGCGACGCGGCGGTCTTCCTGGCGTCCGCGCGCGCGGCGTACGTCAGCGGCGCGTCCCTCCTCGTCCACGGCGGCGGCGAACGCCCCGCCTTCCTCGACGCCGCGACGGTCCGCACCGCAACGGTCCACAACGGTCAGCAGGAGGCAGCGACATGACGACGGACAGCGGAATCTGCGACGGAAGGGTCGTGGTGGTGACCGGCGCGGGCCGGGGGCTCGGCCGGGCGCACGCCCTGGCCTTCGCGGCGGAGGGCGCGAAGGTGGTCGTCAACGACCTCGGGGTGGGGCCCGACGGCGCGGGGACGTCGGCGGGGCCCGCGCAGCGCGTCGTCGAGGAGATCGCGGCGGCCGGGGGAGAGGCAGTGGCCCACGGCGGGGACGTGGCGACGGCCGAGGGGGCGGCGTCGCTGGTCGCCGCGGCGGTCGACACCTTCGGACGGCTCGACACCCTGGTGAACAACGCCGGGTTCCTGCGCGACCGGATGCTGGTCAATCTGGACGAGGAGGACTGGGACGCGGTCGTACGCGTCCACCTGAAGGGGCACTTCCTGCCGCTGAAGCACGCCGCGCGGTACTGGCGGGCGGAGGCGAAAGCGGGCCGTGGGGCGGCGGCCCGCGTGGTCAACACGAGCTCGGGAGCGGGGCTGCTGGGGAGCGTGGGGCAGGGCAGCTACTCGGCCGCGAAGGCCGGGATCGTCGGGCTGACGCTGGTCGCGGCGGAGGAGCTGGGCGGGTACGGCGTCCAGATCAACGCCATCGCCCCGGCCGCCCGCACCCGCATGACGGAACGCGCCTTCGCCGAGACGATGGCGCCGCCGGGCGCGGCCGGGGGCTTCGACGCGATGGCCCCGGAGAACGTCTCGCCGCTGGTGGTGTGGCTGGGCTCGGCGGCGTCGGCGGGGGTGACGGGGCGGGTGTTCGAAGCGGAGGCGGGGCGCATCACCGTCATGGAGGGCTGGCGACCGGGCCCGACGGCGGACAGGGGCGCCCGCTGGACCCCCGCCGAAGCGGGCGAAACGGCGACGAGACTCCTGACGAAGTCCACACCACCGGGCCGGGCGTACGGGGCACGCTGACCGGCGGTGCGTCGCTGGGCGGCTGGGGTGTGCGGGGTGGGGACTGGGTGAGCCGGCAGCGCCTGGTCGGGTGGCCGCGGTGGGGTGGGGTCGCTCAGCGGTGGCGGGGTGGTGTGCGTTCCAGGTGGTGCCTCGTTCGGGCGTCCCGGATGTGCTCCAGCGCCTCGACCGCCGTCGCGTACGCGTATCCCTCCGGGTCCTCCTCCCGCAGCAGGCGGCCCAGCGCCTCGACCGCCCGGGCGTCCCCGCGTACCGCCAGGCCGCGTGCCGCCTCCGCCGCCGTGTCGGGATCGTGGTCCTCGACGCGCTCCGCGAGCGCCTCGCGGATCTCCGGCGTATCGGCGTCGCAGCCGGCCAGGGCCAGCGTCGCCCAGTCGCGGACCTCGTCGTCCGGGTCGCGGCTGAGTGCCACCAGCGCCGCCACGCCCTCCCGGTGATCGGTGGGGACGAGCCCGATGAGCGAGAGGGCCACCCGGTGACGCACCTCGGGGTCCGGGTGGTCCGCGTGGCGCAGGATCTCCGGCAGCGCCGCCGGGTCACCGTGGTGCCCCAGCGCCAGTACGGCCGCCTGGGCCAGCTCGGGGTCGGAGTCGCCCGCCTCGCGCGCCAGTTGCCGCAGCAGCGGCAGGGCGCGCGCCGCGAACGGCTTGCCGCCCTGCTCGAAGCCGAGCTGCGCCAGCACGTCGGCCGCGAACGCCTGCCGCAGGGGGTCACCGCTCGCGCACCACGCGGCCGCCGCCTGGAACGTCTCCTCGTCGCCGCGCCGCCACAGCACGGCCACGGACTCCATCCACTCGTCCCGGCCGGGGTCGCCGCCGCTCAGGGCCCGGTCGGCCAGTTCCGCGAAGGGCGTGCGGATGGCCAGGCGCTCCTCCAGGAGTGTGGCGATCGCGGCGTGTCCGGTCTGCTGCTCGACACCGGCCACGGAACCGCTGTCCCGGAGCAGCTCGACGACGACGGTCTCCCCGCCGTTCTCCACGATCCGGCTGGTGACCGTCTCCGGCTCCGCCGTACCCGCGCCCCCCGGATCCGCATCCGCCGCACCCGACTCAGCCGCACCCGGCTCATGCTCGGTGGTGCCCGGTTCCGCCGTGCCCGACCCGGCGGAACCGGGCGCGAAGGTCGCCAGGAGCTCCGCCCGCAGTGCTTCCTCCACATCCACTTCCAGCCAGCGCCGCGCCTCCTCCAGCGCCTCGCGCCCGGCCGAGGCGCCGTGCCGCAGCAGAGTCCGTACGGTCTCCGTGGACCCGCGCCGTGCCGCGACCACCAGCGGCGGCTCCGTCCCGGGAGCCGGAAGGTCCGGATCGGCGCCGTACTCCAGAAGGGCCTCTACGGTGTCCGCGTGGCCCTGCCGGACGGCCCAGGCCATCGCCGTGAAGTCCAGCTCCTCGCGGAGGTCGGGCGTCGCTCCCGCCGACAGCAGGGCCTCCACCACCTCCGTGTGACCGCCGACCGCCGCAGCGCACAGCGGCAGGTCCCCCGACTGCGGCCCGCAGGCACGGTCGGGGTCGGCTCCCGCGGCGAGCAGCAGACGTACCATCCCCGGACGGTTCTGCAGGGAGGCCCGGTAGAGCGCCGTCGCGCCCTCGTCGTCGGTGGACTCGGCCTGCACACCGGAGCGCAGCAGCCGAACCACGGCGTCGTCGCTGTCTTCGTACAGCGCTTCGAACAGGGGCTGCGCGGCCACTGCGGGATCGTTCGTCATGTTTCGACCCTACGTGCGGGTGTTCACGTGTCGCATTCGAGAATCGTGCGGCACAGCGCGCACCGTGCCCTTACCCGGCCGCTCACGGGAACGCGGATCCGCTGCTGGCACGTGGGACACGGGAACGACACGCGCAGTGTGTCGCGCCCGCCTCCCTCGAAGGCGTACGACGACGCACCGTGGTCCGGACGGCTGCCGTTCTCCTGTGCGTACCGGCGCTCCTTCGCGTACCGCCGGCGACCCGTCCAGCCGGCCGCGGTCAGCGGTGGCTGCCGTTCGTCGTGACGGGCCCGCGCGAGGCCCTTCTCGTACGCCGTGTACGCCTGCGCGCTGGTGAACCAGGGCGCGGGGTCCTCGCCGAAGGCGGCCGCCCGCTTGGCCAGGACGTAACCGAACTCCTCCGGGGTGAGATAGCCGAGCTTCTGGCTGGACGCGCCGTCCTCGCGGTACGCGTCGAGCAGCAGCCAGCCCGCCCCCAGGTACGTCGTCACCGTGTCGGTGAGGATCTCGTTGTCGCGGGTGCCCTCGAAGGCGAGGCCGAGCCGGTGCAGCAGCACGTGGGCGATCTCGTGCGCGAGGGCGGCCCCGATGTCGTTGCGGTGCGTCCTGAAGCGCGCGTTGAGTTCGACGAAGTACTCGGGCCCCGCCGTCAGCTCCACGCCGGCGGCGTGCTCCATCTCGCGGAAGCTCACGATCACGCGTGCGTCCGGCAGGTGGAGGTGGTGGACGAGCGTCCGGGCCACCCGCTGGGTGCCGAGGTACAGGTCGTCCTGGTCCGAGAAGGCCACGTCGGCGGGGAAGACGCTCGGGGCGTAGGAGTGCACGCCGTCGTACGAGAGCCGTCGGTGGAGCGCGGCGAGGGCGGACCGCACGGTCGCCAGGTGCGGAAAGCCGTGTACGACCTCACTGCCGCTCGGCACGTCCGCGGTCACCCCTACAGGTCATCGGTACGACGGTGAACAGGTCTCCACTGTAGGCGGATTCGCGGCAGGGCGGCAGGGCGGCAGGGCGGCAGGGCGGCAAGGCAGGCGGCAACGGGTAGCGGGGCAGCGGGCGGGAGCGTGGGGGCGTGGGGGCGGCCTGGCCCGGTGCGGGGCGGTGGGGCGCGTGTGCGGGGTGTGGCCGGAATGCCCCCCTTGTCGGCCGGGCGGAGGGGTCCCCATAATCCAGCAACGCCTTGACGGGCTCATGCCACATACCCGTGTGGTGTGGGGCGCGGTCCGTCCGCGCGTGCACAGCGACGTCGTCGCACAGCAATCGCACAGCAGCACCGCACAGCAGCACCGCAAGGCAACCCCCCACGGTCTCCCACGAGAGGCAATTCGTTGAAGAACCTTCTGCGTGCCTTCAAGAGATGTGCCGCCGCAGGCGCAGTGATCCTCGCCGCGGTCAGCATCCAGCCCGCCGGCGCGTCCGCGGCCTTTGCGTCGACGCCCCCCGTCGTCGGCGGAACCCGCGCCGCCCAGGGCGAGTTCCCGTTCATGGTCCGGCTGTCGATGGGCTGCGGCGGATCCCTCTACGCCAAGGACATCGTCCTGACCGCCGCCCACTGTGTCGGCGGATCCGGCAACAACACCAGCATCACCGCCACCGCCGGTGTCGTCGACCTCCAGAGCTCCAGCGCCATCAAGGTCAGGTCGACCAAGGTCCTCCGGGCCCCCGGCTACAACGGCACGGGCAAGGACTGGGCCCTGATCAAGCTCGCCAGGCCGATCGACCTGCCCACCCTCAAGATCGCCGACACGACCGCGTACAACAGCGGCACCTTCACGGTCGCCGGCTGGGGCGCGGCCACGGAGGGCGGCGGGCAGCAGCGCTACCTCCGCAAGGCCCAGGTGCCGTTCGTCTCCGACGCCGACTGCAAGAGCTCGTACCCCGAACTGGTGGCGGGCGAGGAGATCTGCGCCGGCTTCACCGAGGGCGGTGTCGACACCTGCCAGGGCGACTCGGGCGGCCCGATGTTCCGCCGGGACAACACCAACGCCTGGATCCAGGTCGGGATAGTCAGCTGGGGCAACGGCTGCGCGCGCCCCGACTACCCAGGTGTGTACACCGAGGTGTCGACCTTCGCCGCCGCCATCAGGTCGGCCGCAGCCGGTCTCTGACCCCGCTCACGCGGCGACACTGAACGACCTTCGAGGGGCGGGTGCCGGACGCGTTAGTCCAACACCCGCCCCTCCTTTGTCCATGGGCGCACTCGTCCCTCCCGGCGCATGTTGGCCTGCACACCATGCCGACGAGCGACAGGAGAGCGAGCGTGCACGCACAAGACCCCGGACCGAGCCGCAGGACCGTGGTGGCGGCCACCGCCGCCACCGCCCTGACGGGTGCCGGCCTGGCCCTCGCCGGCCCCTCGCCCGCCGCCCTGGCGGCCGGGCGCGAGACGGTACTGCGCTCCGGTGAACTGGAGGTCCGCGTCGACCTCCTCTTCCCCCGGATCGTGTCGTACACCGACCGCGCGACGGGCGCCACGCTGTACGGCCAGGAGGACCCGGTCACCTCCGTGCTGATCGACGGGACCGCCCGCACCCCGCGCGTGGCCGGCCGCGCGGGGCGCGACGCGGCGGCGTACACCCTCGCCTTCGAGGGCGGCACCGAGATCCACGTGGAGATCCGCGTCACCGGCCGGCAGGTCCACTGGCGGGTCACGAAGATCGCCGACACCGCGGCCCTGCGCGTCGGCACCCTGCAGATCCCCTCGCTCGCCTTCCTGTCCGTACGCAGCGACCAGCCCGGGGCCGCCCTGCTCGCCGCCCGCGTCCAGCTCGACAAGGCCAAGAGCGGCGACACGTTCGTCAGGCCCGCACCGGACACCGTCCCGGACGCCGCGCCGCTCGGCTGCGCGTACGCCGTCGTCGCCCACGACCGCCTCGGCGGCGCCCTCGAGACCAACACGTCGTACGACAGGCCCGACAGTGCGGCCGGCACCACCTGGGAGAACGGGCGGCTGTGGCGGCAGACCCTCAGGAAGGAGGGGTACGTCAAGGCGCAGCTCTCCTGCGGACAGTGGACGCACCGCGCCGCGACCGCTCCCGTGAACGCCACCGAACCGCTCCCGTACGCGACCGTCGTCATCACCCGGGACCGCGACGGGGACGGCGTCGTGGACTGGCAGGACGCGGCGACGGCCTTCCGCGACATCATGGTGAATCCGCTGGGCGCGGACGAGCAGCACCTGCGCGTCGTCCCGCACATCCCCTTCAACTTCGCCAGCCAGGCCACCAACCCGTTCCTCGCGACACTCGACAACGTCAAACGCGTCTGTCTCGCGACGGACGGCCTGCGCCAGTACACGCTCCTCAAGGGCTACCAGTCGGAGGGCCACGACTCCGCCCACCCCGACTACGCGGGCAACCACAACAAGCGCGCCGGCGGCCTGCGCGACCTCAACACCCTGGTGCGCGAAGGCCGCGCGTGGGGGAGCGATTTCGGCGTTCACGTGAACGCCACGGAGTCGTACCCCGTCGCGAACGCCTTCTCGGAACAGCTGGTCGACAAGACCAACGAGCAGTGGGACTGGCTCGACCAGAGCTACCGCATCGACCAGCGACGCGATCTGGTGTCCGGCGACATCGTCAAGCGCTTCCAGGACCTGCGGGACGAGACCGCCCCGGCCCTGAACATGCTCTACATCGACGTGTTCCGCGAATCCGGCTGGACCTCGGACCGGTTGCAGCGCGCCCTGCGCGACCAGGGCTGGCAGATCACCACCGAATGGGGCCACGGCCTGGAACGCTCGGCCCTGTGGGCGCACTGGGCCACCGAGACCGACTACGGCGGCGACACCTCGCGCGGCGTCAACTCCCAGCTGATCCGCTTCATCCGCAACCACCAGAAGGACGTCTTCGCCGACAAGTGGCCGACCCTCCTCGGCATCCCGCGCACGGGCAACTTCGAGGGCTGGGTCAACAAGACCGACTGGAACACCTTCTACCAGCAGATCTGGACCGACAGCCTGCCCGCGAAGTACCTCCAGGCGTACCCCATCAAGACCTGGGCCGCCCACGAGATCACCTTCTCCGGCCCCACCGCAACGTCTGTGAGCGACGCCGGCGGGACGCGCCGCATCACCACGGACGGACGGACCGTGTACGACGGCGGGCGCTACCTGCTGCCCTGGGAGCCGCGCGAGGCGGCCGACCCCCACCGGCTCTACCACTACAACCCGTCGGGCGGCAGCAGCTCCTGGCAGCTCCCGCGCGGCTGGGCCGGCACGTCGAAGGTGGCCCTCTACCGGCTCACCGACCAGGGCCGCCGTTTCGTCCGCGAGGTGCCCGTCCGCTCCGGCAGGGTCACCCTCGACGCCGAGACGAAGCAGCCGTACGTCGTCCACCGCACCCGCGTCCCGGACGCCGCCGACCCGCACTGGGGCCAGGGCACGCCGCTGCGCGACCCCGGGTTCAACTCGGGCACCCTGGCGGGGTGGACGGTCAGCGGGCCGCTCTCCGTCGAACCGAGCCCGATCGGCGACTACGAGCTGGTCGTCGGCGCGGGCGGCGCCGCCTCCGCCGGACAGCGCCTCGCGCGCCTCGCCCCCGGGACGTACGCCGCCTCGGTGCAGGTCGAGGTCGGTGAGAAGGCGGGGGAGCGGCGGCGTGCGGCGCTCACCGTACGGACGGCCGACGGGAAGACGGCGGAGAACTGGACCGACTCCTCCACGGCCGTCAACCTCGTCGCCGCCGACCGCAAGCACGGCACCCGCTTCCAGCGCATGTTCACGTACTTCACCGTGCCGGACGGCGGGGGAGCGGTGGACCTCGCCCTGCGGGCCGGCCCGGGCGACGCACGGGTGCGCTTCGACAACGTACGGATCGTTCCCGCGAAGCGCTCCACGAAGCCCGGCACCGTCGTCTTCGAGGACTTCGAGAACGTGCCTCAGGGATGGGGCGTCTTCGTGAAGGGCGACGCGGGCGGCTCCACCGACCCGCGCACCCACATCGCGCAGCGGCACGCCCCGTTCACCCAGCGCGGCTGGAACGGAAAGGCGATCGACGACGTCATCGACGGCACCGAGTCCCTCAAGTCGCGCGGCGAGAACGACGGCCTGGTCTACCGGACCGTGCAGCACACTGTCCGCTTCGAGGCGGGCAGGCGCTACCGGGTCTCCTTCCGTTACGAGAACGAGAAGGCCGGGCAGTACGTGTGGGTCACCGGCGTCGACGAACCGGCGCCCCGGGAGCTCGACCGCAGGGCGCTGCCCGTCGCCACCGCACCGGCGGAGATGAACTACGAGTTCACCGCGCCCGCCACCGGCGAGACCTGGGTGGGGTTGCGCAAGACGGGCGACGACGGGACGGCCGAGTTCGTCCTCGACGCCTTCGAGGTGCGCGAGGTGTGAGGGGCAGCACGCAAGGAGGGCCGGTCCTTACCGCGGACCGGCCCTTCCCGGCGCGCACCTGCGATCAGCCGGCTACCACCGAAGCGCACCGCGTTCACTCCGGCCGCCCGAAGCCGGCCCACCGCAGCACCGCACTCAGCCCGGTGGGCCGAGCTCCACGCAGCCCTCGCCGGCGCGTTCCAGTTCCAGCACCCACACCTCGTTCGCGCCCTCCCGCAGAACGGTCCCGGGAACGTACAGGGACTCCTGCGGGCCGGCCGCCCAGTACCGGCCCAGGCAGAAGCCGTTCACCCACACGAAGCCGCGCTCCCAGCCCGGCAGCCGCACCGACGCGTCGCCCGCGCCCCGCACGTCGAACGTTCCCCGGAACAGCCCGGACGCGTGCGCTTCCGGGGAACGGCCGGCGACCTTCCGCACCGCGTCCGCGTCGTCGAACGCGTCCAGGGACAACCCGCGCGCCCGCACCCCGTGCAGATACTGCCGCTCGTGCAGAACGCCTCCCGTGATGCCCTTCGGCTCCCCGACACGGGGCCCGTAATTGACCCGCCCCAGCGACTCCACCCACAGCTCCACCGCCGCGGGACCTGCCACCGGCTCACCCAGGGCCGCGTACTCGCCCGCCCCGCCGTCCAGCACCCCCGCCCGCACCCCGTCGACGTGCACCACGGCACGGTCCCGCAGCCCCCGCACACCCAGCGGATACGGCCGGCGCGGCCCCGGCACGTCCACCCGGTAGCGGACCAGCCCCCGGTCCACGCCCAGCTCCTCGAACGTCGGCGGCACCGCCCGCTCCGTCTCCGGTCCGCCGAGCACCTCCAGTACGTCGCCGAGCGGCGCCCACTCCACGATCTGTGCCCGCACCGGCCCGTCCAGCGCGGCGGGCGCCGCCGGCACGTCCGGCAGCGGCTCCCCGCCCTCCCGGTACCGAGCCAGGACCTCACGGAACAGCCAGAACTTCTCCGTCGGACGGCCGTACTCGTCGACGGGCGCGTCGTAGTCGTACGACGTCACCGTCGGCTGGAGCTCTCCGTCGTGCAGCGGCCCCGCGCGGTTCGCCCCCGACCACCCCGCGAAGTTCGTGCCCCCGTGCGCCATGTAGATGTTCACCGACGCACCGCACTCCAGGATCTCGCGCAGCGCCGCCGCGGCGTCGGCGGGATCCCGTACGACCCGCTCCGCGCCCCAGTGACCGAACCAGCCGCACCAGAACTCCATGCACATCAGCGGCCCCGACGGCTGGTGCCGCCGCAACGCCTGGAAGCCCTCGCGCGCCCCCGACCCGAAGTTCGCCGTCGCCAGGACCCCCGGCACCGAACCGCCGGTCAGCATGTGGTCCTCGGGACCGTCCGAGGTGAACAGCGGCACGGTGACCCCGCACCGCCGCAGGAACTCCGTCAGATGCCGCAGATAGACCTGGTCCGAGCCGTAACTGCCGTACTCGTTCTCGACCTGCACCATGATCACCGGGCCGCCCCGGCCGATCTGCCGGGCCACCACCTGCGGCAGCAACTGCCCGAACCACCGCTCCACATGCCCCAGATACGCGGTGTCCCGCGTGCGCACGCGCGCGCCGAGCGCCCCGGTCAGCCAGAGGGGGAGCCCGCCGTTCTCCCACTCGGCGCAGATGTACGGACCCGGGCGCACGATCGCCCACAGCCCCGCCTCCCGGACGGCGTCCAGGAACCGGCCCAGCGCGCCCGCGTCGCGCAGCCGCCCGGGCTCCGGCTCGTGCAGGTTCCAGGGGACGTACGTCTCCACGCAGTTCAGCCCCATGGCCCGCAGCATCGCGAGCCGGTGCCCCCACTGCCCCTCGTGCACCCGGAAGTAGTGCAGAGCCCCCGACAGCAGCCGTACCGGCCGCCCGTCCAGCTCGAAGTCCGACCCGCCCACCGTGAAGTCAGCCACGGTCCCCGCCTCTCGCTCACCAACGGGTTCCAGCCTCACCCTCTGGCGGCGGAGCGGTCCATGGACAAAGATCAGCGCTGGTTGGACACAACGCCGGCCGGACACCACGCCCGGCGGACACGACAGGGCAGGGCGGCACGGGACGGCACGCCGCGACGCCAGCTGAGCAGGCGGGGAGGAAAAGCGGATGTACCACACCTGGATGCGCTACTTCACCCCCAGTCCCACCCACCACAAGCTCGGCCTGGTCTGTCTCGGCGTGGGCCTCCAGCACGGCGCGCTGCCCACGGTCGGCCCCCGCACCCTCGACCACCACGTCGCCGTGATCATCAGTGCGGGCCGTGGCTGGTACCGCGGCCCGGAGGGGCGGCGCGTCGCCGTCACCGCCCCCGCGGTGATCTGGCTCATACCCGGCGTACCGCACCATTACGGGCCCGACCGGGCCACCGGCTGGGACGAGAGCTTCGTCGACTTCACCGGCCCCGCCACCGCGACCTACACCGAACTCGGCTACATCGAGCCCGACCGCCCCGTCGTCCCCCTCGCCGACACCGCGGCCGCCCGCGCCGCCGTGGGCCGCATCGCCCGCGCCGCACGCCGGGGGAACCCGCTCCTGGAAGTCGAGACCGGGGCCGCCGTCCACGAACTCCTCGTCGCCCTGCGCCGCGCCCGCGCCGACGTCGGAGCCGACGGAGACCCGGTGCTCCAGGCCCTCGCCCGCGACGCGTTCCAGCCGCTGACCGTCGCCGACCACGCGAGCCGCCACGGCATGACCCCCGCCGCGCTGCGCGCCGCCGTACGCCGCAGCGCCGGATGCAGCCCCAAGGACTACCTGCTCGGCATCCGCCTCGGCCGCGCCAAGGAACTCCTCGCCGCCACCGACCTCCCCGTCGCCGCCGTCGCCCGCCGCGTCGGCTACGACGACCCCGCCTACTTCTCCCGCCTCTTCACCCGCCGCGTCGGCCTGGCCCCCGTCCGCTTCCGCGCGCAGCAGGGCCGGACCGTCCACGGCGGCTGGAGCCACCGGATCCCAGATCCCGAACACCCGCCGACCATCGCCACCCGGGCGACGTAAGCTCGCTGACCATGACCTCCAGCGAATCCGGCGAGATCGACGAGTCCGTCATCGCCGAACTGAGCCGGCTGCGCGACAGCATCGACAACATCGACGCCGCCGTCGTCCACATGCTCGCCGAGCGTTTCAAATGCACCCAGCAGGTCGGCCACCTCAAGGCACAGCACCAGCTGCCGCCCGCCGACCCGGCCCGTGAGGCCCGCCAGATCGTCCGCCTGCGCGAACTCGCGGAGAGCGCCAAACTGGACCCGGCCTTCGCCGAGAAGCTGCTGAACTTCATCATCGCCGAGGTCATCCGCCACCACGAGACGATCGCGAAGTCCTAAAGGGGGCCCGCCCCCCTCGGCGGCCGCAGCCGCCCAGGGGGCCGTCGACGTACAGACATCCGCTGTGCCACCCGCACCCCATCGGGCAGCATGTCCCCATGTCCGTACTGACGCGCGACGAAGCGCAGACCCGAGCCCAGCTCCTCGAAGTCCACCGGTACACGATCGAACTCGATCTCACCCGTGGCGAAGAGACCTTCGACTCCCGCACCGTCATCCACTTCACCGCGCGCACGGCCGGGGACACCTTCGTCGAGCTCAAGCCCGCCGCCCTGCGCACCGTCACCCTCGACGGACAGCCGCTCGACCCCGAAGCGCTCGACGGGAACCGCCTGCCCCTCACCGGCCTCACCGCCGGCGAGCACGAGCTGCGCGTGGAGGCCGACATGCGCTACTCCCGCACCGGCGAAGGCATGCACCGCTTCACCGACCCCACCGACGGCGAGACGTACGTCTACACCCAGCTCTTCCTCGAAGACGACCAGCGCGTCTTCGCCGCCTTCGACCAGCCCGACCTCAAAGCCGTCTTCGCTCTCACCGTCACCGCCCCCGACGGCTGGACCGTCCTCGGCAACGGAGTCGCAGAGCACCGGGGAGCGGGCCGCTGGACACTCGCCCCCACCCCCCGCATCTCCACCTACCTCGTCGCCGTCGCCGCCGGCCCCTGGCACTCCGTACGCACCGAACACGCCGGCCTGCCCTTCGGCATCCACTGCCGCCGCTCCCTCGCGCCGTACCTGAACGCCGACGCCGACGAGATCCTCGACGTCACCCGCGCCTGCTACGACCGCTACCACGAGAAGTTCGAGGAGCCCTACCCCTTCGACTCCTACGACCAGGCGTTCGTCCCCGAATTCAACGCCGGCGCCATGGAGAACCCCGGCCTCGTCACCTTCCGCGACGAATTCGTCTACCGCTCCGCCGTCACCGACACCGAACGCCAGACCCGCGCCATGGTCATCGCCCACGAAATGGCCCACATGTGGTTCGGCGACCTCGTCACCCTCCAGTGGTGGGACGACATCTGGCTCAACGAGTCCTTCGCCGAGTACATGGGCTACCAGACCCTCACCGAAGCCACCCGCTTCACCGACACCTGGACCGACTTCGCCGTCGCCCGCAAGGGCTGGGGCTACGACGCCGACCAGCGCCCCAGCACCCACCCCGTGGCACCCGACCCCGACGCCGTCCCCGACACCGCGTCCGCCCTGCTCAACTTCGACGGCATCTCCTACGCCAAGGGCGCGTCCGCCCTGCGCCAGCTCGTCGCCTGGCTCGGCGAGAAGGACTTCCTGGCCGGCATCAACACGCATTTCGCCCGCCACAAGTTCGCCAACGCCACCCTCGCCGACTTCATCGACAACCTCGCCTCCGCCACCGACCGGGACGTCCACGCCTGGGCCGAACAGTGGCTCCGCACGACCGGCGTCGACACGCTCGCCCCCGCCGTCGGGGAGGCGGAAGGCATGTGGCACCTCACTGTCGACCGGCAGGGCAGCCGCCCGCACCGCCTCGCCGTCGGCACGTACGACCGCGACCCCCTCGACGGCCGGAGCCTGGTCCTGCGCGAACAATTCGAAGTCGACGTACCGCAGGGCAGCTCCGTCGCGGTACGGCCCGGCCGCCGCCCCGCGCTCCTCGTCCTCAACGACGGCGACCTGACCTACGCCAAGATCCGCCTCGACGAGGCGTCCCGGGAAGTCGTACGGCGCAACCTGTCCGCCGTCCCCGACGCCCTGACCCGCGCCGTGCTGTGGAACGCACTGCGCGACATGGTCCGCGACGGCGAACTGGAACCCGCCGCGTACCTGGAGACCGCCGGCGCCCACCTCCCGTACGAGACCGACCTCGCCGTCGTTCAAGGCGTACTCGCCTTCGCCCACGGCCAGATCGCCGACCGCTACCTCCCCGCGGCCGAACGCCCCGCCGCCCTCGCCGCCCTCACCGGCATCTGCCGCGACCTCATCCGCCGCACCGAGGACGGCGACGGCGCCGGTCTGCGCCTCACCGCCGTACGCCACTTCATCGACGCCGCCACCCAGCCCGACGGCATCCTGGACTGGTTCCACACCGGCGGCGTCCCCGGCGGCCCCGAACTCGACCCCGAACTGCGCTGGCGGATCCTGCGCCGCCTCGCCGTACTCGGCGCGACCGACGAGGCAGCCATCGCCGCCGAACTCGCCCGCGACCCCAGCGCCACCGGCCAGGAAGGAGCCGCCCGCTGCCGGGCCGCCCTCCCCACCCCCGAGGCCAAGGCCGCCGCCTGGGCCGGAATGTTCGAGGACGACACCCTCTCCAACTACCTCTTCACCGCCACCGCCCAAGGCTTCTGGCAGCCCGAACAGGCCGCACTCGTACGCGACTACGTCCCCCGCTTCTACCGCGACGCGAATGCCGTCGCGGACCGCCGCGGCCCCGCCATCGCGGAAGCCGCGGGACGCTACGCCTTCCCCCAGTTCGCCGTCGACAAGGAGTCCCTGCACCTCGGCGAGGAGTTCCTGCGCGACGCGGAGATGATCCCGTCCCTGCGCCGCAAGCTGGCCGACCAGCTCGACGACCTGCGCCGCGCCATCGCGGTCCGCGGCGCCTGACCCCGCCCCGCCACGGCCGCCGCCCTCACCACGGGCAGCGGCCGTGGCACGGCCGGCCACCCCCACCGAGCGGCAGCCGCGGCGCCGGCCACACCCGTCGGCCAGGCACGGCTTCGACGCCCGGCGGCCGTCACCCGCAGACCACGCCGTACGCCCGGGCACGGCCGTGGCGGCCGCCCACCCCCGGCCCTGCGCCACCGCTCCGCGCACCACGCCGCACTCCCGGGCGCGGCGCCGCCCACTGCCGGCCCGGCGCGCCACCGCCCCATATCACCCGCGCCGAATCCAACTGCGCTCAGCCGCGCGGCAGTACCACTTTCGGGTTGCGATCGTTGAGCAGCCCGGACGCACCGGCTCATGCCTGTACACGCTGGTGTGCCAGCCGAAGCGCACCGAAGGACCTCGCATGAGTACGCCGCCTCCCGGCACCCCCCTCCCGCCCCTCGCCGGCGGCGCGGGCGGACCCGACGCCCTGCGGCCCCTGCTCTCCACCGTCCTCGACGCCCTCCGCGACGGAGCCCTCGCCCGCGGCGGCCCCCTGCCCGCCGGCGGGCCCGACGCCGTCACCGCCCGCCTGCGGGAGACCACCCTGCCCGTACTGCCCGATACCGGCACCGGGGCCGAAGAGGCCCTCCGTACGCTCGTACGGGCACTCGCCCAGGGCGCGGCGGACCCCGCCGACCCGCTGTGCGCCGCACACCTCCACACCCCACCGCTCGCCGTCGCGGTCGCAGCCGACCTCGCCGCGTCCGCGCTCAACCCGTCCATGGACTCCTGGGACCAGGCACCCGCCGCCTCCGCCCTGGAAGCCCAGGTCACCCGCGCGCTCGCCGCCGAGGTCTACCCCCACGCGCCCGCCCCCGACGCCCTCGTCACCACCGGCGGCACGGAGTCCAACCAGCTCGCCCTGCTCCTCGCCCGCGAGCGCCACGGCCCCGTACAACTCGTCCACGGCGCCAACGCCCACCACTCCCTGGCGCGTGCCGCCTGGCTCCTCGGCCTCCCCGAACCGGTCAGCGTCCCCGCCCCCGCCGGCGTCCTCGACCCCGCCGCCCTCGACGCGGCCCTCACCGGCCTGCACCACCCGCTCCTCGTCACCGCCACCGCCGGCACCACCGACACAGGCCGCGTCGACCCGCTCCACGACATCGCCGACCTCTGCGCACGTCACCACGCCGAACTCCACATCGACGCGTCGTACGGCGGCCCGCTCCTCTTCAGCGCCACCCGCCGAGCCCTCCTCGACGGCCTCGACCGCGCCCACAGCGTCACCCTGGACCTGCACAAACTCGGCTGGCAGCCCGTCGCCGCGGGACTCCTCGCCGTCCCCGACGCCGCCCGCCTCGCCCCCCTCGGCCACCAGGCCGACTACCTCAACGCCGACGACGACACCGAAGCCGGCCTCCCCGACCTCCTCGGCCGCTCCCTGCGCACGACCCGACGCCCCGACATCCTCAAGACCGCCGTCACGCTCCGCGCCCTCGGCCGTCAGGGACTCGCCGACCTCGTCGACCGCACCTGCGCCGCCGCCCAGCACCTCGCCGACCTCGTCCAGGACACCCCGGGCCTCGAACTCCACGACCGGCCCACCATCAGCACCGTCCTCTTCCGCCCCACCGGCGCCTGCGACGACGACATCGCCGCCATCCGCCGCACCCTCCTCGCAACGGGCCGCGCCGTACTCGGCCGCGCCCGCGCCGACGGACGCCTCTGGCTCAAAGCCACCGTCCTCAACCCGCACACCACCCCGCGAGACCTGGAAGCACTCCTCTCACTGCTCCCGCTCCCCGCACCCACGTCACTCCCGGAAGGCAGCTCCCACCGATGACCGCCGTCCCCCAGCACCACGAACCGGAACAGCCCCACGACCTGGTCGGCATCGGCATCGGCCCCTTCAACCTGTCCCTCGCCGCACTCGCCGACGGCGTGCACGGCGGCCTCACCACCGCCTTCTACGACCAGCGCCCCGCCTTCACCTGGCACCCCGGCCTCCTCATCGAGGGCGCCACCCTCCAGGTCCCCTTCCTCGCCGACCTCGTCACGCTCGCCGACCCCGCGAGCCCCTGGTCCTTCCTCAACTACCTGCGCACCCGCGAGCGGCTCTTCCCCTTCTACTTCTCCGAGCGGTTCCACATCCAGCGCGCCGAATACGACGCCTACTGCCGCTGGGTCAGCGGAAACCTCCCCGGACTCCACTTCGGCCACCAGGTCGACGCCGTCCGCTGGAACGCCGAACGCGACGCCTTCGAAGTCGACTTCACCCAGCTCGACGCCGACGGCGAGGCGGAAGCCCTCGGCCGGGCCTACACCCGCAACGTCGCCGTCGGCGTAGGCACCCAGCCCTACATCCCCGAACCCCTCAAGCCCCTCGCCGACGCCCCGGCCGTCCCCGTCATCCACTCGTCCGCCTACCTCGACCACCGCCAACGGCTCCTCGCCGCCGAACACATCACCGTCATCGGCTCGGGACAGTCCGGCGCGGAGGTCTTCCTCGACCTGCTGCGCGCCCGCCCCGCGGGCCGCGAGAAGATCACCTGGCTGGCCAGGACCGAGGCGTTCGCCCCCATGGAGTACTCCAAGCTCGGCCTGGAACACTTCACCCCCGACTACAGCCGGTACTTCCACGCCCTGCCCGAGTCCGTACGGGACGACCTCGGCCCCCGCCAGTGGCAGCTCCACAAGGGCATCGACGCCGACACCATCGCCGCCATCCACGACGAGCTCTACCACCGCACCCTGCACGGCGGCTGGCCCGACGCGGTCCTCACCCCGGGAGTCTCCGTACGCACCGCCGGCCGCGTCGGCACCACCAAGGTCGAACTGCACCTCGAACACCTCCAGCAGGGCACCCGCTCCCGCCTCACCACCGACGCCGTCGTCCTCGCCACCGGCTACCGCGAACGCCCCCTGGGACAGCTCCTCGCCGGACTCGACGCGTACATCCGCCGGGACGCCGCCGAGCGGCCCCGGATCGACGACCAGTTCCGCATCGTCCTCGACCCCGCCGTGAACGGCTCCGTGTACGTACAGAACGCCGAGCGGCACACCCACGGCGTCGGCGCGCCCGACCTCGGCCTCGCCGCCTGGCGCAGCGCGACGATCCTCAACTCCCTCACCGGCAAGGACCCCTACCCGCTCCCCAGCCGCACGGCCTTCACCAGCTTCGGCCTGGAACGCCGCGAAGCGCCCCGCATCCCCGTTCAGCAGCCGGCCCTCACCCCGCTGGTCCAGGGGCGCTAGAGGCCGTCCCACGAGCCGGCGCGGGACCCCCCGGACGTCACCACCTCCCGAGCGGTCCAGCGCCGGCAGGAACTGATCGCAGAACCTCGTCCTCAGCCCGACGGACGCTCCTGCGCCTCCCCGAAAGAGACGGTCGACCGGCTCATCACCGTGGCGACGCCGTCGATCTCGATCCGGGCCGAGTCGACGGCCGGTCGCCCGTGCGGGAGCGGTCCCATGGGACCCCGCCTAGAACACCGGCACACCGTCGCGCGTCAGCTTCCACCCCACCAGGGCGAACTCCGCCGGGTCCAGCGTGCCCTTTGCCTTCACCCACGTGATGATCGTGTTCCGGATCTCCTCCGAATTCGCCCACAGCTGCTGCGCGCCCGCGACATGTGGGAACGCCCCGCCGCCGCTCGCCCGGTAGTTGTTCACCGCCAGCACGAACCTGGCGGCCGCGTCCACCGGGCTGCCCTCGAACGCGAGATTCACGATCCTCGAACCGGCCGGCTTCGCGATGTCGACCTCGTACGTCAGGCCCGACACCACGTCGTAGTTGTAGTCCGGGATGGCCCCCGCGTTCGTCAGCTTCGACGGGTCCACCGCGGCCCCCGCCGCCGTCTGCACGTAGTACCGCGCCGAGAACTCCAGGTACTCCTTCAGCTGCGCACCGGTGAGCAGCCGCGCCTCCAGCGTGTTCTCGAACGGGTACAGACCCGCCGCGTCCCGGATCGTCACCTCACCGGCGGGGACGGCCGCCGTCCGCGAGAAGCACGACGCCTGCGACAGCACCGGCAGCCCGGCGTACGGGCCGCCGGCCAGCGCCGCCCGCACCGTCTCCGTCTGCACGTGATTGATCAGGTCGATCAGCGGCTCGTCCTTCCACGCCGCCTCGGCCGTCGTCATCGCCGCCGTCGACGTGCCGATGACCTGGTTGACGTACGCCACGACCTTCTCGTGCTCGTCACCGAGCAGCTTCGTGATCTCCGGGTCCTCGGCCACCGTGTTCGAGTTGAGGACCTTCGCGCCGACCTTCTCGACCGTCCAGCGGCCCTTCGACCACACCAGGTCGAAGTCGAAGAGCGTCAGCCGCTGCCCCCACTTCAGGGGCTCCGACAGGACGACCTTCTTCCCCGTCTCCTTGTTCTCCACGAAGTACTCGGCGATCTCCGTGTGCGCGTGCCCCACCAGGATCGCGTCGATGCCGGGCACCTGCTCGGCGACCAGGCCCGCAGCGTTCTCTACGTACGGAAGCTGGTCACCGTACGACGACGTGCCGCTCGACCCGGAGTGCGCCGAGACGATGACCACGTCCGCACCCATGGAACGCAGCTTCGGCACCCACTTCGCCGCCTGCTCCTCCAGACCCGGGAACGTCATCTTCCCCTGCACGTTCTGCTTGTCCCAGATCGCGATGCCCGGGTTCGTCAGACCGAGCACCGCGACCCGCACGTCACGCCCGTGCGGCGTACGCAGCCTCTTCATGAAGTACGGGGGGAACGCCGGGCGCAGCGTCTTCGCGTCCAGAGCGTTCGCACCGAGGAGCGGGAAGTCGCACTGCTCCTCGAACTTCCGCAGCACCGGTATGCCGTAGTTGAACTCGTGGTTCCCGAGCGCGGCCGCGTCGTACCCGATCGCGTTCATCGACTGCGCCATCGGGTGCACCGGACCGTGCTTCGCGGTGATCGGGTCGACCTTGGCGTAGTAGTACGAAAGCTGCGTCCCCTGGATGGTGTCGCCCGCGTCGATGAGCAGGGTGTTGCGGCGGCCCTTCTCGGCGCGGATCTGGTTCACCAGGGTGGAGATCTTCGCCAGACCCACGTCGTTGTGCGCCTTGTCGTCGAACTCCTTGTCCGTGAAGTAGTCCCAGTTGAAGACGTTGCCGTGCAGGTCCGTCGTGCCCATGACGGTGAAGGAGTAACGCTTCGGCGGACGTCCGTGGCCGTGCGCTGCGGCGGGCGCCGCCGCGGCCCCGCCCGCCACGGCCACACCGGCACCCGCGGCGGCCGAGCGGCCCAGGAAGGTCCTACGGTTCAGCGGCATTCTTTGTCTCCTCGTTCCGTGCTTCCGTCGCAGCTTCCGTCGCACAACGTGACGCGCGTAGATTCTGGCGCAACGCGCCACACCAGCAACACCCCTTGCGGGTTTCGATCTGATGACCGCCCGCCGTCGTACTCGGGTGCGAGAGTGGAGAGCGTGACTCACGAGCCGACGCACCCCGAAGCCCGCCGCCCCGCCTCCGACGCGCCCTCCGTCCCGTACGGCACCCCCTCGGCCCCCCGCCTCGCCGTCCAGGGCGAGGCCCGCCTCGAATTCGACCCCGAGACCGCCCGGATCGGCATCACCGTCAGCGCGCGCGGTACGGACCGCCGCACCGCCCTCGAAGACCTCACCCGGCGCAACGGCCTCGCCCTCGACCTCGTCAAGAGCTACGGCGACGCCGTCGAGAAGGTGGAGACCGGCGCCTTCTCCATCAGCCCCGAACTCACCCGGCACGGCCGCGGCGACCGCGTCCGCGCCTACCACGGACGCGTCCACATCACCGCCGTGCTCACCGACTTCACCGCACTGGGCGAACTCACCACCCGCCTCGCCGACCTCGAACTCACCCGCGTCGACGGCCCCTGGTGGGCCCTGCGGCCCGACTCACCCGCCTACGGCGAAGTACGCACCGCAGCCGTACGCGAAGCCGTCAAGCGCGCCCGCGAATACGCCCAGGCCCTCGGCGCCGACCTCACCGCCCTCGTCGAACTGTCCGACCCCGGCGCGGAAGAGGCGCACCCGGTGCCCGTCGCCTACGCCGGCGGCTTCGCGCGCAGGGGCATGACCGCGGAAATGGCCGAGGACGCCCCCGCCCTCGATCTCGAACCCCAGCGCCAGACCGTTCACGCCCAGGTGAACGCCCGATTCATCATGACCCCGCCCGCCCTCTGAATGCTCATCAGAGCGGCCCCGCGCACAATTCAACACTTGTCAATAACCTTTCATGCAAAGGTTGTTGGACAGTCATGCGCAGCCAATTTCCTACTGACTGGTAAGCCCTAGGCTCGACCTATGCGCCGAGCAAAAATCGTTTGTACCCTGGGCCCCGCCACCGACACATACGACCAGATCAAGGCACTGGTCGAAGCCGGAATGGACATCGCCCGCTTCAACCTCAGCCACGGCTCCTACGCCGAACACGAAGAGCGCTACCAGCGCGTTCGCAAAGCCTCCGACGAAACCGGCCGCAGCGTCGGCGTACTCGCCGACCTTCAAGGTCCGAAGATCCGCCTCGGACGCTTCCGCGAAGGCCCCGTACTCCTTGAACGGGGCGACGAGTTCACCATCACCGTCGAACCCGCCGAAGGCGACCGCCACACCTGCGGCACCACCTACCAAGGACTCGCCTCCGATGTCACCACGGGCGAACGCATCCTCGTCGACGACGGCAAAGTGACCCTCGAAGTCACCGGTGTCGACGGGCCCCGCGTCCGCACCCTCGTCATCGAAGGAGGCATGGTCTCCGACCACAAGGGCCTCAACCTTCCCGGCGTCGCCGTCTCCGTACCCGCACTCTCCGAAAAGGACATCGACGACCTCCGGTGGGCCCTGCGCACCGGAGCCGACATCATCGCCCTCTCCTTCGTACGCAGCGGACGTGACATCGACGACGTCCACCGTGTCATGAAGGAAGAAGGCCGCCGCCTCCCCGTCATCGCGAAGATCGAAAAGCCGCAGGCCGTCGACAACATCGACGACATCGTCGCCGCCTTCGACGGCATCATGGTCGCCCGCGGCGACCTCGGCGTCGAAATGCCACTCGAACAAGTGCCGATCGTTCAGAAGCGAGCCATCAAACTCGCCAAACGCAACGCCAAACCGGTCATCGTCGCCACCCAAATGCTCGACTCGATGATCGAAAACTCCCGGCCCACCCGCGCCGAAGCCTCCGACGTCGCCAACGCCGTCATCGACGGCACCGACGCCGTCATGCTCTCCGGCGAAACCAGCGTCGGCAAATACCCCATCGAGACGGTCAAGACCATGGGCCGCATCGTCGAAGCGGCCGAGGAGGACATCCTCGCCAAGGGACTCCCGCCGCTCACCGAACGCAACAAGCCCCGCACCCAGGGCGGAGCCGTCGCACGCGCCGCCGCCGACATCGGCGACTTCCTCGGCGCGAAGTTCCTCGTCGCCTTCACCCAGTCCGGCGACACCGTCAAGCGCCTGTCCCGCTACCGCTCACCCATCCCGCTGCTCGCCTTCACCCCCGACCCGGCGACGCGCTCCCAGCTCAACCTCACCTGGGGCGTCGAGACCTTCCTCGGCCCCCACGTCGACTCCACCGACGCCATGGTCGCCCAGGTCGACGAACACCTCCTGCGCATCGGCCGCTGCCGGAAGGGCGACGTCGTGATCATCACCGCCGGCTCCCCGCCCGGCATCGCGGGTTCCACGAACCTGGTCCACGTCCACCACATCGGCGAAGGCCACCCCGCCGCCAAGTGACCCTGCCGGCACGGGCAATGGGCCCCCACACCCCAGGGGGCCCTACCGGCCGTACGCTCAGTGCTTCGGTCCCACGTGAGCGTCCATCAGCGCGACGGACGCGCGCCTGGCGACCGAGACGCTCTGCGCCGCACGGCTCTGGCGTGAGGGCTTCCACTCGACGCCGAGTGAGTCGAGGGTGTCGGTGAAAAGCCGCAGGATGTCGACGGATGTGTTGGTGAAGAAGTAACGCGGGTATTCATAGCGCTTCTGCTCGCCGCCGAGGGTACGGGTGGTCCAGTTCGTGATGCGGCACCCGTCCGAGTGGATGAGGCCACGGATGAAATCCCAGGGATGGGCGTCCACAACGGCCTGCTGCCAGGAGTCGAGGGAGATGGCGCGTTCATGCTTCTTGCCCGGACCGTGCTGCGGGAAGAGACACCGCCAATGGCGGCTGTAGCTGGTGACCATCACACAGCCCACCCGCTGCAGGACGCAGACCGAGTCTTCGGGACGGACGGCCGTGATGGCGTTCCGGCACAGGTCGATCAGTCCGGGCCATTCATCGGCGCAAGCAATGCGCAGGTACCAGCCGCCGTTACGGTGCGGGCTGATGCAGCCGTCGCCGAGATAGAGGCCGAGCAGATAGGCGTACGCGGCGGTGTCGGCCGGAGCGCCGGGTGCGGGTCCGCACCTCGTGCACGGCAGTGCTTGCGCGCTCATGCGCGGCAGCGGTTCGGTCCGAGCCTGCCACGCGCGGATGGCGGACCGGGATATTCCGGTCCGCCTGCTCACGGAATTGAGGCTGCCGCCCTGCGCGAGGAGGGCCAGCGCGTGCTCGCGCACGGTGAGGTCGTACATGCACGCGAGACTCGCTCGATCTTCGGGAGTCCGCACTGATTCGCGATGGTGTTCACCAGAGCGAGTGAAGATCGCCAGACCTTTGGTGAACCTTGGAATCGAAGGAGAAGTGCCCCGGGTCGGACTCGAACCGACACTGTATGGGTTTTGAATCCATTGCCTGCTGCCAATTGGGCTACCGGGGCTCGCGGTATCCAAGGTTTCCCTTGACCCACTGCGCGTCCACCATACCGCAGCTAGGTAGGCTCTTGGGGAGCTGTACCTGCCGTGGAACGAGGAGCCCCGTGACCACCCCCGAGTCGCCCCAGCCCGTCGCCGACGACGACAAGTCGCACGTCCCGCCGCTGACGACCCGTGTCGTCATCGCCGAGGACGAAGCCCTCATCCGCCTCGACCTCAAAGAGATGCTCGAGGAGGAGGGCTACGCCGTCGTGGGCGAGGCCGGTGACGGGCAGCAGGCGATCGAGCTCGCCCGCGAGCACCGCCCCGACCTCGTGATCCTCGACGTGAAGATGCCCGTGCTGGACGGGATCTCCGCCGCCGAGAAGATCACCGAGGAGTCCATCGCCCCCGTCCTCATGCTGACCGCGTTCTCGCAGCGCGATCTCGTGGAGCGGGCGCGGGACGCCGGTGCGATGGCGTACCTCGTGAAGCCCTTCAGCAAGAGTGACGTCGTACCGGCCATCGAGATGGCGGTGTCGCGGTTCACGGAGCTGAAGGCGCTGGAGAACGAGGTCGCGGACCTCACGCAGCGCCTCGAGACGCGCAAGCTGGTGGACCGGGCGAAGTCGGTGCTGCAGACGCAGTACGGGCTGTCGGAGCCGGCCGCGTTCCGCTGGATCCAGAAGACGTCGATGGACCGCCGCCTGTCCATGCAGCAGGTGGCGGAGGCGGTCATCGAGGACGCCGAGGAGAAGAAGGCGGCGAAGGGCGAGTAGTGCGCCTGAGTACGTGACGGAAGAGGCCGCCCCCGCATCACGCGGGGGCGGCCTCTTCCTTGTGTACGTACGCGTACGTACAGGTGCGTACGGTCCGGTCAGTCCTCGCCGAGGTACGTCTTGCGGACGGACTCGTCGTGGAGCAGCTCCCGGCCGGGGCCGGAGAGCTTGATCGAGCCGATTTCCATGACGTGCGCGTGGTCCGCCAGGGAGAGCGCGGCCTGGGCGTTCTGCTCGACGAGCAGGATGGTCGTGCCCTGGGCCTTGAGCTCGACGATGGTCTCCATGATCTTCTGCATCATGATCGGGGAGAGGCCCATCGACGGCTCGTCGAGCATGAGGAGCTTGGGCTGGGACATGAGCGCGCGTCCCATGGCCAGCATCTGCTGCTCACCGCCCGAGAGGGTGCCCGCGGCCTGCTTCCGGCGCTCTCCCAGGATGGGGAAGAGGTCGTAGGCGCGCTGGATGTCCTTCTCGATGCCCGCCTTGTCCGTCCGCAGGAACGCTCCGAGCTGGAGGTTCTCGGCGATGGTGAGGCGGGGGAAGATGTGCCGGCCTTCGGGGGAGTGGGCCAGCCCCAGGGACACGATCTTGTGCGCGGGTACTCCCTGCAGCGGCTTGCCGTCGAACATGATCCGGCCGCCGGAGGGCTTGAGCAGTCCGGACAGCGTCCGCAGGGTGGTGGTCTTGCCCGCACCGTTGGTGCCGATGAGGGTGACGACCTGGCCGGCTTCGACGCTGAAGGAGATGCCCTTGACGGCCTCGATCTTGCCGTAGGCGACCCTGAGGTCCTCGACCTCGAGGAGAGCGGTCACTGGGTTTCCCCTTCCGGGCTGGTCTTGCTGGTCTTGCTGGTGGTGCCCTCGGCCGGGGTGGCTTCGGTGGCCTCGGCTTCCTCGGTCGCCTCAGCTTCCTCACCGGCCCCGGTCGGCTCGGCGGTTTCAGCAGCCTCGGCGGTCGCGGCGGCCTCGGCGGCGTTGTCCTCAGCGGCGGCAGCCTCCTCGGCGGCCTCGGCGGCCTCGGCGGCCTCGGCAGCTCCGGTCGCTCCGGTCGCCTCCGTCGCCCCGGCCGACGTGGCCTCGCTCGCCCCGGCCGCTTCCGCCACGGCTTCGGCGGCTTCGACCTCGGCGGCCTCTTCCGCGCCGGGTGCGCCCTCGAAGGGAGTACCGAGGTAGGCGGCGACGACGCGCTCGTCGCCCTGGACGACGGCGGGTGTGCCTTCGACGAGCTTCTCGCCCTGGACGAGGCAGGCGACGCGGTCGCAGAGGTTGAAGATGAAGCGCATGTCGTGCTCGATGACGAGTACGGCGATGCCCTGGTCCCGGATCGCGAAGATGAGCTCTTCGGTGACGCGGGTCTCCTGGGGGTTCATGCCCGCGGTGGGCTCGTCCAGGAGCAGCAGGCCCGGGTCGCTGGCGAGGGCGCGTGCGATTTCGAGCTTGCGCTGCTCGCCGTAGGGGAGGTTGCGTGCGAGGTGGTCGGCCTTGTGCTCCAGGCCGATGAACTCGAGCAGTTCCATGGCCCGCTTGTGCGACGCGGCTTCGGCCTTCTTGAAGCCGGGGCCGCGCAGGAGGGCCGACCAGAGGCCTTCCTTGGTCCGGGTGTGGCGTCCGACGAGGACGTTCTCCAGGACGGTCATGTTGGCGAAGAGCCGGATGTTCTGGAAGGTACGGGCGATGCCTGCCTGGGTGACGAGGTGGGGCTTGGGCGGCAGGACGGTGCCCTTGTACGAGACCTTGCCCTCGGTGGGGACGTAGAGCCCGGTGAGGCAGTTGAAGAAGGTCGTCTTGCCGGCGCCGTTGGGGCCGATGAGACCGACGATCTCTCCGGCGTTCACGGTGAGGTCGACCGAGCGTACGGCGGTGAGGCCGCCGAAGCGCATGGTGACACCGCTGGCGTCGAGGACGGTGGTCGGGGCGGTGTTCTCGGTGGTGGTCGTCATGTTGTTCACGCCCCCGCCTTCGTGATGCCGACGCCGGAGTCGGGCAGGCCCTTTTCCGGGACGTCGAGTTGGTCGGTCTCGTGGTACTCGAGCTGGGCGCGCCGGTTGGCGATGAGGCCCTCGGGGCGGAAGCGCATGAGGAAGATCAGCGCGATGCCGAAGCCCAGCAGCTGGTAGTCCTGGAGGAACTGCAGCTTGGCGGGGATCATGTAGAGGAGCGTGGCGCCGATGAGGGGTCCGCTGATGGTTCCCATGCCGCCGAGGATGACCGCGGCGAGGAGGAAGGCGGAGTTCGGCGGTACGGGTCCGGCGAAGACGTACATCTCGGGGACCACGGTGCTCTGGACGTGTGCCTGGACGGTGCCGGCGAGGCCGGCGAGCGTGGCGCCGAGGGCGAAGGCGATGAGCTTGACGCGGAAGCCGTTGATGCCCATGGCGGTGGCGGCGGTCTCGTCCTCGCGGATGGCGACCCAGGCGCGGCCGATGCGGGAGCTGCCGGCGCGGCTGAAGACGAGGACCACGAGGATCATCGCGAGCAGCATCAGCAGGTAGTAGTTGGCGTACGACCCGAGTTCGAAGCCGGCGATGGTGTGGGATTCACCGAAGTCGTATCCGAAGAAGTTCAGGTCGGGGACGTTCGGTACGCCGTTGGGGCCGTTGGTGACCTGCGGTCCGGACACGCCGTCGAGGTTGCCGACGGTGATGCGGAAGATCTCGCCGAAGCCGAGGGTCACGATGGCGAGGTAGTCGCCGCGCAGCCGCAGGGTCGGGGCGCCGATGACGACGCCGAAGACCAGGGAGACGGCGCCGCCGAGGAGGACGGATGCCCAGAAGGGGAACTGGACGTCGAACGCGGATGCGGTGGTGCCCGAGACGAGAGCGGCGGTGTAGGCGCCGACGCCGAGGAAGGCGACGTATCCGAGGTCGAGGAGTCCGGCGAGGCCGACGACGATGTTCAGGCCGAGTGCGACGGTCGCGAAGATGAGGATGTTGACCGCGATCAGGGTGAACTGGTCGGTGTTCTGGGTGAAGGGGAAGGCCGCTGCGGCGACGAAGGCGGCTGCGACGGCGATCGACCGGTACTTGGCGGTGAGCGCCGACAGGCGCGCCATGAGGCCGGCTTTGAAGAGGGCGGCGATGGCGAACCCGGCGGTGATCATGTAGCCGGTGAACAGTTCGGCGTACTCGGTGTCGATGCCGTAGGTGACGACGAACAGGCCGATCGCGAAGGCGGCGACGATGATCAGGATTTCGGCCCAGGAGGGGAGTTCCTTGGGGCGCCGGGCCTTGCGGGTGTCGTCGGGCAGCTGGAAGGCGGCGGCGACGGGGATGACGGAGGCCACGGCGGCGACGAAGCCGCCCGGCTCGAGGTGGACGACGCCGCCGAGTTCGACGGCGATGGCGACGACCGTGAACCAGGTGGTGCCGAACGCGCCGAGCGCGAAGAGGCGCAGGGCTTTGGTCGTGCCGGTGGGCGCGAGCCAGCGCAGGCCCTTGAAGTCCTGTGCGGCCAGGGCGTACAGGGTGGTGAGGAGGCCTGCGACGAGGGTGAGGACCTGGAGGCCGCCGGGGTATCCGTTGACCGTGAGGTCGCCGGGGAACTCGTCGGTGTAGGTCCAGGCCATGAAGGTGCTGGCGACGGTGGCGAGGCCGCCCGCGGCGATGATCCAGCGGAAGAGGTCGGCCCGGGCGCCGGTGTCGGCGGGGGCCGTCTTGGCTGTCGTGGTGTCGGTTGTCATGGCTCTCACGCCCGATCCGCGACGCGCTCGCCGAGCAGGCCCTGTGGCCTGACGAGGAGCACGACGATGAGAAGTACGAATGCCCAGACGTTGGCCCAAGCGCCACCGCCGAGCTGCTGCATCCCGGGTATCTCTTCGATGTAGGCGATCGACAGGGCTTCCGCGAGGCCGAGGACGACTCCGCCGACCATGGCTCCGTAGATGTTGCCGATGCCGCCCAGGACGGCGGCGGTGAAGGCCTTGAGTCCGAGGATGAAGCCCATTTCGAAGTTGATCTGGCCCTTGTCGAGGCCGTACGCGACGGCTCCGACGGCGGCGAACGCGGCACCGATGGCGAAGGCCATGACGATGATGCGGTCGGTGTTGATGCCCATCAGCTTCGCCGTGTCGGGGTCCTGCGCGGTGGCCTGCATGGCGCGGCCGCTGCGGCTCTTGGCGACGAAGAGGCCGAGGGCGAGCATGCACAGGGGGGCGAGGACGAGGACGAAGGCGTCGGCCCGCTGGAGGTACAGGTTGTCGAAGATCTTGAACGACTCGCCCTGGAACTCCGGGAAGCTGCGCGGCTTCTTCGCGTCGGGGTAGAAGCCCCAGACAAGCTGCTGGAGAACGATCGAGAGGCCGATTGCGGTGATGAGCGGAGCGAGCCTGGGGGCGCCGCGCAGGGGGCGGTAGGCGAATCGTTCCGCTGCGGTCGCTACGGCGACGGAGGCGATGGCGCCACCGACGATCATGACCGGGATGGCCACGAGGAGCGTTGTCCCGCTGGGGAGCACGAGGTACGCGGTGAGGGCGCCGAAGCCCCCGATCATGAAGATCTCGCCGTGGGCGAAGTTGATGAGCTGGACGATGCCGTACACCATGGTGTACCCGATGGCTATCAAGCCATAAAGGGCGCCGAGTGCAAGGCCGTTGGCCAGCTGTTGCGGCAGTTCGTGCACCGCAGGGCCTCCGATGAGCTTGTCGGATATGACACCGCGCGAGGGCGCTGTTGCGCCCTCGCGCGGTTCGATCAGAAGGATCGGGTGAAGCGGGTCAGGCAGGTGGTGCGGGTCGAGCGGGGACCGGGGTGAATCAGTCCTTGAAGGTGGCGGACTTGACGTCCTTCCAGACCTTGCCCTCGACCTTGTAGACGGTGAGCTGCTTGTTCGTGGTGTCGCCGTACTGGTCGAAGGCGACCTTGCCGGTCACACCGTCGAACGAGACCTTCGACATGGCCTCGACGACCTTGGCGCGGGCGTCCGCCGGCAGCTTGCCGTCGTTCTCCGCGACGACGGCCTTGACGGCCTGGACGACGGCCCAGCCGGCGTCGTACGAGTAGCCGCCGTAGGCCGCGTACGGGTCGTCGTACTTCTCGGCCTCGTAGTCGGCGATGAACTTCTTCGCCGTCGGGAGCTTCTCGACCGGGTAGCCGATCGAGGTCGCGAAGTCACCGTCGTTCGCCACGCCGGAGGCGCTGATGAACGCGGGGTCGTAGATGCCGTCGCCGCCCATGGTGGGGATCTTGGCGCCGGTCTTCTTGATCTGGTCGGAGAGCAGGCCGCCCTCGGGGTACTGGCCACCGAAGTAGACGGAGTCGGCCTTCGACGCCTTCACCTTGTCGGCGGTGCTGGAGAAGTCGGTCTCCTTCACCGTGACGTGGTCGGTGCCGACGACCTTGCCGCCGAGCCGCTTGAATTCGGCGGAGAAGATCGCGGCGAGGCCGGCGCCGTAGGTCTGCTTGTCGTCGACGACGTAGACCTTGCGCTTCTTGGCGTCGTTGTAGAGGTACTGCGCGGCGAACTTGCCCTGGACGACGTCCGTGGCGGCGGTGCGGAAGTACGTCTTGAACGGACGCTTAAGCTCACCCTTGCCCCAGTTGTCACCCTGGCTGAGCGCCGGGTTGGTGTTGGCCGGGGAGACCTGGACGAGGCTGGCCTTCTCGAAGACGCTCTGCATCGACTGGGCGACGCCGGAGTTCAGCGGGCCGACGACACCGATGACGTCCTTGTTGCCTACGAGTTTGGTGGCGTTGGCCTGGCCGGAGGCGGGAACTGCCTGGTCGTCGAGGGCTTCGATCTTGAATTCGACGCCCGGGACCTCGTTGTTCTTGTTCGCGGTCTTGGCCGCGAGGTCCACCGAGTTCTTGATGCCCTGGCCGAGAGCGGACAGCGAACCGGTCAGCGGGACGTCGACACCGATGACAACGGTGGTCTTCTTGCTGCTGTCGTCGCCGCCCTTGGCGTCGTCGCGCGACCCACAAGCGGTGAGCGTGAGTGCTCCGGTCGTGAGCGCTGTGGTGAGTATGAGCAAAGAACGGTGTCGCACGAAAGGTCCTTTCCCTGGCGCGGCCTCCTCTGCTGAGGTGCCGTGACGATCGCCGGGCCGTACTGGTCGATACAGGGGCCGTGCAGCAGACGCGCCCGGCGGCGCGGTGACTGGCCGTGACTCTAGGCGCAGGTGAAGGGGTCGTGGAGGTGTGAACTCAGGATGTGACTCTCTTGTTATGCCAAGGCCAACGCTGGGTGGGGCAGTGTGGACAGATGGGTTGAAAGTTCACCGACAATAAAGTCCGCATGCTGAGAATTCCCAGTTCCGCAGCAGCGCTTGAGGTGATCTTGCCGTCAGCCGCGGAGGGTGGCCGTAACGCTGTCACGGGGGTGGTGGACGGGATGCGCCGAGCGCGTGGCGCCGCATTTCGACCGCCCCGATGTTACGTAGCGTTACGTGGAGGCGATGCGCCCGCTCACCGGGCGGCGCGGCCGGCGTGCTGACCTGCGCTTGACGCCTCAGGCGTCCGCCGGACAACTACCCTCCGCCAAGCGGGACTTGGCAATCCAGCGGCTTCGGGAGCGGCTCGGGGGCAAGGGCGGGAGGCGGCCGGCCTCGTTCGCGCCTTGCCGCGGCCCCCGCCGCTCAGCGGGGCGGGCGCCAGTTCTCCGAGCTGCCCGTCGCGCCGTTCGCGGCCCTGCACGCCTCTTCGGCCAGGCGGCCGATCAGCCGCAGGCCCGCCGCACGCCCCCGCCGGGCGGCCTCGGCGCGACCGGCCGCGACGACCTCCTCGTGGATGGCGTACTGCTCGTTCGACAGCCCCTTCTGCTCCCAGTCGAGCCCGGCCCACTTGCCGCCCTTGAGTGTTTCGCCCGCCCAGTAGGACACCAGCTTCGTGCAGGTCACGTGGGGCGGGGGCGCCGGTGGGGTGGTGCTCGGCGGCGCGGGCTGCCCGGCCGTACGGGGGGCCGAGCAGCCCGCGACGGCCATGGCGGCCACGAGGGCACAGGCGGCGTACCCGGCGCGCGCGTGTGCTTTCGTCCCCATGGGGGAACGCTAGGCCGTCACGATCCGTGACACAACAGGACGAGCGTGCCCTACGGCAGCTTGGTGAAGGGGGAGAGGAAGGCGCGGGCTCCGGCGGTGTCCAGCCGGTAGGTGACGTTGGTGGCGTAGCAGGGGGTGTCGCCGGTGACGGTGGTGGCGACCAGAGTCCGCTTGCCGCCGAGCGTCGCGAAGTTCGGACCGCCCGAATCGCCGTAGCACGCACCGCCGTTGCCCTGGGGTGCGGTCATGGACAGGCGCAGCCAGGCGTTGTTGAGCGCGTTGTACGTGACGGGGGCCTTCATGCGTACGCCGCCGCCGGGGTGGGTGTGGCCGCCGGGGCCGCGCTGCGCCTCCCGCGTGCCGTAACCGGCGACGGTGAAGTCCGTGTCGTCGAGGCCCTGCGCGCCGAGGGCGTCGAGGGCCCCGGCCTTGGGGAGCGTGGCGGGGCTGAAGGTCCAGCGTGCCTTGACCTGGGCGGCGGGCAGTTCGACGACGGAGATGTCGTGGGTGTCGGAGGCGGGGCCCGGGTAGGCGGGGTGGTTGTGGGCTGTTCCCTGGACCGCCACGGCGCGGGCCACCGCTGCCGGGTCCGAGGGGTGTTCGGCTGCGGCCCTGTCGAGTCCGGCCTGCACGTCCTGGTCGAGGGAGACGTGGAACTTCACGTTGTCGGGCCAGTCGGTGGTGCAGTGCGCGGCCGTGAGGAAGGTGTCGGCGTCGATCATGGTGCCGGAGCAGACCCAGTCGACGCGGTCCGGGGTGGCCGGGTTCGCGTCGGCGTCCCAGGTGGCGACGAGTGCCCCGACCTCGGTGCGCTCGGGTGCGGGCGTCGCGTTGTGCGAGTTGATCGCCGAGGACGGCAGGGCCGCGGCCAGCACGAGCGCGAACGCCCCGGCGGTGGCTGTGGCGACTGCGGCGGTGCGTGCTGCGGTGATGCGTACTGCGGTCAAGAGAACCCCTTGTGTGTGACGGACGGGTGCCCTCCTGTGGGGGTGGTCGACAGTGAACCGGTTCGCCGCCCGGGGGGCAAGTGTCCTGTGATGAAGGGGAGTTGACAGCGCGTGAGGGAGGAGGGGTGAGTGAAGCGGACATGCCGCGGCTGGAGCGAGCCGCTTGCTGGGGCGTTGAGCCGTGGGGGAGCCTGCTCGTGGCGGCTGTCCGCGCCGGCGCGCGCGGGTGTCCGCCGAGCTTGCGGCCGACCGGAATCGTCACCGTGCGTGATGTCCGTACCGCCGGGCCGCGGCTTCGGCGCACGGGTCGCGGCCGGGCGTGATGGCGGATCGGCAGGCGTCGCGGGGGTGCCGGCGAAGGGGCGTTCTCCCGGACACCGGGTACGTATATCGAACAGGAAGCGGTGGCCGGAAAGCGCTCCGCGAGGCCGGTTCTGGGCCTGACAGGACCCCCCTAACCGGACATCCGGGGCGCGCTGCTGCCGGACCGTGGCGGGTGGCGAAAGCGGGACGGAGCGGGGCGTGCGGCGGGGCCCGTCGCTCCCTGGAGGAGGGGCGTCTGCGCGGCTTTGGTGGCGGTATCGACCGTCGGGCCCGCACGCTGCGTCACCGCGGCCCGGACGGACGTGTGGATCCGTCCGGGCTCGCCGGTCCGAAGGCCCGGTCAGCCGCCGACGGACTGGGCGTCGCGCAGCAGGCAGGTGAGGCGGGCGGTGCAGACCCGCTTGTCCTGCTCGTCGGTGATGACGATCTCGTACGTCGCGGTGGAGCGCCCGCGGTGGACGGGGGTGGCCACACCCGTCACCAGGCCGCTGCGGGCGCCCCGGTGGTGGGTGCAGTTGAGGTCCACGCCGACGGCGAGCTTGGACGCGCCGCCGTGGAGCATCGAGCCGATGGAACCGAGCGTCTCGGCGAGCACGGCGGAGGCCCCGCCGTGCAGCAGGCCGTACGGCTGGGTGTTGCCCTCGACGGGCATGGTCCCCACGACGCGCTCGGCGGACGCCTCGACGATCCGTACCCCCATGCGGGTGCCGAGGTCCCCGGCGGAGAAGAGGGCGGGCAGGTCGACGCCCAGCTGGGCGTACTCGTCGATGACCTCTTGCGGGAACTTCACACCTGCGGTCTGCTCGCCCATGGGGCCCGGCTCCGATCGTCGTACGGTGTCCATCGTCCTTAAGCGAACGCTTAGGCGGTTGCCGATTGTTCCAGACGTACGACGACCGACTTGCTCGCGGGGGTGTTGCTGGTGTCCGCGGTGGCGTCGAGCGGCACCAGGACGTTGGTCTCCGGGTAGTAGGCGGCGGCGCAGCCGCGCGCGGTCGGATAGTGCACCACGCGGAAACCGGCGGCGCGCCGCTCGACGCCGTCCTTCCACTCGCTGACGAGATCGGTGTAGTCCCCGTCGGCGAGGCCCAGTTCGCGGGCGTCGTCCGGGTTGACCAGGACGACGCGCCGGCCGCCCCGGATACCCCGGTAGCGGTCGTCGAGGCCGTAGATCGTGGTGTTGTACTGGTCGTGCGAGCGCAGCGTCTGGAGCAGCAGCCGGCCCTTCGGCAGCTCGGGGTACTCGACGGGGGCGGCGGTGAAGTTGGCCTTGCCGGTGTCGGTGGTGAAGCGGCGCGCGTCGCGCGGGCCGTGGGGCAGAGTGAAGCCGCCGGGACGGGCGACCCGTGCGTTGAAGTCCTCGAAGCCGGGGACGACGCGCGAGATCCGGTCGCGGATCGTGCCGTAGTCCTTCTCGAAGTCCTCCCACGGCGTGGCCGAGCCGGGGCCGAGGACCGCGCGGGCCAGCCGGGCGACGATGGCAGGCTCGGAGAGCAGGTGCGGGCTCGCGGGGGCGAGGTTGCCGCGTGAGGCGTGCACCATGCCCATGGAGTCCTCGACCGTGACGAACTGCTTGCCGGCGGCCTGTACGTCCTTGTCGGTGCGGCCGAGGGTGGGCAGGATCAGGGCGCGGGCGCCGGTGACGGCGTGCGAGCGGTTGAGCTTCGTCGACACGTGGACGGTCAGGCGGGCCCGGCGCATCGCGGCCTCGGTGACGTCGGTGTCGGGGCTCGCGCCGACGAAGTTGCCGCCCATGGCGAAGAAGACCTTGGCCTCGCCGTCGCGCAGCGCCTGGATGGACCGTACGACGTCGAATCCGTGGTGGCGGGGCGAGGTGATCCCGAATTCCTTGTCGAGGGCGTCGAGGAACGCGGGGGCGGGGCGCTCGAAGATGCCCATCGTGCGGTCGCCCTGCACGTTGGAGTGGCCGCGCACGGGGCACACGCCGGCGCCGGGGCGGCCGATGTTGCCGCGCAGCAGCAGGAAGTTGACGACTTCGCGGATGGTCGGGACGGCGTGCTTGTGCTGGGTCAGGCCCATGGCCCAGCACACGATGGTGCGCCGCGAGGCGAGGACCATGGCGAGGGCCTGCTCGATCTTCGCGCGCTCCAGGCCGGTGGCTGCGAGGGTCTCGTCCCAGTCCGCGCCGCGCGCCGCGGCGGCGAACTCCTCGTACCCGTGCGTGTGCTCCCGTACGAACTCCGCGTCGACGGCGCCGTCCGCTTCGATGATCAGCTTGTTGAGCAGCCGGAAGAGGGCCTGGTCGCCGCCGAGACGGATCTGCAGGAAGAGGTCGGTGAGCGCGGCGCCCTTGATCATGCCCTGTGGGGTCTGCGGGTTCTTGAAGCGCTCGAGTCCGGCCTCGGGCAGCGGGTTCACCGAGATGATCTTCGCGCCGGCGGCCTTGGCCTTCTCCAGAGCGGTGAGCATGCGCGGGTGGTTGGTGCCCGGGTTCTGCCCGGCGACGATGATCAGGTCGGCCTGGTGCAGGTCCTCCAGGGAGACGCTGCCCTTGCCGATGCCGATGGTCTGCGTGAGGGCCGAGCCCGAGGACTCGTGGCACATGTTGGAGCAGTCCGGCAGGTTGTTGGTGCCGAACTCGCGGGCGAAGAGCTGGAGCAGGAACGCCGCTTCGTTGCTGGTGCGGCCCGAGGTGTAGAAGACGGCCTCGTCGGGGGAGGCGAGCGCCTTGAGCTCCTCCGCCATGATCTCGAAGGCGCGCTCCCAGGTCACCGCGTCGTACCGGTCGGCGCCCTCGGCCAGGTACACGGGCTGGGTGATGCGGCCCTGCTGCCCGAGCCAGTACCCGCTGCGGGTGGCGAGGTCGGCGACGGGGTGCGCGGCGAAGAAATCGGGGGTGACGCGGCGCAGCGTCGCCTCCTCCGCGACGGCCTTCGCGCCGTTCTCGCAGAACTCCGCGGTGTGCCGCTTGTCCTCCTCCGGCCAGGCGCAGCCGGGGCAGTCGAAGCCGTCCTTCTGGTTGACCTTGAGGAGGGTTCGCGCGGTGCGGCGCACGCCCATCTGCTGCTGCGCCATCTTCAGCGTGTGCCCGATGGCGGGGAGCCCGGCCGCGGCGTGCTGGGGGGCCGCGACCTGCGGCGCGTCCTGGACCGGGTCACCTGTGGGCGGCTTGGCAGCCATGGCGCTCCCCTTTGAGCGTGCGGTGGTGTCACGTACGCCTTCGATCCTGTCACGCGGCACCGGCAGTGCGACGCCGCGGGCCGGATTGTCAGTGGTGCGGCCTAGGATCGGGGGCGTGTCAGAGACAGCATCGAAGAAGACCGCAGAAAACCGTCCCCGCTTGCTCCTCATGGACGGGCACTCCCTGGCGTACCGAGCGTTCTTCGCGCTGCCCGCGGAGAATTTCACCACCGCGAGCGGCCAGCCGACGAATGCCGTCTACGGCTTCGCGTCGATGCTGGCGAACACGCTCCGTGACGAGGCGTCCACGCATTTCGCGGTGGCCTTCGACGTGTCGCGCAAGACGTGGCGCTCGGCCGACTTCCCGGAGTACAAGGCGAACCGTTCGAAGACCCCGGACGAGTTCAAGGGGCAGGTCGAGCTGATCGGCGAGCTGCTGGACACCATGAACGCGGAGCGCTTCGCGGTGGACGGCTTCGAGGCCGACGACGTCATCGCCACCCTGGCCACCCAGGCGGAGGCCGCCGGCTTCGACGTGCTGATCGTCACCGGCGACCGTGACTCGTTCCAGCTGGTCTCCGACCACGTGACCGTGCTGTACCCGACCAAGGGCGTCTCCGAGCTGACCCGGTTCACGCCGGAGAAGGTCCAGGAGAAGTACGGGCTGACCCCGTCGCAGTACCCGGACTTCGCCGCCCTGCGCGGCGACCCGTCGGACAACCTGCCGGGCATCCCGGGCGTGGGCGAGAAGACCGCCACGAAGTGGATCAACCAGTTCGGCTCGTTCTCGGAGCTGGTCGAGCGCGCCGACGAGATCAAGGGCAAGGTCGGCCAGGCCCTGCGCGACCACCTGGAGTCCGTCAAGCTCAACCGCCACCTGACCGAGCTGGTGCGCGACGTGGAGCTGCCCAAGGCCGTGGCGGACCTGGAGCGCGCGCCGTACGACAGGGCCGCGCTGAAGGGCTTCCTGGAGGTCCTGGAGATCCGCAACCCGAGCCTGCGGGAGCGGCTGCTCGCGGTCGACCCGGGCGCGGAGGAGGAAGAGGCCCCGGCCCCGGACGCCGGGGTGGAGCTGGACGGCTCCGTCCTGCGCGCCGGTGAGGTGGCGGCCTGGCTGGAGCAGAACGCCGGACAGCCGCTCGGCGTGTCCACCGTGGCGAGCTGGGCCCTGGGCGTCGGCAACGTCAGCGAGGTCGCGCTGGCCGCGGCCGACGGCAAGGCGGCCTGGTTCGACACGACCGAGCTGGACGAGTCCGACGAGCGGGCCTTCGCCGCCTGGCTCGCCGACCCGGCCCGGCCGAAGGTCATGCACAACGCCAAGGACGCGCTGCGGGTCTTCCCCGAGCACGGCTGGCGCATCGAGGGCATCTCGATGGACACCGCGCTGGCCGCCTACCTGGTCAAGCCCGGCCGCCGGTCGTTCGCGCTGGACGCCCTGTCCGTCGAGTACCTCCACCGCGAGCTCGCCCCGGCCGCCGCCGACGGGCAGCTGGCCTTCGGGTCCGACGAGGACGACCAGGCCGAGGCCGACGCGCTGATGGCACAGGCCCGCGCGGTCCTCGACCTCGGCGACGCGTTCGGCGCGAAGCTGCGGGAGGTGGGCGCGACCGAGCTGCTGCACGAGGTGGAACTGCCCACGTCGCTGCTGCTGGCCCGGATGGAGCGGTACGGCATCTCCGCGGACCGCCCGCACCTGGAGGCGATGGAGCAGCAGTTCGCCGGCGCGGTGCAGCAGGCCGTGAAGGAGGCGCACGCGTCCGTCGGCCACGAGTTCAACCTCGGCTCGCCCAAGCAGCTCCAGGAGGTCTTCTTCGGCGAGCTGAACCTCCCCAAGACGAAGAAGACCAAGACCGGCTACACCACGGACGCGGACGCGCTGGCCTGGCTGGCCGCCCAGACCGAGCACGAACTGCCGGTCATCATGCTGCGCCACCGTGAGCAGGCCCGGCTGCGGTCCACCGTCGAGGGGCTGATCAAGACGATCGCCGGCGACGGCCGGATCCACACCACCTTCAGCCAGACGGTCGCGGCGACCGGCCGGCTCTCCTCCACCGACCCGAACCTGCAGAACGTGCCGGTGCGCACGGACGAGGGCCGTGCCATCCGCCGCGGGTTCGTCGTCGGCGAGGGCTTCGAGTCGCTGATGACCGCGGACTACAGCCAGATCGAGCTGCGGGTCATGGCGCACCTGTCGGAGGACGAGGGTCTCATCGAGGCGTTCACCTCCGGCGAGGACCTGCACACCACCGTCGCCTCCCAGGTGTTCGGCGTGGAGCGGTCCGCGGTCGACGCGGAGATGCGGCGCAAGATCAAGGCCATGTCGTACGGACTCGCCTACGGGCTGTCCGCCTTCGGCCTCTCGCAGCAGCTCAACATCGACGCGGGCGAGGCGCGGGCCCTGATGGACACGTACTTCGAGCGGTTCGGCGGCGTGCGCGACTACCTGCGGCGCGCCGTCGACGAGGCGCGGGCCACCGGGTACACGGCGACGATGCTGGGCCGCCGCCGCTACCTCCCGGACCTCAACAGCGACAACCGCCAGCGCCGTGAGGCCGCCGAGCGCATGGCGCTGAACGCACCGATCCAGGGCACCGCGGCCGACATCGTGAAGGTCGCCATGCTGAACGTCGACCGGGCGCTGACCGAAGAGGGCCTGCGGACCCGGATGCTGCTCCAGGTCCACGACGAAATCGTCCTGGAGCTGGCCCCGGGGGAGCGGGAGCGGGTGGAGGAGCTCGTCCGCCGCGAGATGGCGGGCGCCGTCGACCTGCGGGCCCCGCTGGACGTGTCGGTGGGCGTGGGAACCGACTGGGAGTCCGCCGCGCACTGACCCCGGCCGCCGGCTCCCCCGGGAGCGCCGTCAGTCGCCGGACCGGCCGATCCGCCCCGCCCGTACGGGGAGGTGAGGCCCGTCCGGCGATGACGGGCGGCCGTCCGCGGCGGCGTCGGCCCCTTGTGCCGCGAGGTGCGGAGCGGTCGGGTGGGCGGCGGCCCCCGGCGCCGCGCGGCGCAGCCACAGCCGGACCCCCACGGCGTACACCACGAGTCCCACGGCGAGCCCCGCCCCGGCGCCGAAGCACGCGGTGGGGACGAAGTCGAGGGGCTTCAGGACCACGGTCTGAGCGGCGTACCACCGCGCGACCCGGTGTGCCACGCCGATCAGCACGCAGAGCGCGAGCAGCCCCCAGGCGGCCCGCCTCCTGCGGGCGGAGAGCAGCGGCACGGACGCGGGGGCGGGGCCGTCCGGCCGCCGCCGCAGCGCCCAGACCGCGAACCACGCCATCACCGCGAGGGCCACCGCCGAGCCGCCGTACTGCGCGTACATGTACACGGGGAAGCCGGCGACGACCTCGCCGAGCACCGGGAACACCCTCATCCCCCAACGGTCGACATGCGTGAAACTGTCCCAGATGACGTGCGTGCAGCTGCCGATGACGGCCGAGAGGAAGAACCGCCAGGCGAGCGAGGCGAGTTGCGCACCGTGCCAGTCCTGGCCGCGTACGAAGCCGTGGAAGCGGGCCTGCCTGTGCCGTGGCACCAGTGCCAGCAGAGGTTCCCGCATCACCAGCCACAGGCCGACGAGGGCCGCCGTGATGAGCACGTCGACCGTGACGAGCCCCGCCAAGGAGTGGGTGACGTCCCCGAAACGCATCGCGGCCGGGGCGGCGGTGGCCGCGAAGTAGGTCATGTCGGGCGCGAACGACCCGGCCACGAGGGCCGACGCGAGCAGTGGCCCGCGCCCGGTGCCGTCGCGCCGGATGCCCGGCAGCACCGCCGCCGCGTGGCTCAGTGTGAACGGCAAAACCTCTCCCCTGGACCGCTTGTGGTCGATGACGATCAGTATGCCGTCTGCGGTTCCGAGTTGAATTTCTGTGAACAAGCGGCAATAAGACGGCAGCGGCCGGTGTCCCGCCGTCGCCAGGTGTCGTAATGTCGCCTGAGTCCTCGCGCTGGGGAGCGCGGAGACAGCCGATGACGGGAGGGGCCAGACGTATGGCAGCGCAATTCGGTCGCAGGCTGCGCAAGGGGGCTACAGCCACCACGGTGGCGGCGCTCGTGGTGGCAGCACTCTCGGCCTCGCAGGCGCCGGGCAGCACCATGACGCCCGCCGACGAGAGAGCCGCAGAGGCGATCGACCCCTCCGGTACTCCGGTGACGGGCGATTCGCCGTACTTCACAGACCTGCCGCCCCTGAACACCCCCAACAGGCCGAACAAACCGGGCACTTCGATCAATCTGCCCACGGTGACCGGCCCCGCGGAAGCCGGCATACCCGCCACCGTCCTCGCCGCCTACCGACGGGCCGAGGACGCCGTACGGGCCTCCCAGCCCGGCTGCCGCCTCCCGTGGCAACTGCTCGCCGCCATCGGCAAGGTCGAGTCGGGCCAGGCGCGCGGCGGTCGGGTCAACGCCAACGGCACGACGCTGACGCCGATCCTCGGCCCGCAGCTCAACGGCGTCGGCTTCGCCAACATCTCCGACACCGACAACGGCGCCTACGACGGTGACGCGACGCACGACCGGGCGGTCGGCCCGATGCAGTTCATCCCGTCCACGTGGGCGACCTGGGGCCAGGACGGCAACGACGACGGCCGCAAGGACCCCAACAACATCTTCGACGCGGCGCTCGCCGCCGGACGCTATCTCTGCGCCCACGACCGCGACCTGTCGGTGCAGGGCGACCTCGACCAGGCGATCCTCGGCTACAACCGCTCGCGGGAGTACCTGCGTACGGTCATGTCGTGGTTCGACTACTACCGGCGCGGAAACCACGAGGTGCCGGACGGCTTCGGAGTCCTGCCGGACAGCGGCGAACCGGACAGCCACCGCAACGCGGGCGTGAACGCCGGCGGTCGCGGCAACGGCGACGGCCGACCCACGACTCCGCCCGCGACGACCCCGCCGTCGAAGCCGCAGCCCCCCGGGAACGACAAACCGGGCGACGGCGGCGCCAAGCCGCCGGCCAAGCCACCGAAGACGCCGCCCGTCACCCCGCCGGAGACGACCCCGCCGGCCAAGCCGCGGCCCCCGGCCCCGGCTCCCGTCGCCGCCCTGGAGCGGCTCGGCAGCGCGACCGTGACCGCCACCGAGGGGGAGAAGTTCTCGGACCGGCTGCGCGTACGGGCAAAGACCGTCGCGGGCAGGACTGTGGCCGGCGCCAAGGTCCAGTTCCGGATCACCGGCGACACGGCGGCGCGCTTCCCGGGCGCCGAGACCATCGTCGTCGTCACCAGCGGCGTCGACGGCATCGCCACCGCTCCCGTGCTCGGCGCGGGCGGCCGCGCCGGCCGGTTCATGGTGCACGCCAAGGCGCTCGGCTCCGCCGCACCCGCCGTCGACTTCGCCGCCACCGTCAAGGCCAAGCCGGCGCCCGCGCCGCAGTCCGACGCGCTCGTCCGTACCTCGGACAAGGAGCTGACGGCCCCGGCCGGCGGCGCTTTCGCCGACCCGGTAGAGGTGAAGGCGACGTACAAGGGCAAGGCGGCGGCGGGTGTCGGGGTGACCGCCACGCTGGTCACGGGCGACGCCGAGAAGCCCGTCGCGAACGACAAGGGGCCGTACTTCAAGGATGCCGACGGCAAGGCGGTCCGTACGCTGACCGCGCTGAAGACCGACGCCAACGGCCTTCTGAAGCTGCCCGGACTGTACGCCGACGGCAACGCGGGAACGTTCACACTGCGTCTCACGACCGCCGACGGCGTCGTCCTCACCGTCGAGCTGGCCGTCACGGCGGCCACCACCGCGCCGACGACCGGCCCCTCGGCGGACCCGTCGGACTCGCCGTCCCCGAGCCCCACCGCGTAACCGCCGCACTCCCGGCACCTGCCGCCGCCCCGCCCGGACCTCTGACCGGGTGGGGCGGCGGCGTGTGCGGCCGCGCGTACGTGCCGGTGCGACCTGTTCTCATCTCGCGGCTCCGTTGCTACGGTGCCCCCGCCCCATCCATCTGACGCAGCATCAGATTCCGGGAGGCAGAGCATGCGCGCTCTCGTCGCCGCCGCCGTCGGGCTGGCCGCCGCCCTCGCGCTCGTCCTCGCCGTCGCCGCCGTCGGCTCCCCGCCGGGGGAGACCTCGCCGAAGCCCCTGCTGACCACCGTTCCCGGGCCGAAGAAGTAGAGGGGCCTCCCGCCGTGCGCCGTAGAGCCAGCCTGGTCCTCCTCGCCCTCGCGGTCTTCTTCGCCGCCCTCTCACCGCTGCTGCGCTGGTACGCATTCCCGCGCCTCGCCAAGATCCCGGCCGGCCAGTACCAGGAGACGGTGCTGGAGGCGAAGCCCGCGACGCTTCTCGAGTACAGCTCCATGAAGGCGAAGAAGGTCGAGAAGGTCACCATCGTCCAGACCCTCAAGGGCAACGTCGAGGAGTCCGAGAAGATCGAGCGCAGCGCCGGCCGCGACGTGGTCGTCTGGGACTCCCTCTCGTACGTCCAGGGCCCCGACGGCACGATGGTCTCGGCCATTCCCGAGCGCTACATCTTCGACGCGCACAGCCAGGCCCCGGTGCACGCCACCGGGGAGACGGTCGACGGCGACCGGGTCAGGCGCGAGGGCATCGAGTTCAAGTGGCCCTTCCTCACGGAAAGGCGCGACTACGCGTACTTCGACGCGCAGACCCGCACATCCGCGCCGATCCACTACAGGGGCGAGCGGACGTTCCGCGGAATGGACGTCTACTACTTCGAGCAGACCATCCCGTGGACCAAGGTGAAGTATCCGAAGAAGATGCCCATGCCGGGGATCGACGCGACGAAGCTGGAGAAGCAGACCGGCACGACGCGCTGGTACACCACCCGTCGGATGTTCTGGGTGGACCCCGTCACGGGTGCTCCCGTGAACGGCGAGGAGATCCACCGGGAAGAGCTGCGCGGCGGCAGCCTGCTCGGCGGCCGTGCCAAGGTCACCGCGTTCGCCGGTCACGTGAAGATGAGGGAGGACTACGTCGACTCCACCGTCGAGCTCGTGAAGAAGAACCGCACGGCGGTGCTCATGCTCACGTCGTACCTCCCCTGGGGCTTCCTGATCCTCGGTGGCTCCCTGCTCGCGCTCGCCCTCTGCCTGGAGGCACGGGGACGCGGCCCGCGTGACCCTGCCGACGACGGAGCCCCACGACCGGAACCGGCCACCGCCTGACCGGTCGGCGACACCGCCCGACCACTGCCGTAACGCGCCGGACGGTCCCGCGCGATGACGGCCGTTCCCGTACGAAGGCCGGCAGCCTCTACCGGCTGTTCCCGTACGCGGGCCGGCGGCTTCCGCTCAGCGCACACCCGCCCGCCGTTCCCGGGCGCGGCCGTTCGCCGGTCTCAGCCGCGCTCGAGTCGCGCCTTCGTGTACTTCGTCGGCACGGCCGCCGCCGGATCCTCCGGCCACGGGTGCTTCGGGTAGCGGCCCCGCAGTTCCGCCCGCACTCCCCGGTACCCGTCCCGCCAGAAGGACGCCAGATCGGCGGTGACGGCCGCCGGCCGCCCCGCCGGGGACAGCAGGTGCACCAGCACGGGCACCCCCGCCACCCGTGGGGTCTCGGCCAGCCCGAACATCTCCTGGAGCTTCACCGCCAGCACGGGCTGTTCCCCGCCGTACTCCACGCGGACCCGTGACCCGCTCGGCACCTCGATCCGCTCCGGCGCCAGCTCGTCCAGCCGCGTCGCCTCTCCGGTCGCCCAGGGGAGCAGCCGGTTCAGCGCCTGTCCCGCCTCGATCCGGCCGAGGTCGGCCCTTCTGCGCGCCCGGGACAGCTCCGGTTCCAGCCACGCGTCGGTACGGTCCGCCAGCGCCGCGTCGGACACGTCGGGCCAGGGCGCGCCCAGCACCCGGTGCAGGAAGGCGAGGCGCTCCCGCAGCGCCCGCGCGTCGCGGGTCCAGCGGAGCAGCCCGAGGCCCTCGCGTCGCAGCCCGTCGAGCAGTGCTTCCCGTACGCGTTCCGGCTCCGGCTCGGGAAGCGCCCGTACGGTCAGCTCGACCGCGCCGAGGCGCCGCACGTCGCGCGCGACGACGTCCCCGCCCTCCCAGCGCACTTCCTCGCCCGACACGAGCAGGTGCTCGGCGGCCCGCAGGGCGGTGTCCTCGTCCACGACCGCGGCGAGGCGTACGCGCGCGGAGGCGGCGTGGACGGGCCGGTCGGCGACGGCGACCGCCAGCCAGGGCGCACTGCGCAGCCGGGACCCGTCGGAGAGTTCCGCCCCGGTGCCGGACGCCATGAGGAAGGCGCCTTCGCCCCGGCGCCTGGCGACCCGCTCGGGAAACGCGAAGGCGGCCACCAGCCCCGCGACGGCATCGTCACCCCCAGCGGCCCCAGCGCCCCCGCGACCGCTCCCCGCGCCGCCGGCTTCAGGTTCGCCCGCCGCCGAAGCCAGCCGCCTCGCCTCCTGGCGCCAGCGGGCCCCGTACGCGTCGTTCCCGCGGCGGGCCGCGCGCCAGGCCGCGGCCAGGTCGTCGCCGTACTCCCTCGGGGGTTCCTCGCTCAGCAGGGCGACCACCTCCGCCGCCCGGCGCGTGCCGACCTCGCGTGCGCCGTCGACGAGTGCCCGTGCGAGCCGGGGGTGCAGTCCGAGGCGGGCCATCCGTACCCCGCGCCCGGTCGGCCGGCCGGACCCGTCCACGGCCCCGATCGCCGCCAGCACCGTACGGGCCGCCGCCATCGCGCCCGCCGGCGGCGGATCGAGGAGGGCGAGCCCGCTCGCGTCCGGGTCGCCCCAGCACGCCGCCTGGAGGGCGAACGCGGTCAGGTCGGCGACCTTGATCTCGGGGGAGGGGAAGCGCGGCAGCCGTACGTCCTCGGCCTGGTCCCAGCACCGGTAGACCGCACCGGGCGCCTCCCGGCCGGCCCGCCCCGCGCGCTGCCGGGAGGCCGCCTGGGAGGCCCGTACGGTCGTGAGGGCGCCCAGTCCTCGCGCGTGGTCGGTACGGGGCTCACGTGCCAGCCCGGCGTCCACCACGACACGTACCCCCGGCACGGTGAGGCTCGACTCGGCCACCGAGGTCGCCAGCACCACCCTGCGACCACCGGCCGAGCCCGCCAGTACCGCGTCCTGCACCGCCGCCGGCGCCCGTCCGTGCACCTGGAGCACCTCAACCCCGGCCGTGCCCAGCTGACCGGCCACCCGCGCGATCTCGCCCACGCCGGGCAGGAAGCACAGGACGTCGCCCTCCCGCTCGGCGAGCGCCCTGCGCACCACGGCGGCCACATGCGTCAGCAGGGCCGGATCGACACGCATGCCGTGCGGCGGCCGCACCGGCCGGGCGGGCGGCGCCCAGACCGTCTCCACGGGGTGCGAGACGCCCTGCGCCTCGACCACCGGAGCGTCGCCGAGCAGCCGGGCCCAGCCCTCGGCGTCCGTCGTCGCCGAGGCGGCGAGGAGCCGCAGCTCGGGCCGCAGGGCGGCCCGTACGTCGAGGAGGAACGCGGCGACGGTGTCCGCGTCCAGATGCCGTTCGTGGCACTCGTCGAGGACGACCACGTCGACGCCGGCGAGTTCCTGGTCCCGCTGGAGGCGCTGGAGCAGTACCCCGGTGGTCACCACCTCCACCACCGTCTCGCGCCCCACGACGCGCTCCCCGCGCACGGTGAAGCCCACGCGTCCCCCGACGCGCTCGCCCAGCAGCCACGCCATGCGCCGGGCGGCGGCCCGCGCGGCGATGCGGCGCGGCTCCGCGACGACGACCCTCCGTACGGGCCGCCCCTCGTCGAGCAGCCCGGCCAGCGCGAGCGGCACCAGCGTCGTCTTGCCGGTCCCCGGGGGCGCGCACAGCACGGCCGTCCCGTGCGCGTCCAGGGCGCGCTCCAGAGCGGGCACGGCGGTGTGTACGGGAAGCTGCGCGAGGGCGTCGGCTCGGATCACGCCCCTAGTCCCGTACGCAGACGAAGATCGCCGTTCCCGGGATCAGGTTCCCGCGCAGCGGGGACCAGCCGCCCCACTCCTGCGTGTTCCAGGCGGGCCACTCCGGCTCGACCAGGTCGACCAGGCGGAAGCCGCCGGCCACCACGTCCCGGACGCGGTCGCCGATCGTCCTGTGGTGCTCGACGTAGACCGCGTTCCCCCGTTCGTCCTGTTCGACGTACGGAGTGCGGTCGAAGTACGAGGCGGCGACCGACAGGCCCTCGGGGCCCGGCTCGTCCGGGAACGCCCACCGGACGGGATGCGTCACGGAGAAGACCCACCGTCCGCCGGGCCGCAGGACACGCCGTACCTCGCGGAAGACCTCCACCGGGTCGGCGACGAACGGCACCGCGCCGTACGCCGAGCACGCCAGGTCGAAGGACGCGTCCCTGAAGGGGAGCCTTCCCGCGTCCGCCTGGACCAGCGGCAGGCCGGGCTCGCCGCCGCCGATCCGCAGGGCGTGCTGGAGCTGCCGGTGTGAGAGGTCCAGGGCCACCGGGCGTGCGCCCTGTGCGGCGAGCCAGCGCGAGCACTGCGCGGCCCCCGCGCCGATCTCCAGGACGTCGAGTCCCTTCAGCGACGCCGCCGCGCCCAGCAGGCCGGCCTCCGCCTCGTCGAGCCCCTCCGGGCCCCATACGAAACGGTCGTCACCGAGGAACGCTCCGTGCTCGCTCTGGTACTCGTCCGCGTTCCGGTCCCACCAGCCGCGACTCGCCCTGCTGCTCTCCGCCTCGCCGGCCTCGCGGCGTGTCGCCTCGCCCTCGTCGGCGTCGCCGGGCCCGTACGTGTCGAGCTCCTCGAAGGCGTCTGCGGCGGCATCCGCGGCGTGCTTGTTCTGGCTCATTGCGCCCGTCTGTCTCGTCTGCGTAGGCTCCGCTCGAACCGGTGGCCGCAGCGTGCCGAGCGGCCGTCGTGGCCTCGCCGAACATTGATTGTGCCGGGTATGGGAGGTTCCGCCCCGGGTGTGCGCCTTCGCGCATTGACCCTGCCCGGCTGCCCCCGTATGCTACAAGTTGCGCTGCGAGCCTGCGCACCTCAGACAGAGCAGGCTGCGCTTGCACCGGTTGTATGTCCCCTCGGTTGTCGAGGCGTTTCCGTTCCCCGGAATCGCGCCTCCTAGGCTGCCCGGCGTCAGCAGGTGCCGATACGGGCTCCCGGCGTAGCAGTACCTACGACTTACTGTCCGTACCGGAGCCCTTACCCACATGACGAGCAGCACCGAGACCACCGCTTCCACCACCCCGCAGGTAGCGGTCAACGACATCGGTAACGAGGAAGCCTTCCTCGCCGCGATCGACGAGACGATCAAGTACTTCAACGACGGCGACATCGTCGACGGCGTCATCGTGAAGGTCGACCGGGACGAGGTCCTGCTCGACATCGGTTACAAGACCGAAGGCGTCATCCCCTCCCGCGAGCTTTCGATCAAGCACGACGTCGACCCCAATGAGGTCGTCAAGGTCGGCGACGAGATCGAAGCCCTTGTTCTCCAGAAGGAGGACAAGGAAGGTCGCCTCATCCTGTCCAAGAAGCGCGCACAGTACGAGCGCGCCTGGGGCACGATCGAGAAGATCAAGGAAGAGGACGGGATCGTCACCGGCACCGTCATCGAGGTGGTCAAGGGTGGTCTCATCCTCGACATCGGCCTCCGTGGCTTCCTGCCGGCCTCCCTCGTCGAGATGCGCCGTGTCCGCGACCTCCAGCCCTACGTGGGCAAGGAGCTCGAGGCCAAGATCATCGAGCTGGACAAGAACCGCAACAACGTGGTCCTGTCCCGCCGTGCCTGGCTCGAGCAGACCCAGAGCGAGGTCCGTCAGACCTTCCTCACGACCCTGCAGAAGGGCCAGGTCCGCTCCGGCGTCGTCTCCTCGATCGTCAACTTCGGTGCGTTCGTGGACCTCGGTGGTGTCGACGGTCTCGTGCACGTCTCCGAGCTCTCCTGGAAGCACATCGACCACCCCTCCGAGGTTGTCGAGGTCGGCCAGGAAGTCACCGTCGAGGTCCTCGACGTCGACATGGACCGCGAGCGCGTCTCGCTGTCGCTCAAGGCGACGCAGGAAGACCCGTGGCAGCAGTTCGCCCGTACGCACCAGATCGGGCAGGTTGTCCCCGGTAAGGTCACGAAGCTCGTTCCGTTCGGTGCGTTCGTGCGCGTCGACGAGGGCATCGAGGGTCTGGTCCACATCTCCGAGCTGGCCGAGCGCCACGTGGAGATCCCGGAGCAGGTCGTCCAGGTCAACGACGAGATCTTCGTCAAGGTCATCGACATCGACCTCGAGCGTCGTCGCATCAGCCTCTCGCTGAAGCAGGCCAACGAGTCGTTCGGTTCCGACCCGGCCTCGGTCGAGTTCGACCCGACGCTGTACGGCATGGCCGCGTCGTACGACGACCAGGGCAACTACATCTACCCCGAGGGCTTCGACCCCGAGACGAACGACTGGCTCGAGGGCTTCGAGACCCAGCGTGAGGCGTGGGAGAGCCAGTACGCCGAGGCGCAGCAGCGCTTCGAGCAGCACCAGGCTCAGGTCATCAAGTCCCGCGAGGCCGACGAGGCCGCCGCTGCCGAGGGCGCTGCCGCCCCGGCCGCCGGCGCCCCGGCTGCCTCCGGCGGCAGCGGTGGCGGCTCCTACTCCTCGGAGTCGGCGGACAACTCCGGCGCCCTGGCGTCGGACGAGGCCCTTGCCGCGCTGCGCGAGAAGCTGGCGGGCGGCCAGAGCTGACGCTCTGACCACCAGCTGGTGACCGGCTGAAAGTAAGGCCCGCTCCTCCATGGGGAGCGGGCCTTACTCATGCCCGCACACCGTGATCACAGAAGGGCGCCGGCCGGGAATGCCCACGCCCCGCGGCACGTTCTTCCTGAGGAACACGAGGAGGAGCGGTAATCGTGCTTGATCCGCAGGATTTGTATGAGTGGGAGCCGAAGGGCCTCGCCGTCGTCGACATGGCGCTCGCGCAGGAATCGGCCGGACTGGTCATGCTCTACCACTTCGACGGCTACATCGACGCGGGTGAGACCGGCGAGCAGATCGTCGGGAAACTGCTGGACACACTGCCCCACCAGGTAGTGGCACGGTTCGACCACGACCGGCTGGTGGACTACCGCGCCCGCCGCCCGCTCCTCACCTTCCGGCGCGACAGGTGGTCCGAGTACGAGGCGCCCGAGATCGACGTCCGGCTCGTCCAGGACGCGACCGGAGCGCCGTTCCTGCTGCTCTCGGGACCCGAGCCGGACGTCGAGTGGGAGCGGTTCGCCCTCGCCGTACGGCAGATCGTCGAGCGGCTCGGGGTGCGTCTCGCGGTGAACTTCCACGGCATTCCGATGGGCGTCCCGCACACCCGCCCCGTCGGCATCACCCCCCACGGCAACCGCACCGACCTCATGCCCGGCCACCGCAGCCCCTTCGACGAGGCGCAGGTGCCCGGCAGCGCGGAGTCCCTCATCGAGTTCCGGCTCGAGGAAGCGGGGCATGACGTGCTCGGCGTCGCGGCGCACGTGCCGCACTACGTCGCGCGTTCGTCGTACCCGGACGCGGCGCTGACCGCCCTGGAGGCCATCACGGGCGCGACCGGCCTGGTGCTGCCGGGCGTCGCGCACGCGCTGCGCACGGAAGCCAGGCGTACGCAGGACGAGATCGACCGGCAGGTCGGTGAGGGGGACGAGGAACTCGTGTCGCTCGTACGGGGCCTCGAGCACCAGTACGACGCGGTGGCCGGCGCGGCCACGCGGGGCAACCTGGTGGCCGAGCCGGTCGACCTGCCGTCGGCCGACGAGATCGGCCTCGAATTCGAACGCTTCCTCGCGGAGCGGGAGGGCGACGTCTAGGCTCGCGCCGAGCCCTCGTCTAGGCTTCCGCGCATGCTGAAAGTGGGCCTGACCGGTGGAATCGGTGCCGGCAAGAGCGAAGTGTCGCGGCTGCTCGTCTCGTACGGAGCCGTCCTCATCGACGCCGACAAGATCGCCAGGGAGGTCGTCGAGCCCGGAACGCCGGGGCTCGCGGCCGTGGTCGAGTCCTTCGGGGAGGACGTGCTCGCCACGGACGGAACCCTGGACCGGCCGAAACTGGGCTCCATCGTCTTCGCGGACGCCTCCCGTCTGGCGACGCTGAACGCCATCGTCCACCCCCTGGTGGGCGCGCGGTCGGCGGAGCTGGAGGGCGCCGCGGGCGCCGACGCCGTGGTGATCCACGACGTGCCCCTGCTCACCGAGAACGGTCTGGCGCCGCTGTACGACCTGGTGGTCGTCGTCGACGCGGCGCCGCCGACGCAGCTGGACCGGCTCGTACGGCTGCGCGGCATGACCGAGGACGAGGCGCGGGCCAGGATGGCGGCCCAGGCGAGCCGGGAGCAGCGGCTGGCGATCGCCGACCTGGTGATCGACAACGACGGCCCGCTGGAGGCGCTGGAACCGCAGGTGCGCAAGGTCTGGGCGGAGCTCTCGGAACGGGCCGCACGAGCCGCTTCCCGACCTCGCTGACCCTCGTGTCCGTCGGCTCCTCCTTCTCGCGTCCGTCGGCGCCCGGCCCTCGTGTCCGTCGGCGCGGCGCCGGTCCCGCGCTCGGTTCCCTTGCGGAATAGCGCATGCGGCCGGGGCGGTTGGAAAGAAATGAGCCGAGCGGAAGGATGCCAGCGTGCCCGAGAGCAGCCCGGAGACACACATCATCGACTACCGCGCGGCGGAGCACCTACTGGCCGCCCGCGACCCGCGCGGAGCCGTGAAGCTCCTGGACTCCGTCATCGCCGCCCACCCGGAGAACACGGCTGCCCGGTTGCTGCGGGCTCGTGCCTTCTTCGCGTCGGCCCAGTTGCGCTCGGCGGAACTGGAATTCCAGCTGGTGCTGGAGCGCGAGCCCGACAACGCCTTCGCTCACTTCGCCCTGGCGAGGACGTACGAGCGTGCGCTGCGCGCGGACCGGGCGAAGCGGCACTTCAGGCTGGCGGCGGCGCTCGACCCGAAGCCGGAGTACCTGGAGGCGGCTCGGTTCGACGCCGACGAGTGACGTGCAGGACAGACGAGTGACGTGCAGGTCATGAGCGCGCCCGGGACCGGCCGGTCCCGGGCGCGGCGTTTACCGGCGGGGCGGATCGTACGGCGGGATGTCGCGGCCGGGCTGGTAGTGCGGGCCCTGACGCAGGTGCCGTACGACGACCACCAGGTCGGCGACGGCGAGGACCGCGAGGCAACCACAGGCGACGGCCCAACCGGTGCGGCCCGTGGCGGCGAAGGCCAGCGTTCCGCCGACGGCCCAGAGCAGACCCCACAGGCCCAGTACGAGGCGCATGCGCAGGGGGCTGCGCGCGGTTTTCGGTTCACTCCCGGTACGCATGATCATGATGAATCGCCCTCTTCCAAGGGACACGTACCCACCCCGGGCGCGCGTAGGCCGGGCGCATCGGACCGGGCCTGCGCCGATCGCTGACGATCCGCCGATGAGTCTCCGGGGGCTGCGCGGTCTGTATCCGTGCAAGGCGAGCACGTGACGACAAGCCGCACCGCTTCCCAGGGAGACCGAATGTCCGAGGCCAGCATGTCCGCGACCACGATCGGCGCCACGACCGGAACCACCCCGGCCGTACCCGGGACCTCACGGGCAGGGCGCGTCACCACGCGTGCCGTTCGGATCCTCCTGGCGGTTTTCTTCGGCGTGGCCAGTGCCTCGCCCAAGCTGGTCGGCCACTCGTCGGCGTCGGACATCTTCGACAGGATCGGCTTCGGGGACTGGTTCATGTACGCGGTCGGCGGCCTGGAGATGGCGGGCGCGATCGCGCTGCTGATTCCCGCGCTGTCCGGGGTGGCGGCGCTGGCGCTGGGTGCGCTGATGGTCGGCGCGTTCGTCGCCCAGGTCGTGGTGTTCGACGGCCGGAACGCCGCCACGCCGCTGATCCTCCTGGTGCCGCTCCTGGCGGTCGCGTGGACGCGCCGCGACCGCATCCTGCCCGTCCTGCGACGGAAGGCGCGCGTGTAGGGCTGCGGACCGGGGCGGGCGCCGAGGACTGCGGGCCGGGCGGGGCCGAGGGCTGCGGAGACCGGGGCGGACGCCGAGGGCTGCGGCTCCCGGCCCCGCCCCGGTCCGTCTCAGCCCTGGTTCTCGTGCCCGGCGTCGTCCGCGTCGCGGCGGTGGGCCGACTGCTGGGCGCTCGCATTCGGCGAGATAGCGGAAGGTCCATGCGCACGGGGCCGCCGGTGTCCGCGGAGCTCGCCCCGGGATCAGTGTCAGACCTCGCCCGTAGACTCGCACGTGGACATCAGATCGAGGGCCACGTGCGCCGCCACAGCGCACGGGCACCGGCGCGACCAGCGAAGACGGGGGTGGGAGGCATGACGGACACGGGACGCCGCGCCGCTGTCTTCCTTCCCGCGGAGCTGCCGCGCGACGGCCGGATCGCCCTGTGGGATCCGGCAGGCGGCCCGCTGCCGGACGCCACCACGGAGATCACGGTCGTGCGCCGCCACGGGGCCGGCGGCACCGCCGTACGCCGCCACACCGTGCCCGCCGTGCTCCTCTCCCTCACCGACGCCCTTCCCCTGCTGGCCGGCGCCCGCCACGATCCTGCCGCTCATCCCGCCACCCGTTGCTGGGGTGCGGCGGCGCTGCAGGCGCTGCACCTGGCCGCGCGGGGCCGCCTGCTGCCCGGACTCACCGCCGGAGACCACGACGCCTGGCGTGCCGGGCCGCTCGATGCCGACGACATCGCCCAGGTACGGGCCATCGCCGCTGCCATGCCCCCCGAAGCCCACGCCGTTCCGCTGCCCGGACGTACGCCCCTTCAGCTCCCCGCCCCCGAAGCCCTGGTGAAGTCGTTCCTGGACGCGATCGTGGACATGCTGCCCCGGACACCTTCGGCGGCGTACGCGGTGGGCGCGCCCTTCGCCGCGCGCGCCGCGCAACATCTGCCGGGCCTGCGGGAGTGGGCCGCGGAGGTCGCTGCCGGGATGGACGCGGGCGTACGCGTGTCGCTGCGCCTCGACCTCTCCCAGTTCGAGCTGTTCGACAGCGCGGCTCACGAGACGCCGGACGACGCGACGCACGACGGCGGCGGTGACGGCGGGCAGCCGGGGGAGGACGGCGTGAAGCGCCGAGCCGGCGCGGCGCTGGTCCAGGTGCACAGCCTGGCCGACCCCACGCACGTCATCGACGCGGCCGCCCTGTGGTCGGGCGGCGGCAGCGAGGGCTTCGGCCCGCGCGCCCGCATCGACGCGGTGCTGGCGCTGCGCCGCGCGGCTCGCGTGTGGGAGCCGCTGGGCCGCCTCCTCGACCGGTCGGTCCCCGACGTACTGCCCCTGTCGGAGGACGAGCTGTACGAGCTCCTGGGCCCGGCGGCGGCCCGGCTCGCCGCCGCGGGCGTCGCGGTCCACTGGCCCCGGGAGCTGGCCCGTACGCTGACGGCGACCGCGGTAGTACGGCCCGCACCGGGATCCGCGACCGACGGCACGCCGTTCTTCGACGCCCAGGAGCTCTTCGCGTTCAGCTGGCAGCTGGCGGTCGGCGGTGAGCCGCTCACCGAGGCGGACATGGACGCGCTCGCCGAGGCGCACCGCCCGATCGTGCGGCTGCGCGACCAGTGGGTGGTGGTCGATCCGGCGCTCGTGCGCAAGGCGCGCAAGCGCGAGCTGGGCCTGCTCCAGCCCGTGGACGCGCTGGTTGCAGCCCTCACCGGCAGCGCGGAGGTGGACGGCGAGCAGGTCGAAGCGGTCCCCGTCGGCGCCCTGGCCGCTCTGCGCGACCGCCTCACGGCCGGCGTCGGCGCCGTCGTCGCCCAGCCGCCCGGACTCGACGCCACCCTGCGGGACTACCAGCTGCACGGCCTGGCCTGGCTGGACCGGATGACGTCCCTGGGCCTCGGCGGCTGCCTCGCCGACGACATGGGCCTCGGCAAGACGATCACCGTCATCGCCCTCCACCTCCGTCGCGCCCGTGGAGCGCCCACGCTCGTCGTCTGCCCCGCCTCCCTCCTCGGCAACTGGCAGCGCGAGATCACCCGCTTCGCCCCAGGCGTCCCCGTCCGCCGCTTCCACGGCGCGACCCGCACACTGGACGGCGGACCCACGGACGACGCGGGCTTCGTTCTCACGACGTACGGCACCATGCGCACCAGCGCTCCGGAACTGGCGGCCCACACCTGGGGGATGGTCGTCGCCGACGAGGCGCAGCACGTCAAGAACCCGTACTCGTCCACGGCGAAGGCGCTGCGGACCATCCCGGCCCCGGCGCGCGTCGCCCTCACCGGAACGCCCGTCGAGAACAACCTCTCCGAACTCTGGGCGCTCCTGGACTGGACGACGCCCGGACTGCTGGGTCCGCTCAAGTCCTTCCGCGCCCGCCACGCGCGCCTGGTCGAGAGCGGCGAGGACGACGAGGCCGCCGAGCGCCTCGCCCGGCTCGTACGCCCCTTCCTCCTGCGCCGCAAGAAGTCGGATCCGGGCATCGTCCCGGAGCTCCCGCCCAAGACCGAGACCGACCACCCCGTCCCGCTCACCCGCGAACAGGCGTCCCTCTACGAAGCGTCCGTGCGCGAGTCGCTGGCGGCCATCGAGGAGTCGGAGGGCATCGCGCGCCGGGGTCTCGTGATGAAGCTCCTTTCCTCGCTCAAGCAGATCTGCAACCACCCCGCGCAGTATTTGAAGGAGGACACGAGGCGCCTCACCGGCCGGTCCGGCAAACTCGAACTGCTCGACGAGTTGCTCGACACGATCCTGTCCGAGGGCGGCTCGGTCCTGGTCTTCACGCAGTACGTCACCATGGCCCGCCTCCTCGCGGACCACCTGAAGGCCCGCGCGGTCCCCTCGCAGCTCCTGCACGGCGGAACGCCGATCGCCGAGCGCGAGGAGATGGTGGACCGCTTCCAGTCCGCCGAGGTCCCCGTCTTCCTGCTCTCGCTCAAGGCGGCCGGCACCGGCCTGAACCTCACCAGGGCCGCCCACGTCATCCACTACGACCGGTGGTGGAACCCGGCGGTCGAGGACCAGGCGACCGACCGCGCGTACCGCATCGGCCAGACCCAGCCGGTGCAGGTGCACCGGCTGATCGCGGAGGGGACGGTGGAGGACCGCATCGCCGAACTGATCGCGTCCAAGCGGGCGTTGGCGGACGCCGTACTGGGCAGCGGAGAAGCGGCCCTCACGGAGCTCACCGACCGCGAACTGGCCGACCTGGTCTCCCTGCGGAGGCCGTCATGAGCGCGAGCACCGGCGACAACGGCGGCACCGGCAGCAGTTGGTGGGGCAACGCGTGGGTCGAGGCCCTCGAAGCGCTGTCACTCGACCCGGCCCGCCTGGCCCGCGGCCACACGTACGCCGGCGGGGGCAACGTCGGCGCGATCAGCGTGGCGCCGGGCCGGATCATCACGTACGTACGGGGCAGCCGCCCGCGCCCGTACCGTACGGAGATCCGCCTGCGCACGCTCTCCGACGACGACTGGGACCGCTTTCTCGCCATGGCGGCGGCCGATCCGTCCCACATGGCGGCCCTGCTCGACAAGGACATGCCGCACTCCCTGGTGGACTCCGCGGCGGAGTGGGGCGTGAACCTGCTGCCGGCCCCGGGCGACCTGGTTCCGTCCTGCTCGTGCCCCGACCGGGGCCACCCCTGCAAGCACGCGGCCGCCCTCTGCTACGAGACGGCCCGCCTCCTGGACGCGGACCCCTTCGTACTGCTGCTCATGCGGGGCCGGACCGAGCGCGAGCTCCTCGAGGACCTCGCCCGCCGCAACGCCGCGCACTCCGCCCGCGAGAAGCCGGCACCGCCGCCCTTCCCGGGCGTACCGGCCGCCGACGCGCTGGCCCCGCGCACGCTCCCGCCCCTGCCGGGCCCGCTGCCCGTACCCGCACACCCGGGCCACGCCTCGGGCGCGTACCCGGGCACGCGGGGCGCGCCGGACCCCCTCTCCCTCGACCTCCTCGTCACGGACGCGGCGGCCCGCGCCCACACGCTCCTCACCACCGGCGCCGACCCCGTCGCCCCGCTCACGTCCTGGCAGGACGCGGTCCGCCTGGCCGCCGCCCAGCCGGGGTCGGGCCTGACGTCCGCGACCCGCAAGCTGTACGCCACCCTCGCCTCGGCGCACGACCGCAGCCCCACCGACCTGGCCCGCGCCGTGGCGGCCTGGCAACAGGGTGGCCTCACCGGCCTGTCCGTCCTCGAAACGCACTGGGACCCACCGGCGGGCCCCTTCGACCGGGCCCGTCCCGCCCTGGCCGCCACCGGCCTTCCCCGCCTGCGCCCCCACCGCAACCGCCTGAGCGACGAGGAACGAGGCATCCAGCTCCGCCTGGGCCACGACGACCTCTGGTACCCCTACGAAGCGGACCCCGGCACGGACGACTGGTGGCCCACAGGCACCCCGGATGCTGACCCGGTGGGCGCCCTGACCGCCCTGCTGGACGGCTGAGCCCGCAGCCCCTGCGCCCGGAAGCCGCTCGACGCCTCACCACCCTCCGGACACCGACGCCCCCGACCCGAAAGGTGAGCCGCATGCGCACCAAGCGATACGGCCGCTTCACCGCCGCCGACTTCTAGCACGGCCACGCCGGAACGACCGGCGGCCCGTCGCCGGAGGTCCCCATGTCCCGTACGACCCACCACGGGCCCCTGAAGCACCGCGACACGAGCTGGTGGTCCACCGGCTCCAGCCGTTCCGCCGGCTCCAGCCGCTCCGCGGAGTGGACGGCCACGCCCTATCGGCGCCCGGCCCGGGGATCCAAGTGGACGATCACACTCGAATAGAAACGGTCCACGGCGTCGTCGACGCTGCGAATGAAGCCGGACTCGGCGTTGCCACGGGAGCTGCCGACGCTCTTGGAAAGAGACAACCGGAAACCGGAGATCTGCCCGGGGTTCCTCGGCACGAGATCGCCGGGTTCCGGCCGCAGCTTCTCCAGCGTGCCGCGGGGCCCTGCCCCCTGACCGTCCAGGAGGGTCTGGACGTGCAGGTCGGCCGGTGCTTCCACGAGCTGCTTCAGCATGCGTTTGACCCTGCTGAGGGGATACACGTGGTCGGGAGCGGCGACGTCGATGGAGGTGCGCAGCTTGCCCAGCCGGAGATCGGCGGTGACCGCCAGAACTCCGGCCGCGCCCTCGATGCGGATCTCGGCGTCCAGCCGCCCGTCCTCACAGAAGCGTTCTGCCAGCGCGGTGCGGCGGGACTGCGGGTCCGTGCCCCGCTTCGCGCGCTGCACCGGCATGACCTTCTCCCCGAGCTCGCCGCCCAACCGCAGGCAGACCTGCCGGATGAGGCGCTCCCAGCTCTCGACGACCAGCACGGCGCGCTCGTCACCCGGGCAGAGGGTCTCCTGGTCGATGCCGTTCCGTACCGGCACCCAGGCCGGTCCCATGTTCTGGAACCCGTGGCAACCGGAATTCTCGTGCTGCAGGTACTGGAGGAGCTCCTGGAGCATCCAGGCACGGATCTCGTTCCGTACGCCTTCGTGGCGGATCAGCATCTGCGCCTGATGGGTGACCTCGGCCCAGGACAGGTGCCACAGGGCCACCTTGTGCTTGCGCCGGCCGTCCACCTTGACGTGGACCAGAGGACTGCCCTCCAGAGCCACGTCGTTGGAGAGGGTGATCACCGCTTCGTACCCGCGCCGGGCGGCGATGTCCATGTAGTCCTGTACCTGCTGGGCCTTGAGCGGATTTCCGTTGGTCTTGGTCTCCACGAGCGCCGTCCAGAGCTTTCCCGCGCGCTCGATGCGGATGATGCCGTCCGGGCGCCTGGGATGCCCGCCGTTCGGCAGCGCGACTTCCGTGAACGTCTCGATGTGGCCGGACGGCGCGCCGAAGCCCGCCGTGAGCCGTCGGCCGAACTCCGGTACGTGGGCCATCACGGACAACAGAATGGAGGTCGCCCTGATCTCGCGTTCCCTGTCGTTCTTGAGGGAGGAAGCGGGGAAGAGCCGGGCGCTGCGCCACGAGTCGTTCTCCGCCAGCGACTTCCTGGGCGCCCTGGGAAGCGTGACCTTCTTCCTCGCGGTACGGAGCCGGCGGGCGGGGGCAGCGGGAGCCGCAGCCGCCTGAGCCGGGACGGCCGGGGGAGCGGCGACCACGGGAACGTCCACGACGGCGGCGGGCGGCCTCGGGGCCGGCACGGTGGCCGGGGCCGGCGTCGCGCCGGCGACGTCCTCGGCCTCCGCCCGGTCGTCACCCGTGGCGCCTGTGGCCTCACCGGCCCCGGCGTCCTGCTCGTCGTCGTCGATCTCGATGCCGTAGTCGGTGGCCAGCCCGGCCAGCCCGGTGTCGTAACCCTGCCCGACCGCCCGGAACTTCCACTCGTCGTTGCGCCGGTACATCTCGCCGAAGACGAAGGCGCTCTCCACGCTCGCCCCGGAGATCGAGAAGCCGAGGAGAGGCTCGCCGCCCGCGTCGGTCAGCGTGATCCGAAGGTTCTCCAACTGCCCGAACGCGGCCCGCTGGTGCCGGCTGGCCGCGACCACGGCCCGCTCGACGTCGGAGGGTAAAGCGGCCAGGTCCAGCTGGATGCGGTCCTCGTTGCCGTTGCCGGTCGGCGTCTGGCCGAGGAGCTGCACGCTGCCGTTGGCCGCGGCCGGGTTGTTGTAGAAGAAGAAGTCGGCGTTGCTGCGCACCTTCCCGTCCGCGCCCAGCAGCAGTACGGAGACGTCCGCGTCGCCGTCCCCGTCCGGGCTGCTCCACCCCAGGCTGACGGTGACGGGTCCGGTGTTGTCGCCGAGCGCCGCCAGACCGACGTTGGCGCCCTTGCTCATCTCGTGCACGTGAAGCCCCCCAGGCAGTGCAAGGGCTGCGCGGCGGAGCCCGGACAGCCCTCCCTGAACGCTTCCGGGATGCCCACGGAAGCGGAATGAGAGCGTATCGGCCAACCGGGTTCCTATGGCATATGTCTGCACTAACTGTCTCGACCCGGTACGAGGGTGGAACACGGCGCGGAGCCGGCCATCCCGGGCCAGAAGGGAAGGGGCCGTACGGCGAGGCCGCACCGGACCCCGGCACCCCGGTCACGCGTCACGTGGCAGGTGGTCCGGAGGCGGCAACGCCGCCCGCCAGATCGTCAAGACCATCTCCATGGCCGGCGCCACGCTCGCCCGTGCCGCCCCTCTCGGGACGCCGCTCATCAGCAGGGCGTCGTACGGAGTGTCCTCGTGGCGGATCGCGGCTCGGACCGCCGCCGTCACCGCGCCCTCGTCCAGTGAGCGGCCCGCCGCCGTGCGGCCCACACGCCCGCTGCCGCGCTGCGAGGTGTGGGCGGCGATGGCCCGGGCCCGGGGGAGCGGGCAGGACGGGAACAGGCGGAGGATCTCGGTGGTCAGCGTGGCCGTGAAGCGAACGTCCTCGGCCGCGCGGCGTGCCGCGTCGCGCTCGCGGCGGCGGGCCCGGGCATCCGCGTCGGCCAGGCAGGCGACCTCGGCACGGGCCAGGGCGGGAGCCTCGACGAGGAGGCCCTGGCGTTCGTAGCGCTTGCGGCGCCGGCTGTGGCGGATCACCACCGCCCACAGCGCACTCGCCTCGCGGGCTCGGCGGGTCAGGGCCGCGTTGCCCCGCGGGAGGTAGACCAGGTGGGCCAGGTCGGCGCAGTCGAGGCAGATGACCGCGTTGAACTCGAGCGTGTGGAAGCGCAGCGGCCCTCGTCGGCACTCGGCGCAGTGCCTGCGCCGGCGTGGTTCCGGTTCGATCGCCACCAGGTCCATACGGGGAACGTACCCAGCCGTAGCGCCCGGGCAGTCACCGCGCGCGGGCCACTCGGGTCGGCGCGCACGTACCCCGCCTCGCGAATAATCGTTCGAGTTCGGCCCGTTGATGTTGCTAGCGTCACGGACGTGGCGAAACTCAATCAGATCATCGCAGTCGAGAAGGGCGTCAAGTCCAGGGCCCAGCAGGACCTGACGACAGCTCAGCACAGCCTCCAGAAGCCGGCCCTGCTCGCGGGCATCTCGCGTACGTACCAGGCGAAGGACGAGGAGGGCGAGCAGCTTCCGCCCGAGTCGACGCGCGTGCAGGTCAGGGCCGAGGACGTGCTGCGCGAGACCGCGAAGTCGCTGACGCGGCTGTTCGACGTGACCGCCACCAAGGACTGGGCCAACTGCACCGCCCGCGCCGACGTGACCGTCGACGGCCGGGTGCTCGTGAGCGAGGCGCCCGTGTCCTACCTGCTCTTCCTGGAGAAGCAGTTGGCGGACATCAACGCCTTCGTACGGAAGCTGCCGGTGCTGGACGCCTCCGAGGGGTGGACGCTGGACCCCTCGACCGACGACTGGAAGACGGACGCCGTACGGACACTCCGTACGAAGAAGGTGCCGCGCAACCACGTGAAGGCGGAGGCGACCGACAAGCACCCGGCCCAGGTCGAGGTGTACTACGAGGACATTCCGGTCGGGTACTGGACGACCGTGAAGTTCTCCGGCGCGCTGACGGCCCGCCGCGTGAACGAGCTGCTCGAGCGGGTCGAGAAGCTCCAGCAGGCCGTGAAGTTCGCTCGGGAAGAGGCGAACGGCGCGGAGGTCACGGACCGGCGCGTGGGCGACGCCGTTTTCGGCTACCTGTTCGGGTAGCCTCATTGACTCCCCGGCCGCCATCGTGCGGCCGGGGTGCGCGAGGAGCGCAAGCTGAAACTGAAGTTCGTCGTGACTGCCGCGGAGCGTAACCGGATCCGGATACGGGCCGCGATCAATCTCAGACTCTTGCTCCAGACTCAGCATTCGCCGCCGATCGCCGGTTCGACCGGGCCCAGGCCCATGCACGTCGAGATGCCGGTTCAATTCCGGCCCGTGGAGCTCGGTCCGCGGTGGTCTAAAGGCATGACACGGCGACATAACGACTGACCTGGTCCCTCACTGGACGGCGTGCCAGATGGGCGGCATCACAGGGCTCGGGGGCCGGCTACGCCCCCGGGCCCGCTTCCGTACTCCCGGCAGGCGCGCGCCCCTGCCCCGGAATCTTCAGCTCCGAACGACGGATCGCAGTTCAGCGCCCTTCATGAGGCGCGAAGGGGGGACGGTCCGCCGAATGACCGGCTCCGGCAGGCCCGATCGTCGCGCACCCTCTGGGGCGTGGCTCGACTCTCGGATACGGTGAGCCCGTTTCGGCGGTTCGGTGATCACTTTGGGCCGAACCCCCGGTCCACGCGCGTGAATTGGAGGGGGACCCATGAGGTTTTCTGCATGGCGGCGGCTGGTGCGCGGCGGCGAGCGGCGTCGGGGGCGCAAGGGCATGGTCCTCGGTGGGTGCGTCGCGGCGCTCGGCATCGTGCCGTCCGCCGCTCTCGCGACGCCCGGCAGCGGCGTGAGCGGCACGGTGCTGGCCACCGGCACGTCAGCGGGGACGATGAAGGTGGAGGCCAAGGGCGTCACCGACGTGGTCGTCCGCACGATCACCATAGCCCCGGGCGGCTCGACCGGCTGGCACCACCACCCCGGGCAGCTCATCGCCGTCGTACAGCAGGGCACGCTGTCGCGGACGCTCGAAGACTGCTCCGTCGAGACGACGACCGCCGGTCAGTCCTTCATCGAGCCGTCCGGGCCCGAGCACCGGCACATAGGACGCAACCTCGGGACGGAGCCGGTCGTGCTGTACGTGACCTACATGCTGCCCGCCGGCAGCCCGCTGTCCGTCGATGCCGAACCGCCGGCCTGTGCGGCGGGCGAGCGGGAAGGGTCGGCCGATACGAGCGACTAGGGTCGGTCGTATGACTTCCGATCTCTGGTCCGCGCTTCCCGCCGCCGTACGCGACAAGGTGGACGAACTCGTCGCCGAGGAGCGTTCGGTCCAGGCCGTCTTCGCCGTCCGTTCCTCGGGCGTCGAGCCGAGGCCCGGGCTGCGGGCCTGCCAGGACCTGGTCGCGGAACGCGCGGCGGTGCTCGGCCGGTCGGACCCGCCCGCCCACACGGGGTGAGCGTGCGGTTCGAGGCGATCACCTGGGAACGGCTCAGCGCCGCCCTCGCCGACCGGCTCAGCGGTGCGAACGAGCAGGCGTCGCCGTGGCTCAAGGCGGCTCTGGACGGCGCCCCGGCCGCCGGCACCGGTGAGCTGGCCGAGCGGCTGGCCGACGAACTGCGGCTACGCGGCCGGACGGTCCTGGTGGTCGGCACGCAGGGCTTCCTCCGCCCGGCCTCGCTGCGCTACGAGTCCGGCAAGGAGGACCCCCACTCCTACTACGACGGCTGGTTCGACACCGGCGCACTGTGGCGGGAGGTCTTCGCACCCCTGGATCCCGGCGGTTCCGGACGTGTGCTGCCCGACCTGTGGGACCCGGCCACCGACCGGGCGACGCGCAGTCCGTACGTCGAGCTGCCGCCCGGCGGCGTACTGCTGCTGCACGGCCCGATGCTCCTGCGGCACTGGTTCCCCTTCGACCTCACCGTGCACGTGAGTCTGTCTCCGGGGGCATTGCAGCGCCGAACCGGAGCGGAAGCCCGGTGGACGCTCCCCGCCTTCGCCCGCTACGAGCGGGAGGCCGCCCCGAGCGAGGCAGCCGACGCCGTCGTACGCGCCGACGACCCCCGCCATCCCGCCTGGACGGGCCTAAGGGCCTGACAAACTCCGGCCGCCGCCTACCCGACCCCGCTCCCGGACGCGCCACCGGTGCTCTTCTGGGCTTAGCCAGGGCCCCTGCTCCGCCGTGCAGGTTGCCTGAGGGGGCGTGCGGCGGTGCTCCCCGCAGGGTGTCGAACACTGTCCCGCCGAACGACCTGAGTGGCCGCCCGTTCGGCACCCGAGGAGACGCCGCAGCGCGACAACGCCCCAACGCTCCGGCGTGAGGCACCAGCCCCAGTGCCCCTGGCGGAGCAGCACCGCCGCCCCCGACGCCTCCGCCGCAGCACGGCACCCCTGCCGTGATGCTCGCCGGCACCTTCCCCGCCCCGGCGGCCGCGCCCCCGGGTCACGGAAGCGGCGGCCGCCCGCCCACCAGGGTCACCGCACGCGCCCCCGCCCCACACCCCGCCACCACCGCCCCCACGTCGTCCGCACCCGCGAGGCGGGCCGCCAGGAACCCGCCCGTGAACGCGTCCCCCGCCCCCGTCGTGTCCACCGCCTCCGCCGGCACGGCCGGCACCCGCTCCCGCACGCTCCCACCGGCGGCGATCAACGCCCCACCCGCGCCCAGCGTGACCGCGACCAGCGGAAAGTGCCGGCTCAGCTTGGCCGCCGCGTCCCCCGCGTCCGGCAGCCCGGTGAGCAGCCGCGCCTCGTCCTCGTTGGGGAGCAGCACATCCGCCCCCGCCACCGCCTCCAGGAAACGGTCCACCCCCAGCCCGGCGATGAACCCCGCCGACGCCGGATCCACGCTCACGCACACGCCCCGCTCCCGCGCTGCCCGCAACGCCAGACGGGCCGTCTCCCGGCTCGTGCCACCGAAGAAGAGGTAGCCGGACAGATGCAGATGGCCGACGCCGTCCAGCAGCGCAGGGGACCAGTCGCCGGGGGAGAGCCGCAGGACGGCGCCGCTGTCCGTCAGGAACGTACGCTCGGCGGCCGCGTCGACCAGGGAGATCACTGTCGCCGTCGCCGCCTCCCCGTCGAGCACGATCTGCGGACGCACGCCCGCTCTCCGCAACCGCTCCGCGTGCCAAGCACCCGCGTCCGTACCCACGCGCGCCAGGAGCCGTACGTCCGCCAGTCCCGTGTACGCCGCCCAGCAGGCCACGTTGGCGCCCGCCCCGCCCGGCAGCGTCCGGATCTCCGCCGGGGTGTCGGTCGCCCGGGCCAGCGGCCGGCGATGGCGGGCCACGACGTCGGTGACCACATCACCGACCACCAGCAGCGCGCCGCCCGAGCCACCGCCACCGCCACCGCCACCGCCTTCGCGCGAACGCGCACGCGTGCCCCCTCCCGCGTCCGGGCTCATGCCCGGGCCCACGCATCGGCGATCCGCGCCGCCAGCCGCACGTTGCCCCGCACCGCCGCCAGGTTGGCCTCCAGCGATGCCCCTTCCGTCCGGCGCGCGAGGAAGTCCAGCAGGAACGGGGTGACGCCCTGCCCCGTGATCCCGCGCCGCGCGCACTCCTCCAGCGCCTCGGCGAGCACCCGGTCGTGCAGCGCCGGGTCGAGCTGCTCGGCCTCCGGTACCGGGTTGGCCACGAGCAGCGCCGTCTCCGGCCCGCCGAGCGCGTCCTGGGCCCGCATCACCGCCGCCACCTCCCCGGGCGTCCGCACGGTCCAGTCGACCGTCTCTCCCGAACTGCTCAGGTAGAACCCCGGAAAGTCCCCGGTGCCGTACCCGAGCACGCCCACCCCGAGCGTCTCCAGCCGCTGCAGCGTCGCCGGCACGTCGAGGATGGACTTGACCCCCGCGCACACCACCGTGATCCGCGTCCGCGCCAGCAGCCCCAGATCCGCCGACTCGTCCTGCGTCTCGGTCCACTCCCGGTGTACGCCGCCGAGCCCGCCGGTGGCGAAGACGCGCAGCCCCGCCCGTGCGGCCAGGAACGCGGTGGCCGACACGGTCGTCGCCCCGCTCGCACCCGTCGCCAGCGCCGGCGCGAGGTCACGATGCCCCAGCTTGCGCACGGAGTCGTCGTTGGCGACCCGCTCCAACTGCGCCTTGTCCAGCCCGATATGAGCGAGGCCGTCCAGGACCGCGATGGTGGCGGGAACGGCCCCCTCGGTACGCACCACCTCCTCCAGTTCCTCGGCGACCCGCAGATTGCGGGGGCGCGGCAGACCGTGCGCGATGATCGTGGACTCGAGGGCTACGACCGGACGGCGCTGCTCCAGCGCTTCCCGGACCTCCCCGGACATCTGCGGTGCGGCGGTGTCAGGCATGTCCCCATTCCTGGCGCGCCGCGCGGGCCCTCAAACGTTCCGCGGCGCGCCCCTTGTGCACGGCGACGATCAAGCAGGAGCCTGGTCCGCATGACACATACACATCTCGATCACGTCGTCCTGTGGGTCGACGAACCCCTCGCCTCAGTGGAGTTCTACGAGAAGACCGTCGGCCTGACCGGTGTACGAGCCGCCGAGTACGCGGAGGGCAAAGCGCCCTTCCCCTCCGTGCGCGTCTCCACCGACTCCCTCCTCGACCTCGTCCCGCGCACCATGGCGGACTCCATGAACGCCGTCCTGGGCGCCGAGGCAACCGCCGGTCACCCGGTCAACCATGTCTGCCTCGCCATGGACAAGGAGGCGTTCGAAGCCCTGCACGGCCGGCTGGAGGCGAGCGGCGTCACCGTCTCGCGGTTCTCCCACAACAGCTTCGGAGCCCGCGGCGCCGCCCCCCGCTCCTTCTACTTCCGCGACCCGGACGGCAACATCGTCGAGGCCCGCCACTACGACGAGTGACCTAGACCAGACGCTTTATCTCGCCCCGCACCCGGTAGAAACCGCCCTGGGAGCTGTGCAGCGCGTCCACCACATACCGGGCGCCGGCCTGGCGTACGGCGCGTGGGAACTGGACGTTCCACGAGGGGTCGTACCCGTGCGACACCACATGCACCCGAAGCCGCCCGCCTGCTCCCTGGACGCATTCGACGACCACTCCGGACCCCGGTGCGGGCGCCGAACTGACCGTGGCGACGGTCGCCGTCGGCACATAAGTGGGCAGCGCGGCGGCCTGCTTGACGTCGAGGGCGACCGGCACGGAACCCGCCTGGGCCGCCGAGATCGCCGCCTCGCTCGCGTCGACGCAGGCCAGCGAGCCGTCGGTGGTGACGATGTAGAGCTTCTCGTCGCGGTACTGCATGGAGAGCGCCGAGCCGTTGCCCGTGCGGAGCTTCCACAGCCGGGTGCCGTCCGCGTCGAAGCAGTACACGGACGAGGACGAGTCGCCCGCGAAGACGTAGCGGCCGCCCGGTGAGGTGGCGCAGGAGTACACCGCCGCGTCGCACTGGTAGGTCGCCTCGATCCGGCCCGTCGCCTTGGACATCCGCTGGACGACGCGCCGGCCGGTGCCCGCGTACACGGCGGTGTCCTCCTGCCAGCCGAACAGGACGTTGCCCGTGGTGGCCGTGTGCCACAGCTCTCCGCTGCCGTCGGTCGCGTAGGCGGTCACGCCCCGCGTGTGCCCGTGGTAGACCGCCTCCTCGTCCGCCCGCACCATCCAGGCGCTGCCGCCGGTCGAGCGGCGCGACCACTGGAACTCGTCCTCGTGGTCGATCACGGTCAGGCCGCCGGCGCGGTCCGCGACGTTCAGCACGCCCTGGTGGATGTCGAGCCAGAAGATGTCGACGTCCTCGGCGATCTCGTAGGCGGCGAACGGCAGTTTGGAGGACAGGTCGTACACCCGGCCGTCGTCGCAGCCCGCGTAGATCCAGAAGTCGTCCGCGACCAGGCACTTCACGCCCTCCGGCAACTGGTACCTGGCCAGCACCTCGCCGTCGTGCCCGAGGGTGTAGACGTCGCCGTTCTGGTTGCCCACCCAGCAGCGGTCCTCCTCGATGTGGATGCCGAGAGCCGTCGCCCCCGTACGGAAGCGCCACAGCACCGGGGCCGTCGCCCGGGCCGTCGACGGCTCGGAGGTCACCTGGCGCCGTGTCACCGCGCGCGCCGCGCGCTGTCCCCGGACGGCGGGCGCGTACCCCTTGCGGACCTTCTCGCCGACCTTCTTCGCCGCGGCGGCCTTCGCCTTCTCCACCGTGGGGAAGGACGAGGTCTGCCGCTGGCCGTCAGCCCCGATGCGTCCGTACCGCACGGCAACGGTCGTCCCGTCGACGGTCACCTCGTAGAACTTGTGCGCACTGCCGTCGTCCTGGGACAGCTCCAGGTAGGTCGTCTCCTGCGTTCCCCGCACACCGGCAGCGGACATGGCGCACCCCTCCCCGAGGACCGGCCGCGGTGGCCGGTTCCACTGATCCCAAAGTAGAGGTCACCACTGACAACGCCCCTCGGCGAAGCTCGCCCGAGGCCCCCGCTAAGGTGACGCGCCATGACGACAATCGATCAGACGCCTGCCTCGTTCTCCGTGCACATACCGGACGCCGGCCTGGAGCCGGAGCCCCTCGACCCGGACCAGATCGTGTCCGGCGAACCGGAGGTGACGGGCAAGCTGCTGTGGGAGTCCCCCGACGGCAAGCAGCTGCGCGGCATCTGGCAGATCACGCCGGGCGTGGTCACGGACACCGAAGCGAACGAGCTCTTCGTGGTGGTCAGCGGGCGCGCCACGGTGGAGGTGGAGGGCGGCGACACCCTCGAGATCGGCCCCGGTGACGCGTGCGTGCTGCGCGAGGGGGACCGTACGACCTGGACCGTGCACGAGACGCTGCGCAAGGCGTACCACATCAGCCTTTAGCGGCCGGTTCCGTCGCGTCGGCGGGGCCCGCGGGGTCGGGAGGGACGACGGTGCCGGCGATGACGCCGGGGTCGTCGGCCGGGCCGGCCGCCCGGGCTTCGGCTCGACCGCCGCGGGTGGCCAGCAGGGCCAGCACGGCCATCGGCAGCAGCAGACAGGCGCCGATCGCGTTCAGCCAGCCGTAGCCCGCCTGCGCGACGATCAGACCGGCTGCCGCGCCGCCGATGCCCGCCGCCGAGTTCATGGTCAGGTCGGACAGCCCCTGCACGGCGGCGCGCGCCGGCTGCGGCACCGAGTCCGTGAGCAGGGCGGAGCCCGACACCAGGCCGGCGGACCAGCCGAGACCGAGGACGAAGAGCCCCGCGGCGGTCTGGGCGTGGCTCGGTCCCGCCGTACCGGCGAGCAGCGCGGCGAGGCAGAGCAGACCGGCGGCCAGGCCGATGACCGCCAGACGCCCCACCCGGTCGGACAGCCAGCCCATGACCGGCGAGAAGGCGTACATGCCGGCGATGTGGCCGCTGATGACGAGGCCGACGAGTTCGAGGTCGGCGCCGTGGTGACCCAGGTCGACAGGGGTCATGACCATGATCGAGACCATGACGGTGTGACTGACGGCCACGGTCACCAGAGCGAGCCGGGCCCGCGACGAAGCGGCCACCGCGGCAAGGCCGGCGCGCAGCGAGCGGCTCTCCGCGGACTGCGACTCCTCCGGGGCCAGTGCCCGCGCCGTGAGCAGCGGGTCGGGGCGCAGCAGTACGGCGACGATCAGACCCGTGACGAGGAAGATCCCGGCGGCCCACAGGAAGGGGCCCGCCGTCTCCGGTATGGAGGTGCCGGTGAAGGCACGGCCCGCCGGGGCCGCGATGTTGGGACCGAAGACCGCGCCGATCGTCGTGGCCCAGACGACCGTCGAGATCGCCCGGGCGCGCCGGTCCGGCTCGGCCAGGTCGGCCGCGGCGAAACGTGCCTGCAGGTTGGCCGACGACGCGGCGCCGAACCCGGCCATGCCCAGCAGCAGCAACGGGAAGCTCCCGACGACGGCGGCGACGACCACCAGTCCCGCGCCGAGCGCGCCGATCAGGTACGCGAGGACCAGTCCGGGCCGTCGCCCGCGCGAGGTCATGAGGGAGGCCAGCGGGATCGACAGCAGCGCGGTGCCGGCGACGGACGCGGTCGGCGCGAGCCCCGAAACGGCTTCGGTGCCGCTGACTTCGACCGCCAGCACGGGCGCGAGCGCGATGCCGATGGGCACTCCCAGCCCGCCGAGGATCTGGCTCACGACGAGTACGACGGAGGTACGCCGCCTCAGGGCGCGCAGCGCCTCGGGGGTGGGCACGGACGCCGCCGCAACCGTCTTGCCGGGAGTGGTCACAGCGCGTACGCCCTTCTCCCGTCGGAACCCACCGCGGCGGCGCACCGCCGGCTCGGCAGGCGGCGCTCTCCGTGGGGCACCCGGGGGAGCAGGGCGTCCCGGCGGACGGAGTGCACCGCGCCGGGCGCCCGCAGGGCCCCGGCGCGCGGACGATTGGCCGGGACGGGTGCCCGGAGGGCCTTGACCCGCGTCTCTCCCGCCGCCGGGAAGACGTGCCGGGCCGCAGGGGAGCCGTCGGACATCGGCAGGCACCCACCGATCGGCGAACGGTCGACGAGGGAGCCGGGGGCGGGCTCGCGCGCAGCAGGAGTGGTAGTCACCGCCGCAGTGTGCCAGTCCTTACGCAGCGACGAAACCGAGAATGCTCACCCGGGTCCCCGGTCCCGCGTCTCCGTCCAGCCGGGCCTCATGGCGGTTCGGTCGCCCGGCCGTTCGCCGGTGCGGCTCCCCGCGCCGCCTCCAGGCCCGGTGTCAGAACAGCGGCTGCGGCAGCACCCCTTCGAGCGCCAGCAGCGCCCGCTTGGTCTCCAGGCCGCCGCCGAACCCGCCGAGTCCACCGTCGCTGTCCACCACCCGGTGGCAGGGCACCACCACCGGCAGCGGATTCGACCCCATGGCGGCCCCGACCGCCTGCGCCGCCCCCGGCTGGCCGACCCGGCCCGCCAGGTCGCCGTACCCGACGACCGCGCCGTACGGAACCCCGGTCGCGAGCTCACGGAGCACCTGCCGGTTGAATCCGGAGCTGAGCGACCAGTCCAGCGGCAGGGCGAAGTCGCGGAGCTCGCCGGCGAAGTACGCCGCGAACTGCCGTATGGGCTCGGCCAGCCTCGGCGAGCCGGGCGCCTCGCGCACCTCGGCGGCCAGGCGTGTCCGCAACTGGGCGACCACCCTCTCCCGTATCGCCGGCGTGGCATGGAAGGCCACGCAGACCAGACCCGCGTCGGTGGCCGCGACGAGCAGCGGCCCCACGCCGCTGTCGCCGCTGCCGATGACCGCCCACTCCACGATCCGCCCGTCACTGTCCATGCGCCCACGGTACGACCGCGCACTGACAACGCCCCGGGCCGGGGTTACCCGCCCACCGCGTCCCGCACGATGTCGGGGTTGTTGGAGATGATCCCGTCGACGCCGAAGTCCTCCACCCGGACAGCGCCGGCCGCCGTGTTCACCGTCCACGTGTTGACCTTCAGCTGCTTGCCGTGCGCGCCCTTCAACCGGTGGACCGCCGCGACGTAGTCGGCCGTGAGCGAGGTGTGCGTCGGATTGATCTGGTCCGTGAACCGGGCGTACCGCGGCAGCTCGGCGACCGGGGGCGTGCCGAGGAAGCCGGTCGTGAGATCGGGCCGCTGCTTGTGCACGGCCTTCACGCTGTCCGCGCCGAAGCTCTGGATGACGAGCCTGTGCTTGACGTGATGGCGGTTCAGCCAGCCCGCCTTGCGGAGCACGCGCAGGGTGTCCTTCTCGATGCCCGGGTAGAGCTCGGGCTTCTTGATCTCCAGGAGAAGCTTCTGGTGGTTGCGCTCGACCCGGTTCACGTACTGCTTCAGGGTCGGCACGCGCGCGCCGGCGAACTTGCGCCCGAACCAGCTGCCCGCGTCCAGCCTGGCGATCTCCGCCGCGGTGAAGTCCTTGACCTTCCAGGGGGAACGGCCGGGGAAGATCTGCTCGACGTTGGTCGTCCTGGCCAGGCTGTCGTCGTGGACGACGACCAGTTCACCGTCCTTGGTGCGCTGTACGTCGTTCTCCACCCAGTCGATGCCCATCCGGTCGGCCAGGTCGATCGCCGCCAGCGTGTTCTCGGGCGCGTAGGCGGACGCGCCCCGGTGGGCGATGACGGCGGGGCCGTCCTGGTGGGCGGCGGGAGCGAATGCCGGGGTGGCCGGGGCGGGCAGCAGCAGTGCGGCGGCGCCCACGAGCGCGGCGGCCGAGACGGTGCGTGCGTACACAAGGACTCCTCGCGTGGAGCGATCACTGACGGTCCGAGAGTGACAGCACATAGTCAACGACGGGCAGGCGAAGGATGGCCACGAAGTGAACGAAACCGGCGTGGCGGCGTCACGTGTCAATTTCCCGGCAACTGTTTTGCCGGAAAAACGTGTACTGATCACCCGGCTCCGCCTACTCTCGCCAAAAACGGCCTCCGTACCACGAGTGGGGCCCTTTCCACCTGGTGACGGCAGCTGAAGGGCGCAAAAGGCATGCAGGGCACTGGCACTGTCGACGGATTCAGCTACGGTCTCGTCACCCCGGTCGCGGCCTACCTCATGGCTTGCCTCGGCGGCGCGCTGGGACTGCGCTGCACCGCGAGAGCACTCATGGACGAACGGCGCGGCCGGCGGGCCGGCTGGCTTGCCCTGGCGGCCGCCGCGATCGGCTCCGGCATCTGGACCATGCACTTCATCGCGATGATGGGCTTCGCGGTGAAGGAGACCCCGGTGGGCTACGACGCGGCCCTGACGTACGCCAGTCTCGGCGTCGCCGTCCTCATGGTCGGCGTCGGCGTCTTCATCGTGGGGCACCGGGGAGTCACCCCGATGGCGCTTGTCACGGGCGGCACGATCACCGGCCTGGGGGTCGCCTCCATGCACTACCTCGGTATGGCCGGAATGCGACTGCGCGGGCAGCTCCAGTACGAGACGCTCACCGTCGCTCTGTCCGTGGTGATCGCGGTGGTCGCCGCGACGACGGCGCTCTGGGCGGCCGTGTCGGTCCGGGGGTTCCTGCCGAGCCTCGGCGCGAGCCTGGTCATGGGGCTCGCGGTGAGCGGCATGCACTACACGGGCATGGCGGCGCTCAGCGTCCACCTTCACGAGCCCGTGGGCGCCGCGGGCGGCGCGTCGGCCACTCCGGCCCTCGCGCCCATGCTGATCGGCCCGCTGATCTTCCTGATCGTGGCGGGCGTGGTCGTGCTGCGCGATCCGCGGCTGGTCGGCGGCCGGCCGCGGGAGCGACGGAGGTCCACGGCCGGCATGCCGCAGCCGGCCGCGGAGGTCTCGTGGCGCCGGTGACCCGGGCGGTCACCACGTGAGTGTCAGTGCCGGGTCGTACGGTTGATGCATGCGGCCCGTTTCAAGCATCGAACGTACGGTGGCGCCCTTCGAGGTCGTCAGCTCCTACCAGCCCAGCGGTGACCAGCCGGCGGCCATCGCCGAGCTGGAGCGGCGTATTCGCGCAGGTGAGAAGGACGTCGTCCTGCTCGGTGCGACCGGCACCGGCAAGTCGGCGACTACGGCCTGGATGATCGAGAAGCTCCAGCGACCCACGCTCGTCATGGCGCCGAACAAGACCCTGGCGGCCCAGCTGGCGAACGAGTTCCGCGAGCTGCTGCCCAACAACGCCGTCGAGTACTTCGTCTCGTACTACGACTACTACCAGCCCGAGGCGTACGTCCCGCAGTCGGACACGTACATCGAGAAGGACTCCTCGATCAACGAGGAGGTCGAGCGGCTGCGCCACTCCGCGACGAACTCGCTGCTCACCCGCCGCGACGTCGTCGTGGTCGCCTCCGTCTCCTGCATCTACGGCCTCGGTACGCCGCAGGAGTACGTGGACCGCATGGTGCCGCTGAAGGTCGGCGAGGAGATCGACCGCGACCAGTTGCTGCGCCGCTTCGTCGACATCCAGTACACGCGCAACGACGTGGCCTTCGCCCGCGGCACCTTCCGGGTGCGCGGCGACACCATCGAGATCTTCCCGGTCTACGAGGAGCTGGCCGTCCGGATCGAGATGTTCGGCGACGAGATCGAGGCGCTCTCCACGCTCCACCCGCTGACCGGCGAGATCATCAGCGAGGACCAGCAGCTCTACGTCTTCCCCGCCAGCCACTACGTCGCCGGACCCGAGCGCATGGAGAAGGCGGTCCGGGGCATCGAGAAGGAGCTTGAGGACCGGCTCGCCGAGATGGAGAAGCAGGGCAAGATGCTGGAGGCCCAGCGTCTGCGCATGCGCACCACCTACGACTTGGAGATGATGCGCCAGATCGGCAGCTGCTCCGGCATCGAGAACTACTCGATGCACATGGACGACCGAGCCCCCGGCACCGCGCCGCACACCCTCCTCGACTACTTCCCCGAGGACTTCCTGCTGGTCATCGACGAGTCGCACGTCACCGTCCCGCAGATCGGCGCGATGTACGAGGGCGACGCGTCCCGCAAGCGGACCCTGGTCGACCACGGTTTCCGGCTGCCGTCCGCCCTGGACAACCGCCCGCTGAAGTGGGAGGAGTTCCAGGAGCGCGTCGGTCAGGCGGTCTACCTCTCCGCCACCCCGGGCGCGTACGAACTCTCGCGCTCCGACGGCTTCGTGGAGCAGATCATCCGCCCCACCGGCCTCATCGACCCCGAGGTCGTCGTCAAACCCACCGAGGGGCAGATCGACGACCTGGTGCATGAGATCAGGAAGCGAACCGAGCGGGACGAGCGCGTCCTCGTCACCACCCTGACCAAGAAGATGTCAGAGGACCTCACCGAGTACTTCCTCGAGCTCGGCATCCAGGTCCGCTATCTCCACAGCGACGTCGACACGCTCCGCCGCGTCGAGCTGCTGCGCGAACTGCGTTCCGGCGAGTACGACGTCCTGGTCGGCATCAACCTGCTGCGCGAGGGCCTCGACCTGCCCGAAGTCTCGCTGGTCGCCATCCTCGACGCCGACAAGCAGGGTTTCCTGCGCTCGGGCACCTCCCTGATCCAGACGATCGGCCGCGCGGCGCGCAACGTCTCCGGGCAGGTGCACATGTACGCCGACAAGGTCACCCCGGCGATGGAGAAGGCCATCGACGAGACCAACCGGCGCCGGGAGAAGCAGATCGCGTACAACACGGCGCACGGAGTCGATCCGCAGCCGCTGCGCAAGAAGATCAACGACATCGTCGCCTCGATCGCACGCGAGCAGGTCGACACCGAGGAGCTGCTCGGTTCCGGCTTCCGGCAGGCCAAGGAGGGCAAGGGCGCGAAGGCCCCGGTGCCCGTACTCGGCAACAAGGCCGCCAAGGGCGCCAGGGCGGCCAAGAAGGGCGACGTGCTCACCGACCGTCCCGCCGCCGAACTGGCCGCCCTCATCGAGGAGATGACGGAACAGATGCGCGGCGCCGCCGCCGAGCTGCAGTTCGAGGTGGCCGCTCGCCTGCGGGACGAGGTGGGCGAACTGAAGAAGGAACTGCGACAGATGAGGGAGGCGGGTCAGGCCTGACGCACCGGGCGCCCGGTGTGTTGCAAGACCGACACAAAGTACGCCGCGACTGTGCGGCCCGGGCCCGACTGCGTAGGGTTCTTGGCAGCCGCACGCACACGGGCGGACCGCGGGGTATGTAAGGAGAGGGGACAGCGCGTGGTGGACGTATCCAAGGGCAGCGCGCCCGGGGGACCTGGCGTCAATCTGACCAAGGGTCAGGCCATCAGCCTGGAGAAGAAGGGCGGCGGCACGCTGACCGCCGTCCGGATGGGGCTCGGCTGGCAGGCGGCGCCCCGGCGCGGTCTGTTCGGCTCGCGCACCCGGGAGGTGGACCTCGACGCCTCGGCCGTCCTGTTCGCGGACAAGCAGCCGGTCGACGTCGTCTTCTTCCGTCACCTCGTCAGCGACGACGGCTCCGTCAAGCACACCGGTGACAACCTGGTCGGCGGCGCCGGTCAGGGCGGGGACGACGAGGCGATCCTCGTCGACCTCCAGCGCGTGCCGGTGCACATCGACCAGATCGTCTTCACGGTGAACTCCTTCACCGGCCAGACGTTCCAGGAAGTGCAGAACGCGTTCTGCCGCATCGTCGACGAGACCAACGGCCAGGAGATGGCCCGTTACACGCTCGACGGCGGCGGCCAGTACACCGCCCAGATCATGGCGAAGGTGCACCGCGCCGGCGCCGGCTGGCAGATGACGGCCATCGGCACCCCTGCCAACGGCCGTACCTTCCAGGACCTGATGCCGTCGATCCTGCCGCACCTGTAGCAGGCGACTGCCGAAGCACGCGCAGCTCCCGGGGGCATCGGCCCGCCGGGAGCTGCACCACATGCGCACCGCGCAGCACACACGCGCACCACGCGGTGCACGCGCACCGGGCACCAGCCACCACCGGCCACCGCTGTGGCCGTCGACGAAGCGACGCGGGGGAGACAGGCGATGACGGCCGAGCTGGTCCGGGGGCAGAACCACCCCTTGCCCCAGGCCCGTTTGGAGATCCGGGTGTCGGCCGGCACGCCGGTCGTGGCCGGAGCCACGCTCTGCGACGAGCAGGGCGCCGTACGCGGCACGGAGTGGGTCGCCCACCCCGGCTCGCCCAGCCTCCCCGGGCTCGAGGTGTCCAAGCAGGCCGCAGCCGACCACCGGCTGGCCGTGGACCTCGGGGCGCTGCCCGAGACGGTGCACCGGCTGAACGTCCTGCTCGCCCTCCCGACGGGAGTGGGCAGCGGTCCGGCGCGCTTCGGCGCCGTCGCGGCCCCCTTCGTCTCCGTCACCGGACTCGACGGCTCCGAAGTGGCCACGTACACCGTGACCGGCCTGGACAGCGAGTCCGCGGTCGTCGCCCTCGAGCTCTACCGCAGGCAGGGCATGTGGAAGGTGCGCGCCGTCGGTCAGGGGTACGCGGGCGGCCTCGCCGACATGCTCCGCGACCAGGGCCTCCCGCAGGCGCGGGAACTCGCCGCCGCCATCCAGGCCGCCGTCAGCAGCGGGATGGCCCGCTCCGTCGCCCCGGCCCCGCCGCGCGCCCATGACGACGACCGGGCACGGCGCACGGCGTCCCACGCCACGAACGGCGGACGCGACGCCCAGAGCGACGCCGCGCCGCCCCACGCGCCCGGCCCCACCCCGGGCCCCACGCCCGTCCCGCCGGTGACCGCGTCGCCGCCCGGCCCGGAGGGTGCTGCCTCCCCGTCCCCGCAGGGTGGTCCCATCGACTACGCGCACCCGCGCCGCCGCGCCGCCGCGCCGCCGCCTCCGCCGCCCACCGCGCCGCCCGTCCCGCCGGGCGGACACCCGCAGCCCGTCGCCGGTGACGCGACCGGCTGGTCCATGGACGAGCGGCTGTACAACCAGGTGTGGGGCATGTTCGAAGACCTGGCCCGCACGGTCTCGGCGTACCGCAGCGCGGTCGACTTCGCCGAGTCCCGCATGGACCAGGAGCTCGACAAGGCCCTCTCCGACCCGCGTAGCCGCATCGGCACCGCGGGCGACACCGCCCGCGCGGCGGCCCAGGCCAAGCACGACCAGCTCGTCGGCCGGGCCCGCGACGTACTGGAGCGCGACCTGACGCAGCTCGTCGCGGAGGCCGACGTCGTCGAGCCCGCCCTGCCGCCCGCCTTCGCCGCGTGGAGCAATCCGGTCTGGCACGGCTACCGGGTGCCCATGGAGATCCCCATGGCCCTGCGTGTCGGCGACCTCCACCTCCCCGAACGGCCCGACCTGCGCATTCCCATGCTGGTGCGGCTGCCGCTGGACCGCGGTCTGTGGATCGACAGCGGCCGTTCCCGTTCCGAGGCCGCGCTCATGATGCAGTCCGACCAGCTGCGCAGGGCGGCCCTGGAGACCGCTGCCGCGCACGCCGCACGGCTGTTCGCGGTCTACCCCGCGGGCGAGTTCACCGTCCACGTCATCGATCCGGCGGGCACCGGCGCGACCGCGCTCGCCCCGCTGACCGAGTCCGGCGTGCTCGCCGCGCCGCCTGCGGCCGGCGCCCAGGGCGTGACGGCGGTGCTGGCGAAGCTCACTCAGCGGGTGGAACTGGTGCAGATAGCGGTCCGCGGCGGAGTCAGCGACTCCCTGCCGCCGGATCTGGACACGGCGGAGCAGCTCCTGATCGTCAACGACTTCCCGCACGGGTTCGACGACCGCGCCGTGACCCAGCTCCGCTACCTGGCCGACGAGGGACCCTCGGTCGGCGTGCACCTGATGGTGGTCGCGGACCGCGAGGACGCGAGCGCCTACGGTCCCGTGCTCGATCCGCTGTGGCGCTCGATGCTGCGCGTCACGCCGGTGCCCGACGACCACCTGATCGACCCGTGGGTCGGTCACACCTGGACGTACGAGCCGCAGCTGCCGCCGCCGGGCAGTCAGGTCGTGCGGCAGGTGCTCGCGCAGGTGGCGGCGGCGAGGCGGTCACTGCCCCGCTGACCCGCGCTTTTGGGAGTGCTTTACCCATCCCTTTACCTGCTCTTGGGTTTTCCTGTACCCTTCGAGGAGCGGAGGGGAGTACTCCCGGCTGCGACGTACCCGTCAATACGGACCGCCATCGGTCCCGGGGCGTCGGCCCGATCGTGCGATTCGCGCTTGGGTGGAAGAGACCTCCGGCAGCGACGACGCTGAGTGAGTTGCCGTAGCTATCTGCCGGAGGCGCAGTGGACGTTTCAATGACCCTTTGGGCGCTGACCATTCTCGGTCTGGTCGCCCTGATCGCCGTCGACTTCCTCATCGGGCGCAAGCCGCACGATGTGTCGATCAAGGAAGCCGGAATCTGGACGGTCGTCTGGATCGTGCTTGCGGTTCTCTTCGGGATCGGCCTGCTGATCTTCGGTACCGCGCAGGCGTCCGGTGAGTTCTTCGCGGGCTTCATCACAGAGAAGTCGCTCAGCGTGGACAACCTGTTCGTCTTCGTCCTGATCATGGCGAAGTTCTCGGTGCCGTCCCAGCTCCAGCAGCGCGTACTGCTCATCGGTGTGCTGATCGCTCTGGTGCTGCGCGCGATCTTCATCGCGGCCGGTGCCGCGGTCATCGCCAACTTCTCGTGGGTCTTCTACATCTTCGGCGCGTTCCTCATCTACACCGCCTGGAAGCTCATCCAGGAGGCGCGGGCCGACGAGGAGGACGAGGCGTTCGAGGAGAACCGTCTCCTCAAGTCGATCGAGAGCCGCTTCGGCGTCGCGGACAGGTACCACGGCACGAAGCTCTTCATCCGGAACAACGGCAAGCGCGTCCTGACGCCGCTGATGGTCGTCATGCTCGCCATCGGCACCACCGATGTGCTGTTCGCGCTCGACTCCATCCCGGCGATCTTCGGCCTCACCCAGGACCCGTACATCGTCTTCACCGCCAACGCCTTCGCCCTCATGGGTCTGCGGCAGCTGTACTTCCTCATCGGCGGGCTGCTCAAGAAGCTGGTCCACCTGAGTTACGGCCTGTCGGTCATCCTGGGCTTCATCGGCGTCAAGCTGGTGCTGCACGCCCTGCACGAGTCCGGGGTGCACGTCCCCGAGATCTCCATCCCCTTCTCGCTGACGGTCATCTGCGGCGTGCTGATCATCACCACGATCACCAGCCTCATCGCCAACAAGAAGACGGAACAGCGCGCCGAGGCAGAGGCCGCCGAGGCCGCGGACAAGGAGAGCGTCGAGTCCTGACCGACCGGCGAAGCACGCAGCACACCGGCCGGTGCGAGCGGACGACCCGCTCGCACCGGCCGGTGTCGCGTCGTACGCCGGTGATCACGCCGGAGCGGGTTCCGCCACCGTGCCGGGCGCCGGCCGTGTCTCCGGCAGCAGAGCGAAGCACCCCAGACTCAGCAGGGCGATGGCGGTGAGGTACACCGCGACCCCCCACGGCGGCCCGCCGCCGTGCGCCACCGCCGTCGCCACCACCGGGGTCAGCGCGCCGCCCAGCACCCCCGCCAGGTTGTAACCGACGGCCGCGCCCGTGCAGCGCACCTTCGGCTCGTACAACTCCGGCAGGTACGCGGCGATCACCGCGAACATGGTGACGAACGACAGCAGCGCTCCCAGCAGGCCGAGGAACATCAGCAGCGGCTCGGCGGTCACCAGCAGGGCGACCATCGGGAACATCGACAGCGCCGCCGCCGCGCACCCCGCCAGGCACAGCGGCCTGCGCCCGTAGCGGTCGCCCAGCATCGCGACGAAGGGGGTGACGACGCCCGTCACCGCCACGGCCGCCATGATGCAGGCGAGCATCACCGTGCGGCTGACGCCCAGGTGTTCCGTCGCGTAGGCGAGCGACCAGGTGGTCACGGCGTAGAAGACGGCGTACCCGACGGCGAGCGCGCCGGCCGTGAGCAGCACCAGCCTCCAGTGGTCGCGTGCGACCTCGACGAGGGGGACGGGGGCCCGCTCGTCGGTCTCGGCAAGCCGCGTGAACTGCGGCGTCTCCGCCAGGGACGTACGCAGGAGGAGCCCGCCCGCCGCGAGGAGGCCCGCCGCCCAGAACGGCACACGCCATCCCCAGGACGCGAACTGCGCGTCGGTCAGCGAGGCCGAGAGGGCGAGCACGGTGCCGTTGGCGAGGAGGAAGCCGACCGGCGGGCCGATCTGCGGGAAACTCGCCCACAGTCCGCGCCGGTTCGCAGGGGCGTGTTCGGCGGTCAGCAGGACCGCGCCGCCCCACTCGCCACCGAGCCCGAGCCCCTGGAGGAAGCGGAGCACGAGAAGGAGCGCGGGCGCCGCCACTCCGATCGACTGGTACGTCGGTACGCAGCCGACGGCGACGGTCGCGATTCCCGTGAGCAACAGGGAGGCGAACAGGACAGGACGGCGCCCATAACGGTCGCCGATGTGCCCGAAGACGACAGATCCGAGCGGTCGTGAAATGAAACCGACAGCGAAGGTGCCGAACGCGGCGAGCGTTCCCGCGAGCGGCGAAAAGGTCGGGAAGAAGAGGGGCCCGAGAACGAGCGCGGCCGCTGTTCCGTAGACGAAGAAGTCGTAGAACTCGATGGCTGTTCCGGCGAGCGACGCGGTCGCGAGGCGGGGCATGGAGGGAGGTCGTTCCTGGCGCATGCGGCCACAACTACCCGGCCGGGCCGGCGGTTACGGGACCCGCCGAAGTAGTCGTACCGGCCCGCCCGGCACGTCACCCTCAGGGCGAAAGCGCACGGTACGGCGCTCCCTACCAGCCGCGCTCGCGCCACTCGGGCAGGTGCGGGCGCTCGTTGCCGAGCGTGGTGTCATCGCCGTGCCCGGGGTAGACCCACGTCTCGTCGGGGAGCGCGCCGAAGAGCTTCTCCTCGACGTCGCGGATGAGGCTCGCGAACGCCTCCGGGTCCTTCCAGGTGTTGCCGACGCCGCCCGGGAAGAGGCAGTCCCCGGTGAAGGCGTGCGGATGCCCGTGCGGGTCGTCGTAGACGAGGGCGACGGAGCCCGGGGTGTGGCCGACCAGGTGGCGGGCCGTGAGTTCGGCGCGTCCGACGCGGACGGTGTCGCCGTCGTCCAGCAGCACGTCGGTCGGCACCGGGATGCCCTCCGCGTCGTACCGGCCCGCGTACGTGCGCGCCCCGGTCGCCGCCACGACGTCGGCGAGAGCCTGCCAGTGGTCGCCGTGGCGGTGGGTGGTGACGACGGACGCGATGCCGTCGTCACCGATGAGCCTCAGGAGGGTGTGCGGCTCCGCGGCCGCGTCGATCAGCAGCTGCTCCCCGGTGTGGCGGCAGCGCAGCAGGTACGCGTTGTTGTTCATGGACCCGACCGCGACCTTGGAGATCATCAGGTCCGCGAGCTCGTGCACGTTCGCAGGACCGCCGACCTTCACCGCTCCGCTGTACGTCATGGGCTCAGCCTATAGCGGCGGCAGCGCGGGGAGCGGGGCGCCGGCGGTGTCGAGAGCGGCGCCGTCGCGCCGGCCCGCGAGCCAGCCCAGCAGGTCCGGAGCGCTGCCGGTGACGTTCACGGGATCGCCTTCGGTGCTTCCCGTGCGCCACTGCCGTCCGTCGGTGGCCGACAGCGCGATCGCGGGCAGGCCGGAGGCCCCCGTGAAGCGCTCCGCCAGGAACGCGATCTCGCGCTCCGTGAAGTCCTCCGGGAGGTCCTCCAGCTCGTACCCGATGCCCAGGTCGACGTGGTGCAGCTCGACCTCGACGAGGCGGCGGAAGGGGATGCGGGAGGCCGAGTCCATGACGCCGTTGCGCAGCTCGACCGTACGGGACCAGTCGGCCGGAACGGCGGCCGCCTCGTCGAACCGGGCCGCGCTGTCGCGCACGTCCTCCAGCTGTACGGAGAGCGGTCGCGGGGCGTCGCGCTCGATGTCGGCGTCACGGACTTCGGCACTGGCGTACATGGGTCGGCCGGACAGGACGTTCAAGAGAGCGTCCGCGTTGCGGGCGAGGTGGGCGAGCACGTGGCCGCGGGTCCAGCCGGGCAGCCGTGACGGTTCCGTCACGTCGGCGTTGTCCAGTTTGCCGGTCGCGGCGAGGAGCCGGTCGGTCGCTTCGCGTACAGAGGCCAGGTCGCGCACGTGATCGTTCATGCCGCCGACATTAGTACCGGTCACACGATCGGGTGAAGCCGTTCGGCCGAGGCCTTAATTCGAATGCACGTGCTATACGCTCGTCAGAGGCATCAGGAATCCTTACGACACCGCTGCGGTTACCCCCATAGTCTGAGAACCCGGGGGGCTCAGTCTTCTCTGCCTCTCTCAAGAAAGGTGCGGACCGGCGTGGCCGACCGTCTCATCGTTCGTGGCGCTCGCGAGCACAACCTCAAGAACGTCTCGCTCGACCTCCCGCGTGACTCCCTCATCGTGTTCACCGGGCTCTCGGGGTCGGGCAAGTCGTCCCTCGCGTTCGACACGATCTTCGCCGAGGGGCAGCGCCGGTACGTCGAGTCGCTCTCCTCCTACGCCCGGCAGTTCCTGGGCCAGATGGACAAGCCCGACGTGGACTTCATCGAGGGACTGTCGCCCGCGGTGTCCATCGACCAGAAGTCGACCTCGCGCAACCCGCGTTCGACGGTCGGCACCATCACGGAGGTCTACGACTACCTCCGCCTGCTGTTCGCCCGCATCGGCAAGCCGCACTGTCCCGAGTGCGGCCGCCCGATCGCGCGCCAGTCGCCGCAGGCCATCGTCGACAAGGTGCTGGAGCTGCCCGAGGGCAGCCGCTTCCAGGTGCTGTCCCCGCTGGTGCGCGAGCGCAAGGGCGAGTTCGTCGATCTCTTCGCCGACCTGCAGACCAAGGGCTACAGCCGCGCGCGGGTGGACGGGGAGACCGTCCAGCTGAGCGAGCCGCCCAAGCTGAAGAAGCAGGAGAAGCACACCATCGAGGTGGTCATCGACCGCCTTACGGTGAAGGACAGCGCCAAGCGCCGACTCACCGACTCGGTGGAAACCGCTCTCGGCCTGTCCGGCGGCATGGTCATCCTCGACTTCGTCGACCTCCCCGCGGACGACCCCGACCGTGAGCGGATGTACTCCGAGCACCTCTACTGCACGTACGACGACCTGTCGTTCGAGGAGCTGGAGCCCCGGTCCTTCTCCTTCAACTCTCCCTTCGGCGCCTGCCCCGACTGCACCGGCATCGGCACGCGCATGGAGGTCGACCCGGAGCTGATCGTCCCGGACGAGGACAAGTCCCTCGACGAGGGCGCGATCAACCCCTGGTCCCACGGCCACACCAAGGACTACTTCGCGCGCCTGGTCGGCGCGCTCTCCGACGCCCTCGGGTTCCGTACGGACATCCCGTGGGCGGGGTTGCCGCAGCGGGCCAAGAAGGCTCTGCTGCACGGGCACAAGACGCAGATCGAGGTCCGCTACCGCAACCGGTACGGGCGCGAGCGGGCGTACACCACGTCCTTCGAGGGCGCGGTGCCGTTCGTCAAGCGACGGCACTCCGAGGCCGAGAGCGACTCCAGCAGGGAGCGCTTCGAGGGCTACATGCGCGAAGTGCACTGCCCCACCTGCAACGGCACGCGCCTCAAGCCCCTCGTCCTCGCGGTCACGGTCATGGAGAAGTCCATCGCCGAGGTCGCCGCGATGTCGATCAGCGACTGCGCGGACTTCCTCGGCCGGCTGACGCTGAACGCCCGCGACAAGAAGATCGCGGAGCGGGTGCTCAAGGAGGTCAACGAGCGGCTGAAGTTCCTGGTCGACGTGGGCCTGGACTACCTGTCGCTCAACCGCGCGGCCGGCACGCTGTCCGGCGGCGAGGCCCAGCGCATCCGGCTCGCCACCCAGATCGGCTCCGGCCTCGTCGGCGTGCTGTACGTCCTGGACGAGCCGTCCATCGGTCTGCACCAGCGCGACAACCACCGCCTCATCGAGACGCTGGTCCGGCTGCGCGATATGGGCAACACCCTGATCGTCGTCGAGCACGACGAGGACACCATCAAGGTGGCCGACTGGATCGTCGACATCGGCCCGGGCGCCGGCGAGCACGGCGGCAAGGTCGTCCACAGCGGCTCCCTGAAGCAGCTGCTGGCCAACAAGGCGTCCGTCACCGGTCAGTACCTGGCCGGCAAGCGGGCCATCGCCATGCCGGACATCCGCCGCCCCGTGGACCCGGCGCGGCAGCTCACCGTGCACGGCGCCCGTGAGAACAATCTGCGCGACATCGACGTGTCGTTCCCGCTCGGCGTCCTGACGGCCGTCACCGGCGTCTCCGGCTCCGGCAAGTCGACGCTGGTCAACGACATCCTCTACACGCACCTGGCCCGGGAGCTGAACGGCGCCCGTACGGTGCCGGGGCGCCACACGCGCGTAGAGGGCGACGACCTCGTCGACAAGGTGGTCCACGTCGACCAGTCGCCGATCGGCCGGACGCCCCGGTCCAACCCGGCGACGTACACGGGTGTCTTCGACAACGTGCGCAAGCTGTTCGCGGAGACGATGGAGGCGAAGGTGCGCGGCTACCTGCCGGGCCGCTTCTCCTTCAACGTCAAGGGCGGCCGCTGCGAGAACTGCTCGGGCGACGGCACCATCAAGATCGAGATGAACTTCCTGCCGGACGTGTACGTCCCGTGCGAGGTCTGCCACGGGGCGCGTTACAACCGGGAGACCCTGGAGGTCCACTACAAGGGCAAGTCCATCGCCGAGGTGCTGGACATGCCGATCGAGGAGGCCCTGGACTTCTTCGAGGCCGTCCCCACCATCGCCCGTCACCTGCGGACCCTCACCGAGGTGGGCCTCGGGTACGTCCGCCTCGGACAGTCCGCGCCGACGCTGTCGGGCGGTGAGGCGCAGCGCGTGAAGCTCGCCTCCGAGCTCCAGAAGCGGTCCACGGGCCGCACGGTGTACGTCCTGGACGAGCCGACCACCGGTCTGCACTTCGAGGACATCTCCAAGCTCATCAAGGTGCTGTCCGGTCTGGTCGACAAGGGCAACTCGGTGATCGTCATCGAGCACAACATGGACGTCATCAAGACGGCCGACTGGGTCGTCGACATGGGTCCCGAGGGCGGCAGCGGCGGTGGCATGGTCGTCGCCGAGGGCACGCCCGAGCAGGTGGCGGCCGTGCCGACCAGCCACACGGGCAAGTTCCTCCGGGACATCCTGGGCGACCGGGTGAGCGACGCGACGCCGGCGAAGAAGAGGGCGCCGGCGAAGAAGGCGGTCGCGGCGGCGAAGGCGGCTCCGGCCAGGAAGACAGCGACGGCCAGGACGGCCACCGCGAAGAAGGCCCCCGGCACGAGCGCGGCGACGAAGGCGGCACGCTCCCGCAAGGCGTGACCCACCTCGCTGCCGTACGCGTCCGCCCATGCCGAGCTGCCCCTCACCCGATCCGGGGTGGGGGGCAGCTCGCCGTCGTGCGCGGCGCCGGCCGCGTCAGGGAGCCAGTTCCTTCGCGTACGGCGGGTTCGCACCCCGGCGCGAGCACGTCAGCGCGGCCGCGCGGGCCGCGAAGGCCAGCACATCGGCCCAGGCGGCCGCCGAGAGCCCCGCCGCGGCCCGCGCCGACAGGGCCCCGTGGGCCGACAGCCGGTGCAGGAGCGCCGCGTTCACCGTGTCGCCCGCGCCGATGGTGTCGGCCACCTGCACCGGCGCCGCCGGGACGCTCACGCCCTCACCGCCGCCCCGCGTCCTCACGGTCATCCCGCGGGCGCCGTGCGTCAGCACCACCGCCGCGGGACCGGCCGCGAGCCACTCCTCCACCGACCCGCCCAGCCAGGCCGCGTCCTCCTGCGAGACCTTGAGCAGCGAGACGTGACGCAGCCAGCTCCGGAACCGGGCACGGTAGGCGTCCGCGTCCGGGATCAGACCGGGCCTGATGTTCGGGTCGAGCAGGGTGAAGAGCCCGCGCTCCGCCTCACGCCGCAGCAGCACCTCGTACGCGCTCGCCCCCGGTTCCAGGACCAGCGAACCGGTGCCGAGGGCCAGGGCCCGCGCCTGCCCGGGAAGCGCGTCCGGCAGCGTGAACAGGCGGTCCGCGCTGCCCTCCGCGTAGAAGCCGTAACCGGCCGATCCGTCCGGTCCCAGCGCCGCGACCGCCAGCGTCGTCGGCTCGGGACCGCGCTGGACCAGCGAGGTGTCCACTCCGGCCGCCCGCAACCCGTCGACCAGAGTCTCGCCGAAGCCGTCCGTCGAGATCCGGGAACAGAACGCGGCGTCGGAGCCCAGCCGCCCCAGGGCCACAGCGGTGTTGTACGGCCCCCCGCCGAGCCGCGGCGACAAGGGCGCCAGCGCGCCCGTCCCCTGCGGCACCAGGTCGATCAGGGACTCTCCGGCGACGACGATCACGGGCCGAACGTAACCCATCGCCGCCCTCCGGGACAGCCCGCGCGAGAGCCGCCGATGTCCGCCGGTATCGTCGGGTCTGTCACCGACCCCCCTGACCAGTGGAGACCGCATGTCCGGCCAGTCAGCCCCCCGCCGCACCGTGCTGAAGGGCGCTGTCCTCGCCGGCGCGGCCGGACTGGGCGTGGCGGCCTGCTCCACCGAGTCGAAGCTCGGCCACGCGAAGCCGCTGCCGTCCACGCCCGTGAACCTCGGCGCGGCGGACGAGGTCCCGGTCGGCGGCGCCAAGCTCTACCGCGAGCAGCGCATACTCGTCAGCTGCCCGGCGGAGGGGAAGTACAAGGCGTTCAGCGCGCAGTGCACGCACGCGGGCTGCGTCCTGGACAAGATCGAGAAGCTCGAGGGCAACTGTCCCTGCCACGGCAGCCGTTTCGACGTGACGACGGGACGGGCCCTCCAGGGCCCGGCGACCGTGCCGCTGCCCGAGATACCGGTCAGGGTGGAGGGCGGCGACCTCGTCACGGGCGACTCCGGCGCGGCCACCGGCCCGGACGCCTGACCCTCCCGCCGGACCCGCCGCCGCCCCTCCCGGCCCCACCCCCGGGGCCGGGGCCGCTCGTGCCACCCGGCCGCACCCGCGTTGTCACTGCCCGCAAGTAGGGTGTGAGGCATGGCAGACCCCTCCAGCTACCGCCCCAAGCCGGGACAGATCCCCGACTCGCCGGGGGTCTACAAATTCCGCGACGAGCACCGCCGGGTGATCTACGTCGGGAAGGCGAAGAGCCTGCGCCCGCGCCTGTCCTCGTACTTCCAGGACCTGGCCAATCTGCACCCGCGCACCCGCAGCATGGTCACCACGGCCGCGTCCGTCGAGTGGACGGTCGTCTCCACCGAGGTGGAGGCGCTCCAGCTGGAGTACTCCTGGATCAAGGAGTTCGACCCCCGCTTCAACGTCAAGTACCGCGACGACAAGAGCTATCCGTCGCTCGCCGTGACGCTCAACGAGGAGTTCCCCCGCGTCCAGGTCATGCGCGGTCCCAAGAAGAAGGGCGTGCGTTACTTCGGCCCGTACGGCCACGCCTGGGCGATCCGCGAGACCGTCGACCTGATGCTCCGCGTCTTCCCCGTACGCACCTGCTCGGCAGGTGTCTTCAAGAACGCCGCCAGGACCGGCCGCCCCTGCCTCCTCGGCTACATCGGCAAGTGCTCCGCCCCCTGTGTGGGCCGCGTCACCCCTGACGAGCACCGCGAACTGGCCGAGGAGTTCTGCGACTTCATGGCCGGCCGCACGGGCCAGTACCTCAAGCGCATCGAGCAGGAGATGCGCGAGGCCGCCGAGGACATGGAGTACGAGCGCGCCGCCCGCCTGCGCGACGACATAGGGGCGCTGCGCCGTGCCCTGGAGAAGAACGCGGTGGTGTTCAACGACGCCACCGACGCCGACCTGATCGCCGTCGCCGAGGACGAGCTCGAAGCCGCCGTGCAGATCTTCCACGTACGCGGCGGACGGGTCAGGGGCCAGCGCGGCTGGGTGACCGACAAGGTCGAGGCCGTCGACACGGCGGGCCTCGTCGAGCACGCGCTCCAGCAGCTGTACGGCGAGGAGCAGGGTGACGCCGTGCCCAAGGAGGTCCTGGTGCCCGCCATGCCCGAGGACGCCCCGGCGGTCTCCCAGTGGCTGGCCGGGCGGCGCGGCTCGAACGTGTCGCTGCGGATCCCGCAGCGCGGCGACAAGAAGGACCTCATGGCGACGGTCCAGCGCAACGCCCAGCAGTCCCTCGTCCTGCACAAGACCAAGCGCGCGTCCGACCTCACCACCCGCTCCCGCGCCCTGGAGGAGATCGCGGAGGCGCTCGGCCTGGACTCCGCCCCGCTGCGCATCGAGTGCTTCGACATCTCCCACCTCCAGGGCGACGACGTGGTGGCCTCCATGGTCGTCTTCGAGGACGGCCTGCCGCGCAAGAGCGAGTACCGCCGCTTCCAGATCAAGACCTTCGAGGGCCAGGACGACGTCCGGTCCATGCACGAGGTGCTCACCCGCCGCTTCCGGCGCTATCTCCAGGAGAAGGAGAAGACGGGGGAGTGGATCGAGGAGAACGGGGCGACCGAGGTGCCCGCGGAGCCGCTGCCGGGCGCGGAGGACGACGGACGGCCCAAGCGTTTCGCGTACCCGCCGCAGCTCGTCGTCGTCGACGGCGGGCAGCCCCAGGTGGCCGCAGCCCAGCGCGCCCTCGACGAGCTCGGTATCGACGACGTCGCCGTCTGCGGCCTCGCCAAGCGCCTGGAGGAGGTCTGGGTGCCCGGCGAGGACGACCCGGTCGTCCTGCCCCGCAGCAGCGAGGGCCTGTACCTCCTCCAGCGGGTCCGTGACACGGCTCACGACTTCGCCATCCGCTACCAGCGCACCAAACGGGCCAAGCGCTTCAGGGCGGGCCCGCTCGACGAGGTGCCCGGCCTCGGAGATACGCGCAAGCACGCCCTGATCAAGCATTTCGGTTCGGTGAAAAAGCTCCGGTCCGCCACAATCGACCAGATCTGCGAGGTTCCGGGGATAGGCCGCAAGACGGCCGAGACCGTCGCCGCGTTCCTCGCACAGGCCGCACCGGCCGCACCCGCCGTGAACACGGCGACAGGAGAGATCATTGAAGACGACGAGGAATCCGCGGCCGCCCCGGCCGCGTTCTCCCCGTCGGAACGGGGGCAGCAGGAATGACCGAGCACGACGGAGACGGAGCACACGTGAGTACGGGCACGACCGGGGAAACCGGCGAGACCGGGCACAACGGGCACAACGGTGAGGCGGCCGAGGCGGCCATCCCCGAGCTGGTGATCATCTCGGGCATGTCGGGAGCCGGCCGCAGCACCGCCGCGAAGTGCCTGGAGGACCTCGGCTGGTTCGTCGTCGACAACCTGCCGCCCGCGCTGATCCCCACCATGGTGGAGCTCGGCGCCCGCTCGCAGGGCAACGTCGCCCGTATCGCCGTCGTCGTGGACGTCCGCGGCCGGCGCTTCTTCGACAACCTCCGGGAGTCACTGGCCGACCTCGACGCCAAGGAGGTCACCCGGCGGATCGTCTTCCTGGAGTCCTCGGACGACGCCCTCGTACGCCGTTTCGAATCCGTACGCCGCCCCCACCCGCTCCAGGGCGACGGCCGGATCACCGACGGCATCGCGGCGGAGCGCGACCTGCTGCGCGAGCTGCGCGGCGATGCCGACCTGGTCATCGACACCTCCAGCCTCAACGTCCACGAGCTGCGGGCCAAGATGGACGCCCAGTTCGCGGGCGACGACGAGCCGCAGCTGCGCGCCACCGTCATGTCCTTCGGATACAAGTACGGCCTGCCGGTCGACGCCGACCTCGTCGTCGACTGCCGGTTCCTGCCGAACCCCCACTGGGTCCCGGAGCTGCGCCCCTTCACCGGCCTCAACGAAGAGGTCTCCGGGTACGTCTTCAACCAGCCGGGCGCCAAGGAGTTCCTCGACCAGTACACCGAGCTGCTCCAGCTCATCGCGGCCGGTTACCGCCGTGAGGGCAAGCGCTACGTGACCATCGCCGTCGGCTGCACGGGCGGCAAGCACCGCAGCGTGGCCATGTCGGAGAAGCTGGCCGCGCGTCTGTCCTCGGAAGGCGTCGAGACCGTCCTCGTCCACCGGGACATGGGGCGCGAGTGACCGGACGCAACTTCCGCCTGCGGCGGCTGCGCGGCGGTGACGCCGCGCGGCCGCAGCGCAAGCGCGGCGCACAGCCCAAGGTCGTAGCCCTCGGCGGCGGGATGGGCCTCTCGGCGTCGCTCACGGCGCTGCGCCGCATCACCGGCGACCTGACCGCGGTGGTCACCGTCGCGGACGACGGCGGCTCCAGCGGGCGGCTGCGCGACGAGCTCGGCGTACTGCCGCCGGGTGACCTGCGCAAGGCCCTCGCCGCGCTGTGCGGGGACGACGACTGGGGCCAGACCTGGTCGCGCGTCATCCAGCACCGCTTCTCCAGCCGGGGCGACCTGCACGAGCACGCGGTGGGCAACCTGCTGATCGTCGCCCTGTGGGAACAGCTCGGCGACCACGTCCAGGCCCTGGACCTGGTCGGCAGGCTCCTCGGCGCGCACGGCCGCGTGCTGCCCATGTCGGCGGTGCCCCTGGAGCTCCAGGCGCTCGTACGGGGCCACGATCCCCTGCGCCCGGAGGACGTGGACACCGTCCGCGGCCAGGCGACCGTGGCGCTCACGCCCGGCGAGGTGCAGTCCGTGCACCTCGTCCCGCAGGACCCGCCCGCCGTGCCGGAGGCCGTCGCCGCGGTGCTCGACGCGGACTGGGTGGTGCTCGGCCCGGGCTCCTGGTTCTCCTCGGTGATCCCGCACCTCCTGGTGCCGGAGCTGCTCGACGCGCTCGTCGAGACGAAGGCCCGCCGCGTGCTCTCGCTCAACCTCGCGCCGCAACCCGGAGAAACCGATGGCTTCTCTCCGCAGCGTCATTTGGAGGTTTTGGGACGACACGCCCCTAAACTCGCCCTGGACGTGGTGTTGGCCGACGAGGCTGCCGTGCCCGACCGCGAGTCTCTCGCCGATGCCGCCAAGCGGCTCGGCGCGGCGGTCGAGCTGGCGCCGGTCGCCGCGCCGGACGGCTCCCCGAAGCACGATCCGGAGCTGCTGGCCGCCGCGTACGACCGTATTTTTCGGATGCATGGAAGGATCGGCCCATGGCGATGACGGCAGCGGTGAAGGACGAGATCTCCCGGCTTCCCGTCACCCGGACCTGCTGCAGGAAGGCGGAGGTCTCGGCGATTCTTCGGTTCGCGGGCGGGCTGCACCTGGTGAGCGGCCGGATCGTGATCGAGGCGGAGCTGGATGTGAGCTTCGCGGCCCGCAGACTCAAGAAGGACATCCTTGAGATCTTCGGGCACCACTCGGAGCTGGTGGTGATGGCGCCGAGCGGCCTGCGGCGCGGGTCGCGTTACCTCGTACGGGTGGTGGCGGGCGGTGATCAGCTCGCGCGCCAGACGGGACTGGTCGACGGCCGCGGCCGTCCGATCCGCGGTCTGCCCCCGCAGGTCGTCTCCGGGGCCACCTGCGACGCCGAGGCCGCCTGGCGCGGCGCGTTCCTCGCGCACGGCTCGCTCACCGAGCCCGGACGCTCCTCCTCGCTGGAGGTCACCTGCCCGGGACCCGAGGCCGCACTCGCCCTCGTCGGCGCCGCCCGCAGGCTCTCCATCGGCGCGAAGGCGCGCGAGGTGCGCGGGGTCGACCGGGTCGTCGTACGGGACGGTGACGCCATCGGCGCCCTGCTGACCCGCCTCGGCGCGCACGAGTCGGTGCTGGCGTGGGAGGAGCGGCGGATGCGCCGCGAGGTCCGCGCCACCGCCAACCGCCTCGCCAACTTCGACGACGCCAACCTGCGCCGCTCGGCGCGCGCCGCGGTCGCCGCCGGCGCCCGGGTGGGGCGCGCGCTGGAGATCCTCGGCGAGGAGGTGCCCGAGCACCTCGCCGCCGCGGGCCGGCTGCGCATGGACCACAAGCAGGCATCCCTGGAGGAGCTCGGCGCGCTGGCCGACCCGCCGCTCACCAAGGACGCCGTGGCGGGCCGTATCCGCCGGCTGCTGGCCATGGCCGACAAGCGCGCCCAGGACCTGGGCATCCCCGGCACGGAGTCCACGATCACCGAGGAGATGGCCGACGGCCTCGTCGGCTGACGCGTCACGGGCCCGCCGCCGACGTCCTCCGGGGCTTCGGCGGGTGGCCCGTCCGCCCGGTACGCCCTATTGACATGACCATGGACTGTCATGAGCCTGTCGTCTGTTCACTGACGTGGCAGGCAACGGCAAGGGGGGCTCATGAGGCGCAGAGCGAGATCGATCCTCGCAGCGGGAGCATTGCTGATCGGAGGCATGACGGCGGCACCCGCCGCTCAGGCCGACGGGACAGGACGGGCCGGGGCAGACACGGGCGCCGACGCCGTCAAGGTGTTCAACGCCGACGTCACGAGGGAGCAGATCCCCCTGCTCCTCGCGGCCGGCCAGGACGCCCACGAAATGGGCGAACGCGCCCCGGAGAAGGGCACGGCCCGCGTCGAGCTCTTCCTCACCGACGCCCAGGCCCGGGAACTGGCCGCCAAGGGCGTCAGGAACCTCACGGAGCGCAAGGTCTCGGCGAAGACGGAGTCCCGCCTCGCCGCGGCCGGGGACGGCGTCTACCGCCCGTACAGCGGCAAGGGCAATCTCCAGGAGGAGATCGTCAAGACCGGCCAGGCGCACCCGGACCTCACCAAGGTCGTCTCCATCGGCAAGACCCTCCAGGGCAAGGACATCCTCGCCCTCAAGCTCACCAAGGGCGCGAAGAAGACCAAGGACGGCGCCAAGCCCTCCGTGCTGTACCTGTCCAACCAGCACGCCCGTGAGTGGATCACCCCCGAGATGACCCGGCGGCTGATGCACCACTACCTGGACCGGTACGGCAAGGACCGCCGCATCACGAAGATCGTGGACTCCACCGAGCTGTGGTTCGTGCTCTCCGCCAACCCGGACGGCTACGACTGGACCCACGACCCGGCCGGCGACCGCCTCTGGCGCAAGAACATGCGCGACATCGACGGCGACGGCACGTACACCGCGAGCGACGGCGTCGACCTCAACCGCAACTTCGCCTACAAGTGGGGCTACGACAACGAGGGGTCCTCGCCCAGCCCCGCCAGCGCCACCTACCGCGGCGCGTCCCCCATGTCCGAGCCCGAGACCCGGGTGCTCGACCGCTTCCAGAAGCGCATCGGCTTCGAGTACGGCATCAACTACCACTCCGCCGCCGAACTGATCCTCTACGGAGTCGGCTGGCAGGTCGCCACGCCCACCCCCGACGACGTGCTCTACAAGGCGCTCGCGGGAACGCCCGAGAAGCCGGCCGTTCCCGGGTACCACCCGCAGGTCTCCTCCGAGCTCTACACCACCAACGGCGAGGCCGACGGGCACGCGGCCAACGTCAACGGCACGATGATGTTCACCCCCGAGATGACCACCTGCCAGACGGCGTCGAACATCGACCCCGACGACCGGTGGAAGCCCGAGGACTGCCAGTCCGGATTCAACTTCCCCGACGACGAGAAACTGATCCAGGCCGAGTTCGCCAAGAACGTGCCCTTCGCGCTCTCCGTCGCCGAGACCGCCGCACACCCCGACCGCCCGTCCTCGTCCGTCGGCATGGCAGCCCCCGACTTCACGGCGGACGCCTTCACGACCTCCTACGCGCGGGGCGGCGACCAGGAGGTCGCCGTGACGGCCCGCAGGTCCGTACGGGACAAGGAGCTCAACTACCGCGTCAACGGCGGACGTACGCACCAGGAGGACCTGGAGCGCTGGAAGGGCGGCGAGACCTACGGCGGCGAGGACAACCTCTGGTTCGACGAGTACCGCGCCGAGGTCGAGGACGCCGAACCGGGCGACACGGTGGAGGTGTGGTTCACCGGACGCACCAAGGCCGGCAAGCGCACCTCCAGCGAGCACTTCACGTACGCGGTCGCGGAGCGTTCCCGGGCGGACACCCTGCTGATCGCCGAAGAGGGCGCCCCGGCGGAGCACGCCCAGAAGTACGTCGACGCGCTGCGGGCGAACGGCCGCCGCGCCGTCGTCTGGGACGTCGCCGCGCAGGGCGCGCCGCATGCGCTCGGCGTCCTCTCCCACTTCCGCACCGCTGTCCACTACACCGGCGCGAAAGCGCCGGGCGGCCCGACCCAGCTCGCCGTACGGGCGTTCCTGAACGAGGGCGGCAAGCTGATCGAGGCCGGTGAACTGGCGGGCGGCAACGCGGTCGTCGGCCCGGCCGTCACGAACGACTTCAGCCAGTACTACCTCGGCGCCCACGGCCGAGCGAACGCCACCGGAGCCACCGGGTTCAAGGGCGCCGGGAGGCTCGCCGGAGCGGACAGTCCGCTCACCGGCGCGGCCGGCAACCCGCTGGACGCGGCGGGCGCGTACACCGTCACCTCGGACGCTCTGCCGGCCGAGCAGTTCCCGCAGTTCCGGAGCGCGCACGCGGGCCTGTACACGGGCGTCGTCAATCCGTACGCCCCGTACGCGGGCCAGTGGATGGCCGCCGCCGCACACGAGGACGGCGACTGGAAGCGCCTCTCCCGCACGGTCGACCTCACCGGGGTGAGCGCCGCTGACAAGCCGCAGCTGCGGCTCGCCCTCAACTGGAACACGGAAACCGCCTACGACCACGCCGTCCTGGAGGCGCACACCGAGGGCGCCGACGACTGGACCACGCTGCCCGAGGCGGGCGGCGCCACCCGGACGACCGTCCCGGCCGAGTGCGACCAGGGCTACTTCATCAACGGCCACCCCTTCCTGCGCCACTACCTCACCCTGGAGGCGGGCGGCTGCCGGGCGACCGGAACCAGTGGCGCCTGGAACAGCTTCACCGGCTCGTCCGGGGGCTGGAAGCAGGTCGCGTTCGACCTCGGCGCCTACGCGGGCAAGAAGGTCGAACTGGCGCTCAGCTCCATCACCGACCCCGGCAGCGGCGGCCGCGGCGTCTTCGCCGACGACGCGCGTCTGACCGTCGGCGGGGCGGACAAGGAGAGCGAGGGCTTCGAGACGTCGCTCGGCGCCTGGACGGTCCCGGGCGCTCCGGCGGGCAGTCCCGCCGTCGGCGGCGACTGGGCCAGGTCCGGCGAGCTGTTCAAGTCGTACGGGGCGGTCACCACTCGTGACACCGTGCTCCTCGGCTTCGGTCTGGAGCACGTGCCGGGCGCCGGCGAGCGGGCGGCGCTGCTCGGGAAGGCGCTGGGTTCGCTGCGGCGCTGACCACCCGGTTCCGGCCGCCCCGCCGACTGTCGGTGACCGGTCCCGCGGGCACCGCGCCCGGCGGTCCGTATCCCTACTGGGGAGTACGGGCCGCCGGGCCGTGTCCGGGCCCGCTCGATGTCACCCACAGCGCCGCGTAGAGGTAGGGTCGGAAGCGGTCGGGGACATCCCATACATCTCGCCGGCGTCGAAACCCGGCGTACCAACGAGGAGATCGGTTTCGTGACGATCCGCGTAGGCATCAACGGCTTCGGCCGCATCGGCCGCAACTACTTCCGGGCGCTGCTGGAGCAGGGTGCGGACATCGAGATCGTGGCTGTCAACGACCTGGGTGACACTGCGACCACGGCACACCTGCTGAAGTACGACACCATCCTCGGCCGCCTGAAGGCCGAGGTGTCGCACACGGCCGACACCATCACCGTCGACGACCACACCATCAAGGTCCTCTCCGAGCGCGACCCGGCGGACATTCCGTGGGGCGAGCTGGGCGTCGACATCGTGATCGAGTCCACCGGCATCTTCACCAAGAAGGCGGATGCGGAGAAGCACCTGGCCGGTGGCGCGAAGAAGGTCCTCATCTCGGCTCCGGCCAAGAACGAGGACATCACCATCGTGATGGGCGTCAACCAGGACAAGTACGACCCGGCCAGCCACCACGTCATCTCCAACGCCTCCTGCACCACGAACTGCGTGGCGCCGATGGCCAAGGTTCTCGACGAGAACTTCGGCATCGTCAAGGGCCTGATGACGACGGTGCACGCGTACACCAACGACCAGCGCATCCTGGACTTCCCGCACTCGGACCTGCGTCGCGCCCGCGCCGCGGCCGAGAACATCATCCCGACCACCACGGGTGCCGCCAAGGCCACCGCCCTGGTCCTCCCGCAGCTCAAGGGCAAGCTCGACGGCATCGCGATGCGCGTCCCCGTCCCGACCGGCTCGGTCACCGACCTCGTCATCACGCTGGAGCGCGAGGTCACCAAGGACGAGATCAACGCGGCCTTCCAGAAGGCGGCCGAGGGCGAGCTCAAGGGCATCGTCGAGTACACCGTCGACCCGATCGTGTCCTCCGACATCGTCAACGAGCCGGCTTCCTGCACCTTCGACTCGTCGCTGACCATGGCCGAGGGCACTCAGGTCAAGGTCATCGGCTGGTACGACAATGAGTGGGGCTACTCCAACCGGCTCGTAGACCTCACGGTCTTCGTCGGCGGCCAGCTCTGATCCGTACGGCAGGCACCTCCATGTGAGTACAGGGCCCGGCAGCGCAACGCGGCGCTGCCCGGGCCCTGTCATGTGTCTTGTCTCCCCAAGGAGTCCAGTAACAGATGAAGACGATCGACGAACTTCTCGACGAAGGGGTCGCGGGCAAGCGGGTTTTCGTCCGCGCCGACCTCAACGTGCCGCTCGACGGCACGACCATCACCGACGACGGACGCATCCGCGCCGTCCAGCCGACGATCGAGAAGCTCGCCGCCGCGGGCGCCCGGGTCGTCGTCGCCTCGCACCTGGGCCGCCCCAAGGGCGCCCCGGACCCGGCCTTCTCGCTCGCACCGGCCGCCGCGCGCCTCGGTGAACTGCTCAAGACCGAGGTCGCCTTCGCGAGCGACACGGTCGGCGAGTCCGCCAAGGCCGTCGTCGCCGGCCTTGGCGACGGCCAGGTCGCCGTCGTCGAGAACCTCCGCTTCAACGCCGGCGAGACCTCGAAGGACGACGCCGAGCGCGGCGCCTTCGCGGATCAGCTGGCCCAGCTCGCCGACGTGTACGTCGGCGACGGCTTCGGCGCCGTGCACCGCAAGCACGCCTCGGTCTTCGACCTCCCGGCGCGCCTGCCGCACGTCGCGGGCGGCCTCATCGCCACCGAGGTCGGCGTCCTGAAGAAGCTCACCGAGGACGTCTCCCGGCCGTACGCCGTGGTCCTCGGCGGCGCCAAGGTCTCCGACAAGCTCGGCGTGATCGACCACCTGCTGGAGAAGGCCGACCGCATCCTGGTCGGCGGCGGCATGGCGTACACCTTCCTCAAGGCCCAGGGCCACGAGGTCGGCATCTCGCTGCTCCAGGAGGACCAGATCCCGACGGTCCTGGAGTACCTGGAGCGCGCCGAGGCCAAGGGCGTGGAGTTCGTCCTCCCCGTCGACGTACTGGTCTCGCCGGAGTTCCCGGACCTCCAGACGAAGGCTCCGGCGAACCCCACGACGGTCGCCGCGGACGCCATCCCGGCCGACCAGGAGGGTCTGGACATCGGTCCCGAGACCCGCAAGCTGTACGCATCGAAACTCGCCGACGCGGCCACCGTTTTCTGGAACGGTCCGATGGGCGTCTTCGAGCACCCCGATTACGCCGAGGGCACCAAGGCGGTTGCCCAGGCCCTCGTCGACAGTCCGGCCTTCACGGTGGTCGGCGGTGGCGACTCCGCCGCCGCCGTCCGCATCCTGGGCTTCGACGAGAACGCATTCGGCCACATCTCGACCGGTGGCGGCGCCAGCCTCGAATACCTCGAGGGCAAGACGCTTCCCGGCCTCGCCGCACTGGAGGACTGACCCAGCATGACCACGCGCACCCCGCTTATGGCGGGCAACTGGAAGATGAACCTCAACCACCTCGAGGCCATCGCACACGTCCAGAAGCTCGCCTTCGCACTCGCGGACAAGGACTACGACTTCGTCGAGGTCGCCGTCCTGCCCCCCTTCACCGACCTGCGGTCCGTGCAGACGCTGGTGGACGGCGACAAGCTCAAGATCAAGTACGGCGCCCAGGACCTCTCGGCGCACGACTCCGGTGCGTACACCGGCGAGATCTCGGGCGCGATGCTCGCCAAGCTCAAGTGCACCTACGTCGCCGTCGGCCACTCCGAGCGCCGGCAGTACCACAACGAGACCGACGAGATCTGCAACGCCAAGGTGAAGGCCGCGTACAAGCACGGTCTGACGCCGATCCTGTGCGTCGGCGAGGGCCTGGACGTCCGCAAGGCCGGCAACCAGGTCGCCCACACGCTCGCACAGCTCGACGGCGGCCTGAAGGACGTACCGGCCGAGCAGGCCGAGTCCGTCGTGATCGCGTACGAGCCGGTGTGGGCCATCGGCACCGGCGAGGTCGCCACCCCCGAGGACGCGCAGGAGGTCTGCGGTGCGATCCGCGGCCGTCTCGCGGAGCTGTACTCGCAGGAGCTGGCCGACAAGGTCCGCATCCAGTACGGCGGCTCGGTCAAGTCCGGGAACGTCGCCGCGATCATGGCGCAGCCGGACGTCGACGGGGCCCTGGTGGGCGGTGCGGCGCTGGACTCCGACGAGTTCGTCAAGATCGTCCGGTTCCGCGACCAGTGAGTAGGCCGTAGGGCCGATCCGTCGTACCCTGGCGGGGGCCGGCACGGCTGTCAGCAGCCGTCCGGCCCTCGTCGTCCGTCTCCGAAGTCCGAAGTCCGAGGAAGTTGGTCCAGCCGTGGTTATGGGGTTCTCGATCGCCCTGATCGTATTCAGCCTGCTGCTGATGCTGCTGGTTCTGATGCACAAGGGGAAGGGCGGCGGTCTCTCCGACATGTTCGGTGGCGGCATGCAGTCGTCGGTCGGTGGGTCCTCGGTCGCCGAGCGCAACCTCGACCGCATCACCGTGGTGGTGGGTCTGATGTGGTTCGCGTGCATCATCGTGCTCGGCCTGCTGATGAAGCTGGACAGCTGACCCGACGTCCGGTACGGAGACGGGAGCGCGGCCTATCATGGGGTTGCGACTCGCGTCTGCGGGGACGGGGTGCAACTCCGGCCACTGGACGCGCGTTGAGCCCTACGTAGACTGGGGCGCTCGCAGCTGAGCTGTTCGACGACTCCGCGGCGGCAGCCGCTGACTGATGCAGTCCAGCACATCACGCAGGGAGTTACGACCGTGGCAAGTGGCAACGCGATCCGGGGAAGCCGGGTCGGAGCGGGGCCGATGGGCGAGGCTGAGCGCGGCGAGTCCGCGCCCCGTCTGCGCATCTCCTTCTGGTGCTCGAACGGGCACGAGACGCAGCCGAGCTTCGCCAGTGACGCTCAGGTCCCGGACACGTGGGACTGCCCGCGCTGCGGGTTCCCGGCCGGACAGGACCGGGACAACCCGCCCGCTCCACCGCGCACCGAGCCGTACAAGACGCATCTCGCGTACGTACGGGAACGGCGCAGCGAAGCGGACGGCGAGGCGATCCTCGCCGAGGCTCTCGCGAAACTGCGGGGCGAAATCTAGGATTCGTGGTCCGGCCGGACGCCTTCGGGTGTCCGGCCGGAGCGCTTTCGGCGGCCGATTGTCAGTGGCGGCCCCTACGGTTCTCGAAGCAGGGGAACCGGAGGGGGAGTTGTGACGACGCACCAGGACGCGACGGCTGAGCCGGCCGCGACGAAGAGCCCGGCGCCGGCCTGGCGCGGGGGTTTCGGCCGGCTGTGGACGGCGGCCGTCGTCTCGAAGTTCGGCGACTCGCTGCGCGCCGCCGCGCTGCCGCTGCTCGCCGCCTCGCTGACGTCGGACCCCGTGCTCGTGGCGCTGGTGACGGCGTGCGGCTACCTGCCCTGGCTCCTGTTCGGGCTCCTCGGCGGCGCCGTCGCCGACCGGGTCGACCAGCGGCGGGCGATGTGGACCGTGGATCTGGTGCGGGCCGCGCTCATGGCTGCCTTCGCGGTGGCGGTCGCCCTGGGCCACGCCTCCATCGCGCTGCTGATCGCCCTCGCCTTCGCGCTCACGACGCTCCAGACGCTCTTCGACAACGCGGCCACGGCCCTGCTGCCCTCGCTGGTGCCGCAGGCCGCGCTGGGCAGTGCCAACGCCCGCCTGCTGAGCGGGCAGCAGATCGCGGGCGGTTTCCTGGCCGCCCCACTGGTGCCTGCGCTGCTGCTGGCCGGCGCGGCCTTCCCGTACGCCGTGGACGCCGCGACGTACGTCGTGGGGGCGGTGCTGATCGCCTCCCTGCGGGCGCCGGCACCGGAGCGGGCACCGAGACCGGCGGGCTCGACGCTGCGCGGGGACATCGCCGAGGGCCTGCGGGCGCTGTGGCGGGACCGGGTGCTGCGCGGGCTCTGCGTCGCCACGACCCTGTGCAACATCGGCATGGCCGCGCTCATCGCCACGCTGGTCCTGCACGTCACCGGGTGGCTCGACGGCGGACACGGCGGTTACGCGGCGGCCGTCACGGCGTACGGCGTGGGCAGCGTGGCGGGCGGGATGCTCGCGGGACGGCTGTCCGCGCGCATCGGACGGGTCGGCAGCGTCCTGGCCGCAGGCGCGGTACAGACCGGCTGCCTGGCCGCGATGGGGCTGGCCCATGAGCTGTGGGTGGCGGTCGCCGCGCTCGCGTTGTTCGGCTTCATGGGGCTGGTGTGGAACACCCAGCAGGTGACGCTCATGCAGGAGCGCAGTCCCGCGGCGATGCTGGGGAGGATCGGCTCGGCCTTCCGCACGCTCGCGATCGCCGGGGCTCCGCTCGGCGCGCTGCTCGGCGGCGCCGCCGCCTCCGCCTGGGGGCTGAACACGCCCGCGCTGCTGGCGGCGGGGCTCTTCGCGGCCGCCACAGCATCGCTGGCCGTTCTGATCAATTAGGTTGGAGGAGCAGCGGGGCATGCACGCAGGTACGAGAAGAAGTGGGCTGATGTCCGAGATGAACGCAGAAAGCCGTACCAGGCTCAACCGGATGCCCGAGTGGGCCGCTCTCGCGAAGCACCGTGAGCAGCTGGGCCAGACGCATCTGCGAGAACTGTTCACCGCCGATCCGGAGCGGGGCAGCGGGTACACGCTCAAGGTCGGCGACCTCTATCTCGACTACTCCAAGCACCTGGTGACGGACGAGACGCTGGGGCTGCTGCGCGAACTGGCCGCGGCGGCGGGGGTGGCGGAGCTGCGGGACGCCATGTTCCGGGGCGAGAGGATCAACACCACCGAGGACCGCGCGGTGCTGCACACCGCCCTGCGGGCCCCGCGCGACGCGGTGATCGAGGTCGACGGCGAGAACGTCGTCCCTGCCGTGCACGCGGTGCTCGACAAAATGGCCGCCTTCGCCGAGCGGGTCAGGTCGGGGGAGTGGACCGGCCACACCGGAAAGCGCATCAAGAACGTCGTCAACGTCGGCATCGGCGGCTCCGACCTCGGGCCCGCCATGGCGTACGAGGCGCTGCGGTCCTTCACCGACCGGGACCTGACGGTCCGCTTCGTCTCGAACGTCGACGGGGCCGACCTGCACGAGGCGGTACGCGATCTGGACGCGGCCGAGACCCTGTTCATCATCGCCTCCAAGACCTTCACGACGATCGAAACCATCACCAATGCCAGGTCGGCGCGCGACTGGCTGCTGACGAATCTGCGGGCGGACGCCGGCGCCGTCGCCAAGCACTTCGTGGCCCTGTCCACCAACGCCGAGAAGGTCGCCGACTTCGGCATCGACACGGCCAACATGTTCGAGTTCTGGGACTGGGTCGGCGGACGCTACTCGATGGACTCGGCCATCGGCCTGTCGCTGATGATCGCCATCGGCCCGGACCGCTTCCGCGAGCTGCTCGACGGCTTCCACCTCGTCGACGAGCACTTCCGCACCGCGCCCCCCGAGGAGAACGCGCCGCTGCTGCTCGGTCTTCTCGGCCTCTGGTACGGGGCGTTCTTCGACGCGCAGGCCCACGCGGTCCTCCCGTACAGCCACTACCTGTCGAAGTTCACCGCGTACCTCCAGCAGCTGGACATGGAGTCCAACGGCAAGTCGGTGGACCGCGAGGGCGACCCGGTCGACTGGCAGACGGGGCCCGTGGTCTGGGGCACCCCCGGGACGAACGGGCAGCACGCGTACTACCAGTTGCTCCACCAGGGCACGAAGACGATCCCGGCGGACTTCATCGGCTTCGCCCGGCCGGTCGCCGACCTGCTGCCGGGCCTGGAGGCCCAGCACGACCTGCTGATGGCGAACTTCTTCGCCCAGACGCAGGCGCTGGCCTTCGGCAGGACGCCCGAGGAGGTGCGCGCGGAAGGGGTCGCCGAGGAGTTGGTGCCGCACAAGACGTTCCTCGGCAACCACCCGACCACGACGATCCTCGCGGACGACCTGACACCTTCGGTGCTGGGGCAGTTGATCGCCCTGTACGAGCACAAGGTGTTCGTACAGGGCGCCGTGTGGAACATCGACTCGTTCGACCAGTGGGGCGTCGAGCTCGGCAAGGTGCTCGCCAAGAAGATCGAGCCGGTGCTGACCGGGGCCGACGCGGACGGCGAGCAGCTGGACAGCTCGACCGCGACGCTCGCCGCCACGTACCGGACGCTGCGCGGTCGCTGACCGGGCGGAGGGGGGAGGCCGGCCGTGACCGGTACCGGGTCCGGGGGGACCGTGCGGCTGCGGCCGCCGAACAACACGCTGGACCGGCGGGTCGTCGGCTGGTGGCGGACCCGGTGCCTGCTGCTGACCGCGGGGCCGGTGGCCGCAGCAGCCGTGCTGGGCGCGTTCCTCGCGCCCGCACGGCCGTGGCTGCTGATGGCCGCCGGGGCGGTGGCGGTGCTCGGCGCGGCCGCCTCCGCCCTGCTGCCTCGGTGGTGGTTCGGGGTGCACCGCTGGGAGGTCACGGACGACGCGGTGTACGTGCGTACCGGTTTCTTCCGGCAGGAGTGGCGGATCGCGCCGATGTCGCGCATCCAGACCGTGGACACGGTGCGCGGACCTCTGGAGCAGGCGTTCGGGCTGTCCACGGTCATCGTGACCACCGCGTCGTCCAAGGGCGCGGTGACGATCGAGGGGCTCGACCACGAACGCGCCGCCGGACTCGCCGACCGGCTGACCGTGCTGACGCGGGCCACACCCGGGGACGCGACGTGAGCGACCGGGGGAACGGGGAGCGGCCGGCCGACGGTGACGGCTGGCGGCGGCTCGCCCCGCGCACCGTCCTCGCCGCCGCGCTGGTCATGGCGGGCATCGCGGCCGGTGCGGGGCTGCCCGTGTTCGCCGGACTCGCCGGCGGCAGGCCCGTGTGGCAGGCGCTGGCCTGGGCACTCGGCGCGGCCGTGCTGCTGATCGCGGGCGGCTCGGCGCTCGACTGCGTGCGGTGGCACCGCACGCGGTACCGCCTGGGCGCCGAACGCGTCGAACTCCGCACGGGGCTGCTGCTGGTCAAGCGCCGTTCGCTGGCGCGAGAGCGCATCCGCAGCGTCGACCTGACGGCGAACGTGCTGCTGCGGGTGCTCGGGCTCGTGAAGGTCCGCATCGGTACGGGCGAGAACACGGGCGGCGGCGAGTCCACCCTCGAACTCGACGCCGTCACGCGCGCGGAGGGCGAGCGCCTTCGTACGGAGCTGCTGGATCGCGGACCGGCCGCCGCAGGGGCCGGCCCGCACCGGGAGGGTGAACTCGCGGTCCTCGACCCGGCCTGGATCCGGTACGCGCCGGTGTCGTTCGTGGTCCCGGCGCTGGGTGGCGCCGCGGTGGGCGGGCTGATGCAGGTCAGCGAGTGGTTCGGCGCACGGGGACGGCTGATCGGTTGGGTGCGGGACCGGTTCCAGGACACGCCGGTGCTGTGGATCGCCGTCGTGCTCGTCGCGGCGGCGTGTGCGGCGGGGGTCGTCGGGGCGCTCGGCCTGTGGGTCGAGATGTGGTGGAACTACCGGCTGGAGCGGGAGCCGGGAGGTACGTTGCGGGTCCGCCGCGGCCTGTTCACCACCCGGTCGGTATCCGTCGAGGAGCGCAGGCTGCGCGGTGTGGAGCTCGTCGAGCCGCTCGGCGTGCGCATGGTGGGCGCGGCGCGGGTCGACGCGGTCGCCACGGGACTGTCGACGGGGGAGGACAGCGGTGGTCACGCGGATCACAAGACCCTGCTGCCCGCCGTGCCCCGGGCCACGGCGGAGGGGGTGGCGGCCCACGTCCTGCGCGAGGCCGCCTCGCCCACGCGCGCGGCCGGCCTCACGCCGCACCCGCCGGCCGCGCGCAGGCGCCGGCTGCGCCGGGCGGTGGGGGCGGCGCTGGCCCCGGTGCTCGTCCTCGCCGGCCTCGGTGTGCTGCTGACCGACGTCCTGCTGTACGCGGCCGTGGCGGTCGGCATCGTGCTGGTGCCGCCTGCGGCGCTGCTGGGGCGCGACGCGTACCGCAGCCTGGGGCACGGGATCAGCGGCGGCTACCTGGTCGCGCGCTCGGGGACGGTGCGGCGTACGACGGTCGCGTTGCAGCGGAGCGGGGTGATCGGCTGGACGGTCAAGCAGTCCGTGTTCCAGCGGCGGGCCGGCCTGGTCACGCTCATCGCGACGACCGCCGCCGGGGCGGGCGCGTACGCGGTGTACGACGCCGACGAGAGCGAGGGCCTGCACTTCGCCGACACGTCGGTACCGGGCCTGCTGACGCCCTTCCTGGAACGGACCGGCGACTGACAGGGCCGAGCGCGCCTGCCGGGGGCCGGCGAAACCCGGCGGGCCGGGTCAGGTGGCCGTGGTCAGGGTGTCCGCGGGCGGTGGTGCGTCGCCCGGGCGGCGGGGAGGGCGGCGGCCGCGACCGCGCCCAGGACCGCCGCCGTCACCACCGCCAGCAGGACGAGGGGCGAAGGGGCGTGCGCGATGCCGGCGCCCACGCCGCTCGACGCGCCCTGCGCGTCGATCAGCGCGTCGGCCAGCAGCACTCCGAGCGCCGTACCCCCCGCCGCGGCGGCCAGTGCCGTGAGGGCGGCGGAGGTCACGATCATCGCCGTGACCTGGCGCGGGGTCAGGCCCACCGCCTTCAGGGCCAGCAGGTCGCGTTCACGCTCGCGCACGCTCGCACCGATCACGGTGAGCAGCTCGGTCAGGCCGATCAGGGCCAGTACGGCGATCAGCCCCACGACCACGCCCCGGGCGGGAGCCAGCCCGTCGGCGGGTCCCGTCGCCCCGCCGACGTCCAGCCGGCCGTCCAGCGCGCTCGCCAGTTCCGTGCTCACCGCGCCCGCGTCCGCACCCGGCCGCAACCGCACCTGGTAGAAGGCCCGTGCGAGTGCGGGGTCGCGCTCGCGGAGGGTGTCGAGGTCGGTGGTGACGACCCGGCCGGCGTTCTCGGGTTCGATCACGCGGCCGACGACGTGCAGGATCTGCGGCCGCCCGCCGACCGTCATCCGCACCCAGTCGCCGACCTCGATGTTGAGAAGGTCGAGCAGCCCCTGGCCCGCCACCGCCTCGTCGGGCCCCCGAGGCGCACGCCCCTCGGCAGGGGCGAAGGCGTAAGGCCGGGCCCGGGAACCGAGGCCGCGCAGCGCGATCGTGCCCGTCTGCCCGGGGACCAGCGCCGCGACCTCCACCCCGGGGTGGGCGGAAGCGACCCCGGGGTTCGCGTCCAGTACGTCCCTTACTTCGTGGTCTTCCAGGCCCTCCGCCGCACGTACCGTCAGTTCCGCCGCCGCGCCGTTCGCCCGGCCCTGGAGGCCGTCCAGCGTGGACCAGGCGCTCAGCGCGACCGTGATCAGCAGAACCGGCAGGGCCAGTCGCGCGATCGAGGACAGCGCGCGTGTCCGGCGGCCGAACGCCGCGTGCCAGCCCAGCACCGCCGCGGGCGCGACGCCCAGCCCGAGCGCGCGCCGGGCCGCCGCCGGCATCCGGCCGAGCACGGGCTCGGCGGACCGCAGCGCCGGCACGGGCGGCACCCGCCCCGCCCGCCACGCGGCGAGGCCGGTGGCCGCGCCGATGACCAGCAGCGCGGCGGCCGGCAGCGACAGGAGTACGGCCGTGTGGGCGGGGAGGTCCTGCCACACGCCGACCGCCTCGCCGATCCGGCCGGGCAGCCGCGAGCCCAGCGTCTCCACCAGCGCCGTTCCCAGCACCACGCCGGTCAGGGCGAAGGCGAGGTGCTGGACGAGGAAGATGCGTACCACCTGGGCGGGCGTGAAACCGATCGCCTTCAGGACGGCGATGTCCCGCAGGTGGCCGCGGATCCGGGTGCTGATCGCGCCGGTCACCGCCAGCGCGGCGGCCAGCAGCGCGCCCAGTCCGAAGACGCCCAGGAGCAGGCCGAGCAGCCGGCTGTCGCTCTGCGCCTCGGCGCGCGCCTGGTGCCAGTGGGAGACCTCGGCGACCTCCCCGGCGCCCAGTGCGGTGACCGCCCGCTGCACCGCGAAGTTTGTGTCGTCGGGGTCGTCGAGCCGCACTCCCACGACCTGCCCCGCGCGGTCGGCCGGCGCGCCGGTGAGGGCCGGTTCGCCGGGCAGCACCCAGCCGGTGCCCGGCCGGTCGCCGGGCCGGTAGGGGGACTCGGCGCTGTCCGCGACGCCGAGCACGGTGAGCCGGCGTACCGACGCCCCGCCGGCGGCCGGCAGCGACAGGGTGTCCCCGGGCCCCGCCCACAGCGCGCGGGCCAGACTGCTCTCCAGTACGACGCCCCCCGTCGCCCCTGGGTCCAGCCAGCGTCCCGAGGTGACCAGGGGGCGGCCCGTCACGGGGCGGTCGGCCGCGCCGCGCAGTTCGACGGCGGCCTCCGCGCCCTGGGACCGCAGGGTCGTACGGGCCGTGCGGTACGGACCGGAGAGCGCGTCGACCCCGTCGAGCCGGGCCAGTCCCGCCGCGTCGGCGGAACGGCTGGTGTGGATCCACACATGGGCGCCGCGCGACTCGTTGAACACGCGCTGCCAGGGGTTCGCGGCGTAACCGAGGAGCGCGCCGGCCAGGAGCAGCGAAACGATGATCCCGGCGGTGGCGAGCACGATGAACAGCGCCTCGCCGCGGTGCGTGCGCAGGTCGGCGTGTGCCCAGCGCAGGGTGGCCCGCACCGCGTCAGTCCTTCAGTTCGAGCACGCCGGCGACGCCTCGGCGGCCGCCGGCCCTGCCGCCGAGCACCGCGTCGTCGGCCACGCGCCCGTCGAAGAAGCTGATGACCCGGTCCGCCGAGCTGGCCAGCCGGTGGTCGTGCGTGACCAGCAGGATGGTCTGGCCGCGCTGGTGGAAGCGGGAGAGCAGCCGCATCACCTCGCGGGTGCCCTTGCTGTCCAGGCTGCCGGTCGGCTCGTCGGCGAGCAGCAGCCCGGGGTGGTTGACCAGGGCGCGCGCGAGGGCGACGCGCTGCTGCTCGCCGCCGGACAGCTCGCCCGGCATGCTGCGCTCCTTGCCCTCGAGGCCCAGCTCGGCGAGCAGCTTCTCGCGCTCGGCGCGGGCCTGGCGCGCGTTGCTCCCGGCGAGCAGGGCCGGCAGTTCGATGTTGTCGGCGACCGTCAGGTTGGACACCAGGTTGAAGAACTGGAAGACGACGCCGATACGGCGGCGGCGCAGCACCGCCCAGCGGGCCTCGCTGTGGCCGTCGACCCGCACGCCGTCCAGCCAGATGCCGCCGCTGTCCGGCCGCTGGAGGCCGCCGAGCAGATGCAGCAGCGTCGACTTCCCCGCACCGGACGGGCCGGTGACCGCGACGAACTCGCCCGGGTGGACCGTGAGGTCGACGCCGCGCACGGCGTAGACGGGGGCGCCCTCGCCCCGGTGGGTCTTGACGAGCCCTTCGGCGCGCAGGACGGGCGCGGGCGCGTCGGCGCGAGGCGCGGCGGGGGAAGGCGCGACGGAAGCGGCATTGGAGGGCACGGTGGAGGAAGGCGCGGAAGCGGGCACGCCGGAAGGTGCTTCGTCGCTCATTCCAGCTCCTCCTGACAGCGTTCCAGCCAGTCGAGGTCGGCCTGCAGATGCAGCATCGCGCCCTCGATCAGCAGCTGGGAGATCCGGTTGTCCCGGTCCTCGGCGGCGGCGAGTTTCGACAGGTCCCGCAGGGTGTTGAGGTACTGCCGCCGCTGTTTGTTGATGAGAGTGATCTGGTCGGCCATGCCGGAGGCCGGTGCGAGAGCGAGCTTCATGAAGAACTCGTCGCGTACGCGCGGCTCGTCGGTCGGATCCTCGAACCAGACATGCAGTGCTTCCCGCCCGGCGTCCGTCAGCCGGTAGATCTTCTTGTTCGGCCGGCTCGACTGGGCGATCTCCTCGCCCTCGATCAGTCCGGACTTCTCCAGCCGGCCGAGGGTGACGTAGATCTGGCCGACGTTCGGCTGAGGGTACGCGGCGCCCAGCAGTTGCTCAAGCCCCTGCTTGAGCTCGTACCCGTGGGCCGGTCCGCGGGCGAGGAGGGCGAGAAGGGGCAGGCGCACGCGTGCTCTCCTCCCCGTTCCGTACGTGATCCGTACCTGCTCGTCGCGGCCGGACCCGACCGCCGCCGGAGTGTGGCCCGTATCGCCCTGGTGTTGTCCGGTGGGCTCTAGTATCGCCCATGCCCAACGGGTATACATGGCCCCTGACGCCACTCGACGACGAATGACGCCGGTGCCCGAGGAGTGAACCTATGCGGTGGATACGAGCCGCCGGAAGGGGACTCCTGGCCGTCGCCGTGGTCGTGGCCGGTTACGCGGGCGGCGTCGCGCGCCCCGGCGGGCCGCCGGGCGGCGGGGACGGGCGCGGGCCCATGACGCTGGCCACGGCCGGCGATCTCACCGGGTATCTCGGTCCGCTGCTGGACGGCTGGAACCGTACGCACCCCGACGAGAAGGTCACCCTCGTCGAGCTGCCCGACTCGGCCGACGAGACGCGGGCGCAGATGATCACCGAACTGCGGACCGGCCGGGGGCGATTCGACGTCCTCAACATCGACGTCGCCTGGACCTCGGAGTTCGCCGCCGCCGGATGGATCTCCCCGGTCGACCGCGACCGGTTCCCGCTCGACGCCTTCCTGCCTCCGGTGGTCGACACCGCGACCTTCGACGGACGGTTGTACGCCGTCCCCTATGTAACGAATGCCGGACTTCTCTATTATCGCGAGGACATCCTGCGGCGCGAGGGCGAACAGCCGCCCCGCACCTGGGCCGACCTGGAACGGCAGGCGTCGACGATCGCCCCGAAGTACGGAATCGGCGGATACGCCGGGCAGTTCCTGCCGTACGAGGGGCTGGCCGTCAACGTCACCGAGGCGGTGCACTCGGCCGGCGGATCATTCCTCCGCGACGACGGCGAGCGGGTCACCGTGGACTCCGCCGCCGCCCGCACCGGGCTGGGCTTCCTGGCCCGGGGCGTGCGGGACGGCTGGATTCCGCAGGGGGCGCTGCGCTTCAAGGAGGAGGAGTCGCGGCAGGCCTTCCAGGACGGCCGGCTGCTCTTCCTGCGCAACTGGCCGTACGTCCACGCCGCGGCCGGCGGCAAGGACTCCGAGGTCACCGGGAAGTTCGGCGTGACGCCGCTGCCGGGGCCCGACGGCGCGGGCGCGAGCGTGCTGGGCGGCTCGAACCTCGCGGTCAACGCCGACTCGCGCCACCGGGAGTCGGCCGTCGATCTGATGACTTACCTGACCAGCGAGCCCGTGCAGCGCAAGGTGCTCACCGAGGGCTCGCTGCCGCCGGTGCGGGCCGCCCTGTACGCCGATCCGCAGCTCGTGCGCGCGTACCCGTACCTGCCGACGCTGCGCCGGAGCGTGCTCGCGGCGGAGCCGCGGCCCAAGAGCCCGCGCTACGACCAGGTGAGCCTGGCTGTGCAGGCGGTGGCGTACGACGCCCTGGCGCTGCGCCAGACCCCGGAGCAGGCCGTGGACCGGCTGGCGCGGGAGCTTCGGGCCGTCGCCCGCCGAGGCTGAGGCGCCCTCGCGGCCCCCTAAGTAGTTACCTGTTATCTATCTGAGCTGCATCATAACCCTGGACATACCTACGTAACTCCGGGCGGCTTTCGTTCGCATCGTTGACACCCTCTCGTCACACCTACCTAACATGCATGCATAACGGGGGCCCGCTCTGGGCACTCCCGCACGCACAAGTAGGAACAGGTCCACGGGTGATGCTCACTGCCCCGGCCGACAACGGCCTCCCCCTTCGCGTCGCACGCCACTGGTGGCGGGACGCGGTCATCTACCAGGTGTACGTCCGCAGCTTCCTGGACAGTACCGGTGACGGCATCGGCGACCTGGCCGGCGTACGGGCGGGGCTGCCGTACCTCAAGAAGCTCGGCGTCGACGGCATCTGGCTGAGCCCGTTCTACCCCTCGCCGCAGCACGACCACGGCTACGACGTCGCGGACTACTGCGACGTCGACCCGGTCTTCGGAGACCTCGCCGAGTTCGACCTGCTGATCACGGCCGCCCGGCGGCTCGGCGTCAAGGTGCTGCTGGACATCGTCCCCAACCACTGCTCCAGCGAGCACGCCTGGTTCCGCGAGGCGCTCGCCGCCGGACCCGGCAGCGCCGCCCGCGCCCGCTTCCACTTCGCCGACGGCAGGGGGCCGGGCGGCGACGAGCCGCCCAACAACTGGCGGGCGATGTTCGGCGGTCCCGCCTGGTCGCGCGTGACCGGCGAGGACGGCGCCCCCGGCCAGTGGTACCTCCACATGTTCACCCCCGAGCAGCCCGACCTGAACTGGCGCAACCCCGAGGTCGGCGCCCACTTCGACCACGTCCTGCGTTTCTGGCTCGACCGGGGCGTCGACGGCTTCCGCATCGACGTCGCCGCGGGGCTCTTCAAGCACCCCGCGCTCCCCGACTCCCCGGACCCCGAGGCCGACGAGCGGACCCGCGACTCCGTCAACCCCCTCGCCTGGAACCAGCCCGAGGTGCACGGCGTGTGGCGCCACTGGCGCGCCGTCTGCGAGGAGTACGCGGCCCGGGACGGCCGGGAGCGGCTGCTGGTGGGAGAGGTCTCCGTGCCGACTCCGCGCGAACACGCCCTGTACGTACGCCCCGACGAACTGCACCAGGCGTTCTTCTTCGACCTGCTCGGCGCCCCCTGGGACGCGGACGCGTTCCAGAAGATCATCTCTGGCGCGATGGAGGACATCGCCGGCACCGGCTCCACCGTCACCTGGGTCCTCAACAACCACGACCAGGTACGCACCGTCACCCGCTACGGCGAGTCCGCCGCCGACGGCAGCGGCCTCGGCTCCGCACGCGCCAGGGCCGCGGCGCTGCTGATGATGGCGCTGCCGGGATCGGCGTACATCTACCAGGGCGAAGAGCTCGGCCTGCCCGAGGTCGTGGACCTGCCCGACGACGTCCTGACCGACCCGATATTCCGCCGTACGGGCAGCCGCAAGCGCATCCGCGACGGCTGCCGGGTCCCCCTGCCGTGGTCGGGCCACGCCTCCCCGTTCGGCTTCACGTCGGGCATGGAAGGGGCCGCCAGGCCGTGGCTGCCGCAACCCGAGTGGTTCGCCGAACACGCCACGGACCGGGCGCTCGCCGACACCCGCTCCTTCTGGCACCTCTACCGCGACGGCCTGCAACTGCGGCGTGGGCTCCCGCAGTTCGCCGACGGCGGTCTGCGCTGGCTGGACAGCCCGCCCGGAGTGCTCGCCTTCGTCCGGGGCGACGGGCTGGTGTGCGCCGTGAACTTCGGCACCGCCCCCGTACCCTCTCCGGTCGCCGGCCCCCCGCTGCTCGCCAGCGGCCCCTGCGCCGACGGCGTACTGCCCGGGTCCACCGCCGCCTGGTGGATCAGCGACAGCGCCGCCCTGTGACCCCTCCCACTCCACCCCTTCGGAAGGAAAAGCCATGATGAGAGTGCAACGACGGACTGTGGCAGCCTGCTCCTCGGCGCTCGCCCTCGCGCTGGGCGCGACCGCGTGCGGCGGCGGTGACATCGCCCCCGCGGGAAGCGGCGGCGGGAAGCTCGACGGCAGCAAGGTGGTCGTCGCCGGTGTGTGGTCCGGCACGGAACAGAAGAACTTCCGCAAGGTGCTCGACGCCTTCTCCGAGAAGACCGGCGCCACGGTGGAGTTCATCTCCACCGGCGACAACGTCTCCACCGTCGTCGGCAGCAAGATCGAGGGCGGCAACGCACCCGACGTGGTGATGGTGCCGCAGGTGGGCGTGCTCAAGCAGTTCGCGCGCAAGGGCTGGCTCCAGCCGCTCGGCGAGAAGACCGAGCAGACCGTCACCGACAACTTCGCACCGGTCTGGAAGAACTACGGCACCGTCGACGGGGAGTTCTACGGCCTGTACTTCAAGGCCGCCCACAAGTCCACGGTCTGGTACAGCCCGGACGCCCTCGACCAGGCGGGCGTCAAGCCGCCGAAGACGTACGCCGAGATGCTGAAGAGCTCCGCCACGGTCGCCGACTCCGGACTGCCGGCCTTCGCCGTCGCCGGCGAGGACGGCTGGACGCTCACCGACTGGTTCGAGAACATCTACCTCTCCCAGGCCGGCCCCGAGAAGTACGACCGGCTCGCCGCGCACGAACTGCCGTGGACCGACGCGAGCGTCGTCAAGGCGCTCAGCACCCTGGGCAAACTGTTCTCGGACAAGGACCTCGTCGCGGGTGGCCGGTCCGGCGCGCTGAGCACCGACTTCCCCAGCTCCGTCGGGCAGGTCTTCGGCCCCGAACCCGAGGCCGCGATGGTCTACGAGGGCGACTTCGTCGGCTCCATAGCCAAGGAGGAGCACGGCCGGAAGATCGGCGAGGACGCGGCGTTCTTCCCGTTCCCCGCCGTGGACGGCGGCAAGGCCCCGGTGGTCAGCGGCGGCGACGCCGCCGTGGTCCTGAAGGACGGCCGCAACCGCAAGGCGGCCATGGCGCTCATGGACTACCTCGCGACCCCCGAGGCAGCCGAGGTCTGGGCCGCCGAGGGCGGCTTCCTGTCGCCCAACAAGAAGGCAGACCCCGCCGCGTACGGCGACGACACCGCGCGCAGCATCGCCGAGTCGCTCGTCGAGGCCGGGGACACCGTCCGCTTCGACATGTCCGACCAGGCCCCGGCGGCCTTCGGCGGCACCAAGGGCATGGGGGAGTGGAAGATCCTCCAGGACTTCCTGCGCGACCCCGCCGACCCGAAGGGCACCGCGGCCGCGCTCGAAGCCGCGGCGGCCAAGGCATTCAAGAACTGAGGGCGACTGCCATGACCGCCCTCACCAGCCCCTCCCGTACCCCCGCCCGGTCCTCACCGGCCGGTCCGCCGGCCGCCGCTCCCCGGCGCCGCGCCGCCCGCCGCCGCTGGTTCGTGGCCGTGGTGTTCGCCCTTCCCGCCCTGCTGCTGCTCGGCGTACTGGTCGTCTACCCGATGCTGTTCTCCGTAGGACGCAGCTTCTTCGACGCGACGGGCACCCGTTTCGTCGGCGGCGACAACTACACCGAGATGTTCCGCGACCCGGCGACGCTCAAGGCCATCCGCAACAGCACCATCTGGGTGGTCGTCGCCCCCACCCTGCTGACCGGCCTCGGGCTGATCCTCGCCGTGCTCACCGAGAAGGTCCGCTGGGCGACCGCCTTCAAGCTGCTGCTCTTCCTGCCGATGGCGGTCTCCTTCCTCGCCGCCGGCATCATCTTCCGGCTCGCGTACGAGGAGGACCCCGACCGCGGCGTGCTGAACGCGGTGGCGGTCGGCGTCCACGACGCCTTCCAGGACTCCTCCTCGTACCCCACCGCCCGCGCCCGCGACGGACAGGGACTCGCGAAGGCCGCTGACGGCTCCTTCCGTACGACCGCCGAGGCGGGTCCGGGACGCACCGTCAACCTCGGACTCGTGGGCGTACGGCCGGACGAACTGCCCGCCGGGGCGGCGCCCGCCGCCCGCGCGGCGGGCGCCGAGGCCGCCCTGGACGAGCTGCGCGGTGTCGTCTACCTCGACTTCACCCCCGGCGGGGGCGGGGCCCAGGGCGAGGTCGACGCGCAGGAGAGCGGCCTGCCGCGGATGGAGGTCGAGGCGGTGCGCGACGGTGAGGTGGCCGCACGGGCCACCACCGGCGCGGACGGCTCCTACCGTTTCACGGGCCTGGACGCCGGGTCGTACCAACTCCGGCTGCCCGCCGCGAACTTCGCCCCGCCGTACGAGGGTGTCTCCTGGCTCGGCCCCGCCCTCGTCACGCCGGCCGTCATCGGCGCGTACCTGTGGATCTGGACCGGCTTCGCCATGGTGCTCATCGGGGCCGGGCTCTCCGCGCTGCCCCGGGAGACCCTGGAGGCGGCCCGGATGGACGGCGCGAACGAGTGGCAGATCTTCCGCAGGATCACCGTGCCGCTGCTCGCCCCGGTGCTGACGGTGGTGTTCGTGACCCTGGTGATCAACGTGATGAAGGTCTTCGACCTCGTCTACATCATCGCGCCCGGCCCGGTGCAGGAGGAGGCCACCGTACTGGCCACCCAGATGTGGCTGGTGTCCTTCGGCGGCGGTCAGGACCAGGGTCTCGGCAGCGCGCTCGGGGTGCTGCTGCTGGTGCTGGTGGTGCCCGCCATGCTCTTCAACGTCCGCCGCTTCCGCAGGAGCCAGTCATGACCGCCCCCACCGACCGGCGCCGGGCCTGGCCCGCGCGGCTGACCAGCAGACTCGGCAGCGGAGTCGTCCAGGCGGTGCTGGTCGTCACGGGACTGGTCTGGATCACACCGCTGGCCGGCCTCTTCCTCTCCTCGCTGCGCTCCGAGCGGGACAACGCGGGCAGCGGCTGGTGGACCGCGCTGGCCGCCCCCGGACAGCTGTCGTTCGACAACTACAGCACCCTGCTGGCCGATACGGGCATCACCCAGGCGTTCTGGAACACGGTGCTCATCTCGGTGCCCGCCACCACGCTGGTCGTCGTGCTCTCCGCGCTCGCCGCGTACGCCTTCGCCTGGCTGGAGTTCCCGGGGCGCGACGCGCTGTTCCTCGTGGTGGTGGCGCTGCTCGTGGTGCCGGTCCAGGTCGGACTGCTGCCGGTGGCCAAGCTGTTCGGACAGCTCGGGCTCTTCGGCACCATCCCGGGCGTCGTGCTGTTCCACGTCGCCTACGGGCTGCCGTTCGCCATCTTCCTGCTGCGCAACTACTTCGCCGAGATCCCCCGCGAGATGCTGGAGGCGGCGCGGATGGACGGCGGCAGCGAGTGGCGGATCTTCGCCCAACTGGTCCTGCCCGTGGGCCGGCCCGCCCTGGCCAGCCTGGCCATCTTCCAGTTCCTGTGGGTCTGGAACGACATGCTGGTCGCCCTGCTCTTCGCGGACAGCTCCTCGCAGCCGCTCACGGTGGCGCTCCAGTCGCAGATACGGCAGTTCGGCAGCAACATCGACGTACTGGCGCCCGGCGCGTTCCTCTCACTCGTCGTGCCGGTGGCCGTCTTCTTCGCCTTCCAGCGTCACTTCGTGCAGGGCGTCATGGCGGGCTCCGTCAAGTAGGCGCTCCCGTACGCGAAGGGGCCCGGCGCGCCGTGAGGCGGGCCGGGCCCTCGTCGTGCCGTTCGGCGTCAGGCCGTCAGGGGATGGCAGGACGGTAGAGCGCGCGCGGCAGCTGGGACGCCGCCGCGTCGTCCAGCAGCCACAGCGTGCGGCGGCGGCCGTACGCGCCCGCCGCCGGGGCCTGGATCTCCCCGGCGCCCGACAGCGCGATGGCCGCGGCCTTCGCCTTGTCCTCGCCCGCCGCCAGCAGCCACACCTCACGCGCCGCGCGGATCGCGGGCAGCGTGAGGGTGACCCGGGTGGGCGGGGGCTTGGGCGCACCGTGCACCCCGACCACCGTGCGCTCCGTCTCGCGGACCGCCGGCAGCTCCGGGAACAGCGACGCGACGTGCGTGTCGGGGCCGACGCCCAGCATCAGGACGTCGAACGTCGGCACCGGACCGTGGTCCTCGGACCCGGCAGCCGCGGCCAGTTCGGCGGCGTACCCGGCCGCCGCCGCGTCCACGTCCTCGCCGTACTCGCCGTCCGACGCCGGCATCGCGTGCACCCGCGCGGGGTCCAGTGGCACCGCGTCCAGCAGCGCCTCGCGCGCCTGGGTGACGTTGCGCTCCGCATCCCCCTCGGGGAGGAAGCGCTCGTCGCCCCACCACAGGTCGAGCCGCGACCAGTCGACCGCGTCCCGCGCCGGCGAGGAGGCCAGCGCGGCCAGCAGGCCGTTGCCGTTGCGGCCGCCGGTCAGTACGACCGACGCCGACCCGCGGGTGGCCTGCGCGTCCACGACCTTCGTGATCAGCCGGGCCGCCGCGGCCTGCGCCATCAGCTCCTTGTCGTGGTGGACGACAAGCTGCGGTGCTCTCACTTCGACGCCGCCTTCTTGGCCGCCGCGCCCGAAGCCGTCTTCTTGGCCGGGGCCGCCGCGGACGTGTCCGCCGCCGGCTCCTTGGCGCCCTGCTCACCGAGCCGCTCGACGCCGTACTTCAGCGCCGACGCGTACGTGTCGTCCGGGTCCAGCCTGCGCAGCTCCTCGGCGATCAGCTCGGCGGTGTCCCGCCGCTTGAGCGCCACCGCGCGGTCCGGCTGCCCCTCGATGGACAGGGACGCCAGCGAACCGTCGGACCGTCCGAGCCGGATCGGCCCGCAGTTGGTGTCCATCCGTACGCCCGTCAGACCGGGACCGTCCGAGACGGAACGCTTCACCGGTACGCCCAGCCGGTCGGCGAGCCACATGCCCAGCAGCTCCACGCTCGGATTGAACTCCTCGCCCTCCACCTCGACCGAGCTGACCTCGCACTCGATCTGGTCCAGCGCCGCCGCGAGCATCGAGCGCCACGGCGTGATGCGCGTCCAGGACAGGTCGGTGTCGCCCGGCGTGTACGCCTCGGCGCGCGCGGTGAGCTCCCGGATCGGGTGCTCGGCGGCGTACGTGTCCGTCACCCGGCGCTGCGCCAGCGCGCCCAGCGGGTCCTTCGCCGGGTCGAGCGGCGCGTTCACCGCCCACCACACCACGACGGGGGCGTCGGGCAGCAGCAGCGGCAGCACCACGGACTGCGCGTGGTCGATGACCTCGCCGTACAGCCGCAGGACGACGGTCTCGCCGGTGCCCGCCGCCGTACCCACGCGCACTTCGGCGTCGAGGCGGGCCTTGGAGCGGTCGCGCGGTGAGCGCGACACCCGCTTGATGACGACCAGGGTGCGCGAGGGGTGCTCGCGGGAGGCCTCGTTGGCCGCCTTGAGCGCGTCGTACGCGTTCTCCTCGTCGGTGACGATGACCAGTGTCAGGACCATCCCCACGGCCGGCGTGCCGATGGCGCGGCGGCCCTGGACGAGAGCCTTGTTGATCTTGCTGGACGTGGTGTCCGTCAGGTCGATTTTCATGGCCGACGCCAGCTCCGTCCGTCTCGTGCGAGCATTTCGTCCGCCTCGACCGGGCCCCACGTACCGGCCGGGTACTGCGCGGGCTTGCCGGTCCTGTCCCAGAACTCCTCGATCGGGTCGAGGATCCGCCAGGACTGCTCGACCTCCTCCAGGCGCGGGAAGAGGTTGGCGTCGCCGAGCAGGACGTCCAGGATCAGGCGCTCGTACGCCTCCGGGCTGGACTCGGTGAAGGACTCGCCGTACGCGAAGTCCATCGACACGTCCCGCACCTCCATCGCGGTGCCCGGCACCTTGGAGCCGAACCGGACCGTGACTCCCTCGTCCGGCTGGACCCGGATGACCAGGGCGTTCTGCCCCAGCTCCTCGGTGGCCGTGTGGTCGAAGGGGGAGTGCGGGGCGCGCTGGAAGACGACCGCGATCTCGGTGACGCGGCGGCCGAGGCGCTTGCCCGTACGGAGGTAGAAGGGGACGCCCGCCCAGCGGCGGTTGTCGATCTCCAGCTTGATCGCGGCGTAGGTGTCGGTCTTCGACTTGGGGTCGATGCCGTCTTCCTGGAGGTAGCCGACGGCCTTCTCGCCGCCCTGCCAGCCGGCCGCGTACTGCCCGCGCACGGTCTCCCGGGCCAGGTCCTTGGGCAGCTTGACGGCGCCGAGCACCTTGGTCTTCTCGGCGACCAGCGCGTCGGCGTCGAAGGAGGCGGGCTCCTCCATGGCGGTCAGCGCGAGGAGCTGGAGCAGGTGGTTCTGGATGACGTCACGGGCGGCGCCGATGCCGTCGTAGTAGCCGGCGCGGCCGCCGATGCCGATGTCCTCGGCCATGGTGATCTGCACGTGGTCGACGTACGACCGGTTCCAGAGGGGCTCGAACATCTGGTTGGCGAACCGCAGCGCCATGATGTTCTGGACCGTCTCCTTGCCCAGGTAGTGGTCGATCCGGAAGACCTCGTTGGCCGGGAAGACCTCGTGGACGATCCGGTTGAGCTCCTGCGCCGAGGCGAGGTCGTGCCCGAAGGGCTTCTCGATGACGGCCCGCCGCCAGGAGCCCTCCTTCTGGTCGGCGAGTCCGTGCTTCTTGAGCTGCTGCACGACCGCCGGGAAGAACTTCGGCGGCACGGACAGGTAGAAGGCGAAGTTGCCGCCGGTGCCCTGGGCCTTGTCGAGCTCCGCGATCGTGGACTTCAGCGTCTCGAAGGCGTTGTCGTCGTCGAAGTTGCCCTGGACGAAGCGCATGCCCTGGATGAGCTGCTGCCAGACCTCCTCGCGGAAGGGCGTACGGGCGTGCTCCTTGACGGCGTCGTGGACGACCTGGGCGAAGTCCTCGTTCTCCCAGTCGCGGCGGGCGAAGCCGATGAGCGAGAAGCCCGGCGGCAGCAGGCCGCGATTGGCCAGGTCGTAGACGGCAGGCATCAACTTTTTACGTGACAAATCGCCCGTGACGCCAAAGATGACCAGGCCCGACGGCCCCGCGATACGCGGGAGCCGTCGGTCCTGAGCGTCACGCAGCGGATTGCTGCTGGACAATGTTTAGCCCTCCGAAGGGGCGAGGCGCTTGAGCTCCGCCTCGGTCGACTTGAGCAGGTCGTTCCAGGACGCCTCGAACTTGTCGACGCCCTCGTCCTCGAGCAGCTGCACCACGTCGTCGTAACTGATCCCGAGCTTCTCGACGGCGTCGAGCTCGGCGCGCGCCTGCTCGTACGTACCGGCGATCGTGTTGCCCGTGATCCGCCCGTGGTCGCCGGTCGCCTCCAGCGTCGCCTCGGGCATGGTGTTCACCGTGCCGGGGGCGACGAGGTCCTCGACGTACAGGGTGTCCTTGTACGACGGGTCCTTGACGCCGGTCGACGCCCACAGCGGACGCTGCTTGTTGGCGTTGGCCTTGTCCAGCGCGGCCCAGCGGTCCGAGGAGAAGACCTCCTCGTACGCCTGGTACGCCAGCCGGGCGTTGGCCAGCGCGGCCTTGCCCTTGAGGGCCTTGGCCTCGTCCGTGCCGATGCCGTCGAGACGCTTGTCGATCTCGGTGTCCACGCGGGACACGAAGAACGAGGCCACCGAGTGGATCTTGGACAGGTCCAGGCCCGCGGCCTTCGCCTTCTCCAGGCCGGCCAGGTAGGCGTCCATGACCTCGCGGTAGCGCTCCAGCGAGAAGATCAGCGTCACGTTGACGCTGATGCCGAGACCGATGGTCTCGGTGATCGCCGGGATGCCCGCACGGGTGGCGGGGATCTTGATCAGGGTGTTCGGACGGTCCACCAGCCAGGCGAGCTGGCGGGCCTCGGCCGTCGTGGCCCTGGTGTTGTGCGCCAGGCGGGGGTCGACCTCGATCGACACCCGGCCGTCCTGACCGCCGGTCGCGTCGAACACCGGCCGCAGGATGTCGGCGGCGTCCCTCACGTCAGCCGTCGTGATCATGCGGATGGCTTCTTCGACGGTGACCTCACGGGCGGCGAGGTCGCCGAGCTGCTGGTCGTAACCGTGGCCCTCGGAGATCGCCTTCTGGAAGATCGAAGGGTTGGTCGTGACGCCCACGACGTGCTGCTGGTCGATCAGCTCGGCGAGGTTGCCGGAGGTGATCCGCTGGCGCGAAAGGTCGTCAAGCCAGATCGCGACGCCTTCGTCGGAGAGGCGCTTGAGTGCGTCTGTCATGAGAGTTGCATCTCCTACTTGTCGTATATACCGGCGTCAGCGCGCTGCGGCAGCCAGGGATTCCCGGGCGGCGGCCGTGACCGCGTCCGCGGTGAAACCGAACTCCCGGAAGAGCACCTTGGCGTCCGCGGAAGCCCCGAAGTGCTCCAGCGAGACGATGCGGCCGGCCTCACCGACGTACCGGTACCAGGTCAGGGCGATGCCCGCCTCGACCGCGACGCGGGCCTTGACGGACGGCGGCAGCACGCTGTCGCGGTACCCCTGGTCCTGCTCCTCGAACCACTCGATCGAGGGCATCGACACCACACGGGTCGGAATACCGGCCGCCTGGAGCTGCTCGCGCGCCTCGACGGCGAGCTGGACCTCGGAGCCGGTGCCGATCAGGACGACCTGCGGCTGGCCGCCCTCGGCCTCGGCGAGCACGTAACCGCCGCGCGCGGCGTCCTCGTTGGCCTCGTACGTCGGCACACCCTGGCGGGTCAGCGCCAGACCGTGCGGGGCGTCGTTGCGGCGGAGGATCTCGCGCCACGCGATCGCCGTCTCGTTGGCGTCGGCCGGGCGGACCATGTTGAGACCCGGGATGGCGCGCAGCGCGGCCATGTGCTCGACCGGCTGGTGCGTCGGGCCGTCCTCGCCCAGACCGATGGAGTCGTGCGTCCAGACGTACGTCACGGGCAGCTTCATCAGCGCGGCGAGGCGGACGGCGGGGCGCATGTAGTCGGAGAACACCAGGAAGGTGCCGCCGTAGATGCGGGTGTTGCCGTGCAGCGCGATGCCGTTCATCGTCGAGCCCATGGCGTGCTCGCGGATGCCGAAGTGGACCGTACGGCCGTACGGGTTCGCCTCGGGCAGCGGGTTGCCGACGGGCAGGAACGACGACGTCTTGTCGATCGTCGTGTTGTTCGAGCCGGCGAGGTCGGCGGAGCCGCCCCACAGCTCGGGGATGACCGCGCCGAGCGCCTGGAGGACCTTGCCGGAGGCGGCGCGGGTCGCGACGGCCTTGCCCGGCTCGAAGACGGGAAGCGACTTCTCCCAGCCCTCGGGCAGCTCGCCCTTGGCGATGCGGTCGAAGGTGGCGGCGCGCTCGGCGTTGGCGTTGCGCCACTCCTGGAACTGCTTGTCCCAGGCGGCGTGCGCCTCACGGCCGCGCTCGGCGGCCTTGCGGACGTGCGCGAAGACGTCGTCGTCGACCTGGAAGTGCTGCTCGGGGTCGAAGCCCAGCACGCGCTTGGTGGCCGCGATCTCCTCCTCGCCCAGCGCCGAGCCGTGCGAGGCCTCGGTGCCCTGGGCGTTCGGTGCCGGCCAGGCGATGATCGTGCGCGCCGCGATGATCGACGGGCGCTCGGTCTCGTCCTGCGCCGCCTTGAGCGCCGCGTACAGCGCCTTGACGTCGAAGTCGCCGTTCGCGTTCTGCTCGACGCGCTGCACGTGCCAGCCGTACGCCTCGTAGCGCTTGAGCACGTCCTCGGAGAAGGCGGTCTCGGTGTCGCCCTCGATCGAGATGTGGTTGTCGTCGTACAGCGCGACGATGCTGCCGAGCTTCTGGTGGCCCGCGAGCGAGGACGCCTCGGCGGAGATGCCCTCCTCCAGGTCGCCGTCGGAGACGATCGCCCAGATGGTGTGGTCGAACGGGGAGGCGCCCTCGGCGGCCTCCGGGTCGAACAGACCGCGCTCGTAGCGGGCGGCCATCGCCATGCCCACGGCGTTGGCGATGCCCTGGCCCAGCGGGCCCGTGGTCGTCTCCACACCGGTCGTGTGCCCGTGCTCGGGGTGACCCGGCGTCAGGCTGCCCCAGGTGCGGAACGCCTTCAGGTCGTCCAGCTCCAGGCCGTAGCCGGCCATGTAGAGCTGGATGTAGAGCGTCAGGCTGGAGTGACCGGGTGAGAGGACGAAACGGTCGCGGCCGGTCCAGTTCGCGTCACTGGGGTCGTGGCGCATCAGCTTCTGGAACAGCACATACGCGGCCGGGGCGAGGCTCATGGCCGTACCAGGGTGGCCGTTGCCGACCTTCTGTACGGAATCCATGGCCAGGACGCGGACGGTATCGACAGCCCGCTGGTCCAATTCGGTCCACTCGAGATCTGTGGTGGTCGGCTTGGTGCTCACCCTGAGTCAGGGCTCCTCTCCACATGTCGAATCCCGGCGACTGGTAGCGCACCGGGCGTAGTCGAGCCTACCCCCGCGAGAACACGCCTCTTTTCGAGTCCAGGGCTTGGACGGTCCCGGATAAAAGGGGACACGGCCCAGCGTGCGGGCGGGCGGGGGACTTCGCCTCCCGGAGTTCACCTCGTATGTACGGACCCCCCCTGCTTATAAGTACGTATCCCCCTGCGGGGGTGCTCAACACGACCGGACCCCGGCGGAGATCGGTGTCCGGGCAACGTCTAGAGTGGCGTGGTACGCGCAAGTCTTTACCGGGCCCTCACGCCCGGAGCTTGCTGGAATTTCTCTGTCAGGGGTGTGCGTGACGGCCGTCGAGTCCCGACCCGCAGGGGTCGCCTTGACTCCCAGCCCGGGGGGCCATCGGCCGTTCGGAGCCCGGGTCAAAGCGTTCGTGGCACTGACCAAGCCTCGGATCATCGAACTGCTGCTGATCACCACCGTCCCGGTGATGTTCCTGGCCGAGCAGGGTGTGCCCGACCTGTGGCTGGTCCTGGTGACCTGTCTCGGCGGCTACCTGTCGGCCGGCGGCGCCAACGCGCTGAACATGTACATCGACCGTGACATCGACGCGCTGATGGACCGCACGTCGCAGCGTCCGCTGGTCACCGGCATGGTGAGCCCCGCAGAGTGCCTCGTCTTCGGCATCAGCCTGGCCGTGATCTCCACGCTCTGGTTCGGCCTGCTGGTCAACTGGCTGTCGGCCGCCCTCTCGCTCGGCGCGCTCCTCTTCTACGTCGTCGTCTACACGATGATCCTCAAGCGGCGCACCGCGCAGAACATCGTCTGGGGCGGCATCGCGGGCTGCCTGCCGGTCCTCATCGGCTGGTCCGCCGTCACGAACTCGATGTCCTGGGCCGCCGTCGTCCTCTTCATGGTCATCTTCTTCTGGACGCCGCCGCACTACTGGCCGCTGTCGATGAAGGTGAAGGAGGACTACGCCCGGGTGGGTGTTCCGATGCTCCCCGTCGTCGCCTCCAACAAGGTGGTGGCCCGCCAGATCGTGGCGTACAGCTGGGTGATGGTCGGTGTCTCACTGCTGCTGACCCCGCTGGGCTACACCGGCTGGTTCTACACCGCGGTCGCCCTGGTGGCCGGCGGCTGGTGGCTCAAGGAGGCGCACGGCCTCCAGTCCCGCGCCAAGGCCGGGGTCACCGGTGGGAAGCTCAAGGAGATGCGGCTGTTCCACTGGTCCATCACCTACGTCTCGCTGCTGTTCGTCGCGGTGGCGGTGGACCCCTTCCTGCGATAGGCCGTCCGCTGTGGACCGCTGGGCTACCCGTCGGTAGCATCGGCCGCATGGCAGACACGAAGCAGGCAGAGCGCAAGGTGGCGAAGCTCGCCAAGGAGATCACCGCCTTCGCCAAGCGGCACGGCGGCGCCGAGGGGCAGCTCGCCCACATCGGCCAGGCGGGCACCCGCATCGTGCTCGTGGGCGAGGACGGCGAGTGGGGCGACCTGGTCGCCCCCACCCACGCCGTCGCGCGGAGCGCGGCCGAGAAGTCCGGGATCACCCTGCACGAGTCCTTCGACGGCGACTTCGCCGCCAAGGTGCGCACGGGCCCGTACGAGTGGACCCGGATGGCCGGCATCCAGGTCGGCGGCCCCTCCAACGGACCGGCCGACGCGCCGGCTCCGACTGCCCAGCCGCCCGCCTAGCAACACCTGACGCGGGGGTCACCCGTTAGAGCCTGTGGAAGCACGTCCACCACAGGAGCCCCGGATGATCGAAACGCCTTCCCTGGTGGACCAGTACTGCCACGGAGTGCTCCGTACGGAGCTGGGCCTCGGCACCTTCGAGACCTACCTCGGCAGGACCCCCGCGCCACCCGCGCCGGGCACCACGTTCTTCGACACCCAGACGGGCTTCGCGGTACGCCGCTGGTGTCCGCCGCTGCTCGGCCTCGAACCGCACTGCCCGCCCGCGCGCTATCTGGCGCGCCGCAGGGAACTGGGTGTGCTGGAGACCGGCAGGAGGCTGCTGCGGGGCAGCGGGATCTCCACCTACCTGGTGGACACCGGGCTGCCGGGCGATCTCACCGGGCCCGTCGAGATCGCCGCCGCGGGCGACGCCCAGGCCCGGGAGATCGTGCGCCTGGAACTCCTCGCCGAGCAGGTCGCGGACACCTCCGGCACCGTCGACGGCTTCCTCGCCAACCTCGCCGAGGCCGTGCACGGTTCGGCGGGCTCAGCGGTCGCCTTCACCTCGGTGGCGGGCGTACGGCACGGACTCGCCCTCGCGCCGCACCCGCCGGGGCCCGGCGAGGTACGCGGCGCGGTGGGGCGCTGGCTGGCCGGGCGCCGGGCCGGCGCCGCGCTCACCGATCCCGTGGTGCTGCGGCACCTGCTGTGGGTCGCCGTCGCCTCCGGGCTGCCGCTCCAGCTCCAGGCGGGGGCGGCGGGCCCCGGCCTGCGGATCGACCGTACCGACCCGGTGCTGCTCACCGACTTCGCGGCGGCGACCGCGGGCCTCGGCACGAACGTGGTGCTGCTGCACGGCTATCCGTACCACCGGCACGCCGCACATCTGGCGAGCGTCTTCCCGCACGTGTACGCCGACCTCGGGCCCGCCCTCGTGCACACGGGGGCGCGGGCTGCGGCCGTACTCGCGGAGATCCTGGAGCTCGCGCCCTTCGGCAAGCTGCTCTTCTCCAGCGGCGCGCGCGGCCTGCCCGAGCTGCACGTGGTGGGCGCCCGGCTGTTCCGCGAGGCGCTCGGCAGGGTGCTCGGCGAGTGGGTCGGCGACGGCGCGTGGTCGCGGGTGGACGCCGAACGGGTCGCCGCCATGATCGCGGCGGGCAACGCCCGCCGCGTCTACGGACTGGCCGAGGACCCCTCAGACCGCGGCGGACACCGCTGAACCGGCCTGGACTGGGACCGGGGCCGGGGCTTCCAGCGGACGCTCGCGCAGGCTCAGCGCCAGGCGCAGCACCGCGATCCACATCAGCGAGGACCCGAGCATGTGCGCGCCGACCAGAAGCTCGGGCACCTCGGTGAAGAACTGCACGTAACCGATGGCTCCCTGCGCGAGGAGGACGACCAGCAGGTCGCGGGCGCGCGCCCGGGTGTCGTCGGGAGCGTCGACCACGCGCAGCACCAGCCACATCGCGACGGCCAGCGCGCAGACCACCCAGGCGGCCGCGGCGTGCAGGTGGGCGGCGTCGGCCCAGTCCCACGGCATGCGCGGCACGTCGCTGCTGTCACCGGCGTGCTTGCCCGAGCCGGTCACCGTCGTGCCCAGGGCGATCAGCAGCCCGGAGGTGACGAGCAGCGCCCAGGAGAGCTTTCGGACGGGGCGCGGGACGCGCGGGCGGGGGGCGGTGTCGCCCTCGCGGGTGCGCTGCCAGGTGATCACGGCGACGGTGAGCAGGGCGTTGGCGAGCAGGAAGTGCCCGGCGACGCTCCAGGGGTTCAGGCCCGCCCAGACCGTGAGGCCGCCGACGACGGCGTTGCCCATCACGATCCAGAACTGGAGCCAGCCCAGGCGCGTGAGACCACGCCGCCACGGTTTCGTGGACCGGGCCGCGATGATCGCCCAGCCGACGGCGGCCGACAGGACGTACGTCAGCAGGCGGTTGCCGAACTCGATCGCGCCGTGGATGCCCTGTTCGGGCGTCGCGAAGAGGCTGTCGTCGGTGCACTTGGGCCAGGTGTCGCAGCCGAGGCCGGAACCGGTCAGCCGGACGGCGCCGCCGGTGACGACGATGAGGACGCTCATCACGACGGCGGAGAGCGCGGCGCGCCGGAGCGTACGGGGGGTGGGCGTCCAGCGCCGCGCGATGAGGGCGAGGGGGGTCAACACGGGAACCATCGTAGGACGGGGCTTGTGCGGGAATTCACGAGGGGTGCCAATCGGGGCGTATCTCACTCTCCGCGCGGCGAACCCGCGCGTCTCACTCCCAGCGGAAGAAGCGGGCCGCCGCGCCGAGCCCCAGGACCGCCCACGCCGTGAGGATCCCGGCCGCGCCCCACGGGACGGCCGCGCCGTGCTGGAGCACGTCGCGCAGGCCGTCCGACAGGGCCGAGATCGGCAGCAGCCCGAGGACCGACTGGACCGCGTCCGGGAACTTGTCGAGCGGCACGATCACCCCGCCGCCCACCAGCAGCAGCAGGAAGACGAGATTGGCGGCGGCGAGCGTCGCCTCCGCCTTGAGCGTGCCGGCCATCAGCAGGCCGAGACCGGAGAAGGCCGCCGTACCGAGGACGAGGAGAAGGAGTACGGCGAACGGGCTGCCGTGCGGGGACCAGCCGAGGCCGAACGCGATCAGCGTCAGCAGGACGACCTGGAGCATCTCGGTGACGAGTACGGAAAAGGTCTTCGCCGTCATCAGCGCCCAGCGGGGCAGCGGAGAGGTGCCGAGCAGCTTCAGGACGCCGTAACGGCGCTCGAAGCCGGTCGCGATGGCCTGCCCGGTGAAGGCGGTGGACATCACGGCCAGCGCCAGGACGCCCGGGGCCAGGAAGTCGACCGCCGGGCCGGAACCGGTGTCGATGATGTCGACCGACGAGAACAGCACCAGCAGCAGCGCCGGAATGATCACCGTGAGCAGCAGCTGCTCGCCGTTGCGCAGCAGCATCTTCGTCTCGAAGGCGGTCTGCGCCGCGATCATCCGGGGGACGGGGGCCGCTCCCGGCCGGGGCGTGTACGTGCCGATGCTCATGAACGGAGGTCCTTACCGGTCAGCTCGAGGAAGACGTCCTCCAGGGAATGCCGCTCGACGGAGATGCCGTCCGGCATCACGCCGTGCTGTGCGCACCAGGAGGTCACGGTGGCCAGCAACTGGGGGTCGACCTTGCCGGTGATCCGGTACGTCCCCGGCGTCAGCTCGGCCGCCAGGGTGTCCACGGGCAGGGCCTTGAGCAGGGAGGCCACGTCGAGGCCGGGGCGGCCGGTGAAGCGCAGGGTGTTCTCGGCTCCGCCGCGGCACAGCTCCTCGGGGCTGCCCTGGGCGATCACCCGGCCGCCGTCGATGATGGCGACGTCGTCCGCGAGCTGCTCGGCCTCGTCCATGAAGTGGGTGGTCAGGACGACGGTGACGCCGTCCGACCGCAGCTCGCGGACCAGGTCCCAGGTGGACCGGCGGGCCTGCGGGTCCAGACCCGCCGTCGGCTCGTCGAGGAAGACCAGCTCGGGGCGGCCCACCACGGCCATCGCCAGCGCGAGCCGCTGCTGCTGCCCGCCGGAGAGCCGCCGGTACGCCGTACGGCCGCAGCCGCCGAGGCCGAGGCGCTCGATCAGCGCGTCGACGTCCAGGGGGCGGGCGTGCAGCTTCGCCACATGACGCAGCATCTCGCCGGCCCGGGCCCCCGAGTAGACGCCGCCCGACTGGAGCATGACGCCGATCCGGGGGCGCAGCTCGGCCGCGTCGGCGACCGGGTCGAGGCCGAGGACGCGCACGGACCCGGCGTCCGGCCTGCGGTAGCCCTCGCACGTCTCGATCATGGTGGTCTTGCCGGCTCCGTTGGGGCCGAGGACGGCGGTGACCGCGCCCGGGCGGACCTCCAGATCGAGGCCGTCGACGGCGGTCTTGGATCCGTACCGCTTGACCAGTCCTGAGACCTGGACGGCGACCTCGGCGGTCTCGCTTCTCATGCCAGGAAGTCTAGAGAGGGTGCCGGGACGGGGGTCCGGGGGCTCCGGTCAAGACCGGAAAGGCCCTGGTCAACCTCGTCAGAGTGACCGGAAGGCCCGTTATATTCCTGAGTGGTCCGCAGGGCGGCGGCCCGGGGCGGCGCGGACCGTACTGATCGTTTCCGCAGGTCAGATTAGGTTTACCTAAGTGATGCAGTACACCGGAGCTTGATCAGGACGCGGGTTGTCACGCTCTCGGGAATTACGCAACAATGGCGTTGTGAAATACGGTGTGAGTTCGACCGAGCCTCCCCAGGAGGAGCTCGCGACCGGTGAGCGCTCGACGCGCAACCGGATCGCGCGGTCCGTCCTGGACCACGGCCCGTCCACCGCCGCCGATCTCGCGAAACGACTGGGGCTCACCCAGGCCGCCGTCCGCCGCCACCTCGATTCGCTCGTCGCCGAGAACGTCGTCGAGCCCCGCGAGCAGCGCGTGTACGGCACCAGGACCCGGGGCAGGCCCGCCAAGGTCTTCGCGCTCACCGACTGCGGCCGGGACGCCTTCGACCAGTCCTACGACAAGCTCGCGGCCGACGCCCTGCACTGGATCTCCCAGGCGGCCGGCGGCGGCGAGAAGGGCGAGGCGGCGGTCGCCGCGTTCGCCCGGGCACGGTTCGCCGCCCAGTCCGGGGCCTACCGCGAGGCGGTCGAGGCCGCCGCCCCCGAGGACCGGACGGAAGCGCTCGCCAGGGCTTTGTCGGTCGACGGGTACGCTGCTACGGCGCGTAACGCACCGGTCGGAGAGCAGCTCTGCCAGCACCACTGCCCGGTCGCCCACGTCGCCGAGCAGTACCCGCAGCTGTGCGAGGCGGAGACCGAGTTCTTCTCCGAGCTGCTCGGAACGCATGTGCAGCGGCTGGCGACCATCGCCCACGGCGACGGCGTATGCACGACGTACATCCCCAAGATTTCCCATTCAGCATCTGCAAGTACGGCCGGGAGGAACCCCGCATGACTCTCCCCACGGAGACTGCCCACCCCGAACTCGAGGGCCTGGGTACGTACGAATTCGGCTGGGCCGACTCCGACGCGGCAGGCGCCACGGCCAAGCGCGGCCTTTCCGAGGACGTCGTACGCGACATCTCGGCGAAGAAGAACGAGCCGGAGTGGATGCTGAAGCTGCGGCTCAAGGGCCTCAAGCTCTTCGGCAAGAAGCCCATGCCGAACTGGGGCTCCGACCTGTCGGGCATCGACTTCGACAACATCAAGTACTTCGTCCGGTCCACTGAGAAGCAGGCCGAGTCCTGGGAGGACCTGCCGGAGGACATCAAGAACACGTACGACAAGCTCGGCATCCCCGAGGCGGAGAAGCAGCGCCTGGTGGCCGGTGTCGCGGCCCAGTACGAGTCCGAGGTCGTCTACCACCAGATCCGTGAGGACCTGGAGGAGCAGGGCGTCATCTTCCTCGACACGGACACGGCGCTGAAGGAGCACCCGGAGCTCTTCCAGGAGTACTTCGGCACGGTCATCCCGGTCGGCGACAACAAGTTCGCCTCGCTGAACTCGGCCGTGTGGTCCGGCGGCTCGTTCATCTACGTCCCCAAGGGCGTGCACGTCGACATCCCGCTCCAGGCCTACTTCCGCATCAACACGGAGAACATGGGCCAGTTCGAGCGGACGCTGATCATCGTCGACGAGGACGCGTACGTCCACTACGTCGAGGGCTGCACCGCGCCGATCTACTCCTCCGACTCGCTGCACAGCGCCGTCGTGGAGATCATCGTGAAGAAGGGCGGCCGCTGCCGCTACACGACCATCCAGAACTGGTCGAACAACGTCTACAACCTGGTCACCAAGCGCGCCGTGGCGTACGAGGGCGCGACCATGGAGTGGGTCGACGGCAACATCGGCTCCAAGGTGACGATGAAGTACCCGGCCGTCTACCTGATGGGCGAGCACGCCAAGGGCGAGACCCTGTCGATCGCCTTCGCGGGCGAGGGCCAGCACCAGGACGCCGGCTCCAAGATGGTCCACATGGCGCCGAACACCTCCTCCAACATCGTCTCCAAGTCGGTGGCGCGAGGCGGCGGCCGCACCTCCTACCGCGGTCTCGTCGAGATCGGCGAGGGCGCACCGGGCTCGAAGTCCAACGTGCTGTGCGACGCGCTGCTCGTCGACACGATCTCCCGCTCGGACACGTACCCGTACGTGGACGTGCGCGAGGACGACGTCTCCATGGGCCACGAGGCGACCGTCTCCAAGGTCTCCGAGGACCAGCTCTTCTACCTGATGAGCCGCGGCATGACCGAGTTCGAGGCCATGGCGATGATCGTGCGCGGCTTCGTCGAGCCGATCGCCAAGGAGCTGCCCATGGAGTACGCACTGGAGCTCAACCGGCTGATCGAGCTGCAGATGGAGGGTTCGGTCGGCTGAGGCCCCGTACCCCCGCAGTGACTGACTGCAGCGACTGACTTTCGACCCAGAGAGAGAGCACTACGACAGCCATGGCTGAGGCTCAGAACATCCCGGTGGGTTCCACCACCGCCGGCACGATCGCGGTGGCCGCCGAGTCCACCGTCGCCACGCGCATGAGCGCCCCGCCGTCCTTCGACGTGGCGGACTTCCCCGTGCCGCACGGCCGCGAGGAGGAGTGGCGCTTCACGCCGCTGGAGCGCCTGCGCGGGCTGCACGACGGCACCGCCGAGGCCGGCGGCGTACTCACCGTCGAGGTGAGCGCCCCCGAGGGCGTCACCGTCGAGACGGTGGACCGCGGCGACGCGCGGCTCGGAACGGCCGGCACCCCGGTGGACCGTGTCGCGGCCCAGGCGTACAGCTCCTTCGAGAAGGCCTCGGTCGTCTCGGTGCCCAAGGAAGCCGTGCTCACGGAGCCCATCCGCATCGCCGTCCACGGCGAGGGCGGCACGGCCTACGGCCACCAGGTCGTGGAGCTGGGCGCCTTCGCCGAGGCTGTCGTCGTCATCGACCACACCGGTGATGCCGTGCTCGCCGCCAACGTCGACTTCGTCGTCGGCGACGGCGCGAAGCTGACCGTCGTGTCCGTGCAGGACTGGGACGACACCGCCGTGCACGTCTCCCAGCACAACGCGCGGATCGGCCGCGACGCCTCGTTCAAGTCGGTCGTGGTGACCTTCGGCGGTGACCTCGTACGCCTCAACCCGCAGGTGCGGTACGACGGCCCCGGCGGCGAGGCCGAGCTCTTCGGCCTGTACTTCACCGACGCGGGCCAGCACCAGGAGCACCGCCTCCTGGTCAACCACAACACCCCGCACTGCAAGTCGAACGTCGCCTACAAGGGCGCGCTCCAGGGCGAAGGCGCGCACGCCGTGTGGATCGGCGACGTGCTGATCCAGGCCGCCGCCGAGGGCACGGACACGTACGAGATGAACCGCAACCTCGTCCTCACGGACGGTGCGCGCGTCGACTCGGTGCCGAACCTGGAGATCGAGACCGGCGAGATCGCCGGCGCCGGCCACGCCTCGGCCACCGGCCGTTTCGACGACGAGCAGCTCTTCTACCTCATGTCGCGCGGCATCCGGGCCGAAGAGGCCCGCCGTCTGGTCGTCCGCGGCTTCTTCGCGGAGCTCGTCCAGCAGATCGGTCTGCCCGACGTCGAGGAACGCCTCCTCGCCAAGATCGACGCGGAGCTGGAGGCGTCCGTCTGATGGCCTTCGTCAAAGCCTGTGCGCTGAGTGAGCTGGAGGACGACACCCCGAAAAGGGTGGAGCTCGACGGCACACCGGTGTCCGTCGTCCGTACCGAGGGCGAGGTGTACGCGATCAACGACATCTGCTCGCACGCGAACGTCTCCCTCTCGGAGGGCGAGGTGGAGGACTGCATGATCGAGTGCTGGCTGCACGGCTCGAGCTTCGACCTCCGCACCGGCAAGCCCTCCGGCCTTCCCGCGACGCGCCCCGTCCCCGTATACCCCGTCAAGATCGAAGGGGACGATGTGCTCGTCTCCGTCACCCAGGAGTCCTGAGACACCCATGGCAACGCTTGAAATCCGCGACCTGCACGTTTCCGTCGAGGCCGACAACTCCACCAAGGAGATCCTCAAGGGCGTCGACCTGACCGTGAAGCAGGGCGAGACCCACGCCATCATGGGCCCCAACGGCTCCGGCAAGTCCACCCTCGCGTACTCCATCGCCGGTCACCCCAAGTACACGATCACCAGCGGCACCGTCACCCTCGACGGCGAGGACGTCCTGGAGATGTCCGTCGACGAGCGCGCCCGCGCCGGCATGTTCCTCGCCATGCAGTACCCGGTCGAGGTTCCCGGCGTCTCGGTCTCCAACTTCCTGCGTACGTCGGCTACGGCGATCCGCGGCGAGGCCCCCAAGCTGCGCACCTGGGTGAAGGAGGTCAAGACGGCTATGGAGACCCTCCAGATGGACCCGGCCTTCGCCGAGCGCAACGTCAACGAGGGCTTCTCCGGCGGCGAGAAGAAGCGCCACGAGATCCTCCAGCTGGAGCTCCTCAAGCCGAAGATCGCGATCCTCGACGAGACCGACTCCGGCCTCGACGTCGACGCCCTGCGTCAGGTCTCCGAGGGCGTCAACCGCGTCCACGCGAGCGGCGAGGTCGGCACGCTGCTGATCACGCACTACACGCGCATCCTGCGCTACATCAAGCCGGACTTCGTGCACGTCTTCGCCAAGGGCAGGATCGTGGCGTCCGGCGGCCCGGAGCTCGCCGACAAGCTCGAGGCCGAGGGCTACGAGGAGTACACGAAGGGTGGCGTAGGCGCGTGACACAGCTGCCGGGCCTTCTCGACACCGAGGCGATCCGCAAGGACTTCCCGATCCTGGATCGCACGATCCACGACGGCAAGAAGATCGTTTACCTGGACAACGCGGCGACTTCGCAGAAGCCGCGCCAGGTCCTCGACGCGATCAACGCGTACTACGAGCAGAGCAACGCCAACGTCCACCGCGGCGTGCACGTGCTCGCCGAGGAGGCCACGGCGCTGTACGAGGGCGCCCGCGACAAGGTCGCCGCCTTCATCAACGCGCCGAGCCGCGACGAGGTCATCTTCACGAAGAACGCCTCGGAGTCGCTCAACCTCGTGGCGAACATGCTGGGCTGGGCCGACGAGCCCTACCGCGTGGACGCCGAGACCGAGATCGTCATCACGGAGATGGAGCACCACTCCAACATCGTGCCGTGGCAGCTGCTCTCGCAGCGCACGGGCGCGAAGCTGAAGTGGTTCGGCATCACCGACGACGGCCGTCTCGACCTGTCGGACATCGACGAGATCATCACCGAGAAGACGAAGATCGTCTCCTTCACGCTGGTCTCGAACATCATGGGCACGGTCAACCCGGTCGACACGATCATCCGCCGGGCGCAGGAGGTCGGCGCGCTGGTGTGCATCGACGCCTCGCAGGCGGCGCCGCACATGGTGCTCGACGTACAGGCGCTGCAGGCCGACTTCGTGGCCTTCACGGGACACAAGATGGTCGGCCCGACCGGCATCGGCGTGCTGTGGGGACGCCAGGAGCTGCTGGAGGACCTTCCGCCGTTCCTCGGCGGCGGCGAGATGATCGAGACCGTGTCGATGAGCTCGTCGACGTACGCTCCCGCGCCGCACAAGTTCGAGGCGGGTACGCCCCCGATCGCCCAGGCCGTCGGCCTCGGCGCGGCCGTGGACTACCTCACCGCGATCGGCATGGACAAGATCGCCGCGCACGAGCACGCGATCACCGAGTACGCGATCAAGCGCCTCTCGGAGGTCGAGGGCCTGCGGATCATCGGCCCGACGACGGCCGAGGACCGCGGCGCGACCATCTCGTTCACGCTCGGCGACATCCACCCGCACGACGTGGGCCAGGTCCTCGACGAGCTGGGCATCGCGGTCCGGGTCGGACACCACTGCGCGCGGCCCGTCTGCCTGCGGTACGGAATTCCTGCGACCACGCGAGCGTCGTTCTATCTGTACTCCACGCCGGCCGAGGTCGACGCCCTGGTCGAGGGCCTGGAGCACGTCCGGAACTTCTTCGGTTAAGGGCTGGGGATCGTGAAGCTTGATTCGATGTACCAGGAAGTCATCCTGGATCACTACAAGCACCCGCACGGGCGGGGCTTGCGGGACGGCGACGCCGAGGTGCACCACGTCAACCCGACGTGCGGCGACGAGATCACGCTTCGCGTGAAGTACGACGGCGAGACCGTCGCGGACGTCTCGTACGAGGGCCAGGGCTGTTCCATCAGCCAGGCCAGCGCCTCCGTGCTGAACGACCTGCTGGTCGGCAAGGAACTGACCGAGGCGCAGAAGATCCAGGCGACGTTCCTGGAGCTGATGCAGTCCAAGGGCCAGATCGAGCCGGACGACGCGATGGAGGAGGTGCTGGAGGACGCGGTCGCGTTCGCCGGTGTCTCGAAGTACCCGGCTCGGGTGAAGTGCGCTCTGCTGAGCTGGATGGCATGGAAGGACGCGACGTCCCAGGCACTGGGCGACGGCGCCGAGAGGAAGACCGCATGAGCGAGAACGCTGCGACCCCCACCGAGGGCGTCACGACCAAGCCGGCCTCCGAGGAGGAGGTCCGCGAGGCCCTGTACGACGTGGTCGACCCGGAGCTGGGCATCGACGTGGTCAACCTCGGTTTGATCTACGGCATCCACATCGACGACTCGAACATCGCCACCCTCGACATGACGCTGACGTCCGCGGCCTGCCCGCTGACCGACGTCATCGAGGACCAGGCGAAGTCGGCGACCGAGGGCATCGTCAACGAGCTGAAGATCAACTGGGTCTGGATGCCGCCGTGGGGCCCGGACAAGATCACGGACGACGGCCGCGAGCAGCTGCGCGCGCTGGGCTTCAACGTCTGAGACACCCCGCGACGTACGGGACGTACGTCGCGCACGGCATGCGAGAGGCCCCCGGCAGTGCGCCGGGGGCCTCTCGCATGCCGGACGTCAGTGCGGGGCCGCCGCCGCCTCGGCCAGGGCCGGGGCCAGGTTCTCCTTGCGGATGCGCTGGTCGACGTAGAGCAGGCCGGTCACCACCTGGGGGTAGGTGGTGGCGATGATCTGGCTGATGATGCTGCCCAGCATGATGAACAGCAGGTAGCCGGCCATCGCGGTGAGCGTCTCGCCGACGCTCGGCTCCGCGCCCGCGCCCGCCATGCCGGGCATGCTCGTCATCATGCCGATGATCGTGAGCGGGAACTGCACGATGTATCCCGCGACCATGGCGATGAGCCACGCCAGCATGCTGATGCCGAAGATCCGCCACCAGGAGCCCTTCACCAGTTGGGCCGAGCGGCGCAGCGCGGCGACGGGCCGCTGCGACTCGAAGACGACGGCGGCCGGGGCCAGGCTGAACGTCACCCACACCCAGACGGCCACGGGAAAGCACGCCAGCATCAGGACGAAGCCGAGGACGGCCCAGCCAACGGGCAGGTCGTCCGAGACGAACGACACGATCATCAGGATGTAACTGGCCAGGAAGACGCCCATGATGAACGCCGCGACGAGCCAGGGCAGCAGCATCGCGCCGATCACCGCGGGCACCCGGCTCCAGGCGCGCCGCCACACCGCGGCGAGCGTCGTACGGCGGCCGAGCACCGCGTCCTGGAGGACGGCGGGGCAGGCGGCCATGATCACCGCGTTGGCGAGCGTCAGCGCCAGGACGGCGACGAGGCACACGAGGGCGAACGCGACGATCAGGGGCACCGCGACGTCGGAGCCGAACGAGTCGTCGTACTCGTCCACGTCGACCACCTTGCGCAGGGTGTCGCTCGTCGCGGAGTAGGCGACCAGCAGGGCCGCCAGCGTCACCAGGAGCGCGCCGCCGTACGTCAGCACGGCTATGCCGAACAGCTGCTTCCAGTACCGGCCCACCGTGCTCATGGATCCGCTGATGACGTCCCCGAGCGCGAGCGGCGCCAGCGGGATCACCCCGGGCTTCGGCGGGGGAGGGGGCGGCATCCAGCCGCCGCCCCAGCCGGGCGGCGGGGGGTGAGGGGGGCCTGCGTGGGGGCCGCCGCCGTGGGGGCCGTTCCAGCCCGAATCGTGCGCCACTTTCACTCCGTTGGGTTCAGGCCCTGACCGGGCGCTACACCGTATCCGGTGGCTGTCGCCGGGCGGAACGGGATAAGGGGCACAAGGATGCGTACGCCCGTACACAACGATGTGTACAGTCGTACGCATGCCCACGCCCTACGTACTGCTCGCCGCCGCCATCGCGGCGGAGGTGGCCGGCACGACGGCCATGAAGTACAGCGACGGATTCACCAGGCTGTGGCCCTCGCTCGGAACGGCCGCCGGTTATCTGCTCGCCTTCACCCTGCTCGCCCAGACCCTCAAGTCCATGTCGGTCGGGACCGCGTACGCGATCTGGGCCGGTGTCGGGACGGCGGCGGTGGCCGCTATCGGGATGTTCTTCCTCGGTGAGTCGGCGAACGCGGTCAAGCTGGCGGGGATCGGCCTGGTCATCGCCGGCGTCGTCCTGCTCAACCTCGGCGGCGCGCACTGATGGCCCGCCGTTACGACCCCGAGCGCAGGCAGCGCATCATCGACGCCGCGATACGCGTCGTGGGGAGCCAGGGCATCGCCGGGCTGAGCCACCGGTCCGTCGCGGCCGAGGCGGACGTGCCGCTCGGTTCGACGACGTACCACTTCGCCACGCTCGACGAACTCATGGTCGCCGCGCTGCGGCAGGCGAGCGAGGGCTTCGCGAAGGCGGTGAGCACGCGCGGCGCCTTCGAGGACCCGCGGACCGGTCTCGCCGACGAGCTGGCCCGGTTGCTCGGGGAGTGGCTGTCGGGCGACCCCGCCGGGGTGGAGCTGGAGTACGAGCTCTACCTCGCCGCGCTGCGCAGGCCGGCCCTGCGCCCGGTCGCCGCCGAGTGGTGCGCGGGCCTGGCCGAGCGGCTGGCGCGGCGCACCGACCCGGTCACCGCGCGGGCGCTGGTCGCGCTGATGGACGGCATCTGCCTCCAGGTGCTGCTGACGGGCGCGCGGTACGACGAGGCGTACGCGCGCGAGATGCTGGCGCGCCTCGTCGGCTGACGGGCGCCGCTGGGCTGATCCCGCGTCACGCACGCACCCCCTGCTCCCGCACGCGCACTCACGCCCCGGCCCGCGTCCTGCGCACTCCCTGCTCACGCACGCCGTCATGCCCCGGCCCGTGTCAGGCACTCGGCCCCCCGCCGCACCCCGGTCCGCGTGACGCGGCCGGCGTCAGGAGCCGAGGCCGGCCAGCGCCGACTCGACGCTCGCCGTGATGTCCGTGACCGGGTAGTGGACCTGACGGATCGTACGGTCGCGCTCCACCACCAGCGTCAGCCGTTTCAGCCGGCTGACGCCCGCCGCCCGGAACGTCGGAAGGCGCAGGGCGGCCGCCAGTGCGAGGTCCGCGTCCGACAGGAGCGGGAAGTCCAGCCGCTCCGCGTCCGCGAACGCCCGCTGTTCGTCCGGGCGCTGGGCGGACACGCCGTGCACGGTCGCGCCCGCGGCGGCGAACTCGGCCGACCGGTCGCGGTACGTGCAGGATTCGAGCGTGCAGCCCCGCGCGCCGGGGATCTCGGCCCAGCCGGGCGGATACGCCTCGGGGCGGGCGTACGCGCCCGGGAAGCAGTACAGGACGGTGTACGGAGTGTCCGCGACGGGGTCGCGCGGCTCGCCGTCCAGGTCGGGGAGCCACAGCTGCGGCAGCCGGGTGCCGGCGAGCCGGTGCACGCGCTCGGCCTCCCGCGACGCCGGCTCCGCCGTCGCGGTCGTCTCCCCGTCGCCGAGCAGCCAGGCGTCGCCCCAGTCCTGGAGCGCGATCAGCACGGGCAGGAGCGCGCGGCCGCGCCGGGTGAGGCGGTACTCGTACCGGACGGGCCGGTCCTGGTACGGCTCGCGGGTCAGCACGTCCGCGTCCACGAGCAACCGAAGCCGCTCGGCGAGCACCTTGCGGGACATGCCGGTCTCCGCCTGGAGTGCGTCGAAGCGGTGCACGCCGCGGGCCGCGTCGCGCACGATCAGCAGCGTCCACCAGTCGCCCACGACGTCGAGGGCCTGGGCGATGGCGCAGTCGGCGTCGCCGAGGCTGGTGCGTTGTGCCATGGCGCTCATGCTGGCATAGTCCGTTCCTAAAAGAAACTGACGCGGAACGCAGGGGGCGGGCAGATTGGGGCCACTCCGGGATGTGCCGAAGGCCGTGTGGCACCTGGCGTTCGGCATCTTCTTCAACAGCGCCGTCGCCTTCACCTTCATCTACCTCTTCGTCTACCTGACCGACGAACGCGGCCTGGCGGTCCCGCAGGCGGGCGTCCTCAGCGGCATCGGGGGCGTCGGCCTCGTCGCGGGGAACTTCACCGGCGGCTGGTTCGGCGACCGCTTCGGCCACCGGCGCACCCTGCTGACCGCCTCCGTGGTCGGGGGCGCCGGGCTGGTGGCGCTGCCCTCCCTGCCGGACGCCGTGCTGTACGGCGCCCTGCCGCTCGCCCAGTACGCCCTGGGGGCGGTGCGCGCCACGAATTCCGCGCTCATCGCCGTCTCCGTACCCGACGGATCGCGGCGTCAGGGCTTCGCCGTGATGCGGGTGGCCGGGAACGCGGGCTTCACGGTCGGCGCGCCGCTCGGGGCACTGGTCGCCGCGGAGTTCTCGTACACGGTGATCTTCGTGGCGGACGGCATCGGCACGCTCCTGTTCGCGCTGTACGCCGCCGCGGTCCTTCCCGCGCCCCGGACCGGGCGGACGACGACCGGAGGTGCCTCCCCGCTGCCCGCCGCGCCGGGCGTCTGGCGGGAACTGCGGGCCCGCCCCCAGGTGCTCGTGCTCCTGGTGGCGATCTTCTTCGCGGACATCGTCTACCGGCAGCTGTTCTCCACCGTGCCGGTCTTCCTCGGGGACCACGGCATGGACACCCGCGCGTACGGCTGGCTGATCGCCGTCAACGGCGCGGTCATCCTCTGCCTGGAGATCCCGGCGGCCGTCGTCCTGCGCCGGCGGGCGCCCCTGGCGATCGTCGGCGCAGGACTCGTCCTGGTCGGTGTGGGCTACGGCGTGCTGACACTGGGGGCGGCCCTCGGCGTCGCCGTGGTGATGATGCTGCTGCTCACGGCGGGCGAGATCCTCTACAAGACCCCGGCGACCGCCTTCGTGGCCGACCAGGCCCCCGAGCACGCGCAGGGCCGCTTCCAGAGCCTGTACGCCGGTGTCTCGGTCAGCGGCGTCATCCTCGCCCCGCCCCTGGGCGGGGCCCTGTACGAGGCCGCGCCCGGCCTGCTCTGGCCGCTGAGCGCGGCGCTGGCGCTGGCGGCGGGCGGCGCGGTGATCGCGGCGGGACGACTGGGCCGCGCGGCGGACGGGACGCCGCCGGGCACCGGACCCGGCGGAGCGGCCGGCGGGGCCGGTGGGGAGCTCGGGCGCCCGGCATCCGGGACCGGTTCGCCTCGACGCGCCGGAGCCGGTTAGCGTTCGGGCATGACCGATACGACTGCTACTCGCACCACCGGCGCCGTCGCCGCCGGCCTCGCCACCGTCGCCGCTGACGGCACCGTCCTCGACACCTGGTTCCCCGCCCCCGAGCTCGTCGCGGAGCCGGGCCCCGCCGGCACCGAGCGCCTCACCGCCGAGCGCGCCGCCGAGCTGCTCGGCGCCTCCGCGCCGAAGGCCCTCGGCGCCGACGCCCGGCGCGGCGTCGAGGTCGTCGCCGTCCGTACGGTCATCGCGTCCCTCGACGACAAGCCGCTGGACGCCCACGACGCGTACCTGCGCCTGCACCTGCTCTCGCACCGGCTGGTCCAGCCGCACGGCCAGAACCTGGACGGCGTCTTCGGCCTGCTCGCCAACGTCGCCTGGACCTCGCTCGGCCCGGTCGCGGTCGACCAGCTGGAGACGGTACGGCTCAACGCCCGCGCCGAGGGCCTGCACCTCCAGGTGACCTCGGTCGACAAGTTCCCGCGTATGACGGACTACGTGACGCCCAAGGGCGTCCGTATCGCCGACGCCGACCGGGTCCGCCTCGGCGCGCACCTCGCCGAGGGCACCACGGTGATGCACGAGGGCTTCGTCAACTTCAACGCCGGCACGCTCGGCACCTCCATGGTCGAGGGCCGCATCTCGGCCGGCGTGGTCGTGGGCGACGGCTCCGACATCGGCGGCGGCGCGTCCACCATGGGCACCCTGTCCGGCGGTGGCAACGTCCGCATCGTCATCGGCGAGCGCTGCCTGGTCGGCGCGGAGGCGGGCGTCGGCATCGCGCTCGGCGACGAGTGCGTCGTCGAGGCCGGCCTGTACGTCACGGCGGGCACCCGCGTCACGATGCCCGACGGCCAGATCGTCAAGGCCCGCGAGCTCTCCGGCGCCAGCAACATCCTCTTCCGCCGCAACTCGGTGACCGGCACGGTGGAGGCCCGTCCGAACAACGCGGTCTGGGGCGGCCTCAACGAAATCCTGCACAGCCACAACTGACCACCGGCGGCCGTGACCTGCGGCCGCCTTATCGATCAACGTCCTGACCTGCTGCTGAGCTGTCGGTAGCTGTCGACGTTGGCCATCGTGGAGCGCCCTTCCACCGTCTCAGGACGGCCCGGAAGGGCGCTCGTGTGCTCGTGCGTGAGTGCTCTTCCGGACCGCCGTGCGCGCCGGTCCGTCAGCGCTCGAGGTTCACGGTCACGCCGCCGCTGAACACGGAGTCGTGCAGCTCGATCTTCACGGGATCGACATCCTTCGGACCGTCGAACACGACGATCCCCTCGACCTTGTTGCCCGGGTTGATCTCGTTGAGGAACGACTCGCTTTCCTCCAGGTAAATGGCTGCCCCGGCATCCGTGCTGAACTCGCGGTCCTTCGCGTCGAACAGTTTCTGGCCCTCACGGCCCCTCTCCGCATCCCATGCCCGCTCCTTCCGGAGAGGGCCGCCGCAGCCGGGTCAGGGTTTCGGTCAGTTCCGCTGTGAGGGCCCGGGCCGCCGCGTCCGGGTCGGCGGCGGCGATGGCGTCGATCAGGGCGCTGGGACCGGCGTCGGCGGCGGGGTCCGGCGGGGTGGCCGGGGCCTGGCGCAGGGCCGGTGCGAGCTGTGCGAAGAGGTCGGTGAGCACGGGGTTGTGCGCGGCGGCGACCACGGCGGCGTGCAGGGCGGCGTCGGCGTCGGCGAACGCCGCCCCGTCGCCTCCGGCCGCCGCCCGCCGCGCTGCCAGGGCGGCGCGGAGCGCGGTGAGGTCCCCGTCGGTCCGGCGTACCGCCGCCAGGCGGGCGGCCTGCACCTCCAGCAGCGTCCTGACCTCGAACACGTCGGTGACCGGCGCACGGCGCAGGCGCGTCGGCCAGTCCTCCTCCGGTCGGCTGGCGATGACGAAGACGCCCGCGCCCTGCCGGGGCTGCACCAGGCCCGCCCCCGCCAGGGCGCGCAGCGCCTCGCGGACCGTGGAGCGGCCCACGCCCAGGGTCTTGGCGAGGGTCGTCTCGCCGGGCAGCCGTGTGCCGACCGGCCAGTGGCCGCAGGAGATCTGCTCGCGCAGGTTCGCGGCCGCCTGCTCGACCAGGGGGCTGGGGCGAGGAGCGCCGAGGGTCATGTGGCTCTCACCTCTCAGATTCCGGTGGGGCGGATGGATCCGTGTGCCGCCATGGTGCCGCGTCGCACGCCCCCCGCGCACCGTACTCGCCGCCGCGAAATCGCACTCACACGGATGACGTCGCGTGTCCTTGGGGCCGTTCGGGTGGATAAGCAGGACGGACAATCGGGTCGGCACATCGCACGACGCATCAGGCGAGGGAGCGGCATGACGGCGCAACAGGCACGGACACTGGCCCGACGGATCACCGGATGCGGTGCGGTTCTGATCGCCATGGGGCTCACCCCCGGGGCGGCGTACGCCGACGAGACGCACACCGACTCGCACAACGCGCCCCGCGTCATGCTGATCTCCACCGGGCAGATCGACGATCCGCTGGAGGACGTCCTGGAGCACACCGCGATCCTCAGCCGGATCGGCGTGTCCGGCTGACCCCGGATCAGCCCAGCGCCTCGTGCGCCCGCAGCAGCCCGTCGACCGTCGTCACGTCGGCGGGCCGCAGTGGTTCCCGGACCGGGCCCGAGGGCAGCCCGAGCGCGCCGAGGAGTCCCTTAGCCGTGACCGTGCCGGGCAGCCCCGACGCCATCATCAGCGTGATCAGGGGTACGGCGCGCTGATGCGCGAGCGCCGCGCCCCGGGTGTCACCGGCGTCGTACGCGTCGAGGACGGCCCGCATCGCGCGGGGCGCGCAGTTGGCGACCGTACTGACGCAGCCCGCGCCGCCCACCGCGTAGAGCGGCAGGTTCAGCTCCTCGCACCCCGAGTAGTAGGCGAGATCCGTCCGCGAGATCACGGTGGCGCTGCCCAGCAGGTCGTACGCGCAGTCCTTGACGGCGGTGATGCGCGGATGGCCGGCGAGGCGCAGCATGGTCTCCACCTCGATGCGGGTGCCGGTGCGACCGGGGATGTCGTACAGCATCAGCGGGACGCCGACCGCGTCCGCGACCCGCAGGAAGTGCGCCTCCACCGCGTCCTGCGGCGGCCGGCTGTAGTACGGGGTGACCACCAGCAAGCCGTCCGCGCCCGCCCGTTCGGCCTCCCGCGCCAGCTCCACCGTATGCCGGGTGTCGGCACTGCCGACGCCCGCCAGGACCGGCGCCCGGCCACCCACCGCCTCGCGGACGGCCCGTACGAGCGCGCTCTTCTCGGCGTCGGTGGTGGTCGGGGACTCGCCGGTGGTGCCGTTGAGCACCAGCCCCTCGCAGCCGCCCTCGGACACCAGGCGGTCGGCGAGCGACTGGGCGCCGTCGAGGTCCAGGGCGCCCGCGGGGGTGAAGGGAGTGATCATCGCGCACAGGGCGCGGCCGAACGGGCTTCTGGGGGATGAGGTCATACGGCAGTCTCGGCTGCCGGGACGATGAAGGTCCACTTAGATCTTCTTGGCCCGATCGGCAAGCAGTGCTGAACAGTGTGGCGGTGCGCACGCCCCGTCCCGCTGTGCGCCGACGATGGCGGACACTTGTCGCGACGACCAGGTGAGGGAGCGGGACGTGGGCATACGCGGAGCCGGTGGAGCGGTGGCCTGGGCGGTCGCGGGGGTGTTGGCACTGTCGGGGTGCGACTTCCTCGTACCCGACGGCGAGGGCGAACCGAGGCCCACGCCGACGGCGAAGCCGCTTCCGCCGCGGAGCGCCACGGCCGCCCCCGCCCCGCCGGTCTCCGGCTCGCCCCCGGAGGAGCCCCGGCCGGCGGGCTGCTCGGCCGGCGCGCCCGAAGTGTCCATGGGCGAGGTGCAGGCGGCCCTCGGTCACCGGGCCGTCGGGCTCACCCTGACCAACTGCGGCAAGGACCCGTACCAGGTGTTCGGCTACCCGAGCGTCCAGGCACTGGGCACCGACGGCGAGGTGCTCGACGTCTGGGTCAGGCGCGGCTCCTCCTACATGGGCACGGACGAGGGCCCCGCCTCGGTGGTCCTCGCCCCCGGCGAGAGCGTGCGGTCGCTCCTTTCCTGGACGAGCAACCCCAAGACCGGACGGCTGCAGCAGGCGTCCGCTCTCGAGATCGCCCCGGCCGCCGGTGAGAAGGCGCGGAGGTTTCCGCTGGAGGGCAGCGATGTGCGCACGGTGGACGAACTCACCCTGACCGCCTGGCGCCCGGCTCCCCGCGACTGACCCCGGCCGCACCGCGAACGGGTCCCGTCGGCACGACGCGCCCCGCGGCCCGTCTCAGAGCGCGCGCTTGAACCCGTCGTGGCTGCGGGCGAAACCGAGCGACGCGTAGAAGCGGTGCGCCTCGGTGCGCCGCTTGTGGCTCGTCAGCTGCATCAGCGCGCAGCCACGCTCGCGGGCCCGCTCGGCGGCCCGTTCGAGCAGCTCGCGCCCCAGTCCGCCGCCGCGCCGGTCCGCCCTGACCCGTACCGCCTCGATCAGGACCCGCTCGGCCCCGTGCCTGCCGAGGCCCGGGACGTATGTGGCCTGGAGGCAGCCCAGCACCGTGGAACCGGTCCCGTCGGTCAGGACCAGCATCTCGTTGCGGTTGTCGCCGTCGATCGCCTCGAAGGCCCGCTCGTACGCCGCGTCGACGACGACGGACGCCGGATCGACGACCTTCTCCTCGTCGGCGAGGAGGGCGAGTATCGCGGGAAGGTCCTTGCGGGTCGCGGTGCGGAAGATCACGGACGTGAGTCTCGCACGCTTGACCTCGACCTCGACCGCGATTCGGCCGAGGACGGGGACCACGCGAGCCCGCCGCCCGGCGTCCCGGCGATCCGCCGTGTCCGTACGAGAAGCCGGATCGTCCGAGGAGCGCAGATCAACGCCCGTCCCGTGACCGGGCGTTCGAACGCCGGCGTCCCGCTGGTGAGCACGCGGCGGGCCGGTACACCGCGGCCACCCGGGCGTGACCGGCGGCGGTGTGCGGCGGTACACGCCCGCGCTCGGCGTGAGCGCGGGCGTGTGACGGGCGGCCGGCCGGGGCCGGGACTACGGGCGGAAGCGGATGACCTGCGGGTCGTGGTCGCTGTTCTGCTCGGCGAACTCGGCGTTGATGTGCACGCTGTCGTAGCGGAACTTCCCGACCGACGGGCTGGTCAGGATCTGGTCGAGCACCTGGCTGTTGCCCTGGAAGACGTACGAGTAACGCTCCGAACGCGGCAGGGACTTTACCGCCGGGTAGAGCGCGCCGTCCGCCGTCAGCGCCTGCGTCGTCGCGGAGAACTCGAAGTCGTTGATGTCGCCGAGGACCAGCACGTCCGCGGAGCGCTGCGCCTTGAGGATGTCCTTGACGAACGCGTTGACGGACTGCGCCTGCTCCAGCCGCTTGACCTCCGACTTGCGCACCGGCGGCTGGTGGTGCGACGGCAGACCCTCGTCGCCGCCCTTCGAGCCGAAGTGGTTCGCGATCACGAAGACCGTACGGCCGCGGAAGGTGAACTCGCCGGCCAGCGGCTTGCGGCTGTTCTCCCAGGCCGCGTTCGCCGGGTCGATCCGGCCGGGGGAGTGGGTCAGGGCCGCGCGGCCGTCCTCCTGGACGACACCGGTCGGGGTGGTGGCGTCGCCGGCTCCGCGGTCGGTGAAGGAGACGCGTTCGGGGTTGAAGAGGAAGACCTGGCGGATGTTGCCGCCGGGCTCGCCGCCGTCCTTGTTGTTCGCCGGGTCGATCGTGCGCCACGCGTACGACGGGCCGCCGGCCGCGGCGATCGCGGCCGTGAACTTCTTCAGCGTCTCCTCGGCGGAGACCGTGCCGTCGTTCTTCGCGCCGTTGTCGTCCTGGATCTCCTCGAGGGCGAGGATGTCGGGCGAGGCGAGGTTGTCCACGACCGCCGCAGCGAGCGCGTCGAACTTCTCCTGCGGGTCGCTCGGGTCCAGGTTCTCGACGTTGTACGTCGCCACCGCGAGCTCGCCGCGGCGCTGCGGGCGGGTCGACTCGCGCTCCAGGCCCCGGTCGGTGACCGTGCCGAGCGTGCGGGCCGTCAGGGTGTAGCCGCCGAACTGGTTGAAGTCCAGGGGGCCTTCGGTCGTACCCGAGAGCACGTCACCGACGTTCGCCTTCGGGAACGGCTGCTGGGAGATCGGCGCGAGCTGCTGGATCTGGAGCCGGCCGGTGTTCTGCGACGTGTACGAGCCGTAGACGGCGCCGCCGCGGCGGTTGTCGTTCTCGTGCGGCTTCACCGTGACCCAGAGCTCGGAGTACGGGTCGGTCGCGCCGACCACGCGCGACGAGCCGATGCGGATGTTGCTGCCCTCCAGCGACTCGTAGTAGTCGAGGGCGTACGTGCGCGGCTTCAGCGGCAGCGCGTTGATGCTGCCGTCGGCCGCCGGGTCGCCCTCGGGGGCGTACGCCGACGGCACCGACTTCGCCGAGACAGTGACCGGCGCGGGCAGCGGGTTGCCCGAGGAGACCACGGTCACGGCCGGCTTGGTGATCTGGGTGAGCGACTGGTTGCCGGAGGCCGTGCCGCCCGGGACGTACTCGCCGACCGTGCCGGACACCTTGACCGCGTCGCCGACGGCGACCGTCGGCGCGGAGCCGGTGAAGACGAAGACGCCCTCGCTGGTGGCCGCGTCGGCGTCGGCCTCGGGGTCCTGGAACCAGAAGCCCTTCGAGCCGTACGCCCGGACACCGGTGACGATGCCGGACACGTCGGTGACCTGCTGCCCCACGAGCGGGGATATGCGGGTAGTGCCCTGGATGTCGTGGATCCGGATGTCCGCGGCGGACGCGGCGGAGGCCGAGCCGGCCAGCAGTCCGCAGGCCAGTGCGGTGGCTGCGACGGCCGCGACGGCGGCGGATCCGGGAAGGGAGGAACGGGAAGTCATCTCGTGGCTCCGAGTGCGATGGATGAGGGGTGGAGCAGTGTTCTACGCGCGTCAATCTCTTGTGTGCGACAGGGGGTTGTCAAGGGTCACCGTGGGTACGGATTCTGACGGGTACATGAACCCGGTGGCATGGGGGCAAATACGTCTACGCTGGGGGCCGCCCGACCCGCATGCGTCAAGGAGAACCCCCAGATGTCCGGTGACCGCCCGACCCTGCCGCCGGTGCGGCTCCACTCCGAAGCCGAGCTGGCGCGGGCGGCGCTCACTTCGCCGCTGCTCGCGCGCGCCGCGCGGCTCGCCCGGTGGGCGGGGCCCGCGACGCGGGTCGGAGCCGGCGGCGAACTGGCCGACGAGCAGCTGCCGGAGGCCGCCGCGCACCTCGGGCTCACCGCCGACGAGGACGGTGCGGCGGAGGCGAGCGAGGCGTGGCGGCTGGCCGTCGACGCGGGGCTCGTGGACGTGAGCGATCCGGACGGGGACGCCGAGGACTTCGACGGCGCCGTCACGGCCGGCGAGAACCTCGCGCTGCTCACCTCCGGCGGCCCCCAGGACGTACTCGCCATCTGGCTCGACGCCTTCGACGCCGTCTTCGCGGACGCCACCGCGCCCGTCCTGGACGACCTCGCCGACGTCATCGGGGACGACGGAGAGATCGACTTCGAGGCGCTGGACTGGGACCCGGAGGCGGAGGCGGAGTTCCTGGAGGGCGTCCTCGGCAACCTCTACCTGCTGACCGTCTCCGACGGGGCGGCGGAGGGGCCGGTGCCGCTGCCCGCGCTGGCCGCCTCGATGATCGTCCCGGACGACATGGGCGAGCCGACCGACGACGTACTGGAGCAGGTGTCGGACGCGATGATGCGGCTCGACGACCAGTTCAGGGTCCTGGAGCCGATCGGGCTCGTCACCTACCGGCCGGTGGACGAGGCGCTGATGGCCGAGGAGGGCGCGGAGCCCGAGCCGCCGGTCGACGACGAGGATGTGACGCGGTACGGAATGGTGGGCCTGACCCCGCTCGGCCTGTACGGCGTCCGGGCCCGGATGCTCGAAGCGGGCGTCGACGCGCCCGCGGTGGGCGACCTGGCGGACAAGGGTGCGGAGGCGCTGCTCGACGGCATCGCGTACTTCCCCGAGGCGTCCGCGGGCGCCGAGACGCAGCTGTGGCTCGCCCGGCGCGAACCGGCCGCTGCGGCGCGGGAGTTGCTGGCCGCCGCGCGTGGTACGGACGAGGGCGCGCCGCTGCGCAGGCTCCGCAGCCAGCAGGCGCTGTCGCTGGTCGGGCCGGAGGCCGAGGAGGCGGTGCGCGAGGTGCTGGACGACGCGCAGCTGGGCGGTCTGGCCCGCGTCTGGCTCGCCGAGCACGGGGCCTCCGACGTGCCGCCGCCGCCCGAGTCGATGATCTTCTGGCTCGCGATCGACACCATCGCGGCGCAGCTCGACGCGGACGGCGAACTGGAGGAGCTCCAGGGGCTCGTGGCGGGCCTGACCGGCCGGCACAGCGGTTTCTTCGACGCGGCGTGGCGGGTGGACCACCCGGCCACGGCGGACGTCCTGGAGGCGATGGGGCGCCTGCACCCGGACAAGAAGGCGGCGAAGGAAGCACGCAAGGCCGCGTTCAAGGCGCGCTCCAGCAACAGGGGTTGAGCGGGCCCGGGGGCACCCCGCCCGCCCGACAGCCGAGAGCGCGCCGCGGAGGGCGTCGGGGAGCCGGGGGCAGGCGCCCCCGGTCGCGGGCAGGGTGCGGGTCGGGGGGCGGCGCCGCGGGCACCCCCTCCACCCCGCCGTGCCGGGCCGCCCCTCCTGCACCTCGCACTCAAGTCCGCAGCTGCGACGCCCCACTGGGCGCCGTCAAGTCCGCAGATGCGACGCCCCGTTGAGGTCGAGCACCGCCCCCGACGACCACTCCGCCTCCGGCGACGCCAGCCACACCACCGCGCCGGCGATCTCCTCCGCCGTCGCCACCCGCCCGAACGGGCTCTGCGCCCGGATCGCCTCGCCCTCCGCGCCGTTCAGCCGGTCCGCGACCCGCTCGGTGCCGAAGAACCCGGGCGCCACGGACGCGACCCCGATGCCGTACGGAGCCAGCGACACCGCCAGCGACTGGCCGAGCGCGTGCACCGCCGCCTTCGTCGCCCCGTACGCCGGGTGGTCCGGCTCCCCGCGGAACGCGCCGCGCGAGCCGATGTTGACGATCCGGCCGCCCGTGCCCTGCTCGATCATGCGCCGGGCCGCGAGGTGGCTGAGGTTGGCCGTGGCGAGCAGGTTGACGGCCACATGGCGCTGCCACACGGCCGTCCACGCGTCGTACGGCGTCTCGGCGAGCGGGTGGCGCTCGTTGACGGCCGCGTTGTTCACCAGCACGTCGACGCCGCCGAGGCTCTCCGCCGCCCGGTCCGCGACGGCGGCGGCGCCCGCCGGGTCGGACAGGTCGCCGCCGACGAGCACATGGCCCGTACCGGGCAGCTCTTCCAGGGTCCGCTCGGCGTCCTCGCGCCGCGAGCCGTAGTGGACGGCGACGTGGTCGCCGCCCGCCGCGAAGGCGTGGGCGACGGCGCGCCCCAGGCCGCGCGACGCGCCGCTGACGAGGACGCGGCGACCGGAGGACGGCAGGCGCGAGGGCTGTCGCGGCAGCGCGTGCTGGGGCAAGGGCATGACGGGTGGCCTCTCGTACGACGGGCACTGTTCAGCCCCCGTTTATACGCGCGCGCGAGCCTGACGCCGAAAACACGTGCCCCGCACGGGCCTCAGGAGGTACGCATGACGATCACCCGCAGGGACTTCGCCAGACACTCCGCGGTCACGGGCGCCTCGGTCGCCCTCGTCGGCAGTGTCGGCGCGCTCGCCACCGCCCCCGGAGCCCTCGCCGCCGACGAACCGGCGGAGACCGGGGGCGCGGGCGACCGGGCGCAGAGCGGGCACGGCCCCGGCTACGGGCCGCTCGTACCCGACCCCAAGGGCATCCTGGCCCTCCCCGCGGGCTTCTCCTACCGGATCGTCACGCACGCGGGCGTCACCCGGCTGGAGTCCGGCGAGTTCACCCCGTCGAAGCACGACGGAACCGGCGCCTTCGAGGGGCCGCGCGGAGTGACCCTGCTCGTGAACAACCACGAGCTCAAGGGCGCGCGGTCCAGGTGGCAGCACCCGGTGCCGCTCGCCGAGGGCCTGGTGTACGACCCGGCCGCGGCCGGCGGCTGCACGGTCGTCGAGGTGCACCGCGGCGGCGAGGTCGCCGAGTGGGTCGGCATCGCGGGCACCTCCACCAACTGCGCGGGCGGCACCACCGGTTGGGGCACCTGGCTGACGTGCGAGGAGAACTCCGACCGGGCCGGCCAGAACGGCATGACCAAGGACCACGGCTACGTCTTCGAGGTCGACCCGTACGACCGCCGCGCCAATCTGGACCCCGAGCCGGTCAAGGCGTTCGGGCGCTTCGACCACGAGGCCGTCGTCATCGACCCGAAGCGCGGCCACGCATACCTCACCGAGGACGACTCGGCGCCCAACGGGCTGCTCTACCGCTGGGTCCCGCCGCACGGCTTCACGCACGGCCGGGGAAAGCTGCGCGGGCTCGCGGACGACGCGGGCACCCTCCAGGCGCCCAAGTGCTTCGACTCCGGCGGGCGGTTCGTCGACGACCTGTCGCGCGCCACGCGCGTCGGCACGGTCTACGGCGTCGACTGGATCGACGTACCGGACCGGGACGGGCGCACGGTCGCGGTGCGCGAGCAGTTCGACGACGGGGACATCACGCGGGCCCGCAAGCTGGAGGGCATGTGGTGGGCCGACGGCGGCGCGTACATCGTCTCGTCGTACGCCCGTGACGAGAGCCCGGGCGAGCCGCACGACGGCCAGGTGTGGTTCTACGACCCCAGGCGCCGCACGCTCACGCTGCAGGTGCTGCTCGGCACGGGCGGGCGGTTCGACGGGCCGGACAACATCACCGTCTCGCCGTACGGCGGTCTGGTCGTGGCGGAGGACGGCGAGGGCGGCCAGTACCTCTTCGGCGCCACGGAGAGCGGCCGTACGTACCCCGTCGCGCGCAACGAGCTGAACGTGGGGACCGAGGCAGAGCCGGAGTACAGCGAGTTCGCCGGGGTGGTCTTCTCCCCGGACGGGAAGACGCTCTACGCCAGTATCCAGGAGCCGGGCGTCATGGTCGCGATCACCGGTCCGTGGCGGCGCCGCCGCCCTCGCTGACGGCGAGGAGCTCGGCCAGGTCCTCCGCGTGCTCCCGGACGAGGTCCGACACCAGTTCCTGCTCCCACCACGGCACGGGAGCGGCGCGCTCCGCGCACCAGGCGAGGGCCTCGGGCATGCTCGGCCGGTCGGCGGGGGCGGTGGCCAGGCAGGCGGCGAGGAAACCGGGCCACTCGGCGCCGGGGACGCCGACGAGGTCGGGGGCGTCGCGCAGGGTCCGCTCGGTCACCTGCTCGGCGCTGCCCGACCCGAACGGGTTGCGTCCCGTACTGGACAGCGCGAGGAGCGCTCCCAGGGCGAACACGTCGGCGGGTGTGTCGGCCCGGCCGCCCGGCGTCAGCTCCTCGGGGGCGACGAAGCCGAGGAAGCCGGTGGCCGCGGGGTCGAGCCCGGCGGAACGGCCGGCGGTGCCGAAGTCGACGATCTTCGGGCCGCGGTGGGTGATCAGGACGTGGGCGGGCTTCAGGTCCAGCAGGGCGGGGCCCGCGCCGTGGATCGCCGAGAGGGCCACGGCGATCGCCGAGCCGAACGTTCCGAGGTCCGCCGGGCCCATCGGTCCCGCCGTGGTGATGGCCTCCACCAGCGGCGGCCCCACGCAGAACTCGGCCGCCAGCCAGGGCTGCCGGTCCTCCGTGCCGGTGTCGAGAACCGTCGCGGTGAAGGGCCCGCGCACGCGCAGCGCGGCGGCCGCCTCGCGACGGAAGCGCTCGCGGAACCGGGGCGCGGCGGTCAGCCGGTCGTGGACCGTTTTGAGGGCGACCAGCCGCCCGGCGGGATCCCGTGCCAGGTGCACACGGCCGGTACCGCCCTCACCGATCAGCGAGACGATGCGGTACTCCGCGCGCTCGGCCATGCCGTGGTCCCTCCGGTCGTACGCGATCGTGATCGTGACCCAGTGTCCCGGACGCCGAGTGCGACGCGTCCGGCGGCCGTGCGGTTGCGGTCGGTGCGAGAACCACCCGGTTCCCGGCCGCGCCCGCCGGCGAATTCCCGTCGCCCCGCCAGGAAACTCCGGGGACAGGGACACCGGATTTCCGGTGGCGGCCGGCTTGTGGATTCCCGGCGCCGCGCCGGGCCTGTCCGTCGCGCCGTGGGCGGCTTGTGGCGGGCGAGTCCATGGGCTCTGAGCAGCGGTTCAATCCGGAGCCGCACGTCCGGACGTCCTCCGGCGCGCGTTCGGCAGCCGCGATTACCGCGTGAATACGAGGCTATTCGCGAACGCTCACCGGAGTGCTCCCGGCGTTCTTTAAGCCCGTGACCGCCAATTTCGTTTCACCGCAAAGTCCTTGCGGAACGGGCACGTGTGTTCGTCGGCGGTGGCGGTCGGTCCGCGCCCGACGGGGGAGCGCGTCGGCCGGCCCGGCGGCGGCGAAGATTCCGGTCTTCCCCGTGAATTTTCGCCGGTACCGGGCCGGTCACGCTCCGTGCGCAACGCCTGCCCCGCACACGTCCGGTGGCCTTGCGGGCCAGGCGTTTCGCGCGGTGCCGCCGTCGCCGCCGGACGGGGGTGCCGACCGGCCCCGGGTGAAGTGATCATGGACGGGCATGGCGTGGGGGCCTCGCGGGGCGCATACTCTCAACTAATGACAAAGTCAGCCGGAGCCCGGCGCTACCTGCCGTCCAGTCCCTTCAACGTCCCCGCCGCGGACGCCCCCCCGATCGAGGTCTTCGAGGTGGGCGACCGGGTTTCGCATGATCAGTTCGGACTCGGGAGGGTCGTCGCCGTCGAAGGCGAGGCGGCCGTTCTCATCGACTTCGCAGGGCGGCAGGGCCGCATCCTGAGCCCCTTCACCAAGCTGACCAAGCTCTAGTCCCTCCCGCGCGCGAGCGTTAGAGGGCTTGGGCTGCCGGCTTGACCATGCCGCGAACGGTGCGACTCTTCACGAAGTCGCCCATCGCGGTCATTTCCCATTCTCCAGAGAACTGCCTGATCAACTTCGCCATCATCACCCCCGTCTGCGGCTCGGCGCCCGTCAGGTCGAAGCGGACCAGTTCCTCACCGGTCGCCGCGTCCAGCAGTCGGCAGTAGGCCTTGGCCACCTCGGTGAACTTCTGTCCCGTGAAGGAGTTCACCGTGAACACCAGGCCCGTCGCCTCCGGGGGGATCCGGCCGAGGTCGACGGTGATGACCTCGTCGTCGCCCGCGCCCTCGCCGGTCAGGTTGTCACCGGAGTGCTTGACCGCGCCGTTCAGGATCGACAGCTTGCCGAAGTAGCAGCTGTCGAGGTGCTTGCGCGTCCCGTCGTACGCGATGACGGACGCGTCCAGGTCGATGTCCTTGCCGCGGAACGCCGGCTCCCAGCCGAGGCCCATCTTGACCTGGGAGAGCAGCGGACGGCCGCCCTTGACCAGCGAGACCGTCTGGTTCTTCTGGAGGCTGACCCGGCCCTTGTCCAGGTTGACCTTGCCGCTCGCGGCGGGGGGCGCGGGCGGGGCGGCGGGGGCCGCAGGGGCGGCCGGGGCCGCGGCGACCCGCGGGTCGGCCACCGGGGGCGCCGCGGGGGCCTGTGCGGGCGCGGGAGCGGCCGGGGCGGCCGCGGGCTCCTCCTCCACCGAGACGCCGAAGTCCGTCGCGATGCCGGCCAGCCCGTTGGCGTAACCCTGGCCGACCGCGCGCACCTTCCACGCGCCGTTGCGGAGGTAGATCTCCACGACCACGAGCGCCGTCTCGGAGCCGAGCTGCGGCGGGGTGAACGTCGCGATGGCGGCGCCGTCGTCGGCGCCGCGCACCGTGGCGGTGGGCTCGATGCCCTGGAAGGTCTGCCCGGCGGCGTCCGGGCTCGCCGTGACCACGATCTTCTCGATGCCCGGCGGGACCGCCGAGGTGTCCACCACGATCGCGTCGGGGGCGGTGCCGCCGCCGGAGCGGTACGTGACGCCGGGGCCGGCCGGCTGGTTGTAGAAGATGAAGTCGTCGTCCGAGCGGACCTTGCCGTCGGCGGTGAGCAGCAGGCCCGATACGTCGAGCCGCACGGGGGCGGCAACGTCCACGGCCACGCGGGCGGTGGGGAGCGGAATGTTCGAGCCGGGGGTCATTGCGGTCATGCCAAAGCTAACGACCGAGGCCGCTTTGCCGTTCCCTCACCCGTCACCCGTTGCGCGGGTGATTTCTCGCCGCCCGCTCGTTGCCGTGTTTGTACGCCCCCGTCCAGCGGGCCATGACCAGCTGCTCGTCGCCGGCCCCGGCCTGGGCGAGGAACTTCTCCGCCCGGGCGCCCCGCAGGGTGCCGGCCGGCCGCCCCTGGTGGGTGATGGCGACGCTGCCGTCGTTGAACCGCTCGTAACGGAATCCGTGAGGTCTGGGCATGGGCGGCATCATGCCCGCCGCCCGGCCGCCCGTCGCGTGATTTTCAGTGGGGCCACCGGGGCGGGTCGGTGCAGAACGGGCCGCCCAGGTGGGCGTGCTCCGGGTGGGACGGGTCGAGTTCGCCCTGGTCCGCGATGAGCTTCTCGGCGTACTGCTCGGAGTCGTCCCGCGGCTCGTACCCGATGGCCCGCGCGGACGACAGGTCCCACCACAGGCGGGTGTTGGCGGAGGATCCGTAGACGACGGTGTGGCCCACGTCCTCGGCGGTGAGCGCGGCGTGCAGGAGGCGGGCGCCGTCCCCGGGGCTCAGCCATACGGACAGCATCCGTACGGACGTGGGCTCCATGAACAGGGAGCCGATCCGGACCGACACGGTCTCGAGGCCGTGCAGGTCCCAGTAGAGCTGGGCCAGGTCCTCGCCGAAGGCCTTGGAGAGGCCGTAGAAGGTGTCGGGGCGGTGCGGGGTCCCAGCGGGGATCAGGGGCGCGCCCCGGGCGGGGACAGGGGTGAAGCCGACCGCGTGGTTGGACGAGGCGAAGACGATCCGCCGGACACCCTCCGCGCGGGCCGCCTCGTAGAGGTTGTACGTCCCCTCGATGTTGGCGCGCAGGATCTTTTCGAAGGGGGCCTCCAGCGAGATGCCCGCCAGGTGGATGACGGCGTCGACGCCGCGCACGGCCTCGCGCAGCGCCTCCTTGTCCGCCAGGTCGGCGGTGATCGCGTCCGGTTCGCCGTCGAGGGGCGTCGCGTCGAAGAGGCGCAGGGTGTAGCCGTACGCCGGAAGCAGGCCGCGCATCAGAGTGCCGACGCCTCCTGCGGCGCCGGTCAGCAGGACGGTGCGGGGTGCGGGCATCGGCGCTCTCCTCGAGGCAGGTATGTATGTGTGGACCACATTCACATGCGTGGACACGCTAAGGAGAGACGCGAACCCCGTCAAGTGTCGCGCGACGGCCCGCGATCCGCCTCCCTCTTGAGGTTTCTCGTCTTGACCGCCCCCCGGTGGCTGCTTTAGCGTGACGGCGTTCAGGGATATAGACACGGATCATAATTGTGCACGCACAGGGAGCGCCCGTGACCTCAGCCCCGCTCGCCGGCCGACTCGACGGCCTGCTCTTCTTCCCCGTCACCGCGTACGGGCCGGACGGCGCCCTCGACATCGACGCCTTTCGCGCCCATGTACGCGCCGGCATCGAGGACGGCGCGGCCGCCGTCTTCGCCTGCTGCGGCACCGGTGAGTTCCACGCCCTGACAGCGGAGGAATTCCGCGTCTGCGTGGCCGCCGCCGTCGACGAGGCGGCCGGCCGGGTCCCCGTCGTCGCGGGAGCCGGCTACGGCACGGCGCTCGCCGTCCAGTACGCGCGGATCGCCGAGGAGGCGGGCGCCGACGGCCTGCTCGCCATGCCCCCGTACCTCGTCGTCGCCGACCAGCGCGGGCTGCTGCGGCACTACACCGAACTGGCCGCCGCCACCTCGCTCGACGTCATCGTCTACCAGCGCGACAACGCCGTCTTCACCCCCGAGACGGTCGTCGGACTCGCCCGGGTGCCCGGCATCGTCGGGCTCAAGGACGGCCACGGCGACCTCGACCTGATGCAGCGCGTCATCGGCGCCGTCCGCCGCGAGCTGCCGCCCGGCCACCCCTTCCTGTACTTCAACGGCCTGCCCACCGCCGAACTCACCGGCCTCGCCTACCGGGGCATCGGCGTCAGCCTCTATTCCTCCGCCGTCTTCTGCTTCGCCCCCGACATCGCCCTGGCCTTCCACCGGGCCCTCAACACCGGCGACGACGACACCGTCAACCGCCTGCTCGACGGCTTCTACGCCCCGCTCGTCGAACTGCGCGGCCTCGGCCGCGGATACGCCGTCTCGCTCGTCAAGGCCGGGGTGCGGCTCACCGGCCTGGACGTCGGCGGAGTGCGGCCGCCGCTCAGCGAACCCGACCCCGCGCACGTCGAGGCGCTGGCCGAACTGGTGGAGCGCGGCCGCGCCCTGATCGGCGACGCGGGCGACGGCGGTGAGCACGCGTGAGAACCGCCGCCTTCCTCTACCCGTGGGACGTCGTCGGCGACCCGGACGCCGCCGCCCGCATCGCGGACCTGGGCGTCCAGCAGGTCACCCTCGCCTCCGCCTACCACTCGACCCGGGCCCTCACGCCGCGCCACCCCCGCCACCGGGTCGTCACCGCCGAACACGCCGCCGTGCTCTACCCCGCGGACGCGTCCCGCTGGTCGGGCCGCGGCCTTCGGCCGTACGCCGCGGGGGACTGGGCGCCCGGCTCCGACGCGTACGGCGAGGCGGCCGAAGCCCTCGCGGCGGCCGGGCTCGACGTCCACTCCTGGGTGGTCCTCGCGCACAACTCCCGCCTCGGCGCCGAGCATCCGGACACCTCCGTCGTCAACGCGTACGGCGACCGCTATCCCTGGGCGCCCTGCATCGCGCGGCCCGACGTCCGCGCGTACCTCACCGACCTCGCGGCGGAGGCTGGCGTACGCCCCGGGGCGCGCGGCACCGAGCTGGAGTCCTGCGGCTGGTACGGCCTGGCCCATCTGCACGCACACGACAAGACCGCGGGGGTGACGCTCGGGGACGCGGCGCAGTACCTGATGTCGCTCTGCTTCTGCGAGGACTGCCGCACGGGGTACGGCGAACACGGCCTGGCGGCGGACCGGTTGGCGGCGGCGGTGCGCCGGGCGCTCGACCCGGCCTGGGCCGCCGGTTCCACCGACGCGGGATGGCAGGCCGTCGAGAAGCTGATCGGCGCCGACACGGCCGCCGCGACGCTCGCCTGGCGCACCCGGGCCGCCGGTACGCTCCAGGAAGCGGCGGTCGCGGCGGTACGGGCCGCCGCGCCCCCCGGCTTCCAGGTGCTGCTGCACGCCGACCCGGCGGCGTACCGCTGCGGGGCGAACGCGGGGGTCGATCCCCGGCACATCCTCGGGATCGCGGACGGGGTGGTGGTGCCGTGCGCCGGAGGGCCGGAACTGCTCGCGCCGTTCGCGGCGCACCGGCGCCCCGGTGCGGCGACCGTCGTGGCCGCCAATCTCGGCGTCGTCTCGGGGATGGGAGGCAGCCCCGCCACACTCGCCCGGGACGCCGAACGGGCGGCGGCGCTGGGCGCGAGCGAGCTCCGTCTCTACCACGCGGGACTGGCGTCCGACGCCGACCTCGGGCTCGTACGCGCCGCTCTGCGTACGTCGTGAGCGCCGGGGCGCCGCCTCGCCGGCCGGCGCCCCGCCCCACCAGGACCCCCGGCTTGGTTCCCGGTCGGCACGTCCATTAGGTTAGGCGAACCTAACCTGCCTGACCGGACGAGTCAGTGGAATCAAGATGGGGAACAACGTGAGCACCGAGGTCTTCCGGGACGCCTGGGGAATCCCCCATCTCCGCGCCGCCAGCGCACACGAGCTCGCGTTCGCGCAGGGCCGCAACGCCGCCACCGACCGCGCCTGGCAGATCGAGGTCGAGCGGCACCGCTCCCTGGGCACCACCGCCGCCTTCCTCGGCGCCGACAGCGTCGGCTGGGACGTCTTCGCCCGCCGGTCGCGGCTGGACGACACCGCCCGGCGCTGCTTCCGCGCCCTCGACGCGGGCACCGCCGCCTGGATCACGCGGTACGTCGACGGGGTCAACGCCGGTCTTGCCGAGGGCGCCCGCCGCGCACCGGAGTTCGCCGCCACCGGGCTCACCCCCGGGACGTGGGAGCCGTGGACGCCGCTCGGGATCTGGCTGTCCACGCACATCCTCTTCGCCGGTTTCCCCACCAAGCTGTGGCGCGACGAGGTCGCCCGCAGGCTCGGCGAGGAGGCGATCACCCTGTTCGCCACCGACGGCCCCGGCACCTCCGGCAGCAACGGCTGGCTGGTCACCGGCGAGCGCACGGCCACCGGCGCGCCGCTGATCGCGGGCGATCCGCACCGGTTCATCGAGGACCCGGGCGTCTACCAGCAGGTACGGCTCGCCTGCCCCGAATACGACGTCGTCGGCCTCGCCGTGCCCGGCGTCCCCGGCATCGCCCACTTCGGCCACACCTCCACCGTGGCGTGGGCGATCACCAACGCCATGGCCGACTACCAGGACCTCTACCGCGAGCAGCTGCGGCGCACCCCCGACGGCTCCGGCGTCGAGGCGCTGGGCCCCGACGGCTGGCGGCCCGCCGCCGTCCACACGGAGACCGTCGAGGTGGCGGGCGGCGACCCGGTCCGGACGGAGGTCGTCGAGACCGAGCGCGGCCCCGTCGTCGTCGGCGGCCCCGGCGAGGCCCTGACCATCAGCCTGCGCTGCCCGGCGCGCGTGTACGAGAACCTCGGCTTCGACGCGCTGCCCGCGCTGCTCAGGGCGCGCACCGTCGCCGACGTGGACCGGGCCTTCGAGCGCTGGGTCGAGCCCGTCAACGTCGTCCAGGCGGCGGACACCGAGGGCGGCCTGCTGCACCGGGTCGCGGGCCGCGTGCCCCTGCGCCACCGGGACAACGGGCTGCGCGTCGTACCGGCCTGGGAAGAGGCGCACACCTGGCGCGGTGATCACGGACCGCTGCCCCGCGCCGGCGTGGAGGGCGTCGCGGTGATGGCCAACCAGCGGGGCCTGGCCGCGCCGCTCGGCGTCGAGTTCGCCCCGCCGTACCGCGCGGACCGCATCGGGCAGCTGCTCGCCGGGTCGGACGCGTGGACCGCCGGCGAGATGGCGGACGTCCACACCGACACGTACCTCGCGTCCGCCCGGCCGCTGCTGGAGCTGGCCGCCGGCCTCGAAGGGCTCAGCGCGCCGGCGGCCGCGCTGCGGGACCGGCTGCTGCGCTGGGACCGGCGGATGGAGGCCGGCAGCACGGACGCAACGGCGTACGCCGCCGTGCGCACGGAGGTGGTCCGGCGGATCGCCGCCCACCCGGAGCTGGCCGCGCTGACCGAGCCGGTGGCGGACCCGGCGTACCCCGGCGTCTTCCTGCCGTGGCTCCACCTCACCTCGCGCGTCGGCTTCGCCCTGGAGACCCTCCTGACGACCGGTCTGCTGCCCGGAATCGACCGGCCGGCCGTCGTGGCGGCGGCCGTCGAGGCGGTCGCGGCGACGGACGCGGCGCCGGTGGCCTGGGGCGACGTACACCGTCTCGCGCCGTGGCAGGCCCTGCCCTCCGCGCCGCCCGGTGGGTGGCCGGGGGTGGCCGGGGACCACGACTGCGTGCTGTCCACGTCCAGCGTCCCCGGCGTCACCGACCGCTGCGCGCGCGGACCGGCCGCCCGCTACGTCTGGGACCTCGCGCGACGCGAGGACAGCCTGTGGGTGGTGCCGCTCGGCGCGTCCGGCGTCCCGGACGACCCGCACCACCGCGACCAACTGCCCTTGTGGCTGCGGGGCGAACTCGTTCCCGTGACCACCGACTGGAACCGTCTGACCAAGGAGTCCCGATGACCACGCCCCCGACGAGCACCGCGGCGACCGTCTACGAGCGGAGGATCGACGGCTTCGGCACGGTCCGCCTCGTCCCCGTCGACCCGGGCCGCGACGCCCCGCTGCTGCACGGCTGGGTCACCGAGGAGCGGGCCCGGTTCTGGGGCATGACGGAGGCGAGCGTCGAACAGGTCGAGGAGATCTACGCGCACCTGGACTCCCTCACCACGCACCACGGCTACCTGGTGCTGCGGGACGGCGCGCCCGTCGCACTCTTCCAGACGTACGACCCCGAGGCCGACCGCGTCAGCGAGTGCTACGACGCCCGGCCGGGGGACTTCGGGGTGCACATCCTCGTCGCGCCCGCCGGCGGGAGCGCCCCGGAGCACGGATTCACCGCGTGCCTGCTGACCGTGCTGATCGACTTCGTGTTCTCGGACCCGGAGCACCTGCGCATCGTGGCCGAGCCGGACGCGCGCAACGCCAAGGCGGTGGCGCTGCTGGAACGGGCCGGGTTCGAGCTCGGCCCGGAGATCGTGATGCCGGAGATCGACCTGCCGGAGGTCTTCCTGCCGGAGAAGCGCGCGCGACTGGCCTTCCTGACGCGCGCGGAGTCTGCGGTGTGACGGTGTGACGGTGTCACGGGCGTCACGGGCACGGCGGGCGTGACCGTTGCGGCGGCGTTCGAGGCGTCTGCGGTGTGACCGGCGCGGGGGGCGGGAAGGGGCGTGCGGCGCACCGATGAGTTCCCGGCCCCCCGGCGGTCTCCACTGCGCAGGCATTCGTCCGCCCACCGGAGGCAGCACCATGACCGTCCGCGACACCACGCCCGCCACGCCGCCCGGCCCCGACTTCGCGCCGGTCGCCCGCCAGATCGCCCGACTGGCCGAGGCGGTCGGGGACGACCGGCTCTCCGACCCCACGCCCTGCGAGAAGTACGCCGTGCACCACCTTCTCGCCCACCTCGTCGGGTTGGCCACGGCCTTCCGCGACGCGGCGGCCAAGCGGCTCGGGCCCACGACCGACACGGCGCCCGACGGCGCCGCCCCCGTACTCGACGACGACTGGCGCACCGTCCTCCCGCGGCGGCTCGACGAGCTCGTCGCCGCCTGGCGCGACTCCGCCGCCTGGCAGGGCATGACGCGCGCGGGCGGCGTCACGCTGCCCGGCGAGGTCGCGGGGCGGGTCGCCCTCAACGAGCTGGTCGTCCACGGGTGGGACCTGGCCCGCGCCCTCGGCCGGCCGTACGCCCCGGACGCCGCCGCCCTCCGGTCGTCGTACGAGCTGCTGGAGCCCACGGACGACACGCCGGGCGAGGACGCGATCTTCGGGCCTCCCGTCGACGTGCCGCCGGACGCGCCGCTCCTCGACCGTGTCGTCGGGCGTGCGGGCCGCAATCCGGCCTGGACCGCCGGGTGAGGGGCCGGGAGCGGTCCGGGGAGGCGCTGTCATGACGGCGGTCAGCCCGCCCAGCGCCCGGTCAGGAACACCACGGCGAGCACGGTGGACAGGGGCGCCACCACGCACAGGTACGCGCTGCGGATCCAGGGGCGGCGCAGGCTCCACGCGGCGAGCAGCACCCACATCGGCCACCACAGGAGGGTGGCGCGGGGGACGGACGTGTACCAGTACGAGGTGCCGAGGGCCCAGAGGCTGAGCCCGACGTAGACCGCCTCCGGCCAGGCGCGCCGCCTGAGCAGTACCGCCACGAGGATGACGCCGGCGACCATGGCGAGCAGTTCCGCCTGGAACATCGCGGCGTAACCGGTGGACTGGGTGTGTCCGAAGGCGGCCTTCCAGGTGTTCTGCCACGCCTCCCACGGGGCGTGGAAGTCGCGGTACCAGCCGCGCTCCTGGGCGTGGTTCCACGCCATCCAGTCGCCGGTGTGCGTGTGCAGGAACCAGGTGTACGCGGCGGGCGGCAGCGCGGGCAGCGCGATCCACGGGACCCATCGCCACTGCGCGCGGAGGTCCGTCGCGGCGACGAAGTGCACCGCGATCGCCGCCGCGAGGAACAGCCCGCTGACCCGCACTCCGGTGGCGAGGCAGGCCAGGACGCCCGCGAGCGCCCAGGCGTGGCGCCGGGCGGCGAGCCAGGCCGGCAGGGCGAGGGCGAGGAAGAGCGACTCGGTGTAGCCGGCGGCCAGGAAAACCGCGCAGGGGGAGAGGAGGAAGAACAGCACGGCGCGCTGGCCGGGGTGGCCGTCGGCGCGCACGTGCGAGCGGGCGACGCGGGCGAGGGCGAGGACGGCCACGGCCCCCGAGACGAACGAGATGAGCAGGCCGGCGAGGGTCCAGTCGGGGACCACGACGTGCACGGCGCGCAGGACCAGGGGGAAGCCGGGGAAGAACGCCTCCCTGTTGTCCCAGCCGTCCGTACCCGGCCCCGCGCCGCCCGGGAAGTAGCCCTCCCGCGCTATGTGCAGGTAGTGCCACCAGTCCCACTGGTCCCACGAGGACAGGGCCGGCCGTACGTCGCGGGCCTCGCGGTCGCCGGCGAAGAGCCAGCGCGTGCAATAGGCGGTGGTCCAGACGCCGGCACGGGTGAGGACGTACAGCAGCAGGACGTTCCGGTCGTCGGACCCGAGCCCGAGCCGCCCGAGCCGCCGGCGTCCCGTCGGTCGCGGTCCTGGCCGCCCGAGCCCGAGTCCGAGCCGTCGGCGGCCGGGCCCCGGACCGCCTTCGGCGTCTCTTCCGGACGCGGGGTTACGGGCGGGCTGTGCGGGGGGCCGCAAGGGGATCGCGGTGGCCATGGTCGTACTCCTGGGCGGGCATCGGGCATGCGGGATCGCCCTGCGGCGCGTCGGCGATGCGGCGAGCAGGGGCAGGGGCAGGGGCGGCCGGCGGGGCGCGGTGCGGGTCAGTCCGGCGGCGGCTGCGAGTTCAGCGGCAGTCGGGTGCCTGCCCCGGACGGCGGCGCGGTCGGTGTCCCGGAGACCGTCGAGGACGGCGGCGCGGTCGGCGGCCCCGAATCGGTCTCGGTCGGTGAGCCGGGTGGCACCGAGGTCGCCGGGGGAGTGGTGCGCGCGGGGGACGACGAGGAGGAGGGAAGGGGCGAGAACGACGGCGGTACGGACGGGAGGACCGAGGGGCCGCCGGACGGAGTGGAAGCGGGAACGCGGGGTTCCGCGCCGCCGCCCGGCAGCAGCGCCGTCACCGCGGCGGCGCCCGTACCGGCGAACGCCAGGCACACGGTGGCGGCCACCAGGGCCGACCGCCGCTTCTGCCGGCGGACGCCGCGCTCGGAGATCACCGACGCGGGGACGGGCCGTACCCGGGCCTGCCCGGCCGCGGCCGCTGACTTGAACGCGTTGCTCAACGGGTCGTGGGGCTCAGGCACCGTGGGCCTCCTCAGCGCGCGGATCCTGCAGAAGGTGGGAGAGCGCGGCCCGGCCCCGGGCCAGGTGCGTCTTGACGGTGCCGGTGGACAGGCCCGTCTCGGCGGCGATCTGGGCGACCGTCAGGTCGCACAGGTAGTGCAGCGTCACCGTCCGGCGCTGCTTGGGCGGCAGTTCGCGCAGCGCGGTGACCAGCGCCACCTGTTCGGGGCCGGGGCCCGGCTCGGACGCAGGGCTGCCGCGCCGCTGCCACGCGTCAGCCGAGCGGCGGCGCACCCGCCACCGGCTGACCGCCAGCCGCCACGCCACCGTGCGGATCCACGCCTCGGGTTCGCCGCCGCCGTCGAGCCGGTGCCGCCGGCTCCAGCCCCGTACGAAAGCCTCCTGTACGACGTCCTGGGCCTCGTGCAGATCGCCGAGCATCACATACAGCTGCCCGATGAGGCGGGACGCCGTATGCGCGTAGAACTCTTCGAACTCCTCGACGGTCAACAACCACTCCTGGATCTCTTCGGTCTCACCGGGCATACGCCCGGCAGCACCCGCCCGGTTGACAGGGAGACCAAAGATCCTGAGTGAGGCCGATCACAGTCCGAGAACGCATACCATGCGGCGCGTCGCATCCATCGCATCATCTCCGACCGAGGGGACTTCCGCGTGCGCACCCAGGTCCTGCCTTCTCTGCTCTGTGCCGGTCTCATAGCGGCAACCGGCCTGTCGGCCGCCTCGCCCGCACTCGCCGCCACCGACGCGAACGCCTCGAACGCGCCCGCCGCCGCCACGGCCCCGGGGTCCGCCACGGCGTCGCCCGCACCGGCGGCATCAGATGGCATCCGCGAGAAGCTGGAGCGCATCCCCGGCCTGACGGTCGTTTCGGTGGCCGACAAGGGCGGATTCCCCTTCTTCACCCTCACGCTCGCTCAGCCCGTCGACCACGGCGACCCCGGCAGAGGCACCTTCGCGCAGCGCTTCACGCTGTGGCACAAGGCCGAGACGGCGCCGGTCGTGCACTACACGGGCGGTTACGGGCTGTCCTCGGGCACCCGCGAGATCACGACGCTGCTCGGCGCGAACCAGGTCAGCGTCGAGCACCGCTACTTCAACACCTCGCGTCCCGCCGCGGTCGACTGGGACGACCTGAACGTCTGGCAGCAGGCGAGCGACGAGCACGCCATCGTCCAGGCCCTCAAAAGCGTCTACCGGGCGAAGTGGCTCGGGACCGGCGCCAGCAAGGGGGGTATGACGCAGGTCTACCACGAGCGCTTCTACCCGGACGACCTGGACGCGGTCGTCGCGTACGTCGCCCCGAACGACGCGAACAACCGCGACGACAGCGTCTACGAGAACTTCTTCAAGACGGTCGGCACCCCCGAGTGCCGGACCGCCCTGGACGCCGTACAGCGCGAGATGCTCGTGCGGCGCGAGGCGATGCTGTCGCGCTTCGAGGCCACCTCCAAGGATCAGGGCCTCACGTTCGAGTACCTGGGCTCGGCCGACCGAGCCTTCGAGTTCTCGGTGCTCGACCAGGTGTGGAACTTCTGGCAGAGCGGCACGTACACCGACTGCCCGGCCGTCCCGGACGCCAGGAAGGCCACGGACGACGAGCTCTACACCTGGTCCCTCGGCCACGGTCTGAGCATCTACTCCGACCAGGGAAACGGGTCCGAGGGCGCCGGCCCCTACTACCGCCAGGCGGCCGCCCAGCTCGGCTGGGCGGACCTGAAGTTCAAGCACCTGCGCGATGTCCGCCGGTACCCGGACGTCTACCAGCCCAATTCGGTGCTGCCCGCCGACATGCGGACCACGTACGACGGCCGCGTCATCAAGGACGTCGACCGCTGGGTGGCGACCCGCGGCGAGCGGATGATGTTCGTGTACGGGCAGAACGACCCGTGGAGCGCCGAGCGGTTCAAGCCCAGCAAGCACGACTCGCACCTGTACGTCGCACCGGACACCAACCACGGCGCGCTCATCTCGAGGCTCACGCCCGCCGAACGGGCCGAGGCCGAGGCCACGGTCAAGCGCTGGGCCGGCCAGTAGGCGCCGGCCCGGCGCCCCGCGTCAGCGGCTGAGCGCCGCCCTCATCGTCTTCTGGGCGATGGGGGCCGCCAGGCCGTTGCCGCTGACCTCCGAGCGGGCCGCGCCCGAGTCCTCGACGACGACCGCCACCGCGACCTCCTTACCGGTCGACGCGTCCTTCGCGTACGACGTGAACCAGGCGAACGGCGTCTTGCTGTTCGCCACGCCGTGCTGGGCGGTGCCCGTCTTGCCGCCCACTTCGGCGCCGCCGATCCGGGCGTTCGTCCCCGTGCCGTCCTCGACGACCGTCACCATCGCGCCGCGCAACTGCTCGGCGGTCGAGGACGACACGACCCGTTCGCCGCGCCCGCCCCCGAGGTCCTCCAGCGTGTCGCCGTCCGCGTCGGTCACCTGGGAGACCATGTGCGGCGCCGCCAGTTCGCCGCCGTTGGCGAGGGCCGCGGAGACCATCGCCATCTGCAGCGGCGTCGCCGTCACGTCGAACTGGCCGATGCCCGTGAGCGCCGTCTGCGCCTCGTCCATGTCCGACGGGTACACGCTCTGCGCGGCGCGCACCGGTACGTCGAGCTTCTCCGTGTTGAAGCCGAACTTCTGCGCCATAGCCTTCACCTTGTCCTGGCCTAGGTCGACGGCCAGCTTCGCGAAGACGTTGTTGCAGGAGTGCTTCAGCGCGGTGCGCAGCGTCGCGTCCTCGCACGGCGCGGACGCGTTCTCGTTCCTCAGCACGGTCCGGGTGCCGGGCAGTGTGTACGGATTCGGGCTGTCCGTCCGCTCGTCGACCGATCCGTAGCGCCCGTCCTCCAGCGCCGCCGCGGCGACCACCAGCTTGAACGTGGAGCCCGGCGGCAGCGGCTGGCGCAGTGCCCGGTTGACCATCGGCTTGTCCGTGTCGCCGGTCAGCCGCTGCCAGGCGTCGCCGTCCGTCGTCCCGCCGATCTCCGACGGATCGTACGAGGGCGTGGACACCATGCCCAGGATCCGCCCGGTCTTCGGGTCGATCGCGACGGCCGCGCCCTTCTTGTCACCCAGGGCCTCGTACGCCGCCTTCTGCACGCCGGGGTCGATCGTCGTGACGACGTCGCCGGGGTCGCTGCGCTTGTTCAGGACGAGGTCGGCCGGGTTCCGCAGCCGGGTGTCGGTCCCGTCGAGGACGTCGCCGTAGATGCCTTCGAGCTGGGTGGCCCCGTACGCCTGCGAGCTGTACCCGGTGACGGCCGAGTAGAGCTCGCCGTCCGTGTAGGTCCGCTTGTACCGGAGATCGCTGTGCTCCGTCCTCTTCGATCCGGTGACTGGTGAACCGGCCACGATGATGTCCCCGAGCGGCTGCGCGTACTGCGCGATGACCTTCCGCCGGTTGTGCTTGTCGTCCGCGAGGGCCTGGCCTTGATACGCCTGCACCCAGGTGATCCGCACCAGCAGGGCGAGCACCAGCAGCAGGCAGAAGACCGAAGCGCGCCTGATTGTCTTGTTCATCCCGTACAACAGACGAACCGGACGGCCGGCCGCGTTCCGTGCCGCCGCACTTCTCAGACAATCCTCATCCGGCGCGCGGCCCGCCCGGGGGGACGGGCGGGCCGGCCGGGAGGGGCCGCTGATCCGGTTCAGCGGGCGGGCCCGGGTGACCCGGCTCGGTGGGCGGGCTCAACGCGGTGCGACGAAGCCCGACTCGTACGCCGCGATCACAGCCTGCGTCCGGTCGCGCGCCCCCGTCTTCGCCAGTACGGCCGCCACATGGCTCTTCGCCGTCGCGGGTCCGACCCGCAGCCGGTCGGCTATCTCCGCGTTCGTCAGCCCCGTCGCCATCAGCCGCAGGACCTCCGCCTCCCGGTCGGTCAGCCGCCCGGCCCAGGGCGGCGGCGGTGCGGGCTGCCGCCGCGCGTACTCGGCGGCCAGGCCGCGCACGGCCGCGGGGAAGAGCAGCGAGTCGCTGCGCGCCACCAGCCGCACCGCCTGGACGAGGTCCTCCGCGGCGGCGCGCTTCAGCAGGAACCCGGCGGCGCCGGCCCGCAGCGCGTCGTACACGTAGGAGTCGTTCTCGAAGGTGGTGACGACGACGATGCGCGGGGGCTGTTCCATGCCGCCGAGGATCTGCTCGGTGGCGCGGATGCCGTCGATCTCCGGCATGCGCACGTCCATCAGCACCACGTCGGGCCGCAGCTCGCGGACCACCGACACGGCCTGGGCGCCCGTCGCCGCCTCGCCGACGACCTCCAGACCGGGCTCGGCGTCGAGGATGACGCGCAGCGCGGTGCGGACCATGCGCTCGTCGTCGGCGAGCACGACCCTGACCGGCGCGTTCATCGCTCTCCTCCCGCGCCGCCGGCCGGCAGGCGGGCCGCGAGCCGCCACACGCCGCCGTCCGCGCCCGCTGTGGCGCGCCCGCCGAGCAGGGTGGCCCGTTCGGCTATGCCGGGCAGGCCCCGGCCGCCCCCGGGCCGTACCACGGGAGCCCTCGCGGGCAGCGGGTTCTCCATCACGATCTCCAACTCCTCGCCGCTCAGGGCGATCCGCAGCGACACCGGGGCGGCGTCGCCGTGGCGCAGGGCGTTGCTCAGCCCTTCCTGGACGATGCGGTACGCCTCACGGGACACCGGTCCCGGCAGCCGGGCGGCCGGATCGCCCTCCTGCGTGTACGCGACCTGCACCCCGCTGCGGGCCAGCAGGTCGTCCAGTACGTCCAGCGCCGGTCCCGGCAGGTCGGCGTCGGCGTCCTCCCCCTGGCGCAACAGGCCCAGCACGGTGTCGAGTTCACCCACCGTGCGGCGCGTCGTCTCCTCGATCGCGGTCAGCGCCTGCCGTACGAACTCCACATCGCTGTCCAGCACCCGCCGCGCCGCGCCCGCCTGCAGCGTGACCGCGCTCAGCGCGTGCCCCACCGAGTCGTGCAGCTCGCGGGCCAGCCGGTTGCGGACGGCGAGATCCGCGGCCCGCCGTTCCGCTGCCGCCAGCCGGTCGGCCGGTGTCGGCCCCAGCAGCACCGGCGCGCAGCGGGCCAGCAGCGCCCCCGCCAGCGCCGCGCACGCCGCGAGCGCCACCAGCATCGCGACCCCGGCGACCGGGGCGAGCGCCAGCGCCCAGGCGCGGCCGAGGACTTCGGGCAGCCCTTGCGGGGTGCCGCGCAGCCGCGTCAGCAGCGGCAGGACGATCAGCACGCCCGCGAACGGCGGCACCGCGAGCGTCATGCCGCTGATGACGCCGCCGAGCCCGAGATGCAGCGTGAACCAGCCGGCGGTCCGCACCCGCGCCGCCCTGGACCGGGCCGGCCCGTCGGCCAGCCGCCCGGCCGGCACCGCGCACAACGCCCGTACCGCGCCCACGGACAGGGGCCTGACCAGGGGGAAGAACGCGGTGAGCGCGGCTACCGGAAGCGCGATGCCGAAGGCGGCGAACTGCAGCGTGGTGGAGGTGAAGGCGTTGTCGTTGCCGATGAACGGGCCGACGAAGACGCTGCCGAGGAGGAAGTACGGCATCGACAGCGCGCCGCCGAGGACCAGATGGATCCAGCGCAGGCGGGCCCGCGCCCCGAACAACCGCTTCACGCCGTGCGTCCCCGTATCCGTCCCCGTGCCCGGCCGCTCGCCCGGCTCCCCGCCCGTACGCCCTCCCCGCCGTCCGTCCGGCCGCCCCGCAGGAAGCGGGCGCCCGCGGCCAGGACGGCCAGACCGGCGATCATCTGCACAGCGTAGGTCAGCATCATCGGCGTGGTGGCCTGATCGGCGCCCTCGGTCACCGGCATCAGCGAGGCGACGAGCAGCCAGCCGCCCCAGCACCCGAGCGCGCCCGAGCCCACCCAGGCGAGTGCCAGCGGCACCCGGACCGGCAGACCGCGCCCGCGCCGCAGGGCGAGCGCCAGGACCCCGGCCACGGTCATGGCGGCGAACAGGACGTACGTCCCTTCCAGGAGGCGGAAGTCGGCTGTGGGCCCCTCGATCCGGCCGCGGCTGAGCCCCGCCGTCACGCCGGCGGCCCACAGCGCGTGCGGCACGGCGGCCAGCGCCGCGAGCACGGACGCGCCCGTCCCGGCCGCCCTCAGCCCGGTACCGACGGCCGAGCGGGGCACGTCCCACACCGTGCCCCGCCACGCGTGCCCCCAGCGGTCGCGGGCGTACAGGGCGAACAGGCCGCCGAGCGCGAGCCCCTGGACGATGAAGCCCGTGTAGACGACCGCGAAGACCCATTCGGCGAGGAACGCTTCACTCCCGGCCGGCGCGCCGGCGCCCGGCGCGCCGGTGAACGCCCTGGCCAGCACCTGGAGCGGAAATCCGGTCATGATCGGTGTCAGCAGCCCCGTCGCCACCCACATGGGCAGCGCCAGCAACCAGGCCGGTACGCGCAGGCCCCAGTCCTGGGTCAGCAGCAGGGCCAGGACGACGACGGCCGCGTCCATCAGCACCGTGGCGCTGTTGGCGACTGCCATCAGGCCGGGGTGATCGACGAGGACGCTGCCGTCGGGGATCCCGACGCGGCTGCCCGCGATCCACGCGATCTTGAGGGCGATGTACGGCACGCAGGAGACGACGGCGGCGGCGCGCAGCGCGGCGCGCAGCCGCCCGACAGGCGCGGAGGCGGGACGAGGGCCCCGGGACGGGGGAGCGTGCGTGGTCTCGGTCATGACGTCCACGCTCCCGGACCGGCCGCCGCCGCACCTCCCACCCCGGGGTGAACCGTCTCCCCCGCCCGGGGGAGAGCACTCAGCCGTTGAGGGCGAGAACCAGCTCGTCGATCTCCGCCCCGCGGGCGTTCGCGAACCCGCGCTCGCGCCCCGTGACGGTGAACCCGCACTTCTCCAGCACCCGCAGCGAACCGGCGTTGTCCGCGGCCGCGCGGGCGAACAGCGGCCGCTCGGGGACCACTTCGAGGAGCGCGCGCAGGGCGGCGGTGGCCACGCCCCGGCCCCAGTGCGCGCGGTCGATCCAGTACGTCACCTGGAGGTCGCCCGGCTCTCCGTACACGCAGACGCTGCCCGCGACCTCGCCGTCGGCGAGGACGGTCCGTACGACGTACTCGGCGATGTTGCGCTTCCAGTGCGCGTCGAATCGGGCGCGGTCCACCGGACCGGCCGGGCCGAAGGCCGCCATGCGCTTGGCCTCGGGGTCCTGGAACTGGGTGAAGAACCGGCCGAGGTCGTCCGGCCGGACTTCGCGCAGCGTCACGCCGAGCGCCATGTCAGAGCCTCCGGGTGGCGAGCGTCAGCCGGTCGCGCGCGTCGAACAGGGCGTCCTTGACCATCTGTTCGTGCGCCGGGGTGAGCCGGGCGACGGGCACCGAGCAGCTGATCGCGTCGCGGGCCGGTGTCCGGTAGGGGATCGCGACGCCGAAGCAGCGCAGGCCGAGCGTGTTCTCCTCGCGGTCCACGGCGTATCCCTGTTCGCGGACGAGGTGCAGCTCCTGGATGAGCTTCTCGCGGTCGGTGATCGTGTGCTCGGTCAGCGCCGGCAGCGTCTCCGGCAGGAGCTTGCGCACCTGCTCGTCGGTGTGCGTCGCGAGCAGCGCCTTGCCGAGGGACGTCGAGTGCGCGGGCAGCCGGCGGCCGACACGGGTGAAGGGGCGCAGGTAGTGCTGGGACTGGCGGGTGGCGAGGTACACGACGTTCGTACCGTCGAGGCGGGCCAGGTGAATCGTCTCCGTCGTGTCGTCGGAGAGCCGGTCGAGGGTGGGGCGGGCGGAGGCCACGACCTCGTCGCCGTCGATGTACGACGTGCCGACGAGCAGGGCGCGTACGCCGATGCCGTACCGCGTGCCCGTCGCGTCGGTCTCCACCCAGCCGAGCTCGACCAGGGTGCGCAGCAGCATGTAGAGGCTGGACTTCGGGTATCCGACGGCCTCCTGGACGGCGGCGAGGGAGTGCATGCCGGGGCGGCCGGCGAAGAATTCGAGCAACTCCACGGTCCGCACCGCCGATTTGACCTGCGCACCGCCCGTATCGGCAGTTGACATTGAGCCCCGCCCCTTCTTGGCCACTCTTGACCGCTCAGAACGTCCGTTAATAGAGTCCCAGCATATTCAGTATCAGGAACTTTGTTCAGAATACCGAACAGCTGGAAGGACGCCACGGTGGCAGCTACACCAGTCTGGAGTGTGGACCCCCGAACGGGGAAGCCGCGCGAGCAGGTCGCGGTCGAGGCCACCGCGGAGGAGGTCGACCGCGCGGTGCGGTCCGCGCACGCCGTTCGCTCCGCCCTCGCCGACCGCACGGCGCGGGCCGCCCTCCTGCGCACCGCCGCCGGCCTCCTCGACGAGGCCGCGCAGCACGTCGTCGAGGCGGCCGACGCGGAGACCGCGCTCGGCCCGGCGCGGCTGACGGGCGAACTCGCCCGTACGACGGCTCAGCTCAGGGCCTTCGCGGACGTCGTCGACGAGGGCGCCTTCCTGGACATCAGGATCGACCACGAGGACGGCACCAGGACGCCGCCCTGGCCCGACCTGCGCCGCTACAAGATCCCACTGGGCGTCGTAGCGGTCTACGCGGCCAGCAACTTCCCGCTCGCCTTCTCGGTGCCCGGCGGCGACACCGCGAGCGCCCTCGCGGCGGGCTGCCCGGTGGTCGTCAAGGCGCACCCCGACCACCCCGCCACGTCGGAACTCTGCGTGTCCGTACTGCGCAGGGCGGCGGCCCGAGTGGGCCTGCCGGAAGACGTGGTGAGCCTGCTCCACGGCTTCGACGCCGGCATCGAGCTGGTGCGCCACCCCCTGGTCGCGGCGGCCGGCTTCACCGGTTCCGTGCGCGGCGGCCGGGCGCTCTTCGACGCCGCGGCGGCCCGGCCCGCTCCGATCCCTTTCCACGGCGAACTCGGCTCCCTCAACCCGGTCGTGATCACGACGGCCGCGGCGGAGGAGCGGGCCGAGCAGATCGGGGCGGGGCTCGCGGGCTCCATGACGCTGGGCGCGGGGCAGTTCTGCACCAAGCCGGGCTTCGTGCTCGCCCCCGACGGAGCGGCCGGCGACCGGCTGCTGAAGTCCCTCACCGCCGCGCTCAGCGACACCGGCCCCGGCGTCATGCTGGACCACCGCATGCGGGAGGCGTTCGTCGAGGGCGTGCGGGAGCGGGCGGGCCTTCCGGAGACGGAGGCCCCCGTCACCCCCGGCGCGGGCGGCGAGCACACCGTCAGCGCGGGCTTCCTCACCGTCCCGGCGCGGCTGCTCGCCGAGGAGGGGGCGCACGACCTCCTCCTGGAGGAGTGCTTCGGACCCGTCACCGTGGTCGCGCGCTACGTGGACCCCGCCGAGATCGGCGCCGTCCTGTCCCGGCTGCCCGGCAACCTCACCGCCACGCTCCAGCTCTCCGCGCAGGAGGAGGCGGGAGACGCGGGGGCCGGCGCCGAGCTGCTCGCCGAGCTCACGCCCCTGGCGGGGCGCGTGCTGGTCAACGGGTGGCCGACGGGCGTCGCCGTCGCCCCCGCGCAGCACCACGGCGGGCCTTACCCGGCGACGACCTCGACGTCCACGTCGGTGGGGGCGACGGCCGTCGAGCGGTGGCTGCGGCCGGTCACGTACCAGTCGACGCCCCAGGCGCTGCTGCCGGTGGAGCTGCGCGACGACAACCCGGCGGGGCTGCCGCGCCGGGTGGACGGCCGCCAGGAGTAGGAGCCGGGGTGCCGGGGCGCGGCCCCGGCACCCTCCGCCGACGGGAATGAGTCGCTCCGGCCGGCTGTTGAGCGGGGAGCGGAGGCACCCTCCGTGCCCTCGCACACGACTCACCCGGAGTGAAGAACCACATGCGCGTCGAGATCTGGAGCGACATCGCCTGCCCCTGGTGCTACATCGGCAAGGCCCGCTTCGAGAAGAGCCTGGCCGCCTTCCCGCACCGGGACGACGTCGAGGTGGTGCACCGCTCCTTCGAGCTCGACCCCGCGAGCCCCAAGGGCGTCACCGAACCGGTGACCGGCATGCTGGCCAGGAAGTACGGGCGCACGCACGAGGAAGTGCTGGCCATGGAACAGCAGGTCGCCTCCCAGGCGCGGGCGGAGGGGCTCGGCTTCCTGACCGGGGGCCGGGACCACGGCAACACCTTCGACGTCCACCGGCTGCTCCACCTCGTCAAGGCCCGCGGCCGACAGAACGAGCTGCTCGATCTCGCCTACCGGGCCAACTTCGCCGAGGAGCGGTCCGTCTTCGACACGCGGGTCCTGCTGGACCTGGCCGAGGAGGCGGGGCTCGACGCCGGCGAGGCGCGCGCCGTGCTGGCCGACGAAGGCGCGTACGCCGACGAGGTGCGCGGCGACGAGCGGGAGGCCGCCGAGCTGGGGGCGAGCGGTGTGCCGTTCTTCGTCCTCGACCGGCGCTACGGCATCTCCGGCGGCCAGCCGGCCGAGGTCTTCACCCGGGCCCTGGAGCAGGCGTGGGACAGCCGCGCCGTCACGCCGCTCGCGACGGTCGGCGCGGGCGGCGAGACATGCGACGCGGCGGGTGCGTGCGACGTATAAGCCTCTCTTGGAGGCCGGCGGCAAAAATACGCCATGGACGGGGAGTTGGCGGCGTAGCAGAGTAGGGGCATGAAGCCCCTGACTCTCACCGACGTCGTGGCCGCCGAGTTCGCGCCGGAGACGACGTACCTCAACACCTCTTCCTGCGGCCTCTCGCCCCGCCGCGCCGTGGCGGCCGTCAAGGCGGCGGCCGAGCAGAGTGCCACCGGACGGGACACCTTCGACTTCGCCCCGGTGACCGCCGCACGGGCCTCCTTCGCCCGTATCGTCGGCGTCCCCGCCGAGCGGGTCGCCGTGGGCACCGCGGTGTCGGTCCACGTCGGCCTGATCGCGGCCTCCCTGCCCGCAGGGGCCGAAGTCCTCAGCCCCGAGGGCGACTTCTCCTCGGTGGTCAACCCCTTCGCGGTCCGCGGCGACCTCAAGACGCGGTACGTGCCGCTGGAGGCGCTGGCCGAGTCCGTGCGCCCCGAAACCTCGCTGGTGGCCTGGTCGGCGGTGCAGTCCGCCGACGGGCGCGTCGCCGACCTCGGCGCCGTACGGGCTGCGGCCGCCGCGCACGGCGCCCGTACGCTCGTCGACGCGACGCAGGCGGCGGGCTGGTTCCCGTTCGACGCGGGGCTCTTCGACTACACGGTCACCGGAAGCTACAAGTACCTGCTGGCGCCGCGCGGCACCTCGTTCCTCACCGTCACGGAAGAGGCGCAGGAGTCCCTCACGCCGATCCACGCCGGGTGGCTCGCGGGCGAGGACGTCTGGGGCAGCACCTACGGCCCGGTCAACCAACTGGCACGCAGTGCGCGCCGGTTCGACGAGCCGCCGCCCTTCGTGGCGTACGCGGGGGCCGAGCACGCCCTCGCGCTCCTGGAGGAGGTCGGCATCGAGAACGTGCGCGAGCACGGCCTCGCGCTCGCCGCCCGCTACCGAGAGGGGCTCGTGTCGCTCGGCCACACGCCGGTCCCCGGCGACTCGGTGGTCGTGGCCGTCCCGGGCCTCGGGCACCGGATCGACGCGCTGGCGTCGGCGGACATCGCCGTGTCCGTCCGGGCGGGCAACCTGCGCGCCTCGTTCCACCTGTACAACACCACCGCCGACGTGGACCGGACGCTGGATGTGCTCGCGGGCTGAGCACGCCGCCGGGCGGGCCCGGTTTCCACCCGGCCCGCCCGGCGATCGCGTGCGCTGTACGCGGTCCTCACTTCACCGGCGTGAAGTCCCTCGCGCCGATGAACTCGGGACGGCGTACCGGCGCGGCGAACGGCTCGACGGCCGTGTTCTCCACGCTGTTGAAGACGATGAAGACGTTGCTGCGCGCGTACGGCGTGATGTTGTCGCCCGAGCCGTGCATCGCGTTGCAGTCGAACCAGGTCGCCGAGCCGGCCTTGCCCGTGAACAGCCGGATGCCGTGGCGGTCCGCCATGCGCGTCAGCACCTCGTCCGACGGGATGCCGGCGTCCTGCATCTGCAGCGAGCGCTTGTAGTTGTCCTTGGGCGTCTCTCCCGCGCAGCCCAGAAACTCCTTGTGCGACCCCGGCATGATCATCAGACCGCCGTTGGTGTCGTAGTTCTCGGTCAGCGCGATCGAGACGGACACGGTCCGCATGTTCGGCAGGCCGTCCTCGGCGTGCCACGTCTCGAAGTCCGAGTGCCAGTAGAAGCCCGAGGCCCCGAAGCCCGGCTTGACGTTGATCCGCGACTGGTGGACGTACACGTCCGAGCCGAGGATCTGCCGGGCCCTGCCGACGACCCGCGGGTCCCGCACGAGCCGGGCGAACAGCTCACTGATGCGGTGCACCTCGAAGACCGACCGTACGTCCTGCGACTTCGGCTCGATGATCGAGCGCTCGTCCGCGCGCACCCCCGGGTCGCTGACCAGCCGGTCCAGCTCCGCCCGGTAGAGCGACACCTCTTCGGGGGTGATGAGCTGGTCGACGGTGAGGAAACCGTCCCGCTCGAAGGCCATGAGCTCGGCCGGCTCGATCGGCCCCGGCGCGCCGGGCGCGGACCAGACGACCGGGTCCTGGCGGGGGGTGGTCACCTCGGCGGCGCCGCGCGTCGGGTAGAGGTCGACGCGTCGCGTCTCGGTGTGTGCGGTCAGTACGTCGGTCATGGTTCAGACCTCCTCGGTCAGCAGCGGGTAGACACCGTTCTCGTCGTGGTCCTCCCGTCCGGTGACGGGAGGGTTGAAGACGCATACGCAGCGGAAGTCGGTCTTGGGGCGCATGGTGTGGCGCTCGTGGCCGTCCAGCAGGTACATCGTGCCCGGCGTGATCCAGTGGGTCTCGCCGGTCTCGTCGTTGGTGAGCTCGGCCTCGCCCTCCGTGCAGAGCACGGCCTCGATGTGGTTCGCGTACCACATCGACGTCTCCGTACCCGCGTACAGCACGGTCTCGTGGAGCGAGAAGCCGACCTTCTCCTTGGCGAGCACGATGCGCTTGCTCTCCCAGGTTCCGGAAGCGGCCTTCACATGACGGTCGGTTCCCTCTATGTCCTTGAACGATCGGACGATCACGGTGAGTTGAGCCCTTCTGTATTGCTTCGGTACTGCCTGGGACGCCGGGCGTTCAGGCGTTCAGGTCGTGGTGCCTCCCTGCGCGGCGGCCTTCAGCCGGTCTCGCGGACGGAGCGGGCCAGGATGCTGAGGCCCTGGTCGAGCTCCTCGGGGGTGATGGTGAGCGCAGGCAGCAGCTTGACGACCTCGCTCTCCGGGCCGGAGGTCTCCAGCAGCATGCCGAGCTCGAAGGCGCGGCGGCAGACGGCGGTGGCGCGCGACTTGTCGGCGAACTCCATGCCCCAGACCAGGCCGCGGCCCCGGAAGCTCACGCCGGCCTCGGCGTTCTCGTCGGCGATGGACAGCAGGGCACGCTCGACCTGCTCGCCGCGGGCCAGCGTCTGCTTCTCCATCTGGCCGTCGGCCCAGTACGTGTTGAGCGCGGCGGTGGCGGTGACGAACGCCGGGTTGTTGCCGCGGAAGGTGCCGTTGTGCTCTCCGGGCTCCCAGACGTCCAGCTCGGGCTTGAAGAGGCAGAGCGACATGGGCAGGCCGTAACCGCTGATCGACTTCGACAGGGTGACGATGTCCGGCGTGATGCCGGCCTCCTCGAAGGAGAAGAAGCCGCCGGTGCGGCCGCAGCCCATCTGGATGTCGTCGACGATCAGCAACATGTCCTGGCGGTGGCACAGGTCCTGCAGCGCGCGCAGCCACTCGGCGCGGGCGACGTTGATGCCGCCCTCGCCCTGCACCGTCTCCACGATCACGGCGGCGGGCTTGTTGAGGCCCGAGCCCTGGTCCTGCAGGAGGCGCTCGAACCACAGGAAGTCCGGGACCTGGCCGTCGAAGTAGTTGTCGAACGGCATCGGCGTGCCGTGGACGAGCGGTATGCCCGCGCCGGCGCGCTTGAACGCGTTGCCGGTGACGGCGAGCGAGCCGAGCGACATGCCGTGGAAGGCGTTCGTGAAGGACACGACCGACTCGCGGCCCTTGACCTTGCGGGCGAGCTTCAGCGCGGCCTCGACGGCGTTGGTCCCGGTCGGGCCGGGGAACATCACCTTGTACGGCAGGTCGCGCGGCCGCAGGACCACGTTCTCGAAGGTCTCGAGGAAGGCGCGCTTGGCGGCCGTCGCCATGTCCAGGCCGTGCGTGATGCCGTCGCGCTCGATGTAGTCGATCAGCGCCCGTTTCAGCACGGGGTTGTTGTGGCCGTAGTTGAGCGACCCGGCGCCGGCGAAGAAGTCGAGGTAGGTGTGGCCGTCCTCGTCGTGCAGGTGGCTGCCCTGCGCGCGGTCGAACACGGCCGGCCAGCCGCGGCAGTAGCTGCGTACCTCGGATTCCAGGGTCTCGAAGACGCTCAGGGCGGGGGGAGTGATGGTCACAGCGGTCTCCTGGGAGAGAGAGGACGTACGAAGGGAAGAGGAAGGGGCCGGTTCAGGCGGCGAGCGGGCCGATGCGGTACAGCACCTCGGGCAGGTGGGTTCCCTCGGGGAACAACCCGCCGTCGAAGAGCACTTCGCGCTCGAGGCCCGCTCCGCGCCGCTCGGCGTAGGAGGTGAACAGCCGGTTGGAAGCGGTGTTGTCCGGCGTCACGGTCGTCTCGATCGTCGTCACGCCGTGCCGGGCGGCGACCTTCTCGGTCAGCGCCTCCAGGAGCGTGCCGGCCAGCCCCCGGCCGCGGTGGTCGTGGTCGACGGCGACCTGCCACACGACGAGGGTGTCGGGGCGCTCGGGGCGTATGTAGCCCGTGATGAAGGCGATCGGCTCACCGCCGGGGCTGTCCCTGGCCACGACGGACGTCGCCGCGAAGTCGCGGCACCACAGCAGATAGCTGTACGAGGAGTTGAGGTCCAGGGCCTGGGAGTCGCGGGCGATGCGCCAGATCGCGGCTCCGTCCTCCACTCGCGGAGCTTCGATCTGCAGGAATTCGCTTCGGGCACTTGCAAGGTCTGCTGGTGCGGCGGTCATGCGGAAGGAATTTACCGAGCAAATTCAAAAAATGCATCGTCGGAAGGGGTTGGGCGAGAGCGGAATCTGTGTTATCGCGCGAGACCGCTCTTCCCGCGAGCAGACTGCAAATGCGGGCGATTTGACCGGAAATAACCGGTCAAATCGCCTTCATTGTGGGGTCGGTCACACGGTCGAAACCCGGCCGAGTTCTCGTTGAAACTTTGGCGTTTACGGTCGGGGAAACGGGGCAGAAGAAAACGGGAAGCTGCGCCGATAAAGCAGCTTCCCGTTATCCGTTAATTCACTGGAATTCACAGAACCTATGCGCTGGGCCAGGTTTCCGCCACGGCCTTTCGGGCACTTTCGGAGTCGACATGCACACCGGACTCGCTCAGTGCCGCCCCGATTGCGGCGAGCGACGACCGGACCACGTCCCGCGTGGCGTCGGCGCCGTAGTGATTGACGCGGATCATCTCCTCGGCCAGCGCCCCGCCGCCCGCGATGAGCGGCACGGACGGGTCGGCGGCGAGCGCCTTCGCGACGATCTCCGACGCGTTCACCCCGGCCGGGGTGCGCAGCGTCGTGGCGACCGGCGCGGCCTCCCGCGCCTCGTGGACGTACGGCTCCAGGCCGCCGCCCAGCGCGAGCGCGCCCGCGCGCGTGGCCGTCGCGGCGGCCAGGTGCCTGGCCTGCACTGCGCCGAGCCCTTCCGCCTCGATGCGCTCCAGGCACGCCTCCAGCGCCAGCATCTCCAGCTGCGCGGGCGCGTGCAGCAGCGCCCTGCGGCCGCCGTCGATCCACCGCTCCTTCCAGTCCAGGAGGGAGAGGTACGAGCGGCGCGGGGCGGCGGGGTTCGCGGCGAAGCGCTCCCAGGCGCGCTCGCTCACCGACACCGCGGAGACCCCGGCCGGCCCGCCCATCGCCTTCTGCGCCCCGATCACGCACAGGTCGACGCCCCAGGCGTCGGGCAACAGGGGCTCGGCGCCCACCGAGGCGACCGCGTCGAGCATGAACAGGGCGCCGTGGGACCGTACGGCCTCACCGATCTCCGCGACGGGGTTGGTGTTGCCGGTGGCGGCCTCCGCGTGCACCAGCGAGACGAAGTCGATCTCCGGGTGCTCGTCGAGCGCCCGCGCGATCTGCTCGGCGGTGACCGCCGTGTCGAACGGCACGGTCAGGTCGAAGACCGCCGCGCCGCAGTCGCGCAGCCAGTTGCCGAAGGTCTGCCCGTACGGACCGGTCACCACGTTCAGCGCGGCCGAGCCGGGACGGGCGCCGCCGCGGATGCAGCCTTCGAGGGGAAGCAGCGCCTCGCCCTGCGTGACGACCACGTCCTGCTCGGTGGAGAGCAGCGAGGCGACCCGGCGTTCGACGGCGGCGAAGTGCGCGGCGGTCAGCGGGGCCAGGTCCAGGAACGGATGTGTCACGGCGGAGCTCTCTTCGATCTTCGGATGTTCGATCTCTCCCGGCCGAGCGTAACCGCCCCCTCGTAGAGTGCTGTGCATGAGTGAGCGCATGGTGCTGCGGGTGAAGGGGCGGGTGCTCGCCGGGCCCGACGACGTACGGGACGAGCTGTGGGCCGTCGACGGCAGAATCACGTACGAACGGCCCCCCGGCGCAGGCGATGTGCCGGTCGTCCACGGCTGGGCGCTGCCCGGTCTCGTCGACGCGCACTGCCATGTCGGACTCGACCGGCACGGCCCCGTCGACGAGGCGACCAGCGAGAAGCAGGCGCTCACCGACCGGGACGCGGGCACGCTGCTGCTCCGGGACGCCGGATCGCCGTCCGACACCCGCTGGATCGACGACCGCACCGACCTGCCGAAGATCATCAGGGCGGGCCGGCACATCGCCCGCACCCGCCGCTACATCCGCAACTACGCCCACGAGATCGAGCCGGGCGACCTGGTCGCGTACGTCGCGCGGGAGGCGCGGCGCGGTGACGGCTGGGTCAAGCTCGTCGGCGACTGGCTCGACCGGGAGACCGGGGACCTGGGCGCGTGCTGGCCGCGCGGCGAGGTCGGGGCGGCCATCGCCGAGGCGCACCGGCTCGGTGCCCGCGTCACCGCGCACTGTTTCGCGGAGGAGTCGCTGCGCGACCTCGTCGAAGCGGGCATCGACTGCGTCGAGCACGCCACGGGCCTCACCGAGGACACCATTCCGCTCTTCGCCGAGCGCGGGGTGGCGATCGTCCCGACCCTCGTCAACATCGGGACGTTCCCGCACCTCGCGGACAGCGGCGAGGCGAAGTTCCCGCGCTGGTCGGCGCACATGCGCGCCCTGCACGCGCGCCGGTACGACACGGTCCGCGCGGCGTACGACGCGGGCATCCCGGTCTTCGTCGGCACGGACGCCGGCGGTTCGCTCGCCCACGGGTTGGTGGCGGACGAGGTCGCGGAGCTGGTGAAGGCGGGCATCCCCGCGATCGAGGCCCTGTCGGCCACGGCGTGGGGCGCCCGGCGGTGGCTCGGACGGCCGCTGCTGGAGGAGGGCGACCCGGCGGACCTGGTGGTGTACGACGAGGACCCGCGCGCGGACGTACGGGTGCTGGCGGCGCCGCGGCGGATCATCCTGAACGGGCGGATCGTCGCCGGCTGACGGGAACGGGCGTGCGTGGCGCACCCGCGTTATTCGAATGCGAGGTCGGAAACCTCACGAAGGAGTGAACTCACCTCAGGTGGCTGACCGTTCACTCTCAGTGCGTAAGTATTCCTGTGTCTCAGCCGCCCCGGCGCTCACGTGTCCCCGTGGAGTGCGCCGGGCGGCGCCGTGTCACTTGTGGGGGTCCCACCGCTTTGAACAGCTCCTTCTTCAGCATGCCCGCACGCCGGTCCACGGACCGGTCCGTACGCCGGTGCACGCGCCGGTCCGCAGCCGCCGCGGCTGCCGTCGCCCTCACCGCAGGCCCCGCCGCCGGACTGCTCCTCGCCCCGGCGGCGCACGCCACCGGCGGTGGCGGTGAGGGGAAGGCGAGTGCCGTGGTGCTCCGCACCGGCCTCGACGTCTCCCTGCTCAACAAGACGGTCGACGTGCCGCTGACCGCCGCGCTCAACGAGGTCGAGGCCCCGGGGAACGCAGAGAAGACCGCGCTGACGGTCGAGTTGGACGGTGTCGAGCAGGGTGATCCGGTCAGCGTGCTCCGCGCGGACGTGGCCACCGCCAGGGCGACGGCCGACGAGCACCGGGCCGAGGGGTACGTCAACCTCGCGCACGCCAAGGTGCACGTGCCGGGTCTGCCGCTGCTCTCGCTCGTCGAGGTCGAGAAGGTCACCTCGAAGGCCCTGTGCGAGGCGGGCAGGCGGCCGGTGGCCGAGTCGAACGTCCTGGGTGCGGTGACCGTTCTCGGGAAGAAGGTCACCCTGTCGGCGGGCGGGCCGACGCGGGTCGAGGTGCCGGCGGTGGGCGTGGTGACGCTCGACCTGTCGAAGACGCACACCACCTCCCGTACGGCGGCGGCCACCGCGCTCGAACTCAAGGTGTCGGTGAACCCCCTCAAGCTGAACGTCGCCGAGGTCGACGGCACCGTCACGCTCGCCTCCGCGACGTGCGAGTCCCCGAAGGCCCCGCCCGCGAAGGAGGGGCCGCGGGAGGAACCCAGCGCCCCGCCCGCGCGGGACGTGAAGCCCCAGACGCAACCGGCGCCGGAGGCCAACCTGGCCGAGACGGGCGGCAGTTCGGCGACCCCCTACCTCGCGGGCGGATCGGCCCTGCTGCTCGCGGCAGGCGGCGGCGCCGTGGCGGCGGCACGGCGCCGGTCCCGCAACGGAGCCTGACCGAGGGGGCCGGGGGAGCGCCCCGGGCGGGGAGCGGCCGGGTTCGACAGCCGCCGGGGGAGCGCGCCGGGCGGGGGGAGCGGCCGGGCTCGACAGCCCGGCCGCGCGGCCCCGGTCCGCCCGCCGGGCCACGGCGACGCGTCCGGCTCGCGGGTGAGGCGGCAGGGACTTGCCCCGCCGCCCGCACTCAGCGCCCGACCAGGGTCAGTGCCTGGTCCAGGGCCTGGAGGAAGCGGCCGGTCGTCGCGCGGTCGCGCACGGCCAGGCGCAGCCAGCGCGGACCGAGGCCCGGGAACGTGTCCCCCCGGCGCACCGCGAAGCCCAGTCCCCGCAGGCGTACCCGTACCTCGTCGGCCCGGTCCATCCGTACGAGGACGAACGGACCCTCCGCCCCCGCGACGACCCGCACCTCCTCGAACTCCGCCAGACCGGCCAGCAGATGCGCCCGGTCCTCCGCCACCCGGTGCGCGGCCCGCGCGGCCTCCGCGAGCGCCGCCGGAGCGACGCACGCCTGGGCGGCGGCCAGCGCCGGCGACGACACCGGCCACAGCGGTTGGGCCCGCTCCAGCGCCGCTACGGTCTCCGGCGCCGCCAGGACGTAACCGATGCGCAGGCCGGCCAGGCCCCACGTCTTCGTCAGGCTCCGCAGGACCACGAGGCCCGGCACGTCCGTGCGCCCCGCCAGGGCCTCCGGCTCGCCCGGCACCGCGTCCATGAACGCCTCGTCGACCACCAGCGTCCGCCCGGGACGCGCCAGCCGGACGATGCTCTGCGCCGGGTGCAGGACCGACGTGGGGTTGGTCGGATTGCCGATCACCACCAGGTCCGCGTCCTCGGGCACGTCGTCCGGGCCGAGCCGGAAGCCGTCGCGCTCCCGCAGCAGCACCCGCCCGACCTCGTGCCCTGCGTCCCGAAGCGCCGCCTCCGGCTCCGTGAACTGCGGGTGCACGACGACGGGCCGCCGCACCGCGAGCGCCCGCGCGAGCAGCACGAACGCCTCCGCCGCGCCGGCCGTCAGCAGCACCCGCTCCACCGGCAGCCCGTGCCGTTCCGCGACCGCCGCGCGCGCGGCCCGCCCGTCCGGGTAGGCCGCGAGCGTGTCGAGGGAGGCGGCGATACGGGCCTTCAGCCACGCCGGGGGAGTGCCGGCCCGTACGTTGACCGCGAGATCGGTGAGATCGCCCTCCCGCACCTCGGCGTCCCCGTGGTGCCGCAGATCGTGCGCCGGGACCTGCGCGCCGGTGTCAGTGGGCGTGTGCATGGCTGCCGTGGTGGTGATGGTGGTGTCCGTCGTCGTCCGGGTGGAAGTGCGGCTGCTGCGGCGCCCCCACCTTGTCCTCGAAACCGGGCAGGGCGATGCGGTAGACGCAGGAGTCGCAGTTCATCCTCAGGTCCCCCTTCACGGCTTCCCGGTAGCGCTCCATCACGAGGTCCATCAACTCCTCGGTGGGGCCGATCACATCGGCCGAGCGCACCTGGGTCTGCGGGTGCGCGTCGGCCCAGTCCCGCGTCTGCTCCTTCACCCGGTCCGGCAGGATCCCGGTGAAGAGGAAGTACGGCAGGACCACGATGTGCCGGGCCCCGAGCCTGGTGCAGCGGTCGAGTCCACTCGGCACGTCCGGCGCGGCGAGCGACACGAACGCGGTCTCCACACCCGCGTACCCCCGTCCCTCCCAGAACAGTCGTGCGGCCTTGTGCACCTCCGCGTTGGCGTCCGGGTCGGTCGAGCCGCGCCCCACGAGCAGCACCGTCACGTCCGACCGGTCCACCTCGCCGAGCACCTCGTCGACCCGCCGCTCCAGCACGGCCAGCAGACCCGGGTGCGGGCCCAGCGGACGGCCGTAGGTGTACGAGATCCCCGGGTGGCGCTCCTTCTCGCGGGACAGCGCGGCCGGTATGTCGCCCTTGGCATGACCGGCGGAGACGAGCATGAGGGGAACGGCCGCGAAGCGCGAGACGCCGCGTTCGACCAACGAGGCCACCGCGTCGCCGAGCGGCGGCGGGGACAGCTCGATGAAGCCGCCCGCGACGGGCAGTTCGGGATGGCGCCGGCCCAGTTCCCCGACGAAGTCGCGGAAGGCTCCGGCCCCGGCTTCGTCCCGGGTGCCGTGGCCGGCGATGAGCAGTGCGGGCGCGGTGGTCACGCGTTCTCCTTGGTGAGGGGGGTGGGGGTGTGGCGCGCGAGAGGGGTGTAGAGCAGGGCGTTCAGGGCCGCCGCCGCGACCGCCGAACCGCCCTTCTCCGACACGTTGCTGACAGCCGGCAGACCGCTCTCGCGCAGTGCCGCCTTGGACTCGGCCGCGCCGACGAAGCCGACGGGCAGGCCGATGACGAGCGCGGGTTCGGCGTCCAGGAGCAGCAGCTCCTCCAGCGCGGTGGGCGCGCAGCCGATCACCCACAGGGCCCCGGGCCCCACCTGCTCGTACGCCAGCCTGATCGCGTGGGCGCTGCGGGTCAGTTCCGGGCCCGCCTTCGCCTCCTTCAGCCGGCACACGGTCTCGCGCCGGGTGATGCCCGCCGCGACCATCTCCACGTCCACGACGACCGGCGCGCCGGAGTGCAGCGCGGCGTGCGCGGCCTCCAGGGTGCGCTCGTCGCAGACCAGATCGGTGGCGTACTCCAGGTCCGCCGCCGAGTGGATGACCCGCTCCACGACGGCCCGGGTCAGCGGCGCGAAGTGCGACGTGTCGAGGCGCGAGCGCAGGCGCCGGAAGGACTCCTGCTCGATGGGGTGCACGATCCTGTCCGTCGTCATCACGAACCCTCCGTCTGCCAGCGGTAGCCGCGCGGTGTCACCATGCGGCCGGCGATCTCGCGGGCGGCGGTGTTGCCGACGACCACGACGGTCATCATGTCGACGGTCGCCGGGTCGAGCGCGGCGATCGTGGTGAGGCGGCTTGTTCCGTCCGGTCGCGAGGCGTTGCGCACCACGCCGACGGGCGTCGTGGGCGCGCGGTGCTCCGCGAGGATCGACAGCGCCTTGGGGAGCTGCCAGTCGCGGCCCCGGCTGCGGGGGTTGTAGAACGTCACGACGATGTCGGCCTCCGCCGCGGCCCGTACCCGCCGTTCGATGACCTCCCACGGCGTGTGCAGGTCGGACAGGCTGATCGACACGTGGTCGTGGCCGAGCGGCGCGCCCAGGATCGCGGCGGCGGCGAGCGCCGCCGTCACTCCCGGTACGCCGACGACGTCGATGTCGTCGCTCGCCTCGGCGAGCGCGGGCGAGGCCATGGCGTACACGCCCGCGTCCCCCGACCCGATGAGCGCGACCGCGTGCCCGGCGCGGGCCTCGGCGACGGCGGTACGGGCCCGCTCCTCCTCGGCGCCGAGCCCCGACTCCAGCACGCGCGTACCAGGTCGCAGCAGGTCCCGGATCTGGTCCACGTACTGGTCGAGTCCGACGAGCACCGAGGCCCGCCGGATCTCGTCGCGGGCGCGCGGCGTCAGCAGGTCACGGGCGCCCGGCCCGAGCCCGACGACCGCGAGCCGGCCGCGCGGCCTGCGGCGCACGACGGCGCAGGTGGCCATCGCCGCCCGCCCCTCGGGCGCCGACTTGCGTTTCGGTACGACGAGTTCACCGCCCCCGGCGAGCGCGGCGGCCTCCGCGACGGAGGGTGTGCCGACGGCGGCCAGCGGCGCCCCCGAGGGGTTCGGGACGTCGATGCGGGCCAGCTCGTCGGCGGCGTACGTCCGCAGCGGCACACCCAGCCGGGCCGCCGCCTCCACGATCCCGGCCTCGTCGGCCTTGGCGTCCACGGTCGCGAGCGCGGCGACGGAACGCGCCGAGAGTCCGGCGTCCGCGAGGCTCCGCTCGATCAGGGCGAGCACCTCGTCGGCGGGCGCGCCCCTGCTGGCGCCCACCCCGACGACCAGCGACGGCGGTCGGAGCACGACCTCGCGCTCCCCGATGCCGAGCACCCGGTCGCTGACGCGCACCACGGCGGGTGCGTCGTGCGCCTCCCGCGCCGCCTCGGCCGCGGCGGCCTCGGCGACGACGCCGGCGGCGACGGTGGCGGCCATGGCCCCCGGCAGCCCGCCCACCGGCACGGCGGCGACCGCGGCGGCCTCCGCCATGCCGACGGCGTCCTCGCCGGCGTGACCCGCACCGGTCTTCTCCGGCGTTCCGGCGCCGGACGCCCGCGAGCCGCCGGCCACCGGCGTCGCGGCGTCGTCCGCGCGCGTGACGTTCGCCGGCAGGGGCGGCAGCGGCCACACCGCGTCCGCCGCCAGCGTGACCGGTGCGCCGTCCAGGATCGCCCGCGTCACGGCCGCCGTCGCGCCCTCGACGGGCCAGCCCAGCGTGTCGAGGCCGGGTATGTCCGTGGCGTCCGTGGCCGTCGTGATCACCGGGTCGCAGCCCAGGACGTCCGACACCGCGAGCGCCAGCTCGTTCGCACCGCCGCCGTGGCCGCCGAGGAGCGCGACCGCGTGCCGCCCCGCCTCGTCGACGCAGACCACACCCGGGTCGGACGCCTTGTCCGCGAGGAGCGGGGCGAGAAGCCGTACGACCGCTCCCGTCGCGAGGAAGCACACCACCTGGTCGCACTCGGCGAAGGCGCGTCCGACCGCTTCCCGCACCGGGCCGTCGTACACCCGTGCACGGCCGGGCCAGGCCGCGGCCAGCCGGTCGCGGGCCACGGCGCCTGCCGCCGTGGCGGAGATGAGGCCGATCACTGAACTGCTCCTTCACTTGCCGGATCCGCGGGGCGGTGGCCCCACAGCAGAAAGACAGGGTTGGCGGCCGCGAGCCGGGTGACGTCCCCCGGCAGCGGCGCGAGACGCGACGACTGCAGCAGTACGCCCTCGGGTTCGAACCCGGCGGACGCCAGGGCCGCCCGTACCGCCGGGACCCGGTCCAGCGCCGCCAGCGCGACCACGACGGTGCGCCGCGCCCTGCGCGCGCACGCCGCCACGATGGCGGGCAGCTCCCGCCCGCCGCCGCCGACGAACACCGCGTCGGGCTCGGGCAGTTGGGACAGCACCGTCGGCGCCGCTCCGTGCACGGTCTGTACGTCGACCCCGTGCGCGGCGGCGTTCGCGCGGACGCGCTCCACGCCGTCGCAGGTCTTCTCCACCGCGATCGCCGCCGCCCCCAGCCGCGCGCACTCCACGGCCACGGAACCCGAACCGGCCCCGATGTCCCACACGAGGTCGCCCAGGCGCGGGCCGAGCCTGGCGAGCGCCAGCGCCCGTACCTCGAACTTCGTGATCATCGAGTCGCGGTGCTCGAACGCGGCCTCGGCCAGCGCCCAGCCGGCCGGTCCGGGGCCCCGCCCGGCGACCGTCCGCTGCGCCGGCGCGAGCGTGCGCGCCGCGTCGAGGCACACGACGACGCTGACCGCGGCCGGCCAGTCGCGCGCCGCCGCCTCCGACGGCGTGAGGCGCTCGACGCTCTCGCCCCCGTCCGCGTCGCCGAGCGCCGACGCCACGACGAGGGTGCGCGGGACGCCGGTACGGGCGAGGGCCGCGCCCAGTTCGCCGGGTCCGGCGCCGGGCCCGGTCAGGACGGCCGTCTTCGGGTGCGCCCGGCACACGTTCACGGCGGTGCGCAGCTCGCGCCCGTGCGCGCTCACGACCACCGCGTCGTCCCACGGCAGCCCGAGGCGCGCGAACGCCACCGCGACCGAGGGCGAGCCCGGCCGTACGTCCAGGGCGTCCGCGCCGAACCGTTCCGCCAGCGCCCGTACGATCCCGAAGAACCCCGGGTCGCCGGAGGCCAGCACCACGACCCCGGCGTCCGCGCCGTCCGCAGCCGCCTTGGCCAGGTGCTCCGCGACCGCGTCAAGCGCCGGCGCCAGCGGCCCCAGCACCACCCGGGCCGTGCCGTCCGGCAGCCCGGCGGCGTCCAGGTGCCGCCGCCCGCCGACGACGAGCCGGGCGGCGTCGAGCGCCGTCCGGGCGTCGGTGCCGAGCGGGGCACCCGTCCCCGTGCCGAAGACAGTGATCATGAGCCGGACCTTCCCGCCGCCGGTTCCGCGCCGGATCCCGTGCCCGCCTCCGCCGACTGCCGCTCCGCGCGCAGCGCCGCCCGCGCGGCGCGGTCCGCCCGGCGGAACCCGTGGAAGTGGCCCGGGTGGTAGAGGTGCGAGCGCGTGCCGGAGGCGGCCAGGGCGGGCCCCACCAGGAAGAGCGTGTGCTTCCAGAGCTTGTGCTCCTTCACCGTCTCCTCCAGCGTGGCGATGGTGCAGCGCAGCACCAACTCCTCGGGCCAGGTGACCTGGTACGCGATGACGACCGGGGTGTCGGTCGGGTAACCGCCCTCCAGCAGCTCCGCCGTCAGCTGCCCCGAGCGGGCCGCCGAGAGGAAGACGGCCATCGTCGTGCCGTGCCGCGCGAACTCCCGTACCTCCTCGCCGGGCGGCATCGGCGTCTTGCCGCCGCCGAGCCGGGTCAGGATCACGGACTGAGCGACCTCGGGGATCGTCAGCTCGCGCCGCGCGATCGCGGCGACCGCCGAGAAGGACGAGACGCCCGGCACGATCTCGACGTCCAGGCCGAGTGCGTCGCACCGGTCGACCTGCTCCTGCGTGCCGCCCCACAGCGCGGGGTCGCCGGAGTGCACGCGGGCCACCTTCAGCCCGTCCCGCAGCGCCCGCTCGTACACCGCCACCACGTCCTCCAGGGACATGGCGGCGGAGTCCAGGATCTCGGCGTCCTCGCGCGCGTGCTCCAGGATCTCGGCCTGGACGAGGCTCGCCGCCCAGATCACCACGTCGGCGTCGGCGATGGCGCGTGCGGCACGGAAGGTCAGCAGGTCGGCGGCGCCGGGGCCGGCGCCCACGAAGGTCACCTTGCCGGTGGGGGCATCGGCCATGAGTGGGGGTCCTCTCGGGATTCGGGGGTGCAGCGGGGGTGATCACGGATGTGCGCGGCAGGGGGTCAATCGACTAGCAAGAGCACATGGCGGTGTTCGTCGCGCTCGGCGCGTTCCTCATGACACTCTTCGGTGGCTGGGTGGCGCTGCGCGTCACGGACCGCCGCCACCTCGTCCTCGGACTGGCCGGCGGGCTGATGCTCGGCGTCGTCGGACTGGAACTGCTGCCCGAGGCGCTGGAGGCCGCGGGCGGCGAGGTGTTCGGCGTACCGCGGGCCCTTCTGCTGTTCGTCGGCGGCTTTCTGGTGGCGCACCTGGTGGAGCGCCTGCTCGCCGTACGCCGGGCGGCGCACGGCGCGCACCTCCCCGAAGCGGGGAGCGTGTCCACCGGGGACGGACCGGCGACGGGCGGACGAGTCCCTCAGGTGGGACTGACCGCCGCGGGCGCGATGGTCGGGCACAGCCTGCTGGACGGCATCGCGATCGGCGCCGCCTTCCAGGTCGGCGAGGGCATGGGGACGACCGTCGCGCTCGCCGTCGTCACCCACGACTTCGCCGACGGGTTCAACACGTACACGCTCACCAGTCTGTACGGGAACGCGCGCCGCAAGGCCGTGGCGATGCTGTTCGCGGACGCACTGGCCCCGGTGGTCGGTGCGGCGTCCACTCTCCTGTTCACCCTTCCGGGGGAACTTCTGGGCAGCTACCTGGGCTTCTTCGGGGGCGCGCTGCTCTACCTCGCGGCCGCCGAGATCCTGCCCGAGGCCCACCACGACCACCCCGCCCGCTCCACCCTGCTGTGCACGGTCGCGGGGGTGGCGTTCGTCTGGCTGGTGGTGGGCATCGCGGGCTGAACTCACAACTTTCCCCCGCGACCGCCGTCGCGCCGCGGGGGCGCGATCAGCGTGGACAGGTACGGCAGGGACCCGCCCTCCGCCAGCTCGGAAGCGGGCCGGATCGATTCCTCGGGCAGCCCGAGCGCCGAGCCCCACACCGCGTCCTCGGTGCGCCCGGTCTCGCGCAGTGCGGTCGCCACCTCGCCCGCGAGCCGCCCGAACTTGTACGCCACGACGGTTCCCGGGCCCTCCAGCGCCTCCTTCAGCACACCGGCCCCGGCCGTCACGGGAACGAGCGTCAGTGGTTCCGTCCCCTCCGTGAGCACGGCCCCGCTGCGGGCGGCGAGATCCTGCATGGCGGTGATGCCCGGCACGGTCACGACCTCCGTCCCCGGCACCAGCCCGGCGATCGTCTGCGCGAGATACGTGAACGTCGAGTAGACGTTGGGGTCACCGATCGTCGCGAACGCCACCGAGCCGTGCTCCCGCAGGAGTTCGGCGACCCGGGAGCCCGCCGCGTCCCAGGCGGCCTCGCGCCGCGCCCGGTCCTCGCGCTCGTTGAGTGCGAAGACGACCCGGACGATCTTCGCCGCGTCGACGTAGTGCAGCACGGTCGCCTCGGCCCGCCCGCGCTCGCCGCTGTCCATCACCGGTACGACCACAACGGCCGCGTCCCGCAGGGCGTTGACGCCCTTGACGGTCACCAGCTCGGGATCACCGGGCCCGACTCCGACACCGGTCAGCCTGGTGACCGGCCCCTCCACGCCACTCAACCCGCTCATCCCGCACACCTCTCGACAAATCTCATGGCCATCCCTGGCTCGGCAGCCCAGTGGGTATGCAGATAACTCGCATGCACACCCAGTTGTACGAACCCCTCGACCCGCCGCTCCGGCAGGTGCATCCCCCACGCCGGAGCCGCTCCCGCCCCGGGCTCGATCACGGTCCGGTGGAACTCGTGGCCGCGCAGCCGCGTTCCGGTGGCCGCCAGCGAACTGTCCGACACGGCGACCGCCTCGCGGTACCCCAGGGTCAGCCGCTCCGACATCCGCGCCCCGGCGTCGAGCACCCCGCACATGGGCTGCCCGTCGAGGGACCGCGACAGGTACAGCAGCCCCGCGCACTCCGCGGCGACGGGCGCCCCCGACCGGGCCAGCCGCGCGACGGCCTCGCGCAACGGCTCGTTGCCGGACAGCTCCGGGGCGTACACCTCGGGGAACCCGCCGCCGACGACGAGCCCACGGGTCCCCGGGGGCAGGGCCTCGTCCCGGAGCGGGTCGAACGGCACGACCTCCGCGCCGGCGGCGGCCAGCAACTCACCGTGCTCGGCGTACGAGAAGGTGAACGCCGGCCCGGAGGCGACGGCGACCACCGGTCGCCCGCTCACCGCGCCGCCGACCCGGGCCGCGGGGTCCCAGGCGTCCGCACCGAGCTCCGGCGCGCTGCGCGCCAGCGCCAGCAGCGCCTCCAGGTCGCAGCCCGCGCGCACCTGCTCCGCCAGCGCCGCGACCGCGTCGACCGCTTCGGCCCGCCGCTCGGCGACCGGGACGAGGCCCAGGTGCCGCGAGGGCGTCCGTACCTGACGCTCGCGCCGGAGGGCGCCCAGCACCGGCACGCCCGACGCGTCGAGCGCCTCCCGCAGCAACTCCTCGTGCCGCGCGGACCCCACCTTGTTCAGGATCACACCGCCGATCCGCACCTCGGGGTCCCAGGAGGCGAAACCGTGCACCAGTGCCGCCACCGACCGCGACTGCGACGACGCGTCGACCACCAGCACCACCGGCGCCCGCAGCAGCTTCGCGATCTGCGCGGTGGACGCCAGTTCGCCGTGGCCCGAGGCCCCGTCGTACATGCCCATCACGCCCTCGACGACGGCGAGATCGCACCCGGCCGAACCGTGCGCGAAGAGCGGCGCGATGAGCTCCGTACCGCACAGGTACGCGTCGAGGTTGCGCCCTGGACGGCCGGTGGCCAGCGCGTGGTACCCGGGATCGATGTAGTCGGGCCCCACCTTGTGCGGCGACACGGCGAGCCCGGCGGCCGCGAAGGCGGCCATCAGCCCCGTCGCGACGGTGGTCTTCCCGCTGCCCGACGACGGCGCGGCGACGACGAGACGTGCTACCACTCGATGCCCCGCTGCCCCTTCTGGCCCGCGTCCATCGGGTGCTTGACCTTCGACATGTCCGTCACCAGGTCGGCGGCCTCGACGAGCTTCTCCGGGGCGTTGCGCCCGGTGATCACGACGTGCTGGGTGCCGGGCCGGTCCCGCAGCACCTCGACCACCTCGTCGGTGTCCACCCAGCCCCAGTGCATCGGGTACGCGAACTCGTCGAGCACGTACAGCTTGTACGTCTCGGCGGCCAGGTCGCGCTTGACCTGCTCCCACCCCTCGCGCGCCGCCGCCTCGTTGTCGAGCTGCGCGTCGCGCTGGACCCAGGACCAGCCCTCGCCCATCTTGTGCCAGGCGACGGACCCGCCCTCGCCGCTCGCGCCCAGCACCTTCAGCGCGTTCTCCTCGCCGACCTTCCACTTCGCCGACTTGACGAACTGGAACACCCCGATCGGCCACCCCTGGTTCCAGGCGCGCAGCGCGAGCCCGAACGCGGCGGTCGACTTGCCCTTCCCGATCCCCGTGTGCACGACGACCAGCGGCCGGTTGCGGCGCTGGCGCGTGGTGAGTCCGTCGTCCGGTACGACGCTCGGCTGTCCCTGCGGCATCAGGCCGCCCTCCTGTTGGTTTCCTGTACGTCCTTGACGAGCCCGGCGATGCTGTCGGCCCGCAGCTCGTCGAGCGTGACGGCCGTGCCGCCCAGCTCGCGCGCCAGGTCGCCGGCCAGCCCCAGCCGCACCGGACCCGACTCGCAGTCCACGACCACCGAGGCGACGCCCTCCGCCTCGTGCAGCCGGGCCGCGCGCGCCGCCAGCGCCACCGGCTCCGGCCCGCCCGTCGCCCGCCCGTCGGTCACGACCACGAGCAGCGGCCGCCGCGAGGGATCGCGCATCCGCTCCACCCGCAGCACGTCGTGCGCCTTCAGCAGCCCGGCGGACAGCGGCGTACGGCCGCCCGTGGGCAGCGTCTCCAGCCGGACGGCCGCCGCGTCCACGGACGACGTCGGCGGAAGCACGAGCTCCGCGTCCTTCCCCCGGAACGTGACCATCCCGACCTTGTCCCGCCGCTGGTACGCGTCCAGCAGCAGCGACAGCACCGCGCCCTTGACCGCGCTCATCCGCTGCCGGGCGGCCATCGAACCGGACGCGTCCACGACGAACAGCACCAGGTTCCCCTCCCGCCCCTCGCGCGTCGCCTGCCGCAGATCGTCCCGCCGCACCACCAGACCGGGCCCGCTGCGCCCCCGCGCCCGCTGGTGCGGGGCGGCGGCCTGCACGGTCGCCGCGAGGTGCAGCTTGGTGAGCGCGCCCCGCGGCCGGCGGGCCCCGGTCGTGCGGCCGTGCTCGGTACGGGCCCGGGAGCGGCGCCCGGCCGCCCCCTCGCCGAGACCCGGCACGCTCAGCGTCTTCGTACGGAACGGCTCCCCGGCCCGCGCGGCGGCCTGCTCGCCCCCCGAACCCGCGGGCGCGTGCTGCCCCTCGCCGGCGTCCGGCTCGGCCTCACCGGGTTCGTCCCCGTCCGCCGTCCCGGGCGAATCGTCACCGTCCCCCTGCGGCGGCCGGCCGCCTCCGCCGGGCCCGTCGGGATCCGGATCGGGATCGTCCTCGTCGGACCCGCTGTTCTGCTCCAGCGTGTCGTCCAGCTTGTCCTCGTCGAGCCCCGGCGCGTCGAAGGGGTTGCGCCGCCGCCGGTGCGGCAGCGCGAGCAGCGCGGCCTGCCGTACGTCCTCGGCCAGTACGTCGGTGCGCCCGGCCCAGGCCGCCAGTGCGGTCGCCGTACGGGCCATCACGATGTCCGCGCGCATCCCGTCGACCTCGAAGGCCGCGCACGTGGCCGCGATCTGCCGCAGTGCCCCGTCCCCGAGCCGCACCTCGGGCAGCAGCGCCCGCGCGGCCACGATGCGGGCCCGCAGCGCCGCCTCCTCGCCCGCCCACCGCGCGGCGAACCCGGCGGGGTCGTCGTCGTACGCGAGCCTGCGCCGTACGACCTCCACCCGCTGATCGGTGTCCCGCGAGGCGGACACCTCCACGGTCAGCCCGAACCGGTCCAGCAACTGCGGCCGCAGCTCGCCCTCTTCGGGGTTCATGGTCCCGACGAGCAGGAACCGCGCGGCGTGCCGCACGGACACGCCCTCGCGCTCGACGTACGACGCGCCCATCGCGGCGGCGTCAAGCAGCAGGTCGACCAGGTGGTCGTGCAGCAGGTTGACCTCGTCGACGTACAGGATCCCGCGGTGGGCGTCGGCCAGCAGGCCCGGCTCGAACGCCTTGACGCCCTCGGACAGCGCCCGCTCGATGTCGAGCGCGCCGACGAGCCGGTCCTCGGAGGCGCCGACGGGCAGCTCGACCGTCCGCGCGGGGCGCGACACTCCGCCCCCCGCCTCGTGCGGCCCGTCCGGGCACGCCGGGTCGGGGGAGCCCGGGTCGCAGGAGAACCGGCACCCGGCGACCACCGCCACCTCGGGCATCAGCGCCGCCAGGGCGCGCACGGCGGTCGACTTGGCGGTGCCCTTCTCGCCGCGCACGAGCACACCGCCGACGGCGGGCGAGACGGCGTTCAGCAGCAGCCCGAGCCGCAGGTCGTCCTGCCCGACGATGGCGGTAAAGGGGTACGGCGTACTCAAGAGGAAGCCTCCACTTCAAGCTGGTTCAGGGCACCCGGAACGCACTGCGGCCCGCTCACGCGTCGTCCCCTTCCAGGTCGCCTTCGAGCTCCAGGTACGTGGCCCGCAGCCGCTCCAGCGTGTCCGCGTCCGGCTCGGCCCACAGCCCGCGCTCGGCCGCCTCCAGGAGCCGCTCCGTGATGCCCCTGAGCGCCCACGGGTTGGACTTCTTCATGAAGTCCCGGTTCTCCGGGTCGAAGACGTACTCGCTCGACAACTTCTCGTACATCCAGTCGTCGACGACCCCCGCGGTCGCGTCGTACCCGAACAGGTAGTCCACCGTGGCGGCCATCTCGAAGGCGCCCTTGTAGCCGTGCCTGCGCATGGCCGCCATCCACCGGGGGTTGACCACGCGCGCGCGGAAGACGCGGTGCGTCTCCTCGCCCAGCGTCCGGGTCTTCACCTGGTCCGGCGTCGCGCTGTCGCCCACGTACGCCTCGGGGGACTCGCCCGTCAGGTGCCGCACCATGGCGACCATGCCGCCGTGGTACTGGAAGTAGTCGTCCGCGTCGACGAGGTCGTGCTCGCGGGTGTCGACGTTCTTCGCGGCCACCGCGATCCGGCGGAACGCCGTCTCCATGTCACCGCGGGCGGCCCTGCCCTCCAGGCCGCGCCCGTACGCGTAGCCGCCCCACACCGCGTACACCTCGGCCAGGTCCGCGTCCGAGCGCCAGTTGCGCGCGTCGATCAGCGGCAGCAGACCGGCGCCGTACGCCCCCGGCTTCGAGCCGAAGATGCGGGCCGTCGCGCGCCGCCGGTCGCCGTGCTCCGCCGTGTCCTCGTCGGCGTGCGCCCGTACGAAGTTGCGGTCGGCGGGCTCGTCCAGTTCGGCCACCGCGCGCACCGCGTCGTCGATCAGCCCCACCACGTGCGGGAACGCGTCCCGGAAGAAACCGGAGATGCGCACCGTCACGTCGATGCGCGGCCGTCCCAGTTCGTCCAGCGGCACGATCTCGAAGCCGGTCACCCGCCGCGAGGCGTCGTCCCACACCGGCCGGCAGCCCAGCAGCGCCAGGATCTCCGCGATGTCGTCGCCCTGGGTGCGCATCGCGGACGTGCCCCACACCGTCAGGCCGACCGACTTCGGGTAGTCGCCGGTGTCCGTCAGGTACCGCGCCACCAGCGAGTCGGCCAGCGCCTGCCCGACCTCCCACGACAGCCGCGACGGGATCGCCTTCGGGTCGACGGAGTAGAAGTTGCGCCCGGTCGGCAGCACGTTGACCAGGCCGCGCGTCGGCGACCCCGAGGGCCCGGCCGGTACGTAACCGCCGTCCAGCGCGTGCAGGATGTTGCCGATCTCGTCCGTCGTACGGGCCAGCCTCGGCACCACCTCGTCGCACGCGAACCGCAGCACGGCCACGGCGTCCGGCAGTTCGACGCCCAGGACCTCGCCCACCAGACCGGCGGCCTCCGCCGCGTCCCAGCGCCGCTCCTCCATGCCCTCCGCGAGCCGCCGGCACAGCTGCTCCAGCAGGTCGATCGCGTCCGCGCCGGTGCGCGCCGGACCGTCCACCAGAGCCGTCAGCCCGTCCGGCACCTTGACCGGCGCGCCCGGCTCGCCCAGCAGCTCCTTCTCGACCAGCCCGAAGTGCTCCGCCAGGCAGGCGCGCAGCCCCGGCAGGGCGTTGGCCTTGCCGCCCCACACCTGCGAGGCACGCAGCACGGCGAGGACCAGGTTCACCCGCGCCTCGGCCTCCGGAGCGCCGCCCAGGATGTGCAGGCCGTCGCGGATCTGCACGTCCTTGATCTCGCACAGGTAGCCGTCGATGTGCATGACGAACTCGTCGAAGTCGTCGTCGTCCGGCTGCTCGTCGAGGTGCAGGTCGTGGTGGAGCTGGGCCGCCGTCACCAGCGTCCAGATCTGCGCCCGTACGGCGGGCGCCTTCGCCGGGTCGAGGTCGCTCACCAGCGCGTACTCGTCCAGCAGTTGCTCCAGCTTCGCCAGGTCGCCGTACGTGTCCGCCCGCGCCATCGGCGGCACCAGGTGGTCCACGACCGTGGCGTGCCCGCGCCGCTTGGCCTGCGTGCCCTCACCGGGGTCGTTCACGATGAACGGGTAGATCAGCGGCAGTTCGCCCAGGACGGCGTCCGGGCCGCAGCCCGCCGACAGGCCGAGGCCCTTGCCCGGCAGCCACTCCATCGTCCCGTGCTTGCCCATGTGCACGATCGCGTCCGCGCCGAAGCTGTTCTCCAGCCATCGGTACGCCGCCATGTAGTGGTGCGACGGCGGCATGTCGGGGTCGTGGTAGATCGCGATCGGGTTCTCCCCGAAGCCGCGCGGCGGCTGGATCATCACGACGACGTTGCCGAACTGGAGCGACGCCAGCACGATCTCGTCCCCGTCGACGTACAGCTGCCCGGGCGCCTCGCCCCAGTGCTCCAGCATCCCGTCCCGCAGGTCCGGCTCCAGCGCGTCGAACCACGCCTGGTAGTCCGCGAGCGGCACGCGCGCGGGCGCGGCGGCGAGCTGCTCCTCGGTCAGCCACTCCACGTCGTGGCCACCGGCGTTGATGAGCCGGTGGATCAGCTCGTCGCCGTTGTCCGGGTGGCCCTCGACGGCGTACCCCGCGTCGCGCAGGGCGTCGAGCACCCGGATCGCGGAGGCGGGGGTGTCGAGGCCCACGGCGTTCCCGACGCGCGAGTGCTTCGTGGGGTACGCGGTGAACACGAGCGCGAGCCGCTTCTGCGCGTTCGGCTTGTGCGCCAGCCGGGCGTGCCGTACGGCGATGCCGGCGACGCGCGCGGCGCGCTCGGGGTCCGCGACGTACACGGGAACGCCGGCCGCGCCCTCGCCGTCCTGCTCCTTGAAGGAGAACGGCACGGTGACGAGCCGCCCGTCGAACTCGGGAATGGCCACCTGCATCGCCGCGTCCATCGGCGACAGCGCCGCGTCGGACGCCTCCCAGGCCGCGCGCGACGAGGTGAGACACAGGCCCTGGAGCACGGGCACGTCGAGATCCGCGAGCGCGCCGACGTCCCACGCCTCGTCGTCCCCGCCGGCCGACGCGTCGCTCGCGCGCGTGCCGCCGGCCGCGAGAACGGTCGCGATCAGCGCGTCGGCCTTTCCGAGTTCCGCGTACAGCTGCGGATCGGCACTGCGCAGGGAACCGCAGAACACGGGAAGCGCGTTCGCGCCCTTCGCCTCGATCTGCTCGCACAGCACGTCGACGAACGCGGTGTTGCCGGACAGCTCGTGCGCCCGGTAGAACAGCACGCCGACCGTAGGACGGCGGTCGTCGTACGAACGCGTCCCGTGTACGCCCCACTCGGGCATCTTCCGCGGTTCGGCGAAACCGATGCCCGTGAGCAGCACGGTGTCCGACAGGAACCTGGCCAGCTCGACCAGGTTCTCCGGTCCGCCCTCGACGAGGTAGCGCAGCGCCTCCGCGACGACACCGGCCGGCACGGACGACTCGGCCATCAGCTCGGCGTCGGGCACGCTCTCGCCGCCCAGCAGCACGGTCGGAATCCCGGACGCCTTCAGGGCGGCGAGCCCGTCCTCCCAGGCGCGCTTGCCGCCCAGCAGGCGGACGACGGCCACGGAAGCGCCTTCGACGAGCGCGGGCAGGTCCTGCGCCGGGTCGATACGGGTCGGGTTGCCGATCCGGTACGGGCCGCCGGAGGCGCGCGCCGCCAGCAGGTCCGTGTCGGCGGTGGACAGCAGCAGCACCGTGTGGCCGTTCCCGGTGTTTTCGGTGCTCTCGGTCTCAGTGCTCATGCGGGCGCTCCAGGTGCGATGAAGGGAAGTCCTGAGGGCGCGCCCGACTCGATGAGCCGCAGCAGCGCGTCCGTATCCGCGTGTTCTTCGATCAGGTCGCCGAGGCGGTCGAGCTGCTCCTCGCGCAGCGCCCCGAACGAGGTGTCCGGCGCCGGTACGAAGCGGCGCCCCGCGGCGGTGGCCACCTCGCGCAGGAACGCGCGCCGGAACGCGTCGCTCTCCAGCGAACCGTGCCAGTGCGTGCCCCAGACGGAACCCACCCGGCATCCGTCCAGGAACGGCTCGCCGTCCACCACGTCGGCGACCCCGTGGTGGATCTCGTAGCCCTCGACGGGCTCGCCCAGCGCGCTGCCCACGGGCCGCGCCAGCGTCTTCTCGACGGCGAACCGCACCCGCACCGGCAGCAGTCCGAGCCCGTCCACGGTCCCGGCCCTCGACTCGACGTCGTCCTCGATGCGTTCGCCCAGCACCTGGAAGCCGCCGCAGATGCCCAGCACGGGACGGCCCTCGGCCGCCCGCCGCGCCAGCGCGGCGGCGAGCCCGCGCTCGCGCAGCCACTGAAGGGCCTTCACCGTCCCGCGCGTGCCCGGCACCACGACCAGGTCGGCGTCGGCCAGTTCCTCGGCCCGGTCCACGAACCGCACCACGACGCCCGGTTCGGCGGCCAGCGCGTCCACGTCGGTGAAGTTCGACATGAGCGGCACCGCGCACACGGCGACCCGCAGCACGTCGTCCCCGACCGGCGGCGCGACGACCGACTCCCGTACGGCGCCCCGCAGCGACACCCGGAGCCCGTCCTCCTCGTCGATGCCGAGACCGTGCGCGAAGGGCAGCACTCCGTACGTACGCCGGCCCGTCAGGCCCTCCAGCATGTCGAGCCCGGGTTCCAGCAGCGAGACGTCGCCGCGGAACTTGTTGACCAGGTAGCCGGCGACCAGTCCTTGGTCCTCCCGGCTCAGCAGCGCCGTCGTACCGAAGAACGAGGCGAACACCCCGCCCCGGTCGATGTCGCCGACGACGACCACCGGGAACCGGGCCGCTCGCGCGATGCCCATGTTCACGATGTCGGTACGCCGCAGATTGATCTCGGCCGGACTGCCCGCCCCCTCGCAGATCACGGCGTCATAACTGCCCCGCAACTCCCGCAGGCAGTCCGTCACGGTCCCGAGCAGCGCTTCCTGACGCCCGCCGTGGTAGCCGCGGGCGCTCATCTCGCCCACCGGCTTGCCCATCAGCACCACCTGGCTGCTGCGGTCACTGCCCGGCTTGAGCAGAACGGGGTTCATGAGCGCCGTCGGCTCGACCCGCGCGGCCTGCGCCTGCATGGCCTGTGCCCGCCCGATCTCCGCGCCCTCGCGCGTCACGAACGAGTTCAGCGACATGTTCTGCGCCTTGAAGGGCGCGACCTTCACCCCCCGGCGCACGAGCCACCGGCAGATCCCCGCCGTCACCACACTCTTGCCCGCGTCGGACGTCGTCCCGGCGACGAGCAGACCGCCCCCCAGTGACCCGCTCATGCGCGTCCCCTTCCTCTCCGTGCGCCCGCGCGTACGGCGCGTCGCAGCGCGCCGAGCGCCGGCCGCCCCCCGACGGCCGCCGCCAGCGCGAGCAGCCCCACGCGGCGCGAAAGCCGCGCCGCCCGCTCGATGTCGGGTACGCCGACGGGCCGCCCGCCGGCATTGAGCACGGGCCGGTGCTCGGTCCGGCCCGCGTACGAGAGCGTCCCGCCGAGCCGTACGCCGAGCGCGCCCGCGAAGGCGGCCTCCACCGGGCCCGCGTTGGGGCTCGGGTGCTTGGCGGCGTCCGCGCGCCAGGCCCGCACCGCGCCGTGCGGGTCGCCGCCCGCGACCACCGCGAGCGCGGCGGTCAGCCGCGCACCGGGCCAGCCGGCCACGTCGTCGAGGCGGGCCGAGGCCCAGCCGTAGCGCAGGTGCCTGGCCGATTTGTGCCCCACCATGGCGTCGAGCGTGTTGATCGCGCGGAACGCCACCAGACCCGGCACACCGCCCACCGCGCCCCACACCAGCGCGCCGACGACGGCGTCCGAGGTGTTCTCGGCGACGGACTCGACGACGGCGCGGGCGATCTGCTGGGCGTCCAGGGCCTGCGGGTCGCGGCCGCACAGATGGGGGAGGCGTTCGCGGGCGACCTCGACGTCCCCGGCCTCCAGGGCGCTGCCCACGGCCCTGGCCTCGCGGCGCAGCGATGTACCGCCGAGGACGGCCCAGGTGGCCGCGGCGGTCAGCGCGACGGCTGCGGCGGGGGAGCGGCGTACGGCGCGGGAGGCGAGCGCGGCGGCCCCGGCGGCGCCTCCGGCGCACACCAGGGTGTGCACCGCGCCCCACCCGCGGTGGTCACGCCACAGCAGGGACTCGACGGCGCCCGCGGCCCGCCCGAAAGCGGCGACCGGATGCCCCCGGCGGGGATCACCGAGAACGAGGTCGCCGAGCAGGCCGGCGGTGGCGCCGTACGCGAAGATGCGATCGGCACGCATGGCTCAGCCGGCCGATGCGCCTCGAAGCGCTGTCGTGCATGTACTCACAGGTATGACGGAACGGCAGCCAGGCATGGCGGTATGTCCTCACTCAGGGTCCGCGCCCTGGTTCGACGTGACCGGCGGTGAGAGTTCCTGGCTTCCGGGGAGTCGTGCTCCCCGGTCACAGTGGCGGGACCGCGCCGGTTTCGCACCGGGCTTCCTCTCGTGCCGCCGTATTTCGGCTCGGGAAGTCCACCACGCTCCGCGAACGCCGTCAACTTGCCGTTGACCTGCGGCGGGAGAGTGTGCTGAGGCACACAGAGACCGCCCCGTCGGCGGCCGCGAGGGGCCGGGGACGGGGCGGTCTCTGTGCTGGTTCGCCCGGATTCGGGCGGCGTGTCAGACGACGATCAGGTAGATGCCGAACGCCACGGCCGCCGCGCACAGCGCGAAGCAGGCGTACGCGCCGGTGCGGGCCAGGGCGGCGGAGCCGCCGCCCTGGGCGGAGGCGCTCTCCTGCTTGGAGAGGCCCACGATGCCGAGGGTGAACAGGCCCACCAGTGCGACGGTCGCCAGGAGGCTGACGCCGAACACGGAGCCGAGTGCTGCCCAGTCGATCTTCATGCTGCTGTGTCCCTGTCCTTACACCGCGGCCGGGCTGGCCGGCTCCGCGGAGCTGCCGGCCTGGGCCGGGATAGCGGTCTTGAGGTCCTCGGCGGCGAGGGCGCCGGCCGTGGGCGGCACGCTGACGGCCGCCATGGCGGTGGTCACGACGCCCGCGGGCTCGTCCTCCACGTCCACGTCGTTGACGTTGGTGTGGTCGACCACCTGACGGCGGGAGATGAACCAGATCGCGACGCACGAGCCGACGAGGAAGGCGGCCACGGCCGCGACACCCCAGTCGCCCTGCTTGGTCACGTACTCCGAGCCCGCGGCGACCAGACCGGCGGCCGGGAGCGTCAGGCCCCAGGCGACGAACATCCGGGTGGCGGTGGACCAGCGGACCACGCCGCCCTTGCGGCCCAGGCCCGCGCCCATCACCGCGCCGGAGCACGAGTGGGTGGTCGACAGGGAGAAGCCGAGGTTGGAGGAGGCGAGGATGACGCTGGCCGCGCCGGTCTGGGCGGCGAAGCCCTGCTGCGGCTGGAGGTCGGTCAGGCCCTTGCCCATGGTGCGGATGATGCGCCAGCCGCCGAGGTAGGTGCCCAGCGCGATCGCGACGCCGGCGGACACGATGACCCACAGCGGGGGGTTCGAGCCCGGGGCGAGGATGCCGCCGGCGACGAGCGCCAGCGTGATGATGCCCATCGTCTTCTGCGCGTCGTTCGTGCCGTGGGCCAGCGAGACCAGGCCCGCCGAGGTGATCTGACCGGCGCGGTAGCCCTTCGCGGTCGCCTTCGGGTCGGCGTTGCGGCCGATGCGGTACGTCAGCCGGGAGGCGAGGTACGCGGCGAGGCCGGCGACGAGCGGGGCGGCGATCGCGGGGATCAGCACCTTGGTGACGACGGTGCCGCCGTTGACGCCGCCGAAACCGACCGACGCGACGGTGGCGCCGACCAGGCCGCCCATCAGGGCGTGGGAGGAACTGGACGGCAGGCCGATCAGCCACGTCAGCAGGTTCCACAGGATGGCGCCGACCAGCGCCGCGAAGATCACTTCGGGTGTGATGCCCTCTTCGGTCACGATGCCGCTGGAGATCGTCTTGGCGACCTCCACGGACAGGAACGCGCCGACCAGGTTGAGCACGGCGGACATGGCCACCGCCGTCTTGGGCTTCAGGGCACCGGTCGAGATGGTGGTCGCCATCGCGTTCGCGGTGTCGTGGAAACCGTTCGTGAAATCGAACACGAGAGCTGTCACGATCACAATCGCGAGCAGCAAGGTGATGTGTTCCATTTACCCAGGCAATCGTTTGACGTCAGTGGCACGTGGAACGTAGGCAACCTGGGTGAACGGAAGGTGAACTGGGCCCGGCGGTGTGGTGACCCGAACCGGCTCGTCGAGATTCCGCTTGTGGTCCGAAGGGCGCCGAACCGGGCATTCCGGGGGCCCGGCGGTCCCGGGCCGGTCTCCGGGACCGGCCGGAAGACCGGTGGAAGAGATTCCGATCACCCCCCGCGACTCCGCTGGCAGGATCTCCCGCATGACCGACATGGATGCGCAGCGGCCGGAAGCGATCGAACGGGCGTGGGGCGAACTGGTGGCCACCGCTCGCAGGACCGTGCACGACGGGCTGGTGGTCGGCACCTCCGGCAACGTCTCCGTACGCGTCGGCGGACTCGTCCTCGTCACCCCGAGCGGAGTCCCGTACGACCGCCTGCGACCGGAGGACGCCCTCGCCGTCGACCTCGACGGCGAGCGGGTGCTGGGCGGGCTCGCTCCCACCAGCGAACTGCCGCTCCACCTGGCGGTCTACCGGACCACGCGAGCCCGCGCCGTCGTCCATACGCACGCCGTGCACGCCACCGCCGTCTCCACCCTGGTGACCGAGCTGCCCCTCGTGCACTACATGGCCGCCGCCCTCGGCGGCCCCGTCCGCACCGCCCCGTACGCGACGTACGGCTCGGCTGAGCTGGCCGAGAACATGCTGGCGGCCCTGCGCGACCGTTCCGGCTGCCTGCTGCGCAACCACGGGACCGTCACCTACGGCGACACGCTCGACCAGGCGTACGACCGCACCGCGCAACTGGAGTGGATGTGCCGCCTGTGGCTCACCGCGAGCGCGGTGCCGGGCCGTGAACCGTCCCTGCTCTCCCGCGAGCAGCTCGCCGAGGCGCAGGAGAAACTGCGCGGTTACGGCCAGCGCGGCTGACGCCCCCGCGACGGGCCCGGTGCCGCGACACGCGACCGTCCGGCCCCGCCCACTGGCCCCGCGCCCCCCGGATGCGGACACTGGAGCGATGCGCCCGGCTACAGCGACGGCAGCGGCCGTCACCTCCCTCCTCGGCGCCGGTGCGGCGGCGGTCGCGGCCGGCCGCTACGCCGGCGGCGCCGCGCTCAGGGCGTCGGCCGGCAGGCCGCTGCCGGCCGACCCCCGGCTGACCGTCCACGACGCGGCCGACGGCCGGATCACCCTGACCCGCTGCCTGGCGTCCCTGCGCCCCGGCACGTACGGCATCGAGGGCCCCGGTGTCCACGCGGTCGTCGGCCCCGTCCTGGAGGGCGTGCCGCACACCCCCGACACCGTCGTACGCCGTCTGGAACGCGTCAGCCACGGGACCCTCGCCGCCGGCGCCCGGGTGCGGCTGACGCCGCAGCTGCACGTCGGCGACCCGCGCAGCGCCCTCGGCATCGACCACGCCGACGTGGAAATCCCCGGCGAACTCGGTCCCCTGCCCGCCTGGTTCCTGCCGGGCGCCCGCAGCACCTGGGTGATCACCGTGCACGGACTGGGCACCACGCGGGCCCAGGCCATGAACCTCATGCCCTTCCTGCGGTCCCAGCACCTCCCCGTCCTCGGCCTCGCCTACCGGGGGGACGCGGGCGCTCCCCGGCCCCCGGGCGGCCTCGGGCACCTCGGCGACTCGGAATGGCGCGACGTGGACGCCGCCATCCGCCACGCCGTCCGCAGCGGCGCCGAGCGCGTCATCCTGCACGGCTGGTCCACGGGCGGAGCCATGGCCGTGCACGCGGCCGTGCGCTCCCCGCTCCGCGACCGCGTCAGCGGACTCGTCCTCGACTCCCCGGTGCTCGACTGGCAGGCCACCGTGCGGGCCCTGGCCGTCGCCCGCCGCACCCCCCGCGCGCTGCTCCCGCTCGCCGTCAGGGCCGTACAGGGCCGCACGGGTGTGCACGGCGACCGCCTGGCCGAGGCGGCGGGCCCCGGCGGGCTGCGGGTGCCGACGCTCGTCCTCCACGGCCCGGACGACACCGTGGCCCCCTGGCAGCCCTCGCGGGAGCTGGCCGGCCGCCTCCCGGGCCTGGTCGTCCTCCACCCCGTCCCGCACGCGCCGCACGCGGCGATGTGGAACGCAGCACCGGCCGTCTACGAAGAGGTCCTGCGCCGCTTCCTGACACCGTTGATGTAACCCGCACCACCGCCGCCGCCCGGAATATCCGGCCCGTCCGGCCGGGAAAGGTTCAAGCCAGACGCCGTCCACGAACGGCAAGTTCCATTCCGTTTGGGCTTTCGGGGCGTGAGCGGAGAGACTGCTCTCCGTGACGTCCCGTACCCCGCGCGACTCCAGGCTCCGACTTGTCCGCCCGCGACCGCTCGCCACTGCCCTGCCCCCGACTGCTCAGGGCGGACACCCGGCCGTGACGCACCGGCGTACCCGACCGGCCCCGAGGCCCCCCGAGGGCACCCCGCCCCCCACGGAACTGGCCCGTCAGGCCAGGGCCGTACTCGCCGACGCCGTACGGGTCGCGCGCTGGGCCTCCCCGTCGCCGCGCGGCGCGGCGTCCCGCGTGGAGCCCGGCCGGGACGGCGCGCTGTCGGCCGCGGCCGTGCAACAGGCAGCGGAGGACCTCGGCCTGACGCCGTCCCAGGTCCGCGCGGCCTGGGACAGAGCGAGACTCGCGGGCCTGATCGAACTCCACGGCGACCGCACCCGGCCCGGCTGGCGGTTGCGCGCCTGGGACCGTGACGACGCGGCCGTGCTGCGCGGATGGGTCGCCCTCTTCGACGCGTGGTCGATCGTCCACCCCGCGCCCGAGGGCATCGCCGCGACCGCCGTCGCCGAGGTCGTGGAAGCCGTTCCCCAGGTGCTCTCCCTCCTCCAGCTCTCGGCCGGCCCGGTACAGGTGCCGGCGCTGCTCGACCTGCTCGAACAGCGCGTCGCCGAACTGCGCGAGGAGCGCTGCGAGGTGCCGTACGGCCCGCAGCCGCTCCCGGCGGCCGACGCCGAGCCCGCCGTCTCCCTGCCGCTCCTCCTCGACTGGGCCCTGGAAGGCCAGGCCGCCGTCGGCGCCCTGACCCTCGGCCCGGGACTCGCCACGCTCACCGCCCTCGGCAACTGGGCGGTCTGGGTCAAGCTGGAACAGATCTGCGTCGCGGCGCAGAGCCCGGCGGGGAACATCGAGCAGTCCGCCGAGGACATGCTGCGCGGCTGCGCCCGCCTGACGCCCGGCCCGGCCCGCGCCGAGTACCGCGCCTGGCTCGCCGCCCGTACGGTCTCCAGCGCCGTGACCGAGCTCCTCGAAGCGGCCCGGGGCGAGGACGCGCTGCTGCGCGGCCTGGCCTTCGACGCGCTGCGGGTGGTCGGGGCCCCGGCGGAGTCCGGCGTGCGGGCCGCGGCCGACGACAGCTCGCTGCGCCCCTACGCCCTGCTGTGGCTGGCGGAGTACGAGGGCGCCGACCCCGAGGACGCCCACGAGGTCCTCACCCGCGAGGAGTCGACCTGGCTGTGGGTGGACACCGCCGCGGCCGTCGCCGACCACGGCGAGACACAGCTGCTGGTACGCCACCTGGACGCCGCGGTGCAGTCGACCGTGCCGGCGCTCCTGGCGGAGGTGCAGGCGATCGGCCACCCGCGCACCGTCCAGGTCCTGGTGGCCCTGGCGGCGGCCCACCCGGACCCGGCGCTGGCGAAGGCGGTACGCCGGGCCGCCTTCCAGGTCCACACGGGCGGCGTGTAGCGCGGCGGCGCGCCCACCGCACCCTCGGGAGCCCGCGGCGGGAACCGGGAGTCCCGGCGGCGGCCCCGCCGGGTCAGCCGCCGAGCGCCGGGGTGTACGTGCCGAAGCTCCAGACGTTCCCCTCGCGGTCCCGGGCCATGTAGTCCCGGGAGCCGTAGTCCTGGTCGGTCGGCGGCATCATGATTTCCACGCCGTGCTCGACCGCCCGCGCGTGGTGCGCGTCCACGTCGTCGACCACCACGTACACCCCCACCGGGCCCGCGCCCGCCATGGCCTCGGCGAAGACGCCCTTGCGGCCGTGCGACCCCACCATCACCGCTCCGTTGCCGTACGCCAGTTCCGCGTGCTCGACGTAACCGCCCTCGCTCTCGTAGAGCGCCACTTCCCGGAACCCGAAGGCGTCCTTGAGCAGTCCGATGGCCGCCTTGGCGTCCTTGTACAGAACCGTCGGGTACATGCTCGGTGCACCGGCCATGCCGATCACCCCGTCCTCTCGTCAGGCGGCCCGTCAAAGCGTCGCGCGTCACGCCGGTCGCGATGTGACGTGCCTCTCAGTCTTCCACCGGCCACTGACAACGCCACTCCCGCCGGGCACGCGCGGCCGAACGGGGGACGCGTCCGCCCCGCCCCGCCGTGTCGGCCGGGCCCGCCCGCCGACCCCCGGCGCCCACGACTACGTTCTGTCCCTGACACATGGGCGGCGCCGCAAGGGGGAATCGTGACGGCCAGCACGTCGACGGCCGCGCCGGCCGGTGGCATCAGCGGTTCCGGCGGCACCCGCGCCGCGGGCGCCACGCCTCCCGTCCGCGCCCTGCGCGACCAGCGCCGCCGCGCGCGGCGCATCGCCCTCGCCCTGCTCGCCGCCGTCCTCGCCCTGCCTCTGGCCACCGCCGCCCACCAGGCCAGAGGCGCCCCGTTCGGCGACCGGCTCACCGCGCACACACGGGCCACGCGCCCCGACCCCGCCCTGCGCATCAGGGGCCGGGCGGTCGAGGCGTACGACGAGACGAGCGGCCGGCGGCACTGGACGCACACCCGCGCGGGGCGCCGCCCCCTTGCCCTGCGGCCCGCCCCCGGTCACGCCTTCGCGCTCTGGAGCGACGGCCTGGTCACCGACACCGCCCGCACCACCGGCCGCACCGTCCACTGGCACCGCGCCGTCCCCGGACTCTCGTCGTGGCTGGCGGCCGGCGGCCCGGCCCGTGCCGCCGGGGTGCTGCACACCCTCGACCCCGCCGCCGGGATGCTCGCCGTCGTCACCCCGCAGCGCATCGCGGCGTACCGCACCCTGGACGGCGACCTGCGCTGGGTGCTGCCCGCCCGGCGCGGCTGTGCCTTCGACCCGCGCCGCACGGCCCGTACCGGCGGCGCGCTGCTGGTCGCCCAGCCCTGCGGCGCCACCGCCCCCTGGACCGACGAACTCGTCGCCGTCGACGATCTCGGCCGGATGGTGCCCGACCGCACCCCTCTGGGTAACGCCCTGCCGGACGGCAACGCCCGCGCCAGAAAAGTAGTTGCGGGCGACCGTTAGACTGGGTCTATGGCAACTCTCCTTGTGCATTAGACGGCGTCGAAGAATCTCCGCCCGTCCCTTCCGCCGTCCATACCGCCCTGGAGTTTTCCCCTTGATCACCGCCTCCGGCATCGAGCTGCGCGCCGGCGCCCGCCTCCTCATCGAGTCCGCCTCCTTCCGCATCGCCAAGGGCGACCGCATCGGTCTCGTCGGCCGCAACGGAGCGGGCAAGACGACCCTCACCAAGTGCCTCGCCGGCGAGGGCACACCGGCCGGCGGCACCATCACCCGCTCCGGCGAGGTCGGCTACCTCCCGCAGGACCCGCGCACCGGCGACCTCGACGTCCTCGCCCGCGACCGCATCCTCTCCGCCCGCGACCTCGACGCCGTCCTGCGCAAGATGCGGGAGAACGAGGAGCGCATGTCGAACGGGCAGGGAGCCACCCGCGAAAAGGCGATGAAGAAGTACGAGCGCCTGGAGACGGAGTTCCTCACCAAGGGCGGTTACGCCGCCGAGGCCGAGGCCGCCACCATCGCCGCCGCGCTCGGCCTGCCCGACCGCGTGCTCGGCCAGCCCCTGCACACGCTGTCCGGCGGTCAGCGCCGCCGCGTCGAGCTGGCCCGCATCCTCTTCTCGGACGCCGACACCCTGCTCCTCGACGAGCCCACGAACCACCTCGACGCCGACTCCATCGTCTGGCTCCGGGACTACCTCAAGAACTACCGCGGCGGGTTCATCGTGATCTCCCACGATGTCGACCTCGTCGAGACGGTCGTCAACAAAGTCTTCTACCTGGACGCCAACCGGTCCCAGATCGACGTCTACAACATGGGCTGGAAGCTCTACCAGCAGCAGCGCGAGGCCGACGAGAAGCGCCGCAAGCGCGAGCGCCAGAACGCCGAGAAGAAGGCGTCGGCCCTCAACTCGCAGGCCGACAAGATGCGCGCGAAGGCTACCAAGACCGTCGCCGCGCAGAACATGGCCAAGCGCGCCGAGCGGCTGCTCTCCGGCCTCGAGGCGGTGCGCGTCTCCGACAAGGTCGCCAAGCTGCGCTTCCCGGACCCCGCGCCCTGCGGCAAGACCCCGCTGATGGCGGAGGGCCTGTCCAAGTCGTACGGCTCGCTGGAGATCTTCACCGACGTCAACCTGGCCATCGACAAGGGCTCGCGCGTCGTGATCCTCGGCCTCAACGGCGCGGGCAAGACGACCCTCCTTCGGCTGCTCGGCGGCGCCGAGAAGCCCGACACCGGCGAGGTCATCCCGGGCCACGGCCTCAAGCTCGGCTACTACGCCCAGGAGCACGAGACCCTCGACCCCGAGCGCTCGGTCCTGGAGAACATGCGCTCGGCGGCGCCCGACCTCGACCTGGTCGCGGTCCGCAAGACGCTCGGCTCCTTCCTCTTCACGGGCGACGACGTCGACAAGCCGGCCGGAGTCCTCTCCGGCGGCGAGAAGACCCGTCTCGCGCTGGCGACCCTCGTCGTCTCGTCCGCCAACGTCCTGCTCCTCGACGAGCCGACGAACAACCTCGACCCGGCCAGCCGCGAGGAGATCCTCGGCGCCCTGCGCACGTACAAGGGCGCGGTCATCCTCGTCACCCACGACGAGGGGGCGGTCGACGCGCTGGAGCCGGAGCGGATCATTCTGCTGCCCGACGGCGTGGAGGACCTGTGGGGCCCGGACTACAAGGACCTCGTCGCGCTGGCCTGACCGAGCCCCGGCCCGGGGGCCGGATCCCCTCCCGCTGGATCATTCGGCTTACCGGTGATCCTTCATCTGAGTGAGTGGCTCTCGTACCCCGGCGTGTCATGCACCGGATCGCGGCCCGCCCCCCTTGGGGCGGGCCCTTCGCGTTCCGCTGATCGTTTACCGGCGCTGACCTGGCCGTTCCTCTCGGGCTTCGTCGATACGTACGACGGAAAAACCACGCCACCGCGCGCCACGATGCCGGCGGGCGGTTCCGGTCGGCCAAACGTTGTTGTACGGACCTTGCCGAATGGGTGGCCAGGAAGCCGGGAAGGGGTGATCATGAGAGTCCAGAGCGCACTTCCTTGAGGAGGCACGGGTGGCCGAGACTCTGAAGAAGGGCAGCCGGGTAACCGGCGCCGCGCGCGACAAGCTCGCGGCAGACCTGAAGAAGAAGTACGACTCCGGTGCGAGCATCCGGGCGTTGGCCGAAGAGACCGGCCGCTCCTACGGATTCGTACACCGGATGCTCAGCGAGTCCGGCGTCACGCTGCGGGGACGCGGCGGGGCGACACGAGGCAAGAAGGCCGCTACGGCCTGACCGCCTCGGGCGGGCCCGGCCCATCGGATTTTGGGCGGTGGCCACCCGGTCGATCGCAGGATCGCCCGGGTGGTTACTGTGCAGTCACTTGATGACGGCACGACTGCCACCCGGACCGGAGGCGCCACATGGCTTCGCTCGACTCTGTGCTCGACAAGGACGGCGTACGACTCACCGTCGAGGACGCCGTTGCCACGGTGACCCTGACCAATGCGGCAAAGCGCAACGCCCAGTCTCCCGCTCTGTGGCGGGCGTTGACAGAAGCCGGACGGTCTCTGCCTGGCGACGTGCGGGTCGTGGTGCTGCGCGGCGAGGGCAAGTCCTTCTCCGCCGGCCTGGACCGGCAGGCGTTCAGCCCCGAGGGCTTCGACGGTGAGCCCTCCTTCCTTGACCTGGCACGCGGCTCCGACGAAGACCTCGACGCGGTCATCGCCGAGTACCAGGAAGCGTTCACCTGGTGGCGGCGCAGCGACCTCGTGACCATCGCCGCCGTACAGGGCCATGCCATCGGCGCCGGTTTCCAGCTCGCCCTCGCCTGCGACCTGCGGGTCGTCGCCGAGGACGTGCAGTTCGCCATGCGCGAGACCAGCCTCGGCCTCGTCCCCGACCTCACCGGCACGCACCCGCTGACCAGCCTCGTCGGTTACGCGCGTGCGCTGGAGATCTGCGCCACCGGACGCTTCGTCCACGCGGCGGAGGCCGAGCGCGTCGGCCTCGCCAACCTCGTCGTGCCCGCCGGAGAGCTCGACGGCGCGGTCCAGGACCTGGCGGCCGCGCTGCTGGCCGCGCCGCGCGATGCGGTGATCGAGACCAAGGCGCTGCTCCAGGGCGCGTCCTCGCGCACGTACGAGGACCAGCGTGTCGCCGAGCGCGCGGCGCAGGCACGCAGGCTCCGCGACCTCGCGGGCCTCGGCGACTGACGCCTCCGGGCTCCCGCCGGCCGGTGCGGCGACCGTCGCGCCGGCCGGCTCATTCCACCCGGGTCACCAGGACGGCCACCGTGGCCCGGCTGTCCTGGGACGCGGCGACCGCCTTGCGCACGGCGATCGCCACCGCGAGCGCGCGGTGGCCCGCCGCCGTCGCCACCTCGACGCGCACGTGGCCGTCGTCGAGATGGACCGGGGCGCCGAGCACACGGGTCAGGCGTGCCACGCCGGGCACCGCCGCGGCGGCGGCCGCCGCGCGCTCGGCCCTGCCGCGCTCCTGCGGCCCGTCCGGACCCTCACCCGTCCCCGCCGTGCCGCCCTCCCCGGTGCCGACTTCCTCGGGGCTGCCCTCCTCGGTGCCGCTCTCCCCGGCCTCGCCCGCCGCAGGCCCGCCCTCCCCGGGTTCACCGCCGGTTCCCCCGTCCGGGGGAGTGGCCGCGACGGGTTCCTGACCCGCCTCCAGCAGGTCCGTCACCCGCAGGTCCACGGCCGTGACCGCGAGGCCCAGCCGGGCCGACGCCGCCTCGCGCAGCGCGAGGCGCAGCCGCTCCGCACGGTGCGGCAGCGGCTCGCCGTCCGCCGTGGCCGTCAGGTCCGCCCGGATGCGCAGCGGCCCCGGCGGCAGAGCTCCGGGCGGCGGCGGAACGGCGGGTTGTGAGGCTGCGTCCGGGTCGGCGAGCCCGATGCGCAGCGACCCCAGCCGCACGCCGCTCAGGCCCGCCGTCGCCTCCCGCAGAACCGCGTCGGCCGCCTTCTCCGCGAGCCACGCGGCGTCCGACGCCTCGCCCAGGGGCAGCAGTCTGCCCAGGCCGAGTCGTTGCCGTACTGCCCGGGTCATTCCGTCAGGTGCCATTGCTCCAGCCTGCCGCATCCCCGGCGCAAGATTGGGCAACCGGCCCTAATCTTGGCAATGGAGTCCAGTACCGCCCGGAAAGGGACGAACGGATATGGCTGACACCACGCGGACCCGGCCGGACAATCCCGACAAGGGAACGTCCGGCGAGGGGGCTCGGAAGACCTCCGTGACGAAGCGGGGCGGCGGCGATCCTTCCTCCCGCGGACGTACGACGATCGCCGACGGCGTGGTCGAGAAGATCGCCGGTCTCGCCGCGCGCGACGTGATGGGCGTGCACGCCATGGGCAGCGGACTCTCCCGCACCTTCGGGGCCGTCCGCGACCGGGTGCCCGGCGGCGCCAAGTCGGTCAGCCGGGGCGTCAAGGCCGAGGTCGGAGAGGTACAGACGGCGCTGGACCTGGAGATCGTCGTCGAGTACGGCGTGTCGATCTCCGACGTTGCCCGCTCGGTCCGGGAGAACGTCGTGTCCGCCGTGGAACGCATGACGGGCCTTGAAGTCGTCGAGGTCAACATCGCGGTCAGCGACGTGAAGCTGCCCGACGAGGAAGAGGACGAGCCGGAGCCACGTCTCCAGTAGAGGGAGCAGCAGGATGAGCATGGCGGTGGTCGGCCTTGTGGCCGGTATGGCGCTCGGATTCGCCGGGTACTTCGGTGGGTTCGGAGCATTTCTGCTGGTGGCGGCGTTGGGCGCGATCGGCTTCGTAGTGGGCAAGTTCGCCGACGGCGACCTCGAACCAGGCGACTTCTTCCGCGTGGGTGAGCGCGGCGGCCGGCCGAGGTGACCTCCGCGATGGCCACCGGTCAGATCGAGGCCGCCGAGCGCGGCGCGACCCGGATCGCCGACCGGGTCGTCGCGAAGATCGCCGCGCAGTCGGCGCGCGAGGCGCTCGGGAAGACGCCGGAGGGCGGCAAGGCGCCGCACGCGACGGTGACCGTGCATCACGACAGGGCGCGGGTCCGGGTCGTGCTGGAACTCGGCTACCCCTCCGACATCGGCGGACAGTGCGGCGCGGTACGCCGCGGGGTCACCCACGGCGTCAGCACGCTGACGGGCATGGAGGTGTCCGAGGTGGCGGTCCACGTCGAGCGGCTGCACTCCGCGCAGGCGCCGCACGGGAAGCGGGGGAGGATCCGGTGAGCGAACTCGACAGCGGCGACAGCGGCCGCACGCAGCGGCTTCCCGTCGTCGGAGGCGAGCAGGACGGGCCGGACGCGCCCCGCTCGTCCGGCCCGGGCGTCGCAGCGGCGGACCGGGTGCCGACCCTCAAGGAAGAGCGGGACGGCGCGCGGGCCGGACGGTTCTGGTCCGCCCGCCGGGTGCCGGCCGCGCTGATCGCCCTGCTGACACTCGGCGGCGCCGGTCTGCTGCTGTACGACATCGCGGCCGTACGGGCCGGCCACCCCGCGATGCGGTGGCGGCGCGAGCTCGCGGACGGCCTCGCGACGCGGCCCCTGGACGACGTCTGGGTGCTCGTCGGCGCGGGCGTCGCGGTGGCGCTCGGCCTGTGGCTGCTGCTCCTCGCCCTCACCCCCGGGCTGCGCGCGATCCTGCCGATGCGGCGTACCTCGTCCGACGTACGGGCGGGGCTCGACCGGCGGGCCGCCGCGATGATGCTGCGCGACCGGGCCATGGAGGTGTCCGGCGTGCAGTCCGTGCGTGTGGCGGTGGGACGCTCCAGGGTACGGGCGCGGGCCGTCTCCCACTTCCGGGAACTCGACGACGTACAGGCCGACCTGGAAGCGGTGTTCGCCAAGGGGATCCAGCAGCTCGGGCTCGCCAGCAGGCCGGGTCTGTCCGTGCGGGTCGGCCGGCCGGCCAGGAAGGGGTGACGGAGCGATGCCCAAGAAGGTCAACCGTGTCCTCGTCGGGCTGGCGGGCCTGGTGCTGCTCGCCGTCGGCGGCGGGGTGCTCGCCACCGGGCTCGGGATGTCCGTACCGTCGTGGTGGCCCTTCGACGGACGGGACGACGTGCTGCTCAGCGATGCGGACCGGACGCGGTGGCGGGACTCCGGGTGGTGGTGGCCGGTGGTCATCGCAGCCCTGGCCGCACTGGTCCTGCTCGCCCTGTGGTGGCTGCTCGCGCAGCTGCGCCGGCACCGGCTCGCCGAGGTGCTGGTCGACAGCCGGGACGGCGACGGCGCGGTGCTGCGGGGGCGGGCTCTGGAGAACGTACTGGCCGACGAGGCGCGGACGCTGGACGGTGTGGAGCGGGCGCACGTGAGGCTGACGGGCCGGCGCGACGCGCCCCGGGCGCGCGCGGCGCTGCTTCTCGAGCCGCACGCCGAGCCGGCCGAGACGCTGACCGGGTTCACGGGCGGCGCGCTGGCCCACGCGCGCGACTCCGCGTCGCTGGAGTCGCTCCCGGCGGAGGTCCGGCTGCGGGAGGTCAAGCACGGGGCGCGGCGCGTGAGCTGAGGCCGCAGGAGGACGGGCTCTTCGGCCGAGCCCGTCCGGTGGGCGGCGCGCTGGGGCGTCGCCGGCGGATCAGAAGCCGTGGCGGGCGCCGCCGTCCACCGGCAGCATGACGCCGGTCAGGTACGACGCCGCAGGGGACAGGAGGAACGCGGCCGCCTTGCCGAACTCCTCCGGCCGGCCGTAGCGCCGCAGCGGGATGTTCGCTTCGTTGGCCGCCCGGGCCGCCTCGGCGTCACCGGACAAAGCATCCAGCTGACGCACCCGGTCCGTGTCGATACGGGCCGGCAGCAGGCCCACCACCCGGATGCCCCGCGGCCCGAGGTCGTCGGAGAGGGACTTCGCGAAGCCGGCCAGGCCCGGGCGCAGGCCGTTGGAGATGGTGAGGCCGTGGATCGGTTCGTGGACCGACCCGGAGAGCACGAAGCCGATCACGCCTCCCTCGGAGAGCTCGGCCGCCGCCGCACGGGCCAGACGTACCGCGCCGAGGAAGACGGCGTCGAAGGCCGCCTGCCACTGCTCGTCCGTGTTGTCGGCCGCCACGCCCGGGGCCGGGCCGCCGACGCTGATCAGGATGCCGTCGAAGCGCCCGAAGTGCGCCCGGGCGGCGGCGATCAGGCGCTCCGCCGACGCGGGGTCGGCGTTGTCCGCGGCGACGCCGACCGCGTTCGGCCCGAGTTCGGCGGCGGCGTCCGCCACCGCCTTCTCGTCCCGGCCGCTCACCACGACCTTCGCGCCCTCCGCCGTCAACTGCCGCGCCGAGGCGTGGCCGAGCCCCCGGCTGGCCCCGGTCACGACGTACACCCGGTCCTTCAGTTCAAGATCCATGGGCCCATCCTGCCGCCTCTTCCCCGTCCCCGTCGAGGGCGAGCGCGGACCCAACAAGTCCGATATGACTGAATGCCTGCGGGAAGTTCCCGAGCTGTCGCCCGGAGGCCGGGTCGTACTCCTCGGCGAGCAGTCCCACGTCGTTGCGCAGCGTCAGCAGCCGCTCGAAGAGCTCCCGGGCCTCCTTCACCCGCCCGGTCATCCGCAGCGCGTCGACGAGCCAGAACGAGCAGGCCAGGAAGGTTCCCTCGTCGCCCGGCAGGCCGTCCACGGTGAGGCCGTCCGTGCTGTAGCGGCGGATGAAGCCGCCGTGGCTGAGCTCGGACCGCACCGCCTCCACCGTCCCGACGACCCGGGGATCGTCCGGCGGCAGGAAGCCGACGCGGGGGATGAGGAGCGTGGCGGCGTCCAGCTCGCTGGAGCCGTAGTACTGCGTGAAGGTGTTGCGCTCCGGGTCGTACCCCTTCTCGCAGACCTCCCGGTGCACCTCGTCGCGCATCGCCCGCCACCGGTCCGCGTCGCCGCGCAGCGACGGGTCCTCCTCCAGGGCGCGTACGGCGCGGTCGGCGGCGACCCACGCCATCACCTTGGAGTGCACGAAGTGCCGGCGCGGACCCCGGACCTCCCACAGGCCCTCGTCCGGCTCGCGCCAGTTCGCCTCCAGGAAGCTGAGGAGGCTCAGCTGGAGGTTCCACGCGTGCGGCTTGGGGCGCAGACCCCACGCCCTGGCCATGTAGAGCGAGTCGATGACCTCGCCGTACACGTCGAGCTGGAGCTGTTTGACGGCCGCGTTGCCGGTGCGGACGGGGGCGGACCCCGCGTACCCGCTCAGCCACGGCAGTTCCGTCTCGGGCAGCCGGCGCTCGCCGGACAGGCCGTACATGATCTGGAGGTCGGCCGGGTCGCCCGCGACCGCCCGCAGCAGCCAGTCGCGCCAGGCCGCGGCCTCGTCGATGTAACCCGCCGCGACGAGCGCGCCGAGGGTCAGGGTGGAGTCGCGGAGCCAGCAGTAGCGGTAGTCCCAGTTGCGGACGCCGCCGATCTCCTCCGGGAGCGAGGTCGTGGGGGCGGCGACGATGCCGCCGGTCGGTGCGTAGGTGAGCGCCTTGAGGGTGATGAGCGAGCGCAGCACGGCTTCCCGGTACGGGCCCCGGTACTGGCAGTGGGAGGCCCACTCCTCCCAGTCCTGGAGGCTGTGCTCCAGTCCCTCGTACGGGTCGGTGGGGGGCGGCTGCTGCTCGTGCGACGGGTGCCAGGTCAGGACGAACGCCACCTTCTCGCCCTCGGCCACGGTGAACGACGAGTAGGTGGTGTACTGCTGGCCCCAGGTCTTCACCCAGTCCGCCGGCTCGGTGCGCAGCCAGGCGGAGTCGGGTCCCGCGACGGCCACCCGGTGACCGGCCGTGCGGCGCATCCACGGCACGATGTTGCCGTAGTCGAAGCGCAGGCGGAGCGTGGAGCGCATGGTCACCTCGCCCGAGAGGCCCTCCACGATCCGTACGACGTCGGGCGCCTCGTCGCGCTGCGGCATGAAGTCGGTGACCTTGACCGAGCCGGACCGGGTCTCCCAGACCGTGTCCAGGATGAGGCTGTCACCGCGGTACGAACGCCGCGCGCAGGCGTCCGCGCCGGCCGGGGCCACGCGCCAGTGACCGTTCTCCTCGTCGCCGAGCAGTGCGGCGAAGCACGCCGCCGAGTCGAAACGGGGCAGGCAGAGCCAGTCGATGGAACCGTCCTTGCCGACCAGCGCGGCTGTCTGGAGGTCCCCGATGAGCGCGTAGTCCTCGATGCGTTGGGTCACGAGACCTCGTGTTCCCGCGCGGGTGCGGCGTTAAGCGGTCCGGGCCGCGCGGCGGCGGGCCGGCTCAGGCGTCGGCGGTGGCCGGTTCGGCCGGCGCCCCGTCGGGGGCTCCCGCCGCCTCCGCGCGGTCGCGCAGCTCGCGGCGTACGAGGACGACCCAGCCGACCGGCACCGCCGCGGCGAACAGCCACCACTGCACGGCGTACGCCATGTGCGGGCCGATCGAGTCGGCGTCGGGGTCGGGCAGGAGCTGCGGCTTCGGCCCGGCCGGGACCGGCTCCGTCAGCTCGATGTAGCCGCCGAGGACGGGCCGCCCGAGCGCCTCGGCCTGCTGTGCGCTGTTGATCAGCATGACCTGCCGGGGCGGCAGGCCGCTCAGGTCCTTGATGCCGGTGCCCCCCGTCGTCTCGTCGGCCTTGAGGCGTCCGGTGACGGTGACTTCGCCCTCGGGGGCGGCCGGGACCTCCGGGAACGCCTGCTGGTCGGCGCCGAACGGGACCCAGCCCCGGTTGACCAGGACGGCGCGGCCGTCGTTCATGACGAGCGGGGTGAGGACGTGGAAGCCGACCTGGTCGTCGGCGTCGGTCCGGCGGCGTACGACGACCTCGTGCGCGGTGTCGTACGTGCCGGTGGCGGTCACCCGGCGCCAGTAGTCGGCGCGCGGGACGGTGTGTCCGGGGGAGGTGATGTCGCCGACGGGCCGGGGCCCGGCCCGCAGGTTGCCGGAGATCAGCTCGTTCTGCGCGACCCGGTGCTCGTGCCGGTGCAGCTGCCAGAAGCCCAGCTCGACCATCGTGGGGATGAGAGCGAGCATCAGAAGGGTGAGGATCACCCACTGCCGGGACAACAGGAAGCGGTACACGTCCTTGACGTTACCCTGGCGCGCGGCGGTCCCCGGCGGGTGGGTCTCCCGCCGGGGCGAGCCGGTGTCCGGCCCCGGACGCCGCCGCCTCAGACCTTGTCGACGATGCCCACCTTCCCCTCGGCGCGCGAGCAGTGGGCGCCGCAGTACCAGTGGCCGTCGACCTCGACGCCCTGGCCCAGGATCTGCACCCGGCAGTGCTCACAGATGGGCGCCATCCGGTGGATGGCGCAGGAGAAGCAGTCGAAGACGTGCACCGCGCCCTGCGCGTGCACCTCGAAGGACATGCCGTAGTCGTTTCCGCATACCTCGCAACGTGCCATGCGCCACAGGGTGGGACGGCGGGCGGCGGCAGGGCGAGTGGCCGGCGGGCGAGTCGCGCCCCAATCACCCGTCTGCCGTGACGGCCCGGCCCCCGTCAGCCGGCCGGAACCACGTCCCGCAGCAACTGCGTGAAGGCCGCCTCGTCGACGACGGGGGTGCCGAAGGACCTGGCCTTGACGGTCTTGGACGTGGCCGAGTCGGGGTCGTTCGTGACGAGCAGGCTCGTGAGCCGGGACACACTCGTCGCGACGTGCAGTCCCGCTTCGACCGCCCGGTCCTCCAGCAGCTCGCGGTCCACCGACGTGTCGCCGGAGAAGGCCACCCGCATGCCCTGCTTGAGCAGTTTGCCAGGTTCGTACCGTCCTGGGTTCGGGTGCGGGCACGCCGGCCGCTTCCGCGACGGACGCCAGCTGCCCCCGCCGCCCCGGTACGACGCCTGGTGGCCCACCCGCGGTGTCGCCGGCGAGTCCGACCACTCGGTGAGCGGCCGGCACTCCAGCAACGGCAGCCGCACGCCGCCCTGCGCCGCCGCGTGCAGACTCGGACGGAACGCCTCGGCCAGGACGCGCGCGTCGTCGAGCGCGTGGTGCGCACGCTGCTGCACGACGCCGAAGTGCGCGGCCAGCGACTCCAGCTTGTGGTTGGGCAGCGGCAGGCGCAGCTCCTTGGAGAGCGCGATCGTGCACAGCCGCTGCTGAACCGGCGCGGTGCGGGCGGCCCGTGCGTACTCCCGGGCGATCATCGACCAGTCGAACATCGCGTTGTGCGCGACGAGCACCCGGCCGTCGAGCCGCTCCGACAGTTCGGCGGCGATGTCCGGGAACAGCGGGGCGCCCGTCAGCACGTCGCTCGTCAGGCCGTGGATCCAGACGGGGCCGGGGTCGCGCTCGGGGTTGACGAGCGTGTACCAGTGGTCCTCGACGTCCCCCCGGTAGTCCAGCCGGTAGACGGCAGCGGAGATTATCCGGTCGTCGCGCGCGAGCCCGGTGGTCTCCACGTCGACGACCGCGTACCCCTTCGGGTAGGCGGTCGGCCACGGCGCTGCTGTCGATTGGTCTTCGAGCATGGTCACTGAGGATACGGGCCCCCACTGACAGCCCCGCCCGCCCGGGTGAGCAGACCGTTCACCAGAGCCCGCACGGAGTTGACGAAGAGGCGTTCGGGATCGGCGGGCCGGGCCAGGGCGCGCGCCAGCGCCGGGTCGTGCTCCGCGGTCCGCGCGTCCCACAGCTCCTCCTCGCCCGGGTGCTGCGCGGGGGCCCGTTCGCGGTTGCGCTCCACGAGGACGTGTCCGACGACCTGGAACTGGACCGCCCGTACGGCCTCGGCGGCCCGCGCCCCGCGCAGTCCCGCGGCGTGCACCTCGCGGACGAGGGCCCGCTGGGCGGGCAGGAACATCCGCTCGGTGAGGCCGCGTTCGTGGACCATCGCGATCAGGTGGGGGCGCTCGCGCAGTTCGCGGCGCAGGCCGCGGGCGACGGAGACGATGCGCGCGGCCGGGGTGCGGCCGGCCGGGCGGACGACGCGCATCTCCTCGACGGTCCGCTCGACGAGGGCGTCGAGGAGCGACTCGCGGTTGCCGACGTGCCAGTAGATGGAGGTGACCGCCGTACCGAGCTCGGCGGCGAGCCCGCGCATGGTGAGCGCCGCCGGCCCGTGCGTCCTGACGAGGGCCGCCGCCGCGTCCAGGACCTCGTCGCGGGTCAGCGCGGTGCGCGGCGTGCGTCGTCCGGCGCTGTCGTCCGTGGCGCCCGAGGCGCGCGTGGTGCGTGGCATTGGAGCTCCCAAATCCCGTACGTGCGCGACTCTTTCACCTTCGTCCGCGCCGGTGTAACAGTGTTACAGGTCTCTCCCCCCATGAAGGGCGGTACGACATGGCACGCGTACGGTACGGCGCGCGGACCGAGGACGAGATCGCGGCGGGGCGCCGCTCCGTCTCCCGGCTCCCCGCCATCTGGTCCACCGGAGTGGTGGCGGTCTGGGAGAGCGATCCGGACGCGGTGGCGGCCGTACTTCCGCCGCCCCTCAAGCCGGCCGAGCGGCCCCTCGTACGGGCGAACATCAGCCGGGTCGAACTGCCCGGTTATCCGCTGGGCGCCGGATCGGTGGCGGTCTCCGCCGTCCACGACGAGGTCCGCGGCTGGTACCCCCTCGTCATGCCGATGACCCACGAACGGGCCCTGACCGGCGGCCGCGAGGTCTTCGGCGAGCCGAAGAAGCTCGGCGAGGTGACCGTCGACCGTGACGGCCTGGTCGTACGCGCGGCGCTCGCCCGCCACGGCATCGCCTTCGTCGAGGTGCGCGGGGCGGTGGACGGGCCGCTGCCGCTGCCCGAACCGACGGAGAAGGTCGACTTCTACTACAAGTTCCTGCCGGCGGTGGACGGCCGGGGCTTCGACGCCGACCCGGTCCTCGTGCACTGCGTCCGCCGCGAGAAGGTGCGCAGTCTGGAGCGGATCACGGGCGACGTCGTGCTGCGCGAGTCGGTGTACGACCCGGTCGCAGACCTGCCCGTGCGCCGTGTCGTCGGGATCACCCTCGGGGAGAAGACCACCGACCAGAAGGGGCGCGTGGTGGAGCGCGTGAGCGCGCGGGCGCTGCTCCCGTACATCCACCAGCGGTACGACGACCCGCTCCAGATCCTCGACGGCCCGCCGGAGGGGAGCGTCTGATGCGGCTGGAGGAGGGGCAGGTCGCGGTCGTCACGGGCGCGGCGAGCGGGATCGGGCTCGCGATGGTCCGCAGGTTCGCGGCCGGCGGCCTCTCGGTCGTACTCGCCGACGTCGAGGAGGAGGCGCTGGCGAAGGCCGCCGCCGAACTCCGCGCGGCGGGCGCGCGGGTGCTCGCGCGGGTCGTCGACGTCGGCGTCCGCGAGTCCGTCACCGCCCTCGCGGACGCCGCCTACGACTCCTTCGGGGCGGTGCACGTGCTGTGCAACAACGCGGGGGTCGGCTCCGGCGCGGAAGGCCGCATGTGGGAGCACGAGGTGAACGACTGGAAGTGGGCGTTCGCGGTGAACGTCTGGGGCGTCTTCCACGGCATTCAGGCGTTCGTCCCCCGGATGATCGACGGCGGCGCACCGGGGCACGTCGTCAACACCTCGTCGGGCGACGGCGGGATCGCCCCGCTGCCGACCGCGTCCGTGTACGCCGTCACCAAGGCGGCGGTGGTGACGATGACGGAATCGCTGTACGCGCACCTGCGCGCGGAGGGCGTTCCCGTGAGCGCGTCGGTGCTGTTCCCCGGACCGCACATGCTGCGCACCGGGCTGTGGGAGTCGCACCGCAACCGGCCCTCCCGCTACGCCAAGGAACGGCCCCGTAGGACGCCCTACCGCAGCCTCGGGCAGTGGGAGACGGCGATGAGGGAAGCGGGTCACGACATCGAGTTCACACCGGTCGAGGACGTGGCCGAGACCGTGGTCGACGGGATCGAGGCGGACCGGTTCTGGATGCTGCCGGCGAGCGAGCACAGCGACCGGCAGATCCGCGCGCGGGCGCGGTCGATGCTCGACCGCTCCGAGCCGTCGTACCTGGAGCACTTCATTCTCGACTGAGGCCCCACCGAGGGAGGACACGCGATGACGGAACAAAGCGACCCGTACCTGATCATCTCCTCCGACTGCCACGCCGGTCTGCCGACCGAGCGGTACCGGCCCTACCTGGACAGTGCCTTCCACCGCGACTTCGACGACTTCCTCGGGCAGCGCGACGCCCGCCGCGAGGAGATGACGCGGCTCGGCGTGCGCAACGAGGCGTTCGCCGCCCAGTGGTTCGAGGACAACGAGGAGGGGCTGCGCGGCGGCTGGGACGCGGCGCAGCGCCTCAAGGAGCTCGACGGCGACGGGGTGGCCGCCGAAGTCGTCTTCCCCGACGCCGATGCCGTCGACAGCCGGACCGCCGCGCCCTTCGGCGTCGGCCTCGGCCTCTCCGGCGACCAGGACCCCCGGCTCGGCATGGCGGGTGCCCGGGCGCACAACCGATGGCTCGCCGAGTTCGTGGCGCAGAACCCCGAACGCCACTGCGGGGTGGCCCTCCTGCCCGTCACGGGCGAGGTGCGGGAGGTCGTCGCCGAGATCCACCGGGCCAGGGAGTCCGGGCTGGGCGCGCTGATGATCCCTTCGATGTGGGTCGACAAGGCGCCGTACCACGACCGCCGTTACGACCCGGTGTGGGCGGCGGCGGCCGAGACGCGCATGCCGGTCGTGACCCACTCGGGCGCCGCGCCGCGCCACGAGTACGGCGACCACCTGGGCATCTACGTCTCCGAGGTGACGTGGTGGCCCGCCAGGCCGCTGTGGTTCCTGCTCTGGTCGGGCGTCTTCGAGCGCCACCCGGGGCTGCGGTTCGGCGTGGCGGAGTCCGGCTGCTGGTGGCTGCCGAACCAGCTCTGGTTCATGGACCGCCTCTACCTGGGAGCGCACGGCGGCAAGAAGCTCTCGCCCTTCGCCGAGCTGAAGCGGCCGCCGAGCGAGTACCTGGACCGGCAGGTCTTCGTCTGCGCCACCAACACCAAGCGGCGCGAACTCGCCCAGCGCTACGAGATCGGCGTGGACAACATCCTGTGGGGCAGCGACTTCCCGCACCCCGAGGGCACATGGCCCGACACGCGCGCGTGGCTGAAGCGGACGTTCCATGACATCCCCGTCACCGAGACGCGTCGCATCCTCGGTCTGGCCGCCGCCGAGGTCTTCGGCTTCGACACCGCGCGACTGGCCCCCCTCGCCCGGCGCATCGGCCCCACGCCGGCGGAGCTGGGCCAGCCGGACGACCAGCCGGCGGTCGAGGCGTCGTGGGCCAGGTCGCGCGAGACGGGCCGGCACTGGCTGACCGGCCACGACTTCCCGGTGCTGGGGGTCGCGCCGTGACCGGGGAGCGCTACACCGTCATCTCGGCCGACTGCCACGCCGGAGCCGACCTCCTCGATTACAGGCCGTACTTGGAGAAGCGCCACCACGACGACTTCGACGCCTGGGCGGCGGCGTACGTCAATCCGTACGAGGACCTCCTCGCCGACACCGCCGACCGCAACTGGAACTCCGCCCGCCGCCTGGCCGAGCTCGAGGCGGACGGCATCGTGGCCGAAGTGGTCTTCCCGAACACCGTTCCGCCCTTCTTCCCCAGCGCCTCGCTGATGGCCCCCGCTCCGTCCGCGGCGGAGTACGAGCAGCGCTGGGCGGGCCTGCGGGCCCACAACCGGTGGCTCGCGGACTTCTGCGACGCGGTGCCGGGACGGCGGGCGGGCGTCGCGCAAATCCTCCTCAACGACGTGGACGGGGCGGTACGGGAGATCCGCCGCACCAAGGCGGCCGGTCTCACCGGCGGCGTCCTGCTGCCCGGCGCGCCGCCGGGATCGGGTGTACCCGAGCTCTACTCGCGGACGTACGACCCGATCTGGGCGGTCTGCGAGGAGCTGGACGTGCCCGTCAACCACCACGGAGGGTCGGCCTCGCCGCCGCTCGGCGACGAACCGGCGGCCCGCGCGGTGTTCATGGTGGAGACGACGTGGTTCTCGCACCGCGCCCTGTGGCACCTGACCTTCGGCGGGGCGTTCCGAAGGCATCCCGGCCTGAAGCTGGTCCTCACCGAACAGGGGTCGGGCTGGATACCGGGCGTGATCGAGATGCTGGACTACTACCACTCCCGGCTGGTGGCGGCGGCGGCCCGCGCGTCCACCGCCGAGTCGAAGTTCGGCGCGGGCCTGGCGGACGCGATGGGCGGCAGCCCGAGCGAGGCCTGGCGCGACAACTGCTACGTCGGCGCCAGCTTCATGCGCCCCCACGAGGTGCCGCTGCGCGACCGGATCGGCCTCGACAAGATCATGTGGGGCAGCGACTTCCCGCACGACGAGGGGACGGCTCCGTACTCCCGCGAGGCGCTTCGGATCGCGTACGCCGGACTGCCGAGGGAGCAGGTCGCCGCCATGGTGGGCGGGAACGCGGCCCGCGTGTACGGCTTCGACCTCGGCCTCCTGGACCGGCTCGCGGCGGAGTCCGGCCCGCTGGTGGCGGAGATCGCCGAACCGCTCCCGCCCGCCGGCATCCCGCCCGACGCGACCAGCCCGGCCTTCGCACCGGGAGGGTCGGTACGCGTCTGGTGAGCCCCGTGCGGCGAACCACTCCGGCGTGCGTCCGGTGACCACCCTGCGGCCGAACCACTCCGGCGCGCGTCCGGTGACGACCCCGCGGCGGATCACTCCGGCGTGCGTCCGAACCGGACGGCCGCTGTGCAATAGGTGGAATTCCGCATCCGCACCCTCGCTGACAGACCGTCTCGCATACTTGTCGGTAACAACCTCTAGCCGAGCGCTCGTCCGGCCTCTATCGTGCGGGCATGCCGAACCTGCCCGATGTCGTGCTGTGGTCGATACCCGCCTTCGTCCTGCTCACCGTGCTCGAAATCGTGAGCTACCGCCTCCATCCCGACGAAGACGCCGCGGGGTACGAGACCAAGGACGCCGTGACCAGCGTCGGCATGGGGCTCGGCAGCATCGCGTTCGACTTCCTGTGGAAGATCCCGATCGTCGCGATCTACATGGCGGTGTACGAGCTGACGCCCGCCCGCGTCCCGGTCCTGTGGTGGACGATCCTGCTGATGCTGCTCGCGCAGGACTTCTTCTACTACTGGTCCCACCGCGGCCACCACGTGATCCGCATCCTCTGGGCCTGCCACGTGGTCCACCACTCCAGCCGCAAGTTCAACCTCACCACCGCCCTGCGCCAGCCCTGGACGAGCCTCACCGTCTGGCCGTTCTACCTGCCGCTGATCGCCTGCGGCGTGCACCCGGCCGCGCTCGCGTTCTGCTCCTCCGCGAACCTCGTCTACCAGTTCTGGGTACACACCGAGCGGGTCGGCAAGCTGCCGCGTCCCTTCGAGTACGTGCTGAACACGCCGTCCCACCACCGTGTCCACCACGCCTCCCAGGGCGGCTACCTCGACCGGAACTTCGGCGGCATCCTGATCGTCTGGGACCGGCTCTTCCGCTCGTTCGCGGCCGAGACCGAGCGCCCGGTCTACGGCCTCACCAAGAACATCGAGACGTACAACCCGCTGCGCGTCGCCACCCACGAGTACGCAGCCATCGTCCGCGACGTACGGGCCGCCACCACCTGGCGCGAGCGCGCCGGCCGGATCTTCCGGGGGCCCGGGTGGCAGCCGCGCCGCCCGGCGGAGGCGGCGGTGACCGGGCAGGCGCAGGAAGCCCCGGCGGGCCAGGCCGCGTGAGCCCCGCCGCCCCGCGCGACCCCTACACGGCCGCGGCCGCCCACCCGGACCCGGACGCCACCGCGGCCGCCGGCGGCCGCCCCGGCGAGCAGGCCCCCGGAACCCGGCCCCCCGTGGCGCACTCCGGGACGGCTCGCCGCGGTGCGTGGGCCCGGTGGGCTCTCGCCGCGTTCGCCGTCGCGGCCCTGGCCGACCTCGGCTCGCTCGTCGCCGGGGCCGACACCGGTCACCTGGCCGCCAAGCCCCTCCTGATGCCGCTGCTCGCGGCGTACGCCGTCCTGCGCGGCGCGCCGCGGCTGCTGACCGCCGCGCTGCTCTTCGGCTGGGGCGGCGACGTCTTCCTGCTCGCCGACGCCGACTGGGCCTTCCTCGTCGGCATGGGCTCCTTCGCCGCCGGGCACGTCTGCTACCTGCTGCTCTTCGCCCGCGCGGGTGCCAGGACGTCCGGGCTCCTCGGCGCCGGATACGCCGTCGCCCTCCTCACCACGGTCGCCCTGCTGTGGCCCGACCTGCCCGGCGACCTGCGCGTCCCGGTCGCCGGGTACAGCCTGCTGCTGACGGCCATGGCGCTGCGCGCGGGCGGCCTCGGCCGGTACGCCGGACTCGGCGGCGCGCTCTTCCTGCTCTCCGACACGCTCATCGCCACCGGCGTGGCCGAGTGGCCGCAACCGCCCGCCCCCGACTTCTGGATCATGCTCACCTATCTCGCCGCGCAATACCTGCTGGTCAGAGGCGCACTGGGACGCCGGGCGACCCCGGCCGGCCCGGCGGCGTACGGTGAAGGACGTACCACCGTCTGAGCACCGAGGATCCCCATGCGCGCCACCGTCATCCACGCCCCGCACGACATCCGCGTGGAGGAGGTGCCGGATCCGCGGATCCAGGAGCCCACGGACGTGGTCGTCCGCGTGCTGCGCGCCTGCGTCTGCGGCAGCGACCTGTGGGCGTACCGCGGCGAGTCCGCCCGGCAGCCCGGACAGCGCATCGGCCACGAGTTCCTCGGCGTCGTCGAGGAGGCCGGGCGCACAGTGGCCGGGTTCGCCCCGGGCGATCTCGTCGTCGCGCCCTTCGTGTGGTCCGACGGCACGTGCGAGTACTGCGCCGAAGGGCTCCAGACCTCCTGCCCGCAGGGCGGGTTCTGGGGCTCCGTGGGCTCCGACGGCGGCCAGGGCGAAGCCGTGCGCGTGCCCTTCGCCGACGGAACGCTGGTCAAGCTCCCGGCCGCCGCGGCCTCCGACGACCGGCTGCTGACCGGCCTCCTCGCCCTCTCCGACGTCCTGGGCACCGGACACCACGCCGCCCTCGGCGCGGGCGTGCGGCGCGGCTCGACGGTCGCGGTCGTCGGCGACGGCGCGGTCGGGCTGTGCGGGGTGCTGGCCGCCAAGCGGCTCGGGGCCGAGCGCATCATCGCGCTGGGCCGCCACCGGGCGCGCACCGACATCGCCAAGACCTTCGGCGCCACCGACATCGTCGCCGAGCGCGGCGATGCCGCCGTCGCGGCCGTACACGAACTCACCGGCGGGCAGGGCGCGCACGCCGTGATCGAGGCGGTAGGCACCGAGCAGTCGATGCGCACGGCCGTCGGGATCGCCCGCGACGGCGGCGCGATCGGTTACGTCGGCGTCCCGCACGGCAGCGGCACCGGCCTCGACCTGGGCGTGCTGTTCAACCGCAACGTCGCGCTGCGCGGGGGAGTGGCCCCGGTGCGCGCGTACATCCCCGACCTGCTGCCGGACGTCCTGGACGGAACGGTCGACCCGTCGCCGGTGTTCGACGTCACCGTGGGCCTCGACGGCGTGCCCGACGGCTACCGGGCGATGGACGAGCGCACCGCGCTCAAGGTCCTCGTCAAGCCGTGACCGCGCCGGGGGCCCTCGTCGAGCCTCGTGCTCGACCTGCCCGTTCTCGTGCCGTGGGAGAGGGCCCCCTCGGGGGCGGGCAAAAAACGAAAGAAAGAGAACCAAGAAAAAAACCCGGGATACACCCGCTCGCTATGTCCCCCTCCCTTT